>CAZAFV010000001.1:0-30188 GCA_964484385.1 uncultured Acidimicrobiales bacterium
GCTACCGCCTCTCCCACGACTGCGCGGTCGCCGCGATCGTCGGAGACACCATCCCCTGCGATGGTGTCGACCAACTCGCCGCCGGTGCCGATGCCTACGTGCAGACCGTCATCCGCAAGGACCTCATCGGGCTGAGCCCCAACCCGATGGCGCAGGACATCCTCGACTACCACTCCGATGTCGTCGAAGCGGCACAGACCGCGGCCAGGGTCGGCGTGAAGCGGTTGGTGCTGACGCACATGGTTCCCGCGCCCACCCCCGAGCAGTACCCCGAGTGGATCGATCTAGCGGCGGCACACTTCGACGGCGAGGTCGTCATCGGCGACGACCTCACCACTGTCACGCTGTAAACCCGCGAGGTCACGCCAACCCGTTCCCGGCATCTCCCCAGGAGCTTCGATGACACATCCGATACAGCCGACGCCGTTCGAAGGCCGCATCGGCCGCACGCTCGCCGAATCCGAACCGCACTTCACCTCCCGGCCGCATCCCGCACCCGATGCGCCCAACGTGGTGATCGTGCTGCTCGACGACACGGGCTTCGCCCAAGTCGGCTGCTTCGGCTCCGACATCGACACCCCCCATGTCGATGCGCTCGCGGCCGGCGGGCTGCAGTTCACCAACTTCCATGTCACCCCGCTGTGCTCGCCGACGCGGGCGTCGCTGCTGACCGGCCGGTCACAGCACGCGGTGGGCATGCGCTCGGTGTCGAACCACCGCACCGGCTTCCCGCACCAGCTCGGCCACATCACCAACCACGCCGCGACCGTGGCCGAGGTGCTCGGCGCACAGGGATACGCCACGTTCTGCTGCGGCAAGTGGCATCTGGCGCCGACCGAGGACATCTCGGCCGCCGGACCGTTCGACCAGTGGCCGCTGGCACGTGGGTTTGACCGCTTCTACGGCTTCCTCGAAGGCGAAACCGACCAGTTCCACCCCGAGCTCGTCGTCGACAACCACCACATCGACCCGCCTGCGGGCCCCGGCGAGGGCTACCACCTCAGCGAAGACCTCGTCGATCAGCTCCTGCACATGATCAACGACAGCAAGGGCGTGCGCCCCGACCGGCCGTTCTTCGCCTACCTGCCCTTCGGGGCAACCCACGCGCCGCATCAGGCACCGCAGGCCTACCTCGACAAGTACCGGGGACGGTTCGACGACGGCTGGGACGCAGTTCGCCAGCGCTGGTACGAGCGACAGCTCGCGCTGGGGATCATCCCGGAAGGCACCGAGCTGGCTCCCCGCAATCCCGGCGTGGAGCCGTGGGATGAGCTGCCAGACAGCCATCGCCGTTTCGCCTGCCGCCTGCAGGAGGCATTCGCTGCGTTCCTCGACCACACCGACGACCAGATCGGCCGCCTTGTCGACGGGCTGCGCCAGATGGGCCAGCTCGACAACACGGTCCTGTTCGTGCTGGCCGACAACGGCGCCTCCCAGGAGGGCGGGCCGTTCGGCGTCATGCACGAGATGAAGTACTTCAACGGCATCCTCGACGACCCCGACGACGTAATGGACAGGCTCGACGACATCGGCGGGCCCAACTCGCACACCAACTACCCGTGGGGCTGGGCCCAGTGCGGCAACAGCCCCTTCAAGTGGTACAAGCAGAACACCCACGAGGGAGGCGTGCACGTGCCCCTCGTGGTGCACTGGCCCGCCGGCCTCGCCGCAGACCAGCAGGGCACCCGGCGAGACCAGTTCGTGAACGTGTCCGACGTGGTGCCGACGATCTACGAGCTGCTCGACATCACGCCGCCGGAGGTCTTCGGCGGTTATGCGCAGCTTCCGGTGACCGGCAGCTCGTTCGCCTCGGTACTCGCCGATGCGGATGCCCCGGCCGCCAACACGCTCCAGTACTTCGAGCAAGCGGGCTCCCGCGCACTGGTCACCGAGCAAGACGGCGTCACCTGGAAGGCGGTGGCGCGACACATCAAGGGGGAAGCCTTCGACGACGACCGGTGGGAGCTGTACGAGCTGTCATCGGACCGGTCCGAATGCAACGACCTTGCGACGACCGATCCCGGCAAGCTGGAGGAGCTGATCGGCCTGTGGTGGTCCGAGGCCGAGCGCCACGGCGTCCTGCCGCTGGACGAAAGGATGATCGAGCTGTTCGTCGCCCGCCCCGACGATCACTCGCCGCACCCGACAAGCCGGCGCTACCGCTATCGCCCGCCGCTTTCGCCGATCCCCTCGGCAGCTTCGGCTGCGCCGTCGGGTCGATCGTGGGAGCTCACCGCGCACGTGAGCAGCGCAGCCGCCGACGCCGGCGTCCTGTGGGCCACCGGCAACGCCAACTCGGGCATGACGGTGTTCGTGCAGGGCGGCCGTCTCGTCGTGGACTACAACTCATTCGGCGAGCACACCGTGGTCGAGTCCGACCTGGAGGTGCCCGCAGGCGACTGCGTCCTGACGGCACGGCTGCGTCGCACGAGCCGAACCGAGGGTGTCGTCGAACTGGCCATCGACGGCGAGCCCTGCGGGAGCGCAGAGCTTCCCTACATGATGCGCATAGTCTCCTCGATCGGCTCCAGCGTCGGCTTCGATCACGGGCAGGCCGTGTCGCCCCGCTACGAGGCGCCCTTCGCATTCAGCGGCACCTTGCACGCCGTCGAGATCGACCGGAGCGGGGCGTCGCGGTCTGAAGCCGAGACAGCAGCACGCACCGAGATGGCACGCCAATAGGGGAGCACCGATGACCCTCACCGCCGATTCGATTCCTGTCGCATTCACGCCAACGGGCGGCTGGACGCAGTGGCCGCCGCCGGTGCTGGCCGGCTGCACCCAGCCGCTCTGCGACGGGGCGCCGGACATGCGCGGCTTCTGGCAGACCGTCGAGGTGTACGTGGAAGGTACTGCGCAGCCCGGCCATCCTGCCATCGGGCATGTGCAGCGCATCGAGCAGGCCGACGACCGAGTGGTGGTGACCGGTGCAGGCATCATCCACGACATGCGCTGCGACGGGACGCTGCGCAACGGCGTGCACGATGTCGCCGAATTCGACAAGTCGACCGAGATCCACGTCGTCGCCAGCTTCGAGGACGGCGTGCACGTGCTGCGGCCCCACGGTCTCAATGTGGGCACCGGCCCGATCGAGGTTCGCCGCTGGCGCGACGGCGAGCACCTGATGTGGGACTACATGGGTTTCACGGCCCGCCTGCGCCAGCTCGCTTCGCCCGACGCCGACCCAGAACTCGTCTTGGCCCAAATCGAAACACAGGAGCAAACACCATGAAGACCCTTCGCACGCCCGACGAGCGCTTCGCCGATCTGGACGGGTACGACTTCGAGCCGCACTACGTCGAGATTCCCGACGGCGAGGGCGGCTCGCTGCGAGTCCACTACCTCGACGAGGGACCGCCCGACGCCGACCCGGTGCTGCTGCTGCACGGCGAGCCGTCCTGGGCCTACCTGTACCGCCACATGATCCGGCCCATCGCCGATGCCGGGCACCGGGTGATCGTGCCCGACCAGGTCGGCTTCGGGCGCAGCGACAAGCCCACCGAGCAGTCCGACTACACCTACGCCCGCCACGTGGCGTGGATGTCGAGCCTGGTCTTCGACGTGCTCGACTTGAGCGACATCACCTTCTTCGGCCAGGACTGGGGCGGGCTGATCGGCCTGCGGCTCGTGACCGCGCAGCCTGACCGGTTCGCCCGCGTGGCCGTCGCCAACACCGGTTTGCCCACCGGGGATCGCTTGCCGAGCGATGCCTTCATGAACTGGCAGACGTTCGCCCGGGAGTCACCCGTCTTCCCGATCGGCGACATCGTCAACGGCGGCAGCCTCACCGACTTCGCGCCTGAGGTCATCGCCGCCTATGACGCACCGTTCCCCGACGATTCCTACAAGGCCGGCGCGCGCGCCTGGCCATCACACGTCTGCACTTCGCCCGACGATCCCGAGGCGCAGCCGAACCGTGAGGCCTGGGGCGTGCTCCAGCAGTTCGACAAGCCGTTCCTGTGCTGCTTCAGCGACCAGGACCCGGTGACGGCAGGCGCCGACAAGCCATTCCGCAATCTTGTCCCCGGAGCCCAAGGCCAGGCCCATGTCACCATTGAGGGCGCATCGCACTTCCTGCAGGAGGACAAGGGCCCCGAGCTGGCCCAGGTGCTGATCGACTTCATCGCCGCCAACTGAGCGCAGGCACACCTGCGCCGCCACGGCAACGGGCCAACTACGGTCGCCGCATGATCGCGGGCTACTGCTGGCCGCACAGCGGCGTGGCGGGGGACACCATCGACCTGATGATCAGCGGCGATGGTGGATCCTGCCGCGTCGAGGTGCTGCGGATCGGCGCCGCCGAACAGCTTGTCGAGACCCGGGACCTGGCGGTCAGCGAGCAGCCGGTGCCCGACGACTGCGCCACCGAGGGCTGCGGCTGGACCCCCTCGCTCTCGCTCAGCATCGACCCGGCGTGGCTGCCCGGCTTCTATCTCGTGCGCCTGCATGGCACCGACGGCGAGGATGCCGAAGCTTTCTTCGTAGTGCGAGCCGCCGAGCCCAGCGACACGCTGCTGGTGCTGTCCACCTCCACCTGGGCTGCCTACAACGACTGGGGCGGGCCCAGCTTCTACACCGGCGGCCACGAGTCGTCACAGCACCGGCCGCTTCCACGCGGCTTCCTAGACAAGCCCGATCCCCACCGCTACCGCGTCGCCCGGTTCGGGCAGCTGCCGCGGCCCGAGGTCGACGAGTACTTCGACAACTACTCCTACTGGTCGGCTGCGGCGGGCTGGGCGAACTGGGAGCGGCTGTTCGTGAGCTGGGCCGAGCGCAACGGCGTCGCGCTCGACTACGCGACCAGTCTCGACCTGCACTCCCGCCCCGATCTGCTCGACGGGCGCCGGCTGTACATCAGCGTCGGCCATGACGAGTACTGGTCGGCCGAGATGCGCGACCACGTCGAGGGTTGGGTGGACGGCGGCGGCGCGGCTGCGTTCTTCTCGGGCAATACGTCGTTCTGGCAGGTGCGCTTCGGCGATGACGACCGGGTGATCGGCTACAAGCTCGACTTCGACCTCGATCCGGTGATGGGTACCGATGAGCAGCACACCGTGTCCACCATGTGGAGCGACCCGCTCACGGGACGACCGGAGAACGAGATGACCGGCGTCTCGTTCACCCGGGGCGGCTACGCCCACTGCCGCCGCGCCCCGAAGGGATCCGGCGGGTACACAGTCTGGAGGCCGGGCCACTGGGCGTTCGACGGCTTGCGGCTGATCGCGGGCGACGTGGTGGGCGGCGAACCGGTGGTGGTGGGTTACGAGTGCGACGGCTGCGAGCTCGAGCTGGTGGACGGGCTGCCGGTCGCCAAGCCCAGCGGCGGCACGCCGCCCAACTTCGAGGTGCTCGGCACAGCACCGGCACACCTGTGGGAGACCGCCGAAGCGCCGCCCGGAATGCCCGACAGCTACATCGGCGAGCTCAACTGGGTCACCGAGCGCCTCGGCGGCGGCGACACGCCCGAGAACCGGGAGCGCTTCGCACACGGCGCGGCCGTGATGGGCTGGTTCGAGCGGGGTCTCGGCGAGGTGTTCACTACAGGTTGCACCGATTGGGCCTACGGCCTTGAGCATGACGATGTGGCGACGGTGACGCGCAACGTGATCGGTCGCTACATCGACCACGCCGCCGACCGACCTGGGAGCTTGCCATGAGCGAAACCACCGAAGCCCGGCCTCAGAACACCTACAGCGAGGGCAACTTCGCTCCAGTGTCCGAAGAGGTCACGGCGTTCGATCTCGACGTGATCGGCGAGATACCCGCAGCGCTGGAAGGCCGCTACCTGCGCAACGGGCCGAACCCGATCGCGCCCACCGATCCGGCGACGAGCCACTGGTTCGTCGGCACCGGCATGGTGCACGGCGTGCGGCTGCGCGACCGCCGCGCCGAGTGGTATCGCAACCGCTGGGTGCGCGGCCAGGACGTGGTGGAGGCGTTGGGCGAACCCGCGGTGCCGGGGCCTGTCGGCTCGCTCGACTTCTCTGCGAATACGAGTGTCTGGGGCTTCGCCGGCACGACGTGGGCGCTCGTCGAAGCGGGCGTGGTACCGGTGGAGATGGGCTACGAGCTCGAGACGGTGTGTCGCAACGACTTCTCCGGGACGCTGAAGACCGGCTTCACGGCGCATCCGAAGCTGGATCCCCGCAGCGGCGAGCTGCACGCCGTCTGCTATGCGTGGCAGGACCTGTTCGATCACGTCGAGTACGTCGTGGTGGGCGCCGACGGTCGGGTGCGCAAGACGGTCGATGTGCCGCTGCCGGGCATGCCGATGATCCACGACATGTCGCTCACCGAGAACTACGCCATCATCTACGACCTGCCCGTCACGCTCGACCTGGATCTCGCGCTCAGCGGCAAAGCGTCGTTCCCGTTCCGGTGGGACCCCGACTATGGCGCCCGGGTCGGCCTGCTGCCCCGCGATGGCACAGCCGAGGAGATCATCTGGTGCGACGTCGGGCTCTGCTACGTCTTCCACCCGTTGAACGCCTACGAGGACAGCGACGGCCTGGTGGTGATCGACCTGTGCCGCTACGACAAGATGTTCGACCGCGACAAGCTGGGCCCGGCCGGAGATTCCCGGCCCACGCTCGATCGCTGGACCGTCGACCCGGTGAGTCGCAGGGTCAGCGAGGAACGCGTCGACGACCGGTTCCACGAGTTTCCCCAGGTCCGCGCCGACCGGACCGCACGCAAGCATCGGTTCGGGTACACCGTCGGCGTCGGCGACGGCCTCATCCCGGGGGCCAACTACAAGTTCGACTACGACAGCGGCACGGCCGAGTACCACGACCACGGCCCCGGCCGGGGCAGCGCCGAGGCTGTGTTCGTCCCTGATCCCGAGGGCAGCGCCGAGGACGACGGCTGGCTGATGTCCTACGTCTACGACGAGACGACCGACGCCAGCGAGCTGGTCATCCTCGATGCCCGCGACCTCGGCCGCCCTCCAGTGGCCCGGGTGCCGCTGCCGCAACGCGTGCCGTACGGATTCCACGGCAACTGGGTGCCGGATGCGGAGGCGACATGACCGACACAGCGATCATGCCTGAGACTGCGACGCCGATCGTGAAGGCCGTCGACATCGCCTACATCCGGTTTTCGGCGCCCGATCTCGACGCCATGGAGGCGTTCGTGAACGACTTCGGTCTCGTTGTCGTGCACCGAGACGACGAGGTGCTGATCTCCCGGGGCCTCGAGCCGATGCCGTTTCTCCATGTGGTGCACCGCGGTCCAGCGAAGTTCATGGGCTGGGCGTTCGAAGTGGAATCTGAAGGCGACTTGGATGCACTGGCAGACGCTGTTCCCGGCTGCTCGCCGGTGCACGACATCGGCGGCGTCGAAGGCGAGCTCGGCGGCGGCAAGCGCGTCCACTTCGTCGAGCCGATCACCGGATTCGTGCTCGAAGCCGTGCACGGCCAGCAAGCGGAGCCGCTTGCACCCCGCCGCGATCGCATCACCTACAACCACGCCGGCGTCGACGACCGAGTAGGCGTCGAGCAGGACGTCAGCGGCAATCGCTACCCGATCAAGAAGGATCCCGGTCCGCCCGAGGTGTACCGGCTCGGTCACGTGGTGGCGGCCGTGCCGCCAGGAGCGCACCAGGCCTTCATGCGCTTCCTCGAGAACACCTTCGGCATGCTCGTCAGCGACGCAGCCCGGATGATCATCCCGCCGGGGGCCGAAGAGCACTTCCCGCCGCCGCTCGTGGAGCTCATCACGTCGACGGGCTCCGATGTGATGTTCCAGTTCATGCGGATGGACCGGGGCACGGCTGAGACCGACCACCACAGCATGCTGGTGCTGCCGCTCATGGACGGAACCGCCGAGGCGCAGTTCAGCCATGCAGCGTTCGAGGTGTTCAGCATGGACGACGTCTTCCGGGGTCACATGCACTTCCGGGAGCGGGCGGCGGAGGGCGCGCCGTACGTACTGGCGTGGGGCGTCGGACGTCACGTCTACGGCTCGCAGATCTACGACTACTGGCATGATCCCTACGGCCACGTTCACGAGCACATGTGCGACGGCGACCGGGTGGATGCCAGCTATGGGCCGAACACGATCGACATGACCGATCCGGGGCAGCTCGGCGACAACGGGGGAAACCAATGGGGCCCGACCGTGGAGGAATCCGGGGTTCACAATCTCAATGGCCCACAGTGCGACCCGAGGTTCGCGGACCGGCCTGACGAGATCCGAGCGTCGTTGCTGTCGCGGGACCTCAGCGGGCTCCAGCACGTCGTGGACGCGATCTGAGCGGGCAGTGGGCGCCCACGCGAACGAGTTTCCGAGGGACCGGGAAGCCAACCGGGCCCACCTGCTGGCGGCGGTCGATTCGGCCGCCGATGCGCTGACGGCCGGTCGGGACGAGTCCGAGAAGTTGCGACGACTGTCGCCGACCTCGGTGGAGGCGCTGCGCTCTTCGGGACTGTTCAAGATGAAGTCGCCGCACGAGGTGGGCGGCGCCGAAGCGCATCCGGTCACCCAGATGGACGTGATCGAGGCCGTGACGATGATCGACCCTGCGGCCGCGTGGTGCATGTTCATCACCTCAGCCGTGACCGGCGGCGTGTTCGCAAGCCTCTCCGACGACTCAGTTGACGAAGTGCTCGCGGATGGCTTCCCGTTCATGGCCGGCTCGCTGCGAGCCGGCGGCCAAGCACGGCGCGTCGAAGGCGGCTACCGGGTGTCGGGCCGTTGGGCTTGGGGCAGCGGCGTCGAGCACTCCGACTGGGTGGCGGTGCCGGTCTTTTCGGACGGACCGCCAGTGATCAGGGCGCTTGTGCCCACCAATGAAGTCATCCTGCACGACAACTGGCACACGCTCGGCATGCGAGGCACCGGCAGCTGCGACTACGAGCTCGACGATGTCTTCGTGCCCGATCGATTTGCCATCGATGCACTCGGCGGTGGGCCGCCGCGGGGTGGTGCGCTTATGCGGCTCGGGCTGCCCGCCTATGTCGTGAACGAGCACGGCAGCTTCGCGTACGCACTCGGACGCTTGGCGTTGCAGACGATGACCGAGGCGGCCATCGAGAAGAAGCGGGGCTACCTCGGCGGTGTCAGCCTCGCCGACAGGCAGGTATTCCAGCGAACTATCGGACAGGGCACTATCCGCATGAACGCATGCGCGCTGGCAATGGCCGAATCGCTCGAGCGCATGTTCGACTCGGCAGCTGCGGGCCCACCCGATCCAGCGCTGGTCACGGAGGCGCAGGCAGCGGCCGTGTGGTGCACTGACGAGGCCGTCGATCTGGTGAGCGAGCTGTTCCGCTTCACCGGCGGGAGCGCGGTGATGGACGGCAACGAGATGCAGCGCATCCTGCGCGACATCTACACCGTGCAGTCGCACCTGATGGTGTCGGCTGTCACGTACGAGCAGTACGGTCAGATAGTGCTCGGTACGACAGAGGGCGGCAAGCTCCCCTAGGGGTTCCGTCGGTTGAACTTGGCGCACGAGAGCAAGGGCCAGCCGTGATCGTCCTGACGAGTGAGAGCACCAGCGACATCGCTCAGCGAAGCGATGACACCGACAGCTTGTGGGTGCGGGTCGATCAGCTCAAGCAAGCCACCGGCTGGCAGCTGAAGCCTGAGGGCGTGTGCCTCGGCGAGATCTGCGTGCCGCTGTTCGAGCCTGAGCGAGAAGCGTGGATCGCTGATGCCGACGACTGGGTGTGGTTCTGCTATTCGGCCTTCGCCGACAAGATCGGCCAGCAGCATGTGCGCGATGGAGATGTGTGGAGCCTCGGATCAGTGCCCGAGGTCCGCCGCATGGGGCTGGAGTCGGGCCTGGCCCCCGACTTCGAGATGGCCGACCGAAACGGCGACACGGTGCGACTGTCCGACCTGCGGGGTCGCAAGGTGGTGTTGTTCACCTGGGCCTCGTGGTGAGGCTGCCGGGTGAACCTGCCGGTCTGGCAGGAGCTGTACGAATCGATCGGTCCGGATCGCTTCGAGCTGATCAGCGTGGCAGAGGACTCCCAAGGCGAGGCTGCGGCGGGCAAGTGGTTTGACAAGGCCAAGCCGACGTTCCGGTGCATTGTCGACCCGACGCACCGCATCAGCTCGCTGTTCGGCTGGGTCAACGTGCCGTCGGGTGCGTGGATCGACGAGGAAGGCCGCATCGTCCGCAGCAACGAGGGCGTGTTCCCCGACGAGACAACGATCAAGTTCGGGCTTGGCAAGGTCCGCCTCGGCAACGACGCATTCGCCCATGCGACTCGGGACTGGATCGAGAGAGGACCGGAGAGCGAGTTCGTCTGGTCGGCTGAGGAGCTGGCAGCACATCTCAAGCCCGTCGACGATGACGCGCTGCTGGCCGAACCCACATTCAAGCTGGCGTTGCACTTCGAATCGGCGGGCGACAGCGAGCGTGCACTTCGGCACTTCGACGCAGCCCAGCACCTCGCGCCGGACAACTGGAACTACCACCGCCAAGGCTGGACCCACAAGGGAACCGTGTACGCCGCCCTGCAGGTACTGAAGAAATCGGCGTACCTGCGTAAGAACACCGACAAGAACTACTACGACCCGATGGAGCTGCCGGGCGAGAATCATCGCCGCTTCACCGAACCCGAGTGGTTCTGGACGCCAGCCGTCAACGGCCTCAAGCGCCTCCTGCGCCGGGAGCCAAGCGCCGCCTGACGTTCTCAGGATCACGATCAACGGACCGTCAAGGCGCTGCCGCGGCCATCGGGGTTGCCCCCCGGAGCTCAGGCTGGGGGAGCTCGGGGCCCGTTGCGGCCGTGAGTTCCGTCACTGGGTCGGCCTGCTGGCTGGTCCGGTCGCTGGCCAGTCGATGGGTCTGGTGGCTGGAGTCCGAAGCGGACGTCGTTGGGGTTCCAGGCGACGGTGAAGCCTTGTTGGTGGATCTTGTTGTTGTGGCAGTCGGCGCAGACGGTGACGAGGTTCCAATAGTCGGTGCGTCCTTCGTGTTGCCAGAACTCGATGTGGTGGTGCTGGCAGCGTTCAGGCGGTATGCCGCAGCCGACGCAGCCCTTGTCGCGCAGCGCGAGCGCGGCACGCTGCATGTCGGTGGCGGTGCGATAGGCGCGTCCCATGCGCAGGTCCCCGGTGGCGGCTTCGAAGATGGTGGGCAGCAGTTGGGCGTCGACGGCGGTCTTGGCGATCTCGCCGATCGGGATCGGTGTGCCGTCGGCGAGCCGTCCGTTGGTCAACTGGCGGTTGAGGATGTCGTAGTCGGCGACGACGATCAGTGACGCCCCCGCAGGACGCTTCGCATCCGGGTCCAACATGAGCTCGGTGATGGCGTCTGCGGTGCGTTGTGGGGGAGTGCGCCGCTCGGTGCGGTCCTCGTTGCGGAACAGCCGCCGCTCAGCAGCGGCGATGACGGTGCCGAGGCGTGCGCCGGTGAGGGGGTCGACCTCGAGGTGTACGACGGTCATGCCGTCGCTGTGACGGGTCAGGATCGTTCCGGTGCGTGCTTGGCGCTGCCGTTCGAGCATTGATGCGCCGTCATCGGCGCTGACGTCGACGACGTGGCGCGCGACGGTGCGGCGGAACTCGTCGTAGCCCTGCCGGGGTGCCAGCGCGGCCAGCATCGCCTCATCGACCGGCGCATCGCCAGCCGCGCGGGCGATGAGCTGCGCGTGACCCACCGGCACCGTCCCCTCAGCGAGCCCGGCGCGTGTCGCGTCGAGCTCTGCGAGCCGCACGGCGTCGCGGACCTCCCCGCGTGCTTTGCGGCCCGACACCGCCATCTCGTTCGTGGCGGCGTGGGCGGCGGCTCCGTCGCCGCTGCGGCGAGCGATCTCGCCCAGCGCGTCGGCCTTCATCGCCGCCAGCTGTGACTCGGCCCGGGCGATCTCACCCAAACGGGCACGCAAACCCGGCCCGCACAGCCCGGCCACATCCACCGCGTCCACACGCACACCGCCCGGCACACCCCCAGCCCCAGAGCCCGCCCCGGCTTCACCGAATGCGGCAACAGTGGGGGCTGTGGCCCCGGCGAGAGCACTCTCGCGCCCTGGGTCGGTCTCGGCGCTGCTCGCCAGGACGCCGGCGGGGGATACGGCTCCGACCGGTGAGCTCTCGCGCTCCGCACCGGTGTCGTCGCTCGCTGCTAGCTCGGCTGTTCGCGGAGCCGCTCTGGAGAGTCCGGCGTGCTCCCGCAGGCTGGTTCCGGAGCCGTCCTTCAACATGGAACAACCGTACGAGGGGGGTGTGACAGCCATGATGTTGGGGTCGGCGGGTGGGTGCGATGTCGGAGCGATCGGGCCTCCTCGATCCCATCGATACCGATCCTGTAGCGCTGCGCAGTCCAGCTGGCCAGCTAGTGACGTCCGATCCTCACAACGTTGCGGCACTCGTCGATGCAGCCCGACTCGGCATCGACGACCTGCTACATGGCGGCTTGGATCAGCGCCGAGCCTGGTGGCCTAGCGCGGTTCGCTCGACTGGCTCGGCGCGGATGACATTGCGCTCATGCACCCGTCGCGTCGGCGGGGCGATTGGAGATGGTGGGCTCGCGAGCGAGCCGACGGCGCCAGTCAGCGATCGTGGCCTCGGGAATGCCCAGGACCTGTGCGGCGGCACGGTCGATGATGCGCCTGCCCTCGCATCGCTCGCCGTCCCGCAGCGGCAGCAACTCGATATCGCTGGCCTCCTCGTAGGCCGCCTCAAGTCCTGTCCAAGCGCCGCTACTCGGTCGCGGTGTGCCGATCTCACGTAGCAGGGCCAGCTTCCAAACCGGGTATGTCAGCTTCCTTGCCCGCATATTCAGCAGCATCAGTCTGCAAGGAGTGGAGTTCCACCACGCGACAAACCCCTTCCCAACCTGGGGGTCCGATATCGCGACGGGCATAAAGCCCGCCCCTACGCTCGGGTTGTCTGACCATGTCGCGCTCAAGCGCCCGGCGTGCGTGTCGTACCTCGCAGCAACAAGGACATTGCTGCGTTGCGCCCAATACCTATTGGCGAGCGCGACCTTGTCGACCTTTGGCCTCGCCGTCTGCTCGGCAATCCCGAGCATCGTTCGGCGCACCTTGGAACTGATTGACCAGAATGTGCGGATTGCCTGTGAGTCATCGCAGTCACACTTTTCAAATGCATCTTGGATGCGCTGCCCGGCTGGCCCGACGTCGAAGACGCTGCCTAGAGGAACGAGTGTCGAGGCATTCCTCAGTTGGTGAGAGATTTCGGCGAGACGGCCGTCGAACCACTGCACCGGTGACCAATCGCCATCGCGTACGCGCTCGGCTGGCCATAGCGTGACGTTGCCCCACTCGCCAGGATCGCCGCTCGCAATCGCATCCGCTGCAGCGAGGGCCTCATCGGGGGTCGACGGCATCTTGCGAAGCGACACGAATCGGGTCGGCGGGTCATTCGCTGGCGAATCCGACTGCTCATCTCGACGCCGGGTGACGAGCAGACACTCGTGAATACCGGTGTTCTCGGAGAAGTTGATGTTCTTCGGGTCGTGCGATGTGACGACCGTCTCGATGTAGAACCGGTCTGCGAGAAAACGACGCTCGTTCTGCCCCGACGACGCAGTGCATGCAGTCGTGGGGACCACGGAAGCAACAGTTGCGCCGCGAGACGCCGACATTCGTTCCACGATCGGTGTGAAATAGGTGCGGATGCTGTTGGCATCGATGGTTGCACCGGCAGCCGGATCGGACTGCAGCAGCACATCGCGCAGCCCAAGTTCGTGCTGCTGCATGGCCTTCTTCTGAGCCGGCGAATACTGCGAGTTCTTCTTGACGTTGTTCGTGAACGGCGGGTTCATGATCACGAGATCGATGTCGCGTATCGGAAACTCAGCGCCGGAATCGGTCAGCTGGGTACCCACGCTGCCTGCATTGGTGTGTCGCACCAGGTTGCGCAGTGATGCTTCGGAATCGGCGAAGCCGAGCACTTCCAACGTTCCGGCCTTCATCGATCCGTCGGGCTGCGGGCCGTGCTTGAGCGTGAACAGGTTCATCTTGCGGTAGTCGACAGTCGGAGCTCCCAAGGTGAAGTTCGATGCAGCGAACTGGATGGCCGGCAAGTTGATGTCGAGCCCGTGAAGCACGTTTTCGACGATGGCTTTGTGCAGCTCGGCATCATCGGGGTTGGCATCTTGACCGTCCGAGCGGTGGCCAGCCTCGTGGACGCGTTGCTTGAGCACTCGAAGTGCTGCCATGAGGAGCGTCCCGGTGCCGCAGGCAGGGTCCATGACCTGCAAGCGAGCAACGTGCTCAGGATCTGTCCAGTCGGCGAAGCCTTCATCGATAGCCAGCCGCGCCAGCATGAGCGCCGACAGGTTCTTGGTATAGAACGCGCCATATGCCTCTGCATTGGGCAGGATGCGGTGGTACAGCGGGCCAGCATGGTCGTAGCCCATCTCGCTGAGCGAATCGGCTGTGCGGTTCGCACACTCTGCGAGGCTGCGCAATGCGCCTGCCGCAAATGGCCGCTGCGGCAAGGCAGCCAACACGCTGAGGGCAGGCGCAAACACTGGCTCGTAGTCATGTTCGAGGATGCACTGCCACGCAGTGTTCAGCACCGCGGCGGGGTCCTCGGCTCCTGAGACTCGCGCGAGGTCCGCTATGTCGCCGAACCGAGGCACCTCACGCAGCCGGCGGTGCAGCAAGCAGGCGTTGATGAGTACGAGCGACGCGACCTTGCAGATGTCGGCCTTGTTGGCCTCAGTGACGGCCAGGTTGCCGAGGGCCGCCGCAAGCGGTTCGGCGAGGTCCCCGTCGCTGAAGCGCGCACCGGCGAAGCTGACCGTTGCGCCCAGTTCGTCGGCGACGAGCTTGCCAGCGGTGCCCAAGCCGGATGCGGCGACAACCTGGGCAAAGATGGAATCTCCAGCGCCACGCAAGTCGAACTCCAACTGGGTGACGTCGCTATCGATGCCATCGCTGCCGTCAGCGTCGCCCTTCGACTGGGGCACTGGCTTGACTTCACCGACCGTGACGAATCTGGCGGGGGCCTCGGCCAGCCGACCGTCGTGGGCTTGCAGCGCTCTCAGTACCTGCCCGACGGCCTCGTAGCCGCTGCCGCCCTCCTCAAGTGCGGCGGCGATGTCTTCACCAGGCTGCACCGGCACGGGGATGACGATGTAGCCGAGCCGCTTGCCCTCGGCGCGGCGCATGACGCGGCCGACGGCTTGGACGATGTCCACATGGCTGTCGCGCGGTTCCATGAACACGACGGCATCGAGCGAGGGAACGTCTACGCCCTCGGTGAGCAGCTTCGCGTTGCAGATCACCCGTGCGCACCTGTCGGTGCTGGCCCGTGCAAGCTTGCGCAGTTCCTCGTTGCGCTCGAATGCAGGTGCTGTGCCGTCGAGATGTCTCGCTTCGACGGGCACCGCGCCTGCTTCGTCACCGCGGCGGCGCCGGCGGCGGGTGATCAGGCTGCGCAGCTGTGGATCCTCAAGCCCCTGCGCGTAGAACTTGGACCGGGCGATGGAATTCGCGAATGCGATGGTGCGGTCGAGCCGCTGTGGCACCTCAAGGTCATCACCTTCGGCCATGCCGTTGATGGCCAACGAGGTACCGAGCAGGCGCTGGAGATCTTCGTTGCTCACCACCAGCGGTTTGGTGCCGCTTCGCTCTGTCTGTGAACTGGCCGATTCATCGCCCAAGGCGATGAGCCGCTTGCGCACTCCGGCCGTGACTGCCCCGGCGTGGATGCCCAGGACGATCACGCGGTAATCGGTGAGCATGTTCTGCTCGACCGCCTCCTTGAACGAGAGACGCTCCAGCTCCGGGCCGTAAGTGCCGCCGTCATCCATGTCGACGGTCTCGATGCCGCGCCCCGACAGCGACTTCTTGGACGCAGCGGTGTAGATGCGCGGCGTGGCCGTCATGTAGAGCCGCTTGCGGCCCCGCAGGCGCTCGTTGTCGTGGACCATCTGGAAGCCGCTGTCACGGTTGATGCCGGATTGGTCTGAGACGACACCCGTCGTGCGATGCGCCTCGTCGCAAAGGATCAGATCGAAGGCACCAGCGCCGTGCGACGACTGTGCGTCCCGGACCCGATGCAGTGACTGATAGGTGCAGAACACCACGCGGGTCTCGTCGGTGTTGAAAGAGGGGTTCAGCATTTTGCCCAGTCGCTGTGGCTGCGTTGTCACCGGGCACTCCAGCTCAGACACGCGCATCTCCGTGGCGCTCTCGGAGCGTCCGCCTGCCGAGTCGTCGGAGCAGACGACGACGCAGCCGAGCGGCCTCGTGGTGTGCAGCAGCCATTCGCGGCGCGCCTGCGCGACCAGTGCGATGCTCGGCGCCAGGAACAGGATGCGCCCGCCATCGGGCACCACGCTTTCGGCGATGCGTAGCGAGGTGAACGTCTTCCCTGTGCCGCAGGCCATGATCATCCGACCGCGGTCGTGGTGCGACAAGCCTTCGACGACCTTGTCGATGGCCTCCCGTTGGCGCGGCCAGGGCGGGCGGACTGGTCGTTCGTGCAGCTTCTCGCTGATCTTCTCGAACTCATGGCGCAGGAAGTCGATCCGCCGGACCGCGGCACCGAGGCTGTCGACTTGAGCGAGCGCGTTCTCGCTCCACGGCGACGTTGTGACGACCCACCGCATGGCGAAGACCGGCTGGCCGGATGCATCGACGGCTTGCGACGCGCTCAGAAACGAGTCGATGTCAGCCTTGGCGACCCGTCGCTTCGGCGCATAGCACTTGCATTGGATGGCAACCCAGCTGCCATCGCGGTGGCGTGCGACGAGATCGATGCCGGTGTCTTTGGCGCTGAGACCCGTCAGCTGTTGACGTTCGCGCCACCGTGCCCAGTGTTCGATCTCGTCAATCTCGTATTCGGGACTCTCTAGGAAAACGATCTTGACGAGTTCCTCGAACCACCGGCCCTTCTCGGTCTCGTCACGGCTGGTCGTACGGATGCGTTCGATGACCTCGCCGACCGTGACAAGTGCTTCTACAGGTGGTTCAGATGCGGCATCCGATTCCGGGGGGGGGGGGGGTATTAGCAAACGGCAGGCTCAACGAGGTGAGGTCGATGTCCTCACGACGCATCCCGCGGGTCGCGTACGGGGTCAGCGTGATCTCGTCGGCGTCCACCTCGACCCGTGGTGGAAGTGTCTCGCTCATCGATGCCCCCTGGTGGATCCGCAATTGTGGTCGAGAGCGGTGATGCGCCGCACGTTCATGTATTGCGCGGCTTCAGGACTTGTCGGCGGTGGGCTTGGTGATGAGCATGGCCAGCAGCAAGCCGATGCCGGCGGCGCCGAGAATGAGCGCTGAGTAGGCGGTGTCGTCGTGGATGCCTTGGTCGAACCAGTCGTTGTAGTAGGTGGTGGTCAGAGCATCGAGGCACATCGCCGGTGCGAACAGGGCGATTGCGGCTGAGCTGCGCCATTGCCGGGGTGTCTGCAGCAGTCGGAAGCACACGAACATCGTGATGACCGTCACGATGGTGCCGACGATCAGCCAGACCCACCACACGGTGCGGGACACCGATGGTTCGTAGCTGTCGGTGAAGATCAGCAGGAACAGCCCCAGGAACACGGCCCAGCCGACGACGGCGATCACCATCATCAAGACCATGTGCTGGATGTATGAGAGTCGGCTCTGTTCAGGCATTGAGGGCAGTCCTTCGGTGTGCGGCCTCAGCCGCTGCTCTTGGGGGCGACGATGGTGGTGGTGCCCTGGGCGACGGCAACCATGCGTCCTTCATTCTCGATTTCGACACGCAGGACGGCCAGCCGGTTGCTCATGGAGATGATCTCCGCGGTGGCGACGCAGGTGCCGCCGGTGACCGGAGCCAGCAGGTTGATCTTGAACTCGGTGGTGGCCGCCCAGTAGCCGGGCGGCATGACGGGGTACATGACCACACCCAGCACGTGGTCGCACATAGCCGAGAGGCAGCCGCCGTGCATGGTGCCCATTGCGGTGATGAGCTCGTCGGTGATCGGCATCTCGCACACCAGGCGGCCGGCCTCGAACTCGGTTGCCCTTATGCCCAGGTAGCCGTCGATGCCGCTGCGCGACACCCGGCCGATCACCTTGTCGGCCCATTCCTGGTTGAAGGTTTCGAACGTCGGGCGGCTCATGCAATGACTCCTAGTACTCGGCTGGACTTGGTGCGAAGACGCCATGCTGTGTGTGCTGGTTCATGGCGCGAAGACGCCATGAACTGGCGGAACCCCGGGGCGTTCGCCGGCGAGTGTCTGGATGAGGGGCTCGAGGTCGTCGAAGCCTGCTACTTGGCGAGGCAAGTCGGCGAAGGGGTAGCGGCCTGACACCAGCAGGTCGAGCGCCTGGCGGTAGGCAGTCACGTCGACGCCCAGCGCACCGAAGATGCGCAGTTCCTTGTAGACGACGTGGTCGGGATCGAAGCCGGGCGTCTCGGGCGAGCCGCGGGTGCCCGCAAGCACGATCGTTCCGCCTGGCCGGGCAAGCTGGACCGCCTGTGCGAGAGCGGCGGGTGCCTTGGCCGTGACATCGATGACGACGTCGGCCTTGGCGCCGGCGGCATCACGCAGCGCACGGTTGGGGTCGGTCTCGGCGACATCCACCGCTAGGTCGGCACCGAATGCCGGGGCCAGCGCCAGACGTTCGGCGTCACGTTCGCCCAACCCGGTCACCATGACGAACCCGGCGCCCGCCTCCTTCGCTGCTGCCGCTGAGCACAAACCGCGAACACCCGGACCCAAGATGGCCACCACATCGCCAGGCTGGGTGTCGGGGATCTCCACTGCCCATCGGATCCCGGCGCCCAGCGGGTTGAACAGCGTGGCGGTGACCGGATCCAGCTCGTCGGGCACTGCCATCAGCATCGAGTCGGGCCGGAGGTACAGGTGCGAGGCGTACCCGCCGCCGAGACCCGGCGGCGTGTCAGCGTCGGTGAAGCCGACCATCGTGGCCAGCCCATTGCGTTCGCACCGCCGGTAGAGCCCCAATCGGCACTGCTCGCAGTCCCGGCACGACAAAAACACTTCGACCGCCACCCGCTGCCCCGCGTTCACACCCCACCGCTCTGCGGCTGCGTCGCCCAGTGCCTCCACCACGCCGATCACCTCGTGCCCGGGGATGAACGCATGCCGGTTGGTGATATGCCCGGTGTACTGCTCGTGGTCCGTGCCGCACAGCCCGCACGCCTCGATCCGCAACAGCCCGTCGTCTGCGCCTACCTCGGGCAGCTCGAAGCTGCGCTGCTCGAACGATCGCGGTTCAGTGAGCACGAGGCCGGTTGCGGAGGTCATGTGAGTGGTGCCGTTACTGGGCGAGATCCAGCATTGCAGAGCTCACGAACTGCGCGAACGTGAGGCAGGCGAGTCCTTGGGGTTGGCCCATCCGACGGTCATGCCGGCCGAGAGGCCGCCGTCCACTGGCAGGTCCACCGCATTGACCCAGCCCGAGTCGCCGACCAGCAGCCAGGTCACCGCCTCGGCCTGGTCCTCAGGGGTGGCGACCCTGCCGACCTGTTCGTTCAGCCACGCCATCTGCTCGACTCCTGCGTCCTGTTCGAAGTACGGGAACAGCGGAGTGTCCACCGGGCCGGGGCTGACCGAGTTCACCCGGATGCCTCGGTCGAGCACCTGTCCCGCCAGATGCTTGGTGTACGACACGACCCATTCCTTCGACAGCGTGTAGGCAGCGGGTCCTCCCCGCTCATAGGACTGCGCGACCTCGATGCCTGCAGCGAAGTCCTCGGCCGCGTCCAGCTCTGCGATGCGATCGCGGTGCCGATCCCACACC
This sequence comes from uncultured Acidimicrobiales bacterium, assembly GCA_964484385.1. Classification (GTDB taxonomy): domain Bacteria; phylum Actinomycetota; class Acidimicrobiia; order Acidimicrobiales; family Poriferisodalaceae; genus Poriferisodalis. Next base: position 19,677 of record CAZAFV010000001.1, read on the forward strand.
ATGCCGGCGAGCGAGGCGATGTTCACGATCGAAGCGCCATCGTTGAGCTTGCCCGCAGCCAGCAGCGTCTCGGTGATGTGCCGCAACCCATACACATTCACCCGCAGCACCAGCTCGGCGCCCATGCTTCCCGCCACACCTGCGATGTTGCCCAAACCGTCGAACGTGCCGTCAAGACCGGCTACCACGCTCTCGATCGAAGCCGGGTCCGACAGGTCGCAGTGATGGTGTTCAGCAGCGCCGTCAGGAGCGTCCTTGATGTCGAGATTCACGACCTCGTGACCGGCGGCGACGAGACGCTGCAGGGTTGCATTCCCGATTCCCGTTGACGCTCCGGTGAGCAGGATTCGCTTGGACATGTTGTGGTCTCCGTTCGTTGTCGCACGTGCGAGCACTCGGCTCGGCCGAGTGGCGTGAGATTAGGCCCACGAAGCCCGTCGAGTCCCGGCCCCGCAGCAGTGATGTCGGCTCACTGTTCGAAGCCGAGGCGCTCCTGCTCGGCACGGATGTAGCTGATCACCTTCTCGATCTCAAGATCGGTGATGCCCTCCACGGGCGGCATGTCGCCGAACCACCAGTGGTGTTCCCGAGTTCCTTCGCGGATGGCCACCCGATATGCGTAGTCGCCGTGATGGTTCGGCTCGTAGACGATCGAGAGCTGCGAGGGACCCTTGTCGGTGCCGCGCAGGTCGACACCGTGGCACTCCGCGCAGTATTGCTGGTACACCGCAGCGCCGTCGGGAACCACAAAGGCAGCAGCCGTCGTCGGGGGCGCAGGTGCGTCGGATGTGACCGTGGGTGCCGGTGCGACGGCCGATGCGTCGCCCGCATCGTCGGAATCGGCAGCGCACGCGAAGGCGATCGCGCACACGGCGACCATGGTTGCTGCCCATGGGAGTGCGGTTCTGAATCGGGTCACAGGGCGGAGGCTCCGACCAGGAACGCGGTGACGACGCCAGCCGCCACCAGGACGGCAGCTTCGATACTCACGGCCCTGAACAGGCGCTGTTGAACCAAGGGCTGCGCTTGCAAGCTGACGTGCTGCGCCGCTGCTGGCATGTGCACCCAGCGGTTGCGCCCACCGATCACGGCGGCCAAGGCCACAAGGGCGACTTTTGCGATCAGCAGACGACCCCACCCCGTTGACCATAGGTCGGCGAATCGATCCATCACGAGCAGCGCCATGACGGTGCCGGCGACACCGGCAAGCACGAGCGACACGGACGCCAACTGCGAGAACCGCATCAACGGCCCGACCAACCCGGCGTCACGGCGGCGCCGGAGCAAGTCGGCGAGCAACACCAGGCCTCCGCTCCACACAGCGGCAGCAGTCACATGAGTCGCGTTGGCAGCGGCGTGCAGCAGTCTCGGCCCCTCAGTGACCGTGTGACCGTCGAAGGAATACGAGACGATCACCAGCGCCGCGCCGATGAGGCCGAGAACGCGGTATCGGATCCGGTTGCTATCTGCAGCGTCCGGGCGGGCTAGGGCAAGCACCATGAGGCCGCCGAGCACGCGCAAGCCCACGGCGATGCCGAAGGGCGCAGCGAGTGCGTCGCTGATCGCATCCACCGACACGACCGCATTCCAGTCGTCTTCGATCACCACCGCTTGGGACAGCGCAGCGGCCACGGCCGCGGCGACGAGCGCAATTCCGCTGATGAACAGTGCGCGATGCACTCGGGCCCGCTCCGATGGCTCATCGCGCACGATGAACGACGCGAACGCGAGCCCGCCGACGATGGCCAGCGTCGCGAGCAGGCCCACGATTCGCAGAGCCTCAGCGAACCGATCAGCGCCCGCGGCTCCCGAGCTGCTTGGCGCCAGGCGTGGCGGGTTGCCCTCAGATGCAGCACTGGATTCCGCAGGCGCAGCGGCGCCCGACGTCGCCGAGGATGAGGGCGTCGTTGTGGCCGCCGACCGTGTCCCGTCGCCTGCTCGAAGTGTGGTGACGGACGCCGGCGGACCCGATTGGATGGTGTCCGACTCGGGAGTCTCCGCCGGCAGCTCCTCGGCGGCATCTGCTCGTGTGGCAGTGCCATCAGGAGAACCCGTTGTTGAGTCTGCGGTCGAGTCCGACGGTGCCGTGGTCAGCGACTCGGCCTGAGGAACATCGACGGTGAATCCGAACATGCCCTCGACGACGTGGCCATCCTCCGCCGTTACCCGCCACGAAACCTCATAGACGCCGTTGCCCAGCGGCGTATCGAAGTGCAACCGCCACACCCGATTGTCGGCTGAGCTCAGCGAGTCAGGCAGGAATTGGGGGCCTAGTCCTTGGGACACAGTGAACCCGTCGCCCGCTGGCTCGACCGGGCGATTGAAGGTCAGCGAGATGCTTGCGATTGGCTCAACGACGACCTGCCCGTCAGATGGTTGCGAAGACTCCAGGCCGGTATGGGCGGCAACTGGCGCCGCTGTCGTCACGATGAGCACAGCGCTGACGGCCAAGGCCAGCATGAGCGCTGTCGAGCAGCGCGATCTCAGGCTCACAACGACCGAGTCTTGTCCGGGAATCTGGCAACCGTCTGTGAATGCTCGCAGAATGCGATGTCACTCCGCGGTCAATCTGCCAGCGCCGCCTCGTAGGCGCTCATCGCTTCGTCGTTGAAGCAGACGAAACGGATCAATTCGACTGTGGTCGGTGTGCTGCGGACAGTCTCGACGGCGATCTGTGTGGCAGGCGCAATGGGGTAGCCGTACACGCCGGTCGAGATTGCAGGAAAGGCGACTGAGCGGGCGCCAACCTCGTCTGCTCTGGCCAGCGATTCCCGGTAGCACGACGCCAGCAGTTCGGGCTCCCCTTGGTCACCGCCGCGCCAGATCGGCCCGACCGTATGTACGACCCAGCGGACAGCCAGCCTGAATCCGGGCGTGATCTTGGCCTGACCGGTCGGGCAGCCGCCGAGTACCCGGCAGTGCTCGAGCAGCTCAGGCCCGGCGGCGCGGTGGATCGCACCGTCGACGCCGCCCCCTCCCAGCAGCGTCTCATTGGCTGCGTTCACGATCGCGTCGACCTGCTCAGTCGTGATGTCGCCGACCGCCAGTTCCAGCCGCGGCGAGGGTTGATCGTTGCTCATTCGAGGGCCTCGGCCACGGCCAGCTCAGCGATGCGGTCGGCGTCGTAGCCGAGCAGATCCTCCAGGATTTCCATCGCGTGCTCGCCATAGGTGGGGCCGGCCCAGGAAAAGCCGTTGTGCGCGGCGGACAGTGTGTAGGGGATCGCGTCGACGATGGTCCGGCGGGCGTACCCGTGCGGCGCCCACTGGAAGTGGCCGCGATGGGCGAGCTGCGGGTCGTTGAGGCAGGCTCCGGAGTTCTGCACATGGTGCGCGGCGATGCCGTGCGCCTGCAGGCGATGCGTGAGACCGGGCCCGTTCTGGCGGGAGGTGAACTCTGTCACGATCTCGTCCAGCTCAGCTTGGCGCTCTCGCCGGGCAGCGCTGTCGAGATCGGCGACATCGTCCCGACGCATCTCGATGGCCAGTGAGCGCCACGAGTCGTCGTCTTCCACCGCGATGGCGATCCACTCGTCATCGCCCATCGTCGGGTAGACGCCGTGGGGCACCATCTCGTCGTCGGCATTGCCGCGCCGGCTGCGCATCTCGCCGGTGGCCTGCATCTCGGCGATCGCCGGTGCCAGCAGGTGCACGGCAGCTTCCATCTGGGAGAAGTCCAGGTGCTGACCCTCGCCGGTGCGGCGGCGATGGTCGAGCGCTGCGAGCAGCGCGCACACCGTGAAGCGTGGCGAGCAGTAGTCGGTGTAGGCGAGGTACGGCCCTGCCGGTCCCCGATCTGCCCAGCCGGTGATGTCGAAGAACCCGGCAATGGAGGCCGCCATGTTCCCGAAACCGGCGAATTCCCGGAACGGGCCGGTCTGACCCATCACGCAGCTCGAGACCATCACGAGATCCGGATTGAGCTCCCGGAGGTCGTCGTAGCCCAAGCCCCAGGCCGCCATCGTGCCCGGGGTGAACGACTCGACGACCACGTCTGCCCAAGCGGCCAGATCACGCACGACCTCACGGGCCTCGGGCTTGGACAGGTCGAGGGAGATCGTTTTCTTGTTGGCATTGGTGGAATGCCAGGCGATGGCGTTCTCCTGATCGGGCACATCGTCGCGATGGCCCAACGCGCCCCGCAACAGGCAGGGCCGGTTCTGCGTCTCGACCCGCACAACCGTGGCACCCCAGTGGGCGAGGATCTTCGTGGCGAGTGGGGCTGCCGCGACCCACGCCAGGTCGGCCACCTTGAGCCCGGCCAGCGGCCGGTCCGACGGTGCATCGGCTGGCAGCGTCTCGGTCGGCGACGGGTCCGAAGCGGCGTTGCTCCATTCCGCTCTGACGTCAGCAGTGTGAGCGCCCATCTCGGGAGCCGAACTGAGCGGCGCAAGCGGGGTGCCCTTGGCGAGCACGAAGCGCCCCGGAAGCCGGAGGCCGTCGACCTCATCCCAGAAGTCACGAGCCGCGAGCTGCGGGCTGTCGAGCACATCACCCAAGGTGTTGACCGGGCACACCAGCAGCGAATCTCGCAGGCCGCGTTCGATCATCTCGGCCTTCGTCTTGGTCTGGCAAAAGCTGGCAATGCAGTCCATCAACTGCTCGATGACACCGACGGTCTCGTCGCCGCTTTGCAACAGCAGGGCGAAGTTCACCCAGTCCTTGTTCAGCATGTCGTCGTCGCAGAAGCCCTCGGCGTGCATCCAGGACAGGAACCGCTGCACCATCGGACCGATCATCGGCCCGAAGGCGACGGTGACGATCATGTAACCGTCCTTGCACGGGTAGATCGTGCGCAGCATCAGGTTGCCGAAGCGCACCCCGCCCGCTTCTCGCTGCACTTCTTCGAGGCCTGCCGGGGCGTAGAGGATGGCCGACAGCGCGGTCTCGCAGACGGCCTGCTGCGCCGATAGATCGACGTGCTGGCCCCGGCCCGTGCGGGCTCGATGCTCCAACGCCACGGTCGCCGCGACGGCGGCCTGCGCGCTGGCATGCAGCCAGGCTTGGGGAATGCTGATGCGCACCGGCGGGCGGTCGCTGTCGCCGGTCACCGCCAGCTGGCCGCTGGAGGCGAACAGCGTCAGATCCGTGGCGCTCCAGCCGACTTTCGGGCCGGTCTCGCCCCACGGTGTGATGTGCACCGTGATGAGCCGCGCATTGGCCTCTCGCAGCGCATCCAGATCGACGTCGAATGGCGTCGCGTCGTTGTGGAGCACTACGTCCGCGGCGGCTGCCAGAGCGGCCACCTCATCGGCGTCGGCCGCTGCCACGGAGCGCTTGCCGCGGTTGTAGGCATCATGCGCGTATCCCCGTGGCCAGCCGCCCGGAGGTTCCACCATCACCACATCGGCGCCGAGCTGGGCCAGCAGGTTGCCCGCGAACCAGCAGCGCTCGTCTGTCAGATCCAGCACCCGATACGGACCAAGCATCCCGCCCCCGATCTGTTGACCGTGCGGCGGCCACTGTTCCGCCGCTCTGTGGCCCGGACATTACTTTCGCCACGCCCGCCGGCTCGATGAGATGCGAGCGTCGCCCGCCCCGGCGCTACTCGGGCGTGACGTACGCGGCGGTGAGGCCTCCGTCGACGTGCAGATCGGCGCCGGTCATATACGACGCGTCGTCCGAAGCGAGGAACAAGGCCGCCGACGCCATCTCATCTGCCTCGCCGAAGCGTCCCATCGGCACGTGCACGAGGCGGCGCCGGCGCTTCTCCGGCGTGTCGAGAAACGACATCAGCAGCTCGGTGCGCAGCGGACCGGGGGAGAGTGCATTGACGCGGATGTTCTCCCGGGCATGAACGACCGCCAGCTCGCGCGTCAGCGCCAGCACTGCGCCCTTGGAGGCGGTGTAGGCGATCTGCGGTGTAGCCGCGCCCACTGAGGCCACGAACGAGGCGGTGTTGATGATCGAACCGCCTCCTCGCCGCCGCATTGCCTCTACGGCGTACTTGCAGCCGTACAGCACCCCCTTCACGTTGACGTCGAAGGTACGGTCGATGGTTTCTTCGCCGGTGGCGACGGCATCGGTGTCATCGTCGAGCATGATCCCTGCGTTGTTGAACGCCACGTCGAGTCCGCCGAAGACCGACTCGGTTTCGTTGAACGCAGCGGCCACATCCGACTCGACAGCAACGTCGGCGCGGACGCCAATTGCCTCACCACCGCTGGCCTTGACTTCAGCCACCGTCTCTTCGTTCGAGTCGGAAATGTCCACCGCCACGATGCGCGCCCCCTCGGCGGCGAACCGCAGCGCCGTGGCGCGTCCGATCCCGCTGCCGGCTCCCGTAATTAGCGCCACCCTGCCCTGCAGTCGCATGGTCCTGAACTCCCATCGCCGGTAGGTCCGGTAGCTGCTGTCTCCACCAACGCTTGCGATCACGGCGCAAATTGGTGCAAGAAGGCTCGCCGAGCGGACATTTTTGCACCAAGAACCGGCAGCGGAGCGGTGTGCATAGCCTGCGCTCATGCTCCAGATGCAGTCCAGGGTGTCCAATAGCGGTCAGGTTTCGCTCGGCCTTGTAGAGGTGGATGTGCCGGCGTTGGCCCCCGGCGACGTGCTGATCCGAATCGAGGCCACGCCGATCAACCCTTCCGATCTCGGGGTGATGCTGGCCGGCGCGGATGCTTCGACCATTGAAGGGGCCACCATCGACGGCCGACCGACCATCACGGCCACCGTGCCACCGGCGGCGCTGCGCGGGCTCAGCGGTCGCATCGGACAATCGCTGCCGTGCGGCAATGAAGGCGCCGGCGTGGTGGTAGCAGCAGGATCGGATCCCCAAGCCCAGGCACTGGTCGGCAAGACCGTGGCAGCGCTCGGCGGTGCGATGTACAGCGAGTTCCGGGCTATGCCCGCAGTGCATTGCCTGGTGCTGCACGACGGCACCACGGCCGTCGAGGCGGCATCGTGCTTCGTGAACCCGCTGACCGCGTTGGCCATGGTGGACACCATGCGATCCGACGGCCACTCGGCCATCGTGCATACCGCCGCGGCATCCAATCTGGGCCAGATGCTGGTGAAGATCTGCCAGGCCGAACAAGTCGGCTTGGTCAACATCGTGCGCCGCCCCGCCCAGGCCGATCTGTTGAGATCGCTGGGCGCGCAGCATGTCTGTGACTCCAGCCAGGACAGCTTCCACGACGACCTCGTGGCGGCACTGGTGGCCACCAAAGCCACGGTGGCGTTCGACGCGACAGGCGGCGGTCGGCTGGCGAACCAGATCCTCATTGCTATGGAAGCCGCTGCCAGCAAAGACCCGTCTGCGCCCTACAGCCGCTACGGCTCGACCATTCACAAGCAGGTGTACATCTACGGCGGCCTCGACCGGTCCACTACTGAGTTGACGCGCAGCTACGGCATGGCCTGGGGCGTCGGAGGCTTCTTGTTGCCCAACTTCTTGGCCAAGGTCGGCGCTGAGCGCGGTCAGCAGCTACGGCAGCGTGTAGCGGACGAACTCACCACCACGTTCTCGAGCAACTACACCAAGCAGGTCAGCCTTCGCAATGCCCTGAATCCGGCCGAAGCCGCTGTTTACGCCCGCCAGGCCACTGGCGAGAAGTACCTGATCACTCCCCACTCCTGACGCACCAATCACTGTGGCGATGCAAGACAGTTACGACGTGGTGATCGTGGGCGGGGCGGTGATGGGGTCGTCGATCGCCTGGGCGCTGTCGGCCTGCGACGGCTTCGACGGATCGGTGCTGGTGGTGGAGCGGGATCCGACCTATGCGACCGCATCCACTACCCACACCAACAGCTGCATGCGACAGCAGTTCTCCAACCCGTTGAACGTGCAGATCTCGCGCTTCAGCGCCGACTTCGTGCGGAACTTCCGGGAACGCCTCGGCGGCGATCCCGAGATCCCCGACATCTTCGTCCACCACTTCGGCTACATGTACCTCGCCGCCGATGAGCACTTTGCGAACACGCTGCGCCGAAACCAGGCCATCCAGGCCGAGCTGGGCTCGGGTACACGCATCATGAGCCCGGCCCAGATCACGGCCGACTACCCCTTCTACAACGTCGACGACATCATCTGCGGCAGCCACAACCTGACCGACGAGGGCTATTTCGACTCGGGCACCATGTTCGACTGGTGGCGACGCAAGGCACGCCAGAACGGCGTCACCTACATCACCGATGAGGTCGTCGGTCTCACGACGGCCGCAGGACGCGTGGCCTCCGCAGTCCTGGCGTCGGGGCGTGAAGTCGGCTGCGGAACCCTGGTGAACGCCGCTGGGCCGCGCGCAGTCGAAGTGGCCCGTATGGCAGGCGCGACCTTGCCGGTGGAGCCGCGCAAGCGCTACACGTTCATCTTCGACGCAGCAGAGCCGCTCGATCGCGCCCTGCCGCTGACCATCGATCCGAGCGGTGTCCACATGCGCAGCGACGGCAACGCCTACATGTGCGGCTGCACGCCCGACGTGGACCCTGCCGTCGACTACGACGACTTCGCCATGGACCACGACATCTTCGAGGACAAGGTGTGGCCGGTACTGGCCCACCGCGTGCCTGCCTTCGAGCGCATCAAGGTCACCAGCCAGTGGGCCGGTCACTACGCCTACAACACGCTCGACCACAACGTGGTGGTGGGACCGCACCACGAGACAGCGAACCTCATCTTTGCCAACGGGTTCTCGGGTCACGGCATGCAGCAATCGCCAGCCATCGGTCGGGCCGTGTCGGAATGGATTGCCTACGGCGAGTACCGCACGCTGGATCTCGCGCCGCTGGGCTACCAGCGCATCGTCGACGGCGAGCCATTCGTCGAGAGCGCCATCATCTGAGTTCTCGTCCGAGCAGGGCCGGCTGGCGCCTCGGCCGTGCATCCGGTCCCACCACTACTCTCGCTGCCCATGCGATTCGGCATCTTCGATCAGCTCGAACAGCCGGGTGATGTGCCGTGGCATGAGCTCTACCGCCACCGCCTGGACCTGCTGGTGCGGGCCGAGCAAGCCGGCGTGTGGGGGTGGCACAAGTCTGAGCACCACCTGATCCCGCTGGATGCTGCGCCCAGCATCAACGTGTTCCTGGCCGCCGCCATCGAGCGCACTAGCAGCATCCGCATCTGCTCGCTGGTGCACCTGCTGCCCTTCTACCACCCGATCCGGCTGGCCGAAGAGCTGTGCATGCTCGACCAGCTCTCCGAAGGACGGCTGGAGTTCGGCTTCGGCAAGGGCATCAGCGTGCCCGAGCACCTGCTGTGGGGTCTGGACCCTGACGATGCCGTTGCGCAGACAGACGAGTCGCTGGAGCTGATCCTGGCCGCCATGCAGACCACGGGGAACTTCAGCTTCGAGGGCCAGTTCTACGAGTTCCGTGATGTGCCGATCGAATTCGAGCCCTACCAGCGGCCCTACCCGCCGCTGTGGCGACCCGGCCAGCTCGAGACTGCCGCCGAGATGGGCGTGCGCACCATGGCCGCCGGACCGCTCGCTGCCGTGGCAGCCAGCACGGCCCGCTACCACGAGCTCCTCGGCGCGGACGGCATCGGCCGGTACCACGCGCCGATGATCGGCGGTCTGCGCCGGCTGATCGTGGCACCCACCGATGCTGAGGCCGACGAGATCGGGCGCCGTACCTGGGCTGCGTTCACCGAGCACCTGACACGTCTGTTCAGGCGCTACGAGATGACCCCGCCCAACGACCCGACCCTCGGCGGCGACTACGACAAGGCCAAGCAATTCCAAGCCGTAGTCGTGGGTTCGCCCGAGACCGTGCGTGAACACTGCGAGCAGTTCGCCGAAGAAGCCGGCACGGACTATTTCGTGGGCGTGTTCGCCTGGGGCGACCTCTCGGCGTACGAGGTGGACCGCTCGTTCGACCTCTTCGCCGAGCACGTCATTGCCCCGCTGGCGTCGTCCTGACGACGCCGTCATTTACATTTCGCTCTGCGCCGACCAGCAACGGAGGATGACCGACGATGAGCCAATGGAGCCGTGCCGAGATCACCGAAGCGCTTGCCACCTATCAAGCGGCCAGCAAGAAGGCGGGTGAGACCGGCGACTGGCGCGACTGGGCAGACCGCTTCACCACCGATGCCACCTACGTCGAGCACTTCTTCGGCACGACGACCGGACGGGAGGCCATCTACGAGTGGATCCAGTCCCAGATGAGCGAGTGGCCGGGCTCCGAGATGGTCGAGTTCCCGATCGAGTGGTACATCATCGATGAGGAGCGGGGCTGGGTGGTGTGCCAGATCTGGAATCGCATGGCCGATCCCGGCGACGGTTCGGATCATCGCGAGTACAACTTCTCGCTGCTCAAGTACGCAGGCGACGGCCTGTGGAGCTACGAAGAGGACATCTACAACCCAGAGCGGTTCTTGGAGATGGTGGGGAACTACGAGCGGCACAAAGAGGCGCTCGCTGCCGGCGCGGAGCAGGCTTCCTCACCTAGGTCGTGACGGCTGCACCGCCAGATTTCTGAATGCACTCAGGTTCGAAGTGAGGGCTGGGCGAGGCATATAGTCGCAAGCGAAGAGGGAGCCATTCGAATGACCGCATTGCATCCC
>CAZAFV010000001.1:30198-179008 GCA_964484385.1 uncultured Acidimicrobiales bacterium
AATGGTGTGAACCATCTCGCCCTGTCCACCCGCGACATGAAGGGCCAGCTGGAGTTCTGGTGCGATGTGCTGGGGCTTCCGCTCAAGGCGCTCTACTGGATGCACGGCGTGGACGGCACCTACCACGGCTTCGTGGAGCTGGCGCCCGACAGCTACGTGGCCTTCGTCCAGCACCCGGACAACGCCAAGGACATCGAGCTGGGTGTCACCCACGCCGGAGGGCCGGGCGAGCCAGTAACGGCAGGCACCATGCAGCACGTGGCGTTCAACGTGGACACCTTCGAGGACCTGATGGCACTGCGTGACCGCATCCGCGATCGCGGCGTGCAGGTGTTCGGCCCGGTCGACCACGGCTTCATCCAGTCGATCTATTTCGCGGGTCCAGAGGGACTGGCGCTCGAGGTGGCCTGCGGGTCGGCCATCCCCGTCGAGCAGTGGGTGGACCCTGAAGTCCAGGACCTGTGCGGGATCTCTGCGGCCGAACTGGAGCAGTTGAAGTACCCGGCGGAATACAGCCGCCCGGTCGAGCCCGTGCCTCAGCCGTCGGGGGATACCGGCATGCCGCGGCTGATGCCCGAAGACCACTACGACATGGTGATGAGCCTGCCCGATCAGGTGGTGTGGGACCGGATGAGCGAGACCACGCCGCCGGTCGCAGCCGACTGAGCACCGCAGGTCGCAGGCGCGCCTGGCCCAATGGAATCCTGACTGAGGGAAGGCTGTCGCATGCGCCTGTTCTCGCACCGCAAGCGAGCCGCAGCAGCGGGACCGCTGCCCACCGAGCTGCTTCCCCGGCTCGCGCCCGGGGCGTTCGACCCGAGCCAGGAGTTGCCCGACCTGCCGCCTGCACCGACCTCACCGGGCGAGTGGGGCGTCTCGCACACGTTCGGTGACATCGTCGACGTGTTTGTGGCGTGTCGCACGGCAGATGTGCTGGCGTCGCCAGCGCCGATGCCCAGCGCACAAGCCGCAGTGGACAATATGCGCGGGTATTGCTTCTTCCTCGACGCCGACCTCGCAGGCATCTGCGAGCCGTCGCGACGGAGCTGGACTGCCGAGCCGATCGATGGGCACTGCAGTGCAATCGCCATTGTTGTGGGACTTGGGAGGCCCATCCGGCCCGGCGAACCGGGGTACGACTGGATCGCTGGCACCGAACAGGACAACGCCGACCTGCGTGCCACCGAAATCGCCACTGTGCTCACCCGGTATCTGGGCACACTCGGCTATGCGGCCTCCGCACACACCGCAGCGGCCTCCGATGTCGACCGCTTCCGGGTCGGGGTCGAAGCCGGAGTGCTGGAGGCGGGGGGTCGCGGGCTGGGTCATCCCCTCTTGAAGCGAGGGTTCGCCATTGCGGTGGTGACCACGAACCTGGAGCTCACGCCTGACGGCCCGCTCGCACCACGCAATGCGCTGCAGAACCTGCGCATTGCCGTCAAGCACTGGCTGGGCTGGGGCGGCACCCGACCGGGCTGGAGTCGGCTGGACGGGCGCCATCGGCCGTGGCACCTGGGTCGCTACCCGATGGAGAAAGTGAAGCGGGTCGATGAGCCGACCACGTTGGTCATACCCGAAGAGGTCAAGCGACCTGCAGCTCGGCACAACTTCTTCGTGCGGGCCGGTGCCGGCGACCTCGGTCCTCGCCCGCGCAAGGAGGTAGCTCGCTTCATTCGCAAGGCGCCGCATGGCATCGCCTCCCAGGAGATGCTGCGGCGGCTGATTCCGCTGCAGCGGGGTGAGGCCGCGGCTGAGACAGGCCCGGGCGTCGACGACCCGGCAGCGAATGCCGACGCGGTCAAGGCGCTGGGTCATTTCATCGGCGCGGACATGACCGGCGTGTGCGAGGCGCCCGAATATGCCTGGTATTCCCACCGCCCCGACGGCTCTCCTATCGAGAAGCTGCACCGCAACGCCATCGTGTTCGTGCTCGATCAGGGCTTCGAGACCATGGAAGGCGCTTCGGGCGACGACTGGATCAGCGGCGCGCAGTCGATGCGGGCCTACCTGCGGGCGTCGATCATCGCCAATGCGATCGCCGCCCAGATCCGCCGGCTCGGCTACGAGGCGCAGGCGCACACCGCCGCCGACGATGAGATCAACCACATCCCGCTGCTGCTGTCGGCCGGCATCGGGGAGCTGTCGCGCATCGGCGAGCTGGTGCTGAACCCCTTCGTGGGACCGCGGTTCAAGTCGGGCGCCATCACCACCGACATGCCCCTCACCCCGGATCGGCCGATCGACTTCGGGCTGCAGGATTTCTGCACCAAATGCACCAAGTGCGCCCGTGAGTGCCCCGTCGGCGCCATCCGCTTCGGCGACAAGGTGATGTTTAACGGCTACGAGATGTGGAAACCCGACGTAGACCGCTGCGCCCGTTACCGGATCACCAACATGCGTGGCTCGGCCTGCGGGCGCTGCATGAAGACGTGCCCCTACAACATCGAGGGTGTACTGGCGGAGCGCCCGTTCCAATGGGCGGCGATGAAGCTGCCGTTTGCCCGCTCGTGGATCGCAAGGCTCGACGACAAACTCGGCCGCGGCGAGATCAACCCAGCCAAGAAGTGGTGGGTGGACATCGAGGTGCTCGAGGACACGCCGGTGGAGCCGCCTAAAGGCGCGAACACGAGGGGCCTCAACCTTGAGCGCAAGCCGCGAGACGAATCGGGCTTCGCGATGTTCCCGCCGGAGACGGCTCCACCTGGCCCGGACGGGATGGCACCGTTCCCGCTGGATCGTGAAGCCGGCATTGCAGCGTCGCAGGAGGCCGAAACGCCCGAGGCAGCACGGGAGCGCGTCAGCGGGTAGCCACCCGACGCACGTGACTGCGAAATCGAGCCTGCGAGGCACGTGAGATCCTGGGAGAGGAGATTCTGATGGCCGAAGTCCGCGGTGCGCACCTGGTGGGCAGCGCTCCAGTTTCGGAGCCCGACGAGTTGTTCGCGCTCGTCCGGGACCATCTCGCAAGCCACCTGCGCCGCGTGCCTGACGGCGAAGTCGGCGAGCGGGACACCTGGATCGCCTGGCAGTTTCCCAAGCTGGCACAGTGCCCGCAGCTCGAAACCCGGTCGGTGAATTCGGCGTACCTGGGACGCGAGATTCCCCAACACGAGGTGATCGACGGTGCCGGGCCGCTCGAACTCGTCGACCTCGGGTATGCCGACGCTGCGCTCGCCTCGTGGGAGAGATTCGACGCGGCCCAGCGTGCTGGCACGCTCCCCGAGAGGGTGCGCTTCATGGTGGGACTGCCGTCGCCGCTCAGCGTGGTCACCATCTACGTGGCGCCGGACTCCCGCCCGGCCGTGCTCGAAGCGTGGACCGCAGCCATGGAAGCCCAGCTGGATCGCATTCTCGACGGCATCCCACGCGATCGGCTGGCCATCCAGTGGGAGGTCTGCATCGAGTTCGGGATTCTCGAAGGTCTGTGGACGTTCCAGGACACCGACAACGGCGGTGCAGCGGCTCGCGAGGGCATCGCGGAGCACATCGTCCACCTCGGCAATCTCGTGCCCGACGATGTCGAGATGGGCTACCACCTGTGTTATGGCGACGCCGGCCATCAGCACTTCGTCGAACCGAGCGACACCGGACACCTGGCATGGGCAGTTCGGACGTTGGTGGAGCAGGTGAACAGGCCCATCGACTGGATCCACCTGCCCGTGCCGAAGCAGCGAGACGACGACGCGTACTTCGAAGCACTGGGAGCAGTGCAGATTCCCGACGAAACCGAGCTGTACCTCGGATTGGTGCATGTGACAGGCGGGGAAGATGGCACTCGACGTCGCATCGCCGCCGCGTCGCGGCATGTGTCCCGATTCGGCCTTGCCACCGAGTGCGGGTTCGGACGTCGCCCGCTGTCCCAGATCCCAGCGCTGCTCGACCAGCACGCTGCGCTCAGCGAACCCTGGGCGTCGTGATCTGCGCGCCACGCTCCGGAGTCTTCGCCCGGGAGAGACATCCGAGGGGCGAGCACTAGCATCGCCCGAGGCGGCGAGGCCGGGAGGTGCAGCGGTGCAGTTCTGCAGGGTTCGCAGCGTCGCCGAGGCAGTCGATGAGCTGAGTCGCTGGGGCACCGAGGGCCGGATCCTGGCGGGCGGAACCGACGTGATGCCACAGCACCTGCGCGGCGAGCTGTCACCGGCTGCCTTGATCGACATCAGCGGGATCGACGGCTTGCGGGGCATCTCCGAGGTCGGCGGCGTGACCAGCATCGGCGCGCTGGTCACCCTGCGCCGGCTTGTCACGGCCTCGCTCGTTCAGTTGCGGCACCCGGCACTGGCGCAGGCGGCTGCAGCAGTGGGGGCGTGGCAGACCCAGACCGTGGCCACGCTGGGAGGCAACATCTGCTCAGCAGCGGCAACGGCTGACACGCTGCCCGCCTTGCTCGTCGCCGATGCGCAGCTGATGCTGGTGTCGAAATCGGGCCGGCGTCGCGTGAGCCTGGAGGAGTTCCTCGAGGAACCCGGTGCGACGGCCCTGCGACCGACCGAACTGCTGCGGGCCATCGAGGTGGAGCCGCTCGGAGAACACGACGCCGAGGGATACCTCAAGGTGGGCCGTCGCAGTGCCATGGATCTTGCGGTGGTGGGCTTGGCGCTCCGGCTGTCGGTGACACCGAGCGGGGTGATCGGCGGCGCCCGCATCGCGCTGTGCGGCGGCGCCAGCGCCGCGCACCGGGTGCCAGCAGCGGAGTCGGTGCTGCTGGGCAGCCAGTTCAGCGGCGACGCCGATGCCTTCGGAGCAGCGGGCGAGGAGCTGGCCCGTGCAGTGGGACCCGAAGCGTCCCCCGAAGCGCTGTACCGCCGACGTGTACTGCCAGGCCTCTTTGGCCGGCTCGCCCGACGGTGCATCGCGCAGATTCCGGGGGTGAGCGGCTGATGCCGGTGCCACCTTCAGAGCAAGACGTGACGATCCGGCTTGTCGTGAATGACCGCGCTCATCAGCTCGACGTGGATGCGGGCGAGGTGCTGCTGGGAACGCTGCGGGACCGGCTGGGGCTCACGGGGCCGAAGGAAGCCTGCTGGGAAGGCGAATGCGGTGCCTGCACCGTGCTGGTGGACGGCGGACCGGTCGCTTCGTGCATCCTGGCCGCCGGCTCGACGGACGGTCGGGCCGTCCGCACTGTCGAGGGGCTTGCCCGAGCGGATGAGCTGGCGAAGCTGCAGCAGGCATTCGTACGCCATGCAGCAGTGCAGTGCGGCTACTGCACGCCCGGCGTGCTCATGGTGCTCACCGCCCTGCTGGACGACGTTCCAGAACCCACCGAGACTGACGTCCGTCGGGCGCTTGCAGGCAACATCTGCCGCTGCACCGGGTACCAGCAGATCGTCGAAGCAGCACTGGATGCTGCGGCGTCGGTGCAGCCATGAGCGTCCTGGGAACCAGCCCCGACCGCAGCGATGCTGACGCGAAGCTGCGCGGGCAGGCGATCTTCGGTGCCGACCTGTCAAGAACCGGGATGCTGTGGGCGGCGCTTGCTAGATCGCCTGTTGCTGCGGGCCGGATCGGGAGGATCGATCCAGCGCCCGCACTCAGGGTCGACGGGGTGCTCGAGGTGCTGACGTCGGCGGACGTGCCGGACTGGCGAACCGGCGTGATCGTGTCGGACACCCCCATGCTGGCCGCGGACTCTGTGGCCTACGAGGGCGAGCCGGCGGCGATCGTGGTTGCCGAGAGCCGAGCGGCTGCCGAGGCCGGCTCTCGGGCCGTGGTGCTCGACATCGAGACGGTCGAACCCGTCTCTACGCCCGAGCAGGCCCTCGCTCCCGGTGCGCGCCTGGTGCATCCCGATTGGAACCGCTTCGCCGTGGCGGGCGGCGCGGACATCGGGCGCGACGGCAACGTGGTCGCAGAGGTCGTGCACGATCCCGGCGACCTCGATGAGGCATTCGCCGCGGCGGACGTCGTGGTGGAGGGCACCTACCGCACGCCCCGGCAGTACCAAGCGCACCTGGAACCCAAGATGGCGCTCGCCACTTACGAATCGGGCCGCTACACCATCGAGGTGTCCCACCAGTACCCGTTCCGACTTCGTGACCGGGTGGCGCAGATCTTGGGGGTGGCACCGTCGGCGGTGCGAGTGGTGGGTCATCACATCGGCGGGGGATTCGGGGCAAAGCTCGACGTGAGCCTCGAAGCGTTCGCTGCGCTGCTGGCCCGGCGTTTTCGACGCCCTGTGCGCATGCAGCACACTGCCCTCGAGGAACGCCTGGTGGCGCCGTGCCGCGCCAATGCGATCGTGGCAGTGCGTTCGGCGGTGCGGCGCGACGGCACGATCCTGGCGACTGACGTGGAGATTGTGTCCGACAGCGGTGCCTATGCCAACAACGGCCCGGCGCTGTCGTCGATTCCCATGTTTGTCTTCGGGTCGATCTACCGGGTCGGCACGGCGCGTATTCGGACACGCAACGTGTACACGAACACGGCGCCGACGGGTGCCTACCGAGGCGTCAACGGACCGTGGCTGGTGTTCGCCAATGAGCGGCACATGGACGCGATAGCCGATGCGCTCGGCCGCGATCGCCGGGACTTCAGGCTGGAGTCGTTGGCTCAAGACGGCGATCTGATGCGCAACGGCCAGCCGCTCGAAGAGGTCTCGATCCTGCGACAAGCCTTCGACCGAGTCGATGAGCTAGCGCCCTGGCAGGGCGCGGGCACAGGCGAGCTGCGAGGCGTCGGGCAGGCGGCGGCGGTGTGGCTGACCAATCCGATGCCCGGCCACGCCACGGTGAAGCTCAACGAGGACGGGACCGCCACGGTGATCACTTCGGCGACCGAGAACGGCTCGGGCGCCGTGGCCACTGGTTTGCGGCAGATCGCGGCCGAGACGCTCGGTCTTGCTGCTGACGCTGTGACGATCACCATGCCCGACACGGACGCCACGGGGTACGACGCCGGTTCGCAGGGCAGCCGCACCACCCATGTCGTCGGCCGGGCCATCGCCGACGCTGCAGCCGAGGTTCGCAGCCAAGTGCTGGACCGGGCGAGCCAGATGCTGGAAGCGGCCCCCGAAGACTTGACGATCGACGACGGTGTCGTGGCGGTTGCGGGCGTGCCTGCGGCGAACCTGACGCTTGGTGCGGTCGCACAAGCGGCCACCTGGTCCGACGGGCCAATCACGGCGGGCGCTTCCTATGTCACCCCGACGCCGCCGCACGATCCCATGTGCGCGACCGGCATGCTGATCAAGGGATGGCCGACGCCCACCTATCACCTGCACCAGGCCGAGGTGAGCGTCGACGTGGTGACCGGTCGGGTCACCGTCGACCGCTACGTGGTGTGCCAGGAGGTCGGCCGGGCCATTCACCCCGACGCCATCGCGGGGCAGATCCAGGGCGGCGTTGCTCAGGGCTTGGGCTTCGCGTTGAGCGAGCGTGTCGAACTGGACCATGGTCGCTATGTCCAGCGCACGTTCAAGGCACACGGCTTGCCGCTGGCGGAAGATGTGCCGAAGGTGGAGATGATCGTGATGGAGCACGCCGACCCAGCAGGACCGTACGGCGCGAAGGGCGCCGCCGAGCCCCCGATCGTCCCGGTGGCGGCTGCGGTGGCCAATGCCGTCTCCGATGCCATCGGCGTGCCGTTCGACACGTTGCCGATCACGCCCGAAGCCGTGCTGGAGGCCCTGGAGGCTGAATCGTGAGCTCAACGCAGCCGGCGGCGCCCGGGACGTTGCGCATCGGTGTGGACGTGGGCGGCACCAACACCGACGCGGTCGCCATGTCCGGCAGCGAGGTGGTGGGGTGGTCCAAGGCTGTCACGACACCTGAGGTGACCGACGGCATCGTGACCGCTGTCCGGGCCGTGCTCGACGACTGCGGCACGTCGCCCGAAGCGATCGGTGCGGTCATGATCGGCACGACGCACTTCACCAACGCCCTGGTGGAGGGACGCCGCCTCGTGCCCACTGCCGTCGTGCGGCTCGGGCTCCCCGCCACGCGGGGACTGCCGCCGTTCATCGACTGGCCCGAGCGGCTGCGGGCCGTGCTCGGCGACCACGTCTATCTCTGCCACGGCGGCCATGAGTTCGACGGCCGGCTGATCAGCCCGATCGATCACGACGAGCTGCGCGCTGCAGCGCACGACATCGTCTCGAAGGGCGTGAGCTCGGTGGCGGTGGCCTCAGTCTTCTCGCCCGTCGACGACAGCTTCGAAGCCGAGGCCCGTGATGTCCTGGCTGACGAGGCACCGGAACTCGACATCAGCCTGTCCAGTGAAATCGGCCGGCTGGGGCTGCTCGAGCGTGAGAACGCTGCGGTCGTGAATGCGTGCCTGCGACCGCTCGCCGAGCGCACCGTGTCCGGGCTGATCGGGGCGCTGATCGAGCTTGGCCTCGACTGCCCGCTGCACGTCAGCCAGAACGACGGCACCCTGATGAGCGCCGACTTTGCTCGCCGCTACCCGGTGGCCACATTCGCCTCGGGCCCCACGAACTCGATGCGGGGAGCGGCATTCCTGAGCGGGATCCGGGACGGGGTGGTCATCGACGTGGGGGGCACGACGTCTGATGTGGGCGTGCTGGTGCACGGCTTTCCCCGAGAGGCCTCGACGGCGGTCTCGGTCGCGGGAGTGCGCACGAACTTCCGGATGCCCGACGTGCTCTCGCTGGGACTCGGCGGTGGAAGCTTGGTGCGTTCCGGCAACGGCGCCGACGGAGATGGCGGCGACGTGACAGTGGGACCCGACAGCGTCGGCTACGAGCTCACCGACCGGGCGCTGGTGTTCGGCGGCGGCGAGCTGACCGCCACGGACGTCGCTGCAGCGGCCGGCATGGCCGACATCGGTGACCGGACGACGGTCAGCGACGTGGACGCTGGGCTGGTGGGCGATGCGGTCGAATGCATGCAGGACATGCTGGCCACCGCAGTCGAACAGATGAAGACGTCGGCCGACCCGGTTCCTGTCGTGGTGGTGGGCGGCGGGGGAGTGCTGGTGCGTGACGGCCTGGCGGGAGCGTCGGAGACGATACGACCCGACTATTTCTCGGTTGCCAGCGCGATCGGCGCAGCCATCGCGCAGGTCGGCGCCGAGACCGACCGGGTGTACTCGATGGCGTCGATGACCCGCGACGCGGCAATGGCCGAGGCCCGTTCGGTTACGTCCCAGCGCGCTGTCGACGCGGGCGCCGACGCGGCCACCGTCGAGATCACCGACATCGATGAGATCCCCCTCACATACCTGCCGTCGAGCGCCATACGGATCCGCGTGAAGGCAGTCGGTGACCTTGCTGCGAGCAACGGCATATCCGGCGGGGGAGATGGCCCATGAGCACACAAGGCAAGATCGGTCTCATCTTGGGCAGCGCGATCGCCCCCGAGGACATCGCTGGGGCTGCCACGCAGGCCGAGGACAGCGGCTTCGACGAGATCTGGCTTGCGGAGGACTATTTCTTCACGGGCGGCATCTCCGGTGCCTCCGTGGTGCTCGGGGCCACGAGCGAGATCACCGTGGGCCTGGGTGTGGTGTCGGCGGTGGCCCGCCATCCCTCGGTGCTGGCGATGGAGCTGGCCACGCTGAGCCGCTCGTCGCCCGGGCGGCTGATCGCAGGTGTGGGCCTGGGAGTGCCGGCATGGGTACGCCAGATGGGCCTGTATCCCCGTTCGCCGCTGCAGGCTGTCCGGGAGTGCGTGACGGCGGTCAAGGCGCTGCTCGGCGGCGACACGCTGGACCGGCACGGCGGCGTGTTCGACTTCGACAACGTCAAGCTGACCTTTCCCGAGACGGGTCAGCCGATGCCTGTCCGCCTCGGCGTGTCAGGGCCGAACATGCTGCGGCTGGGCGGCGAGATCGCTGACGGAACGATCCTGTCGGTGTGCTCGAGCTTGCGTTACGTGGAGTGGGCCTCCGAGCGCATAGACGAGGGTCGCGAGATCGCCGGCCGCACCGATCCTCACCCGATCACTGTGTTTGCGCTGTACGCCGTGGACGAAGACGGTCAGGCAGCTCGTGACTCGGCACGGGCATCGCTGGCCTTCTACCGCCAGCACGGCCCCAATGCCCTCACCGACGTATACGGGATCTCCGACGAGCTGCAGGTGCTGATCGACCAGGGCGGCTACGAGGCCGTGCGAGACGGCATGCCCGACCAGTGGGTCGCCGACCTGACCGTCGCCGGCACTCCCGAAGAATGCGCCGCCAAGATCAGGGCGCTGCTGGCCGGTGGCGCTGACTCGGTGGCGCTGGCTCCCATCGCGACCGACCGGCTCTCGGAGACCATCGACCTCACCGCCCGCGAGGTCCTGCCCCTCACGCGTCCGTAGATCAGCAGTCAGACTGCGGGTTGGTACTCGGCGTCGATGCCGAACGCGTGCGGGCCTACGACCGCCAGTGCTTCGGGGGTGCGCAGTAGCTCCGGCGCAGGCAGCACGAGCACGTCGGCGCGCACGCCGAACCGCAGCAGCTCGGTGGTGATCGGCTCGCCGGTATCGGTCGTGACCAGCGTGATGAGGTCGGGCACCATCACCTGGGGCACGTCGTGTTCGTAGATGGCGAGGTTCTCGTTCTGGAAGTCGATGCGGATGGTGCGCCCGGCATCGTCGCCGATGCCGGCCACAGTCATCTGTCCGCGTGCAAAGCCGGCCGCGTTGCGGCGGTGCACGTCGGTCACCTTGCCGCGCAGGTACCGCTTCCCTCCGGCGACACCCAGGATCGCCTCGGTGGGATCGTCCTTGACATCGCGCGCACGGTGTACGGCATGGCCGATCTCGCTGGCGAGGCGCAGCGTGTGGGGAATGATCGAGCGGCGGCAGTAGGCACCGTCCATCACGGCCGACGCCAGCCCGGTGTGTGCGCCCATCTCGACTGTCGCAGCCCGGGCGATGCGCTCGAGCCACTTGGCATCCAGCACGTCTGAGATGATCACCTGGTTGCCTCGCTCATCGGCAATGGCGGCGGGGTAGGGGCTGCCGCCGTAGATGAGGTACGTGATCATCTGCAACTCGGGGAAGGCACGCCCCATGCCGTCGCCGTTCACGATGGGGATGTCCATTGCGGCTGCCACCACCATCGGCACCATCGAGTTGCTGCCGCCCATCTCGAACGGTGCGATCGCGTCGAACTTCCGGCCCAGGTGGCCTTCGAGCGCCCGGGCGGCCACGGTCTCCTCGTCGCCGCCTGCGAGCTTCTCGTGGCTGACCATCGGCGAGCCCATGCCGCCGACGGCCACCAGCAGGTCGTCGTCGGCAATCTCGTTTGGCTCGATGACCCGTACCCGACCACCGGTTCGCATCACCTGCAGCACCCGCAGCCTGCCGAGATAGGGATTCCCGCCGCCGCCGGTGCCCAGCACCGCAGCCCCCAAGGCGATCGGTGCGAGATCGGGCTCAGTGATCTCCCACACGGCACCCCTCCTGCCCCCGGCCCACCAGCACAGCAACCGCCGACGCTAGCCCCCGTCGAGCAGGCGCCGGCAGCCGCCCAGCACTCCGCTCAGCAGTTGCTCGAATTGACCGTCGGGCCATTCCACCTCCGGCCGCTGGGCTTTCCAGCCGATGATGGCCATGCCTCGAATCAGCTCAAACAACGGCACCAAGGCCAGATCGTCGTCGCTGATGGCCCGCACATCTCGGTAGCCGTTCAAGAACTCGGTCGCAGCCGTCTCGAAGTCGGGGGCGGCCCGCGAATGGAACATTGCCACGGCGATGTCGTACTGGTGCCAGCCGAATCCGGCGTCGTCGAAGTCGATGACAGCGAGGCTGCCGTTGTCGGTCAACACGTTGGAAGCGTGCAGGTCCGCGTGGATCATGCTGAAAGTCCGCGCCGGCTCGCCGTAGGCGCGAAGCATGTCCGCGCAGCGATCGCGAGCGGCCATGAGCAGGACCCGCTGTTCGGCCTCGAGCTCAGGATGGTCCCAGAAGCGACCCCAGAAGGGGGCGACTCCGAGCAGGCCGTCCACGTCGAACCGATGCCGCCGGAATGACGGCGGCGGCGTCCAGTTCGTTGCCTGGTTGTGCATTGCTGCCATCAGTTCGCCGAGCTGCCCGAACGGCTTGGCGATCTCGGTCGGCCCATCTGCATCGCTGCTCTTGTCATGGGCAGTGAGCAGGTCGCCGACGATCTCTCCCGGCGCCCAGAGGTTCACCCCGGCTTGGCGGATCTCGCCGTCGCCGGTGCTGATCGGCACGAAAAACCTGCCGTCAGGTGCGCAGACCGGCGTCGGCACGGAGATGCCGGAGTCGCGCAACGCAGCCAGCCACATGCGCTCGGAATCAAGCTCGGCGGGGGTGTGGTAACCGGGCCGATGCAGTCGCAGCACATAGGACTGGCCGGAGCTGTGGTCGTCGGCGCGGTACGTGACGTTCTCGCTGATGCCGATCAACTGCAACCGTGCAGATCCGATGCCGAACTGCTGCAGGGCCGTGCGAGCGGGTGTCTCGTACGGGACCGCAGCCCCGTCAGCCATCGAGCTCGTGCAGTACCGCGTCGAAGGCTGACAGGAACTCCTCTGCGTTAGCTTGCTGCAGCACGAGCGGCGGGCGAACCTTCAGCACGTTGGCGAACGCGCCGGCGTGCGACGCGAGGATGCCGCGGTCCTTGAGCCGGTTGGTGAACTCGACTGCCCGGGGCCGGTCCGGCGCGAGGTTGCCGCCGGGCTCCAGCATCTCCACGCCGAGGAACAGCCCGTGGCCGCGGACATCGGCCATCCACTCGCAGCGTTTGGTCCGCTCGGACAGCGCCGCCTTCAAGCCGTAGCCCAGCTCGGTGACGCTGGCGGCCAGCTCTCGATCCTCGATCTCGTCGATGACGGCGTGACCGACTGCGGCTTGGAGTGGGCTCGCGCCGTACGTGTTGAAATAGCGGGTGGCGGCCCGGAATCGGTCCACCAGCTCCTTGCTGGCTACGGTGGCCGCCAGCGGCAGCCCGTTGCCCATGGGTTTGCCCATGACCGCAATGTCGGGCTCGAAGCCGGTGACCTCATATCCCCACCAGCGACCCGTGCGGCAGTAACCGGCTTGCACTTCGTCGGCGATCACGAGGCCTCCGGCCTCGCGCACTAACTGTGCGGCCTGCGCCATGAATTTGCCGGGAATGTCCGGCAGACCCTCGTTGGCCTGGATCGAGCACAGGATGATGGCTGCCACGCCCGCACCGGAGGACTTCAGCCGCCCGATGGCGGCGGCCAGCTCGTCGAGGTAGGCGTCGGCCAGTGCTGGGCCATCGAGCCCGTCCCGGATCGGCCGCAATTGCTGCGGAAACGGGAAGGTCGCCACCTCGGGATGCTCCTCGGGCTGCGACGCCGCCTGCCGCAGCGCGATGACCGCCTCGGTATTGCCGTGGTACGTGGCGTCGGTGGCGATGACACCCCGGCGCCCGGTCGCGATGCGGGCCATGTTCATGGCCACTTCGACGGCCTCGGTGCCGGTGCAGCTGATGACTGCGCTCTCGATGCCGTCGTGATGCAGCGCCACGAGGCGCTCGGCGAAGCTCACGATGCCCTCGTGCAGGTACCGGCTGTGCACGTTCAGCGTGGCCTGCTGAGCGGCCATCGCCTCGGCCACCCGTGCGTTGCCGTGGCCCACGCATGGCACGTTGTTGTACATGTCGATGTAGCGGCGGCCGTCGGCGTCGAAGAGCTCGACGCCGTCGCCCCGCACGATGTGCAGGGGCTCGGTATAGAACAGCTGTGCGCCGGCGCCGAGCGCTTGTTCCCGGCGCTCAAGCAGCTTTCTGGCAGCCGGCACGCTCATCGAAACGGTGACGCCTGTCGATGCGGTCGTTGGCTGAGCCGGTGCAGGGCGACTCAGTCGCCGACGATCAATGCGGAGTTGTCGTGCTTCGAGGTCGGCTTGCGGCCGAGCGCGATCTCCGGGGTGAGCAGGTCAACCGGTCCGGGCATGCCGTCGGGGTCGGAGTAGTAGCCGAGCGCATAGTTGCCCATCGAGTAGCCCATCAGATCTGCCAGGTCGGGATCGAGGTCTTTGGCGATGGTCGGCGGGCACGAGAGGAACTGGTTTTCCTCGGTGCGCAGCCAGCCGAGCGTGTAGGTGATGTTGATGCCGGTACGTTCGGCATCGCTGCGGTTCTCACCGCCGCCGTGGATCACCGAACCCGAGTACAGCAGCACCGATCCGGCCCCCATGGCGGCCTGGGTCTTCTCATCGTCGTCGGCCCTGCGCTCGGGATCCCATCCGGGGCTGCCCGGAACGATACGAGTGCCGCCGTTGGCAGGTGTGAAGTCGCTGAGCGCCCACATCGTGTTGAACTGCGGATCAATCTCCCTGGGGACGTAGCCGCCCCATGCGTCCCGGTCGCGGTGCAGCGGCTGGGTGCCCTGGCCGGGCTTGATGTTGATGACCTGGGTCAGGTGCAGCTGGATCTTGTTGGTGTAGGGGCCGAGGAACCGGTTGGCCATGTCGATGACCTTCGGGTGCATCACCAACTCACGGCATGCGGGCGAGCGTGCGACCAGCGCCCCGGTGCGCGTCGTGTTGTGACCGGAGAAGTTGTCGAGCCCGCCCGGGGTTCGGTCGATCCACGGCCGCAGCTCGGCCTCGAGCCGGTTCAGCATGTCGACATCGATGGCGTCCTCGATGATCGCGCCGCCGTCGATCCGCACGACCTCCACGATCTCCTCGTCTGGTGTGTCCAGGGTGAAACGCGCAAGCTCGGCCATGCCGCAACAGTACGCGCTGGCGCAATCACGTACAGGTGCGGCGTTGCTCCCGCACACGGTCCTGCACCGGCTGGTCGTTCTACGCTGCGGCCCGTGAGCCAGCCATCCGGCAGCATCCCGGTCTTCACTCCCGAAGACGACGGTTTCCACGCCGATCTGCGAGGCGACGACTGGTGGTTCACCGAGACGGCCTGGTTCTCGTTCCATCACCGGGAACGGCGGCTCGGAGGCTGGCTCTACACGCTGGCTCGCCACAACATCGGCACGATCTCGGGCGGCGCCTGGGTGTGGGACGACACCGCACACCTGCCCTGGGAGGTGCTGTACAGCTCCAATCTCACGGCGCTGCACCTGCCGCCCGAGCTAGATCTTCGCAATGCGACGCTGCCGAATGGCGTCAGCGTCAAGGTCGAGATTCCGAAGATGGCGTACCGGCTCGCCTACGACGACCCTGGACGCTTCAGCGCCGATCTGCGTTTCGAGGCCGTGCTGGCGCCGCGGCCGCTGACGGCGGGAGGCTCGACATTCGGCCACTCGGCGCACTTCGACCAGATCGGACGGGTCACCGGCCAGATCCAGCTCAACGGCGAAGACATCGAGATTGACTGCTGGTCGATGCGCGATCGCACGTGGGGTCGACGACCCGAGGACCGTCCCCGCCAGGCGGCCTACGTCACCGGCGCTGGAGACGACGGTTCGGGGTTCCTGGCGGTCACCAACACCCGAGACGGGGTCGACCGTGTCGCGTATGGGTTCGTGCAGCAGGGCGATGCGCAGGCGAGCCTCGTCGACGGCGAGCGCACAGTCCGCCGGAGCCCCGATGGCTGGATTTCGGAGATTCGCATCGATGCCGTCGATGCCGCCGGCGAGCGCTTCGTGGCGACCGGCAGCCCGGTGAGCCGGATCATCATCAACCGCCACAGCTTCATCGACATCAACAGCCTGATCCGCTGGGAGGTCGACGGGGTGGGCGAGTGGTGGGGCGAGGATCAGGACATGTGGCCCACCCATCGCTTCGCTGCAGCCAAGCGCAGCGGCGACTGGTCGTTGGGCAGTCGCCGGTGAGCTTCGAGATCTACGAGCTGCTGGAACGCCTCGCCGGCCAGATGCGCCGCGAGATCGCGCCGGCTGTCGACGACGAATACCAGCGCACACAGACCCACATGGCTGGTGTGATCCTGGAGCGACTTGCCCGCGAGGCGGCGCTGGGAGAGCGGCACCGGGCCGCCGAGATTGCCGATGTCGAAGCGCTGATCTCACGCTTGGACGAGATCAGCGGAAGCGAGCAGACGTCGTCGCCCGCTGCACCCGAAGACGTCCGCACTGCACTGGCGGGACTGCGAGGCGACCCGTGCATGACATCGCTGGCGCCGCTGGTGGAGGCGCTCTACCGCTGGGGTCCCGACAGGGTCCCTGTGATCAAAGCACTCGACGAGATTCGTGCGGTGCTGCGCCGCGACATTGACCGCCGTATGGAGGTCGCCCGGTGAGTCCATGGACACGGCGCGGCGGGCGAATGAGGGTTGCCTCGTGAGTGCCGGGGCAACATCGGAGTCGCGCTCGGGCGAAGGCGCCCTGTTGGGAGCGCTCAGCGATTATCTGCGTGAACGCCTCGGCGCCAGCGGTTCCGTTGACATCCAGAACGCCGAACGCATTGCTGTCGGCTGGTCTCACGAGACGTGGCTGTTCGAGGCCGTGTGGTCTGACGGCGTCGACGAGCAGCGCCAGGCGCTCTGCCTGAGACGCGACCCGGGCAACGCCCTGCTGAGGCAGGAATCCGATCTGGGCGAGCAGTTCCGGGTGCTGAAGTGTCTTGAGCTGACGGAAGTGCCCGCCCCGCGTGCGTACTGGTACGAACCCGACCCAGAGGTCCTCGGCGCCCCTGCCATCATGATGGAACGGGTGCCCGGCGAATGCCCGAGCCCTTGGCGCCGTGCCGGCCGCGACTACTACGCCGCAGCGGCTGAGCGGGGTGTGCTGCCGGCCAGCTTCACCGATGCGCTCGCTGCCGTGCACAACGTTGACTGGCGGGCTGCGGGTCTCGACTTCTTGGGCGTGCCGGCGGGGGGCAACGACTTCGCGATACGCGAGATCGCCAAGTGGGGGACTCTCATCGACGAGTCAGGCCACCCTGGCCATCCGATCCTCGCTGACCTGATCGGCTGGCTGCGCCACCATGCACCCGTCACCGAACATCTCACTCTCGTGCATGGTGCATACCGCACCGGGAATATCCTGATCCACCAAGATCGGGTGTCGGCGGTGCTCGACTGGGAGCTGCAGGTCATCGGCGACCCGCTGTACGACGTGGCCTACGTGCTCACCGAGCTCAACCGGGAAGGCACCGAGCTGCTCTCGAACGTGGTGCCGCGGGACCTGTTCTTCGAGCGCTACCAGGAAGCCACCGGCATCGACATCGACGAGGAGCGCTGCGCGTACTACCAACTGCTCTACGCCATGCGCTCGGCGGCGTTCTGGATGAGCGCCGCGGGCTTGTATGCCGACGGTTCCAACAGCGACCTGCGACTGGCCCGCACGCACTGGTCGGTCACCGTGGCGCTCGAACGCGCCGCAACCGAACTCGGCTACTAGACGGACCCAGGGCTCAGGCTGCGAATGCGTCGATCATGGCGTGCACGTCGCCCAGCGGGTACAGGATCGGGCAGGTGGCGCCGGTGGCGAGGTAGCCCTCGACCGCTTCACGGGCCTCTGCGGGCGTGCCTGAGGCAGTGAGCATCTGCACGATGTCGTCGGGCACCAGGCGTGACGCAGCTTCGACTTGCTCGGCGGTGGCCGGCCAGGTGAGCACCTTGCCCACCTCTTCCAGCAGCGAATCAGGCACGCCCGACGCCTTCATGATGTGCGGCTGCTGGCCCAGGTACTGGGTGACCATGTTGCGGGCCATGTCGAGTGCCGTGCCCCGGTCCTCATGCACCGAGCACACCACGAGCTGCGGCCGGTCCAAGTCGTCGACGCTTCGCCCAGCAGCGGAGGCACCGCGGTCGAGAGCGTCCATGGCCCGGCTGTTGTAGTCGGGCGAGACCAGGTAGTTGAGCACGACGCCGTCGGCGATCTCGCCGGTCAGCTCCATCATCTTCATGCCCGTCGCACCGATGTAGATCGGCACGTCCTTCGGCCGCCGCTCCTGGTACACGTAGTCGAGTTCGACGTCGTCGAGGTGGACGTGGTCGCCGTGGAAGGTGACGTTCTCGTTGGCGAGCAACTCCCGGACGACCGTGGTGATCTCGCGCATTGCTCCCAGCGGCCGGGCACGGCTGATGCCGACTTTGGCGGCTAATGGGTCCCACCAGGCGCCGAGCCCGCAGATGATGCGGCCCGGAGCGAGGTCGTCGAGCGTGGAGAACATCGATGCCAGGCGAGCCGGGTTGCGGGACCAGATGTCGATGACGCCTGCGCCCACCTTGATGCGCGACGTCGTGGCCGCGAAGGCGGCCATGGGAACGCTGGCCTCGCGCACGAGCCGTGAATCGGCTTGCCAGACGGCCTCGAAGCCGCGTTCCTCCGCGTACTGCGTGAAGCCCATCGCCTCGGTGATGGTGTGAGCGTCCTGCAGGTACAGCGCATTTCGTGGTGTTGTCATCGGTTCACGTCCTCCCGTGCGCTTTGCCGGCGTCGCCCCGCGCGCATCAGTGCGCCGCTCGCGGAACATAGCCTCGGTTCGGTATGGCCAACCACACTGCGTCCAATCGGGCCCCCGTTGTTGTTGAGGCATTTCCCGCCAGCTACACGGCCCAGCTCGCCACAGAGGTCACCGATCCGCAAGGCCGGGCACATGTGGTGGAGCGATTCAGGGAGCAGGGCATCCGGCTGCCGACCTTCGCCGAGCTGGCCGACCCGACGCTCATCGACCCCGACGTGGACACCGCGCTTGCTGACGTCGATCCCAATTTTGCCGATCCGCTGAACCTGTTCCGGGTGCACTGGTTCAACGACGGAGCCGGCGGGCGCACCGACGTGCCCGAGCATGTGGTGCTGCCGAGCGAGCTGACCGGCACGCCGGCGCAGGTCGTGGTGCTGTTCGGCAACCGGTTCCCCATGATCGGCGCGCACAAGGTGCTGGCTGCATATTCCTGCCTCGCGCCACGGGTGGTCGCTGGCCAATTCGACCCCACCCGGCACCGGGCGGTGTGGCCGTCCACCGGCAACTACGCCCGTGGCGGCGTGGCGATCAGCCGGATCATGGCGTGCCGCGGGGTGGCCGTGCTGCCCGAGAACATGAGCCGCGAGCGCTTCGAGTGGCTGGAGCGTTGGATCGCCGACCCTGCCGATGTGATCCGCACCCCCGGCTCGGAGAGCAACGTCAAGGAGATCTACGACGCCTGCGCAGAGCTGGAAAAGGATCCCGGCAACTTCATCCTGAACCAGTTCAGCGAGTTCTCGAATCACATCGGTCACTACGAAGTGACCGGCGCCGCGCTCCTGGCGGTATTCGAACACCTGCAACAGGGCGCGCCCGCAGGCAGCGAGCTGAACCTGGCCGCGTTCGTGGCTGCCAGCGGTTCCGCGGGCACGCTCGGCGCTGGCGATCGGCTCAAGGACGCCCACGGCGCCCAGATCGTCGCGGTCGAAGCGCTGGAGTGCCCGACCATGCTTTACAACGGCTACGGCGAGCACAACATTCAGGGCATCGGCGACAAGCACATCCCGCTCATCCACAACGTCATGAACACCGATGTGATCGTCGGTGTCAGCGACCATGCGACCGACGGGCTCGGGCTGGTGTTCAACACCGAAGCTGGCCGCGACGCACTGCGCGAACACCTGGGTGCAGCATCGTGGGTGCTCGACGAACTCGGGCATTTCGGCTACTCGTCGATCTGCAACTCCCTCGCCGCAGCCCGTGCGGCCAACGAGCTGGGTCTCGGGCCCGACGATGTGGTCATGACAGTGGCGACCGACGGTTTCGAGATGTACTTCTCCGAGCGTGAGCGCCACCTCGCCGAACGCCATGCAGACGGCTTCGACGCCGGGGCCGCGCGGGGCATCATCGAGCGCCACCTCGCGCCGGAGGCCAACAGCGACAATGCCCCCCACATCGAGGTGCTGTCGGACCGGGGCCGCGATCGGATCTTCAATCTCGGTTACTACACGTGGGTCGAGCAGCAGGGCGTCCCCTTGGACGATTTCGAGGCACGCCGCGACCAGGCCTTCTGGGATTCGCTCAGGGGGCTGCCCCGCCTGTGGGACGACATGATCAACGAACTCAACGACGAAGTCGCCGCCACGTTCGTGTGAGCAAACGTGAGGCATGCGAGTGGCGGCACGTGACGTGACGAACTGCGATGCGGCCCGGGCGAATAGCGATGAGAGAATGAAGCCATGAGCGGATCGGCCGGAGGGGCACCCCGCATCGACAGCGAGCGCTTGATTCGTCGCCTGGACGAGCTCGCCCAGATCGGCGCCATAGAGGGCACGACAGGCAACTGCCGCCTGGCGCTCACCGACGAGGACCAGGCCGGGCGTGACTTGGTCGGCACGTGGATGGCAGATCTGGGGCTCGATGTCACTATCGACGGCCTGGGCAATGTCGTGGCCTGCACGGAGCCGGGACGCATTGCCGACTCCGTGATGATGGGCAGCCACATCGACACCGTGGCTACCGGCGGCCGCTA
Source organism: uncultured Acidimicrobiales bacterium (assembly GCA_964484385.1). Taxonomy (GTDB): domain Bacteria; phylum Actinomycetota; class Acidimicrobiia; order Acidimicrobiales; family Poriferisodalaceae; genus Poriferisodalis. The sequence goes on from CAZAFV010000001.1 coordinate 50,443, forward strand.
CGACGGGAATCTTGGCGTGCTGGCCGGGCTGGAGGTCATCGAGTCGGTACTGGCGAGGGGCCAGATGCCGGCTCGCCCCCTGTCGGTGGCCTACTTCACCGACGAGGAGGGCAGCCGGTTTGCGCCCGACATGCTGGGCAGCCTCGCCTATGTCGGGGGCATGGCCCTCGAGGAAGCCCTGGAGATCACCGACCGCGACGGCATCGCGGTGGGCGACGAGCTGGATCGCATCGGTTATCGCGGAGCAGCACCCGTACCCGGAACGGTGCCCTATGCCTACATGGAGCTGCACATCGAGCAGGGCCCGGTGCTGGAGTTCCACGAAACCCAGATCGGCGTGGTGGAAGGCGTGCAGGGCATCTCGTGGACCGAGGTCACGCTCGGTGGCCAGTCGAATCACGCCGGCACCACGCCGATGCCGCTGCGGCGCGACGCCGGGCTCGCTGCGTGCCGCATCGCCGGCGAGGTGCGCGAACTGGCACACAACATCGGCGACTCGCAGGTCGGCACCGTCGGCTCCATCTCGCTGGTGCCCAACCTGGTGAATGTCATTGCCGGCTCGGCGGTGATGACCGTCGACTTGCGCAACACCTCCGAGCCGATGCTGCAGCACGCGGAATCCCGCCTCGACGAGATCGTGTCGCGCAATGCGGAGGAGGAACACCTCGACGCATCGATGCGGCGCACCGCCCGCTTCGAACCGGTCGAATTCCACCCAGCGGTCATCGACCTCGTGGAGCGCTGCGCGACCGAGGCGGGCCTGACGCACCGTCGCATGCCGTCTGGCGCAGGACACGACGCACAGATGCTGGCTCGTGTCTGTCCGACTGCGATGATCTTCGTACCCAGCTTCGACGGCGTCAGTCACAACCCGGCCGAATACACGGCACCTGAGGACATCGAAGCGGGTGCAAACCTGCTGGCCGACGTCGTGTGGCGCCTGGCCGACGGCGCCATCGACAGCGAGCTGGCTGCTCATGGGGCACCAGCGTGAGACTGATCAACGTGGGAGCCGCGCAGCTCGGGCCGATCGCCCGCTACGAGACCCGTGCCAAAGTCGTCGAGCGGCTGATCGCCTTGCTGCATCAGGCAGCGGAACGAGGCTGCGATGTCGTCGTGTTCCCAGAGCTCGCGCTCACCACGTTCTTCCCACGCTGGTACTTCCCCGATGACTCGCCCGAGCTGCTCGCCTATTTCGAGACCGAGATGCCCTCAGCGGAAACCCAGCCGCTCTTTGACGAGGCCAAGCGGCTCGGCATCGGCTTCCACCTGGGCTATGCCGAGCTGACGCCCGACGGCCATCGCTTCAATACAGCGATCCTGGTTGACCGAAACGGCAGCCTCGTCGCCAAGTACCGCAAGGTGCACATTCCGGGGCATGAAGAGCACGAGCCCCAGCGTCCCTTCCAGCACCTGGAGCGTCGTTACTTCGAGGAGTCCGACGAAGGATTCAGCGTGTGGCGAGCTTTCGGCGGCGTCATGGGCATCGCCCTGTGCAATGACCGTCGCTGGCCCGAGACCTACCGGGTGATGGGCCTCCAAGGCGTCGAGATGATCTTCATCGGCTACAACACGCCGCTGTTCTATGCCCCCGACCCCACCCAGGATCCGCTGCAGGCCTTTCACAATCACCTCGTCATGCAGGCTGGCGCCTACCAGAACGGCACCTGGGTGGTCGGCGTCGCCAAGGGCGGAACCGAAGAGGGTGTGGAATCGCTCGCTCACTCGGCGGTGATCGCACCGTCGGGCCAGATCGTGGCCCAGGCGGTCACCGACGGTGACGAGCTCATCACCGCCCAGTGCGACCTCGACTGGTGCTCGCACTACAAGAACACCCTGTTCAACTTCGACCGCTACCGCCGACCCGAGACGTACCAGCTGATCGGCCAGCAGAAGGGCGTGATCCCGCCGCCATAGCCACGACGGACAGCCGGTGGTGTGAGTTGCCCCGCGCTGGTGCGACAATGGCCTGCGGGGAGGGGACAACGAGGTCCCGGAGACGAGGATTCCAATGACCACCGAGTTCGTGCTGAACGGCACGCCGGTCACCGTCGCGAGCGATCACGAGCACCTGCTGGCGGCATTGCGAGATGAGCTGGGGATCATCTCGCCCAAGGACGGTTGCGCGCCGTCAGGTCAGTGCGGCTGTTGCACGGTGCTGGTGGACGGCAAGGCCCGGGTGGCCTGCCAGACCAGCCTCGAACGCTCGGCCGGCACCGAGATCACCACGGTCGAGGGCTTCGACGAAGCCGAGCTGGATGCGATGGCGAACACGTTCGCGGCACACGGAGCCCTGCAGTGCGGCTTCTGCACGCCGGGCATCGTGGTGCGGCTGAAGGCCCTGCTCGACCGCAAGGGCTCGGCGCTGACCCGCGAGGAAGCCAGCCGTCACTTGGGCGGGCACCTGTGCCGCTGCACTGGCTACACCAAGATCCTCGACGCCGTGGAATCGCTGGCGGCGGGAGAGGTGCCGGTGGCACTCCCGCCCAAAGGCGTCGGCAGCTCGGGCGTCCGCTACGAGGCCCGCGAGCTGACGCTCGGCAGCCGCCCCTACATCGACGACATGTATCCGGACGGCATGCTGCATGGCGCGCTGCGCTTCGCCGACCATGCCCGCGCTGACGTACTGGCCATCGACAGCGGCGCAGCCGAGGCCGTGCCCGGTGTGCAGGCGGTGTTCACTGCAGCCGACATCCCCGGCGTGCTGCGAGTGGGCCTCATCCACAAGGACTGGCCGGTGATGATCCCGCTCGGCGGGCGCACGTCCTATCTGGGCGACGTGCTCGCCATCGTGGTGGCCGACAACCGGCCTGCCGCGCGACGTGCTGCAGAGCTGATCGAGGTGTCCTACGACGTCCTCGAACCCATGACCGACCCGGTGCGCGTGAAAGACAGCGATATCGACGCCGTCTGGGAACTCGACGGCAACATCCTGTCCCGCTCCACCTACTCGCGCGGCGACGTCGACGTTGCGCTGGCCGCCTCCGCGCATGTCGTGACTGAGACATTCCAAACTCAGCGCATCGAGCACGCCTATCTCGAGCCCGAATCGACCCTGGCGGTGCCCACGCCCGCCAACGGGGTCGCCGCCGGGCTGCACGTGTACACCGGCGGGCAGGGCATCTGGGACGACCGCAACGACATCGCAGCGGTGCTGGCGCTCGACCCCTCCATCGTGACGACTGAGCTGGTCTCGAACGGTGGAGCATTCGGCGGCAAGGAGGACATGTCGAACCAGGCCCACACTGCGTTGGCCGCATGGCTGACAGGTCGCCCGGTGAGGATCACGCTGTCGCGTGAGGAATCGCTGCTCATGCACCCCAAGCGGCACCCCATCCGCATGACCTATGAGGTCGGCTGCGACGCCGACGGCAAGCTCACTGCGGTACGGGCGCGCATGTTCGGCGACTCAGGTCCATACGCCTCGGTGGGAATGAAGGTGCTGGAGCGTTCGGCCGGGCATGCCACCGGGCCGTACCTGGTGCCGGCGGTGGATGTCGAGTCGGTCGCGGTGCGCACCAACAACCCGGTGTGCGGCGCGTTCCGGGGGTTCGGTGCCAATCAGGCGCAGTTCGCCATGGAAGGCGTGATGGACCGGCTAGCCGAAGCGGTAGGCATCAGCGGGTTCGAGATGCGCGAGCGCAACGTGGTGGTGCCCGGGGGAGTGTGGGGGCCGGGCCAGATCATGGACGACGGCTGCCTGGGCGCCCAGGCGTGCCTCGATGCTGTGCGCGAGCCCTACGAGGCAGCCCGCGCCGCGGGCAAGCCGGTGGGGATCGGCCTGGGGCTGAAGAACTCCGGCCTCGGGAACGGCTTCAAGGAGATCGCCAAGGCCATCGTGCGCTTCTGTGACGACGGCACCGTCGAGGTGCGGCACTGCTGGACGGAGATGGGCCAGGGCGTGCACACCGTGGCGCTGCAAGTGGCCGTGGAGGAACTCGGTGTCGACCCCGAAGCAGTGCGAGTGATCGTGGATTCCACACGCGAGCTCGGCGCCGGCCAGACCACTGGCAGCCGGGGCACGCTCATGGGCGCAGGCGCAGTGGCCGATGCGTGCCGTGCTGCACTCGCCGACGGTTGCCGGCCCGAGACGGACTACGAGGGCGAGTACCGGGTGGACTGGACGAACTCGCTGTCGGAGGGTTTGGAGCACCCGGTCATCCATTCGACGTTCGGCTACGCCGCGCAGGTCGTCATTCTCGACCCCGATTCCGGCGACGTGGAGCGAGTCATCGCTGCTCACGACGTCGGCCGAGCTGTGAACCCGGTGCTCTGCGAGGGCCAGATCGAGGGCAGTGTGCACATGGGCCTCGGCTACGCACTCAGCGAGGGCTTTCCTGCCGACGCCGACGGGCGGCCGCTCAATTCCACGCTGCGCAGCCTCGCGATCATCCGGCCCAAGGACATGCCCGACGTCGATGTGATCCTGGTGGAGTCGCCGCAGCCCGGTGCTCCCTACGGCATCAAGGGCGTCGGCGAGATCGGTCTCGTGCCCACAGCCGGCGCGGTGGCGGCTGCGCTGCGCGAGCACGAGGGCGTCTGGCACAACGAGCTGCCGATGCGCAACCCGTCCAACCGCGAGCGAGCCGACGCCTGGGTCTAGCCAGCTTCGATCACTGGCGGCGTCCTTCGACAGGGACGCGCGGGCGCTCACCTCAACGCGCTGCCTGTTCTTTCCGCTCGGGGGTTGGCATGGGGGTCTGATCAGTCATTTGCGACCACCATCAGGGCATCGGCTGCCACCGCGGTGTGCGGGGTGACGAGCAGCGGGTTGATCTCGACTTCGATGATGCGGTCATCGTCGCGCACCAGCGTTTCCAGCAGCCTGACGTTGTTGACCACGGCATCGACGGCTCCAGCCGGACGACCCCGGTAGCCGGCGAGGACAGGCCACAGCCGCAGACTCCGAAGCGCTTCAAGGGTGTCGCCCGCCGCAGGCAGCAGCAGGGAAGCTGTGTCGTCAAGCACCTCGGTCAGAGTGCCGCCGGCGCCCACCGTCAGCACTATTCCCACCGGCGGTGATGAGCGCACGCTGACCAACAGCTCAGCCACCACGTCAGTGATGCACAACTCCACCATCACCGTTCCGCCTCCGACGGCAGCGGGGTCACCGACGGAGGCAGCGATCCGCCCAGCAGCTGCAGCAACCGAGGCTGCATCGGTGAGCCCGACCGCGACGCCACCGGCATCGCTCTTGTGCGCTGCACCGACGGCCTTGACAGCGACTGGGTAGCCGATCTCATCCGCGGCAGCCGCGGCCTGCTGAGGCTCGACCAGCCGACCCATCGGCACCTCGATGCCAGCCGCCGCCAGCCGCGGCTTTGCCTCGTGCTCAGGCAGAACCGATGTGCCGAGGGGAGCCTCACGAGCCTGCACCACCAACAAGCCCGCCTCGGGTTCTGTGTGGTCAAGATGGCGCCCCCATGCCGCGGCCGCCTCCAATGCAGACAGCGCGTTGTCGATGTCGCCGCAGGCAGCCAGCCCCCATTCGGCGGCCTCGGAGCGGGCCTCGTCGGGCAGGTTCTCCGCCAGCGACGCCGCCACGACGCCGGGAGTGTCGCCGTTGGCGCAGGCCGTGGCGAACGCCTGCATCGTCGGCCACCAGCGTGAGCGGTCCAGCCCCTCGGCGGGGAAGTCCAGCACCAGCATGGCGGCGTCGAACGGTGCCTCGCCAGATCCACCGCCTGTCGCGTCGGTATGGGTTTCCCCATGGGCTGTCGTGCCGGGGGTTGTTGCGTCGGCGCCCAGAACAGATTCGAAACAGCGGCTCAGCCTGTCCAGATCGCCCCAGATGTACGTGTGATAGTCGAGCGGATTGGTGATTGCCACACGGCCATCCAGCGCAGATGCCACGCGGGCGGCGCGGTCGGGTGCGAACTGCGGGAAGCTCAAGTTGCGCCCTTGGCTGCGGTCCGCCACCAGCGCTGCCTCGCCGCCCGAGCAGCTCAATGACACCATCCGGTTGCCGCGCAGGGGGCCGACGGCGGACAAGGTGGCCAGAGTGTCGACCAACTCGTCGACGGCATGGACACGGTGGATGCCCATCTTCCGAAACAGCGCTTCGTAGGCGGCGTCGTCACCCACCAACGAGGCGGTGTGAGTGACCGCGATCGCACCCGATGACGGCGAGGCGCCGACCTTCATGGCCACCACCGGCAGGCGTCGTCGGTGAGCCACTGCCGCGGCCTCGACAAAGCGTTCGACGTCGTTCAGCCCTTCCATGCACAGGCCCACGCCGGTTGTGGCATCGTCGACGACCACTGCCTCGAACGCTTCTGAGATCCCCACGTCGGCTTGGTTTCCCAGGCTGATGACCCAGGCCACGTCGAGGCCGCGGCGACTCATGGTCAGATTCACGGCGATGTTCCCGCTCTGGCTCAGCAGCGCCACCCCTCGGGGGCGGCGAACCAAGCCGTGGACGTCCGGCCACAGGGCGGCACCGGTGGGCGCTGAGAGCAGTCCGTTGCAGTTGGGGCCCAGCACCGCCATCGCGCCCGCTGCTTCGACCAGCTCAACTTGGCGGACCTTGCCGGCCGCGCCGACCTCGGCAAATCCCGAGGCGTGACAGACGGCAACGCCCACGCCGGCCTCGGAGAGCTGGCGCACGGTGTCGATCGTGGCGTCGTGGTCGACGCCGACGAACGCGGCGTCGATGCCTTCGGGGAGCTCGGCGACTGAGGCGACCGTGGGCAGGTCGCTCAGGGTGCGGCGAGGGTTGACCCCCCACATCTCGCCTGCGAAGCCGAATGCCCGGCAGGCGTCAATCGACTGTTCGGCGGCGGCGCCTCCGACGAATGCCAGCGACCGTGGCCGCAACAGCCGATCCAACCGACCCGTCATGCCGTTCCAGTCATGTCGCTGCGGTGACTTGTGTCATGGCGGTTCAGCAGCCGAGGGGCCGCAGCATGTCACGAGACACGATGTGGCGCTGGATCTCGCTGGTGCCGTCCCAGATGCGATCGACCCGGGCGTCGCGCCAGATTCGCTCCAACGGAAGCTCGTCCATCAGCCCCATGCCGCCGAGGATCTGTATGGCCTCATCCGACACGAACTGCAGCATCTCGGTGGCCGACAGCTTGGCCATGGCGGCGTCGGCGTCGGTCATCTCGGCCCGCTCGGAGAGCCATGCGGCCCGGTAGGTCATCATCTCGGCTTGGGCGAGGCGGAGGCGCATGTCGGCCAGCTTGAACGACACGCCTTGGAATCGCCCGATCCGTTGACCGAACTGCTCACGGGTGGCGGCCCAGTCGAGCGCCACCGACAGTGCCCGGTCGGCGCGTCCCAGGCACACAGCGGCCACCTGCAGGCGGGTGCTTCCGAGCCACTCATTGGCAACGTCGAAGCCTCGATGTTCCTCGCCGAGCAGCTTGCTCGCCGGCACTCGGGCGTTGTCAAAGTTCAGGATGAGGTTGTGGTAGCCCCGGTTTGACACGCAGTTGTAGCCAGGCACCCGTTCGACGCCGGGGGTGTCGAAGTCCACCAGCAGGGCTGAGATCAGCTTGCGCGGACTGCGGCCTGGGGTCTTCGCGTCTGGGGCATCGATGCCCGTGGTCGCGAACAGGATCACATAGTCGGCCAGATCCGCGTGGCTGATGAAGTGCTTGGTGCCGTTCACCACGAATTCGTCGCCGTCGCGCTCGGCCCGGCAGGACATGCCGCGCAGGTCAGAGCCGGCGTCGGGCTCGCTCATGGCCAAGCACTCCACCCGTTCGCCTCGCACGGTAGGCACGAGGTATTCCGAGATCTGATCACCGGTGCAGGCCTGCAAGATGTTGGAGGGGCGGGCCACGATGTACTGCAGGGCGTAGGACGTCCAGCCGAAGGCCCGCTCGGCCATGGTCAGCGTCAAGTCGTCAAGCCCCCCGCCGCCGAGCTCGACGGGCATGTTGGCGGCGTAGAGGCCAGCATCGACGGCCCGGTTGCGTATCTGCTCCACCAGGTCGGGCGGAACCTGACCGGAGCGCTCCACCTCGTCCTCATACGGCACGAGTTCGCGCATGGTGAAGGTGCGCACGGTGTCGACCACCATCTGCTGGGTGTCGTCGATCGAGAAATCCATGGGTATTGCTGTCCTGGCTGTTGTGGCGCTACAGGTGAGCGCGTTGGCGGAGTGGTGCGCGCAGTGCTACGTCGGAAGCAGTGCCATGCGGTTGCCGGCCTGCGGCGGTGTCGGCATCGATGCGTGTGCTGCAGTGATGGCCGCAACCGCCGCTGCAGGGCCGTCTGCCAACGGAGCACTGCGCCCGGCGGCCGTGTCGACATGAACCAGCATCTGCTCACCGACGCACAGCACCTCATCGTGTTGATGCTCGCTGCGGTCGTGCTCGTCGTGCTGGTGTTCGACATGGTCGTGCCGGTGCCCGTCGCACCTGTACATCGCGTGGAAGATGTGCAGGCGCTTGGCGTCGCTGCCCAGCACTTGGGTGGTGATCCGCAGCGGCTCGCCCACCGACGCTTCGCGCAGGTGAGTCAGGTGGGTTTCGACTGTGTAGTACGAGTGGCCGGCCGCGCGGTAGGCCTCGTCGATCCCGATGTAGCGGAACAGGGCATCAGCCGCCCAGCCGAAGGCGGTCAGGAACGCCCACTCGGTCATGTGGCCGTTGTAGTCCACCCAGTCGGGCATCACGACGGTCGAGTACAGGTCTAAGGGAGCAGCCACGGTGCTGCTTGGCGACCACTGTCGATGCTGTGCATTCGCGGCTGCCAGAATGCGAGCCTCCCGCTCCGCCATCAGACGGCCTGCACCCAAGCCGCTGGGCCGAAGCGCCCTCATCACTGCCAGCAGGCCGTCGTCGCGCAGCCGTTCGAGTTCGGCGATCGACCGTGAGCCAGCTTGGTCCTCGCAGCCGGCGGCCATCGCCTCGATCAGCTCGGGGGTCAGCTCGGGAGCCTCCAGCCGTGTCCACGGCAACTCCAGTGCTGGGCCGAACTGGCTCAGCATGTGGCGCATGCCGCCGTCTCCTCCGGCGAGGTGGAACGTGAGGTTTGTGCCCATGGCTGCCCAGCGCAGACCTGGGCCGTAGACGATGGCGTCGTCGAGCTCCGCAGTAGTGGCGACGCCGTCGTTCACCAAGTGCAGGTTCTCGCGCCACAGGGCTTCTTGGAGGCGGTCAGAGAGGTAGCCCTCAATCTCGTTGCACACGACCAGCGGGTGCATCACCAGATCGTCGTAGTGCTCCACGGCTGCGGCCAGTGTTTCGTCGCTGGTGGCCTCGCCCCGCACCACCTCGACCAGCGGCAGCAGGTACACGGGGTTGAACGGGTGGCCGATCACGAGCCGCTCGGGATGAGCGAGCGGTTCCGCCAGCTTGCTGGGCAGCAGCCCCGACGAGCTGCTTGCGATCGGCGTGCTGGGATCAGCCGCGGCGTCCATTGCGGCCAGCAACGACTGCTTCAACGATTCGATCTCTGGGGCGCTCTCTTGCACAAAATCGGCTGAGGCAGCCACCTCTTGCGCGCTCGAGGCCCAGCGCAGCCTGTCAGGATCGGCATCGGGGAACAGTCCCAGGTCAGCCGCCGACGGCCATGCCCGCTCGATGGTCGACCGCAGCCGCATCTCAGCGCCGTCACCCGGATCCCACGCCACCACGTCATGGCCCCGTGCCAAGACGCGCACCGCCCAGCCGGCTCCGATGACGCCAGTGCCCACGAGCCCGATGGTTCGCCGACTGTTCTTCACCACAGCAGCGCCCTCCCCCGACAACCCCAAACTAGGTTGCGTGCCCTGGCGAGTCACCCCGTTTCTTGTGCAGGCCCCTGGGGAGTCCATGCGCGTGGTGGAGGCTGTACGTGGCGCGAGGTGGCAGAGTGCTCGCCATGACCTCACCTGGATCAGTCACCTTCGGTCTGCTGCTGCCCTCGCGAGAGCTGGCGATGTATCCGCCGCACGACGGCGATCCCCGCCGACTTGTCGAGTGGGCTGTGCGAGCCGAAGAGCTTGGCTTCGACGCCGTGTGGATCGGCGACTCCTTGCTCGCCAAGCCGAGAGCGGAGCCTCTCTCGGTGCTGGCGGGCGTAGCGGTGGCCACCGAGCGCATCGATCTCGGCACGGCGGTGCTGCTGGCCTCGATGCGCAATGCGGCCCAACTTGCCCAGCAGGCCGCCACGGTGGATGCGCTGTCGGGCGGCAGGTTGATCCTGGGCGTCGGCGCAGGCCCTCCCGGAACGGAGGTCAACGCCGACTTCGATCTGGTCGGCGCCGATTACCCCCGGCGAGGCACCCGCATGATGGAAGTGGTCCATCGTGCCCGTGAGCTCTGGCGCGCCGACGGCACACCCGCCCAACAGCGGCTGCAGCCGCTGTGTGCGACTGAGGGCGGGCCGCGCCTGTGGCTGGGAGGCTCAGGCCCGCGCGGGCTTGAGCGTGCAGGCCAGCACTTCGACGGCTGGTTCCCGACTGCCCCCTCGGTAGACGCATTCGCTGAACAGCTCGCCACCGTGCGAGCTCATGTTGCCGAAGCAGGCCGTGATCCGGCGTCGATCACCGCGGCGGCGTACTTGACAGTCAACATCGGCGAGCCGGAAACCGCAGCCGCCGAGGTGGCCGAGCATTCGAAGCTCTACTACGGCGTAGAGATCGAGGTGCTGCGGCGGGTCATGGGCACCTACTCGGGCTCGCCGGCCGATGTCGCTGCCTGGCTGCAGGGCTATATCGACGCTGGCTGCGAGCACATTTGCATCCGGTTGGCCTCGCCCGATGTCGACGCCCAGCTCGACCGCCTCGTCGAGCTGCTCCCCGAACTCCGTGACTAGAGGAACCACGCTCTTCGGCCTGAAGGGTTCCGTTCGGGCTTAGCGGAATCTGCTCAATCGGTACTGGGGCTGGGGTTACGCTCGCAGCCGTGAGCGAGGGGGGTGCGACGACGCCGGGACTGGTGTGCTCGCATCATCACCTCTATTCGGCGCTGGCCAGGGGCATGCCTGCACCGCCACGCACGCCAGGGGGCTTTGCCGAAATCCTCGAGTTGGTCTGGTGGAGGCTGGATCGGGCGCTCGACCTCGAGATGCTGGAGTGGTCGGCGAAGCTCGGTGCGCTGGAAGCGCTGGAATCGGGCTGCACGGCCATTGTCGATCATCACGAATCGCCCAACGCCATTGACGGCTCGCTCGACGTGATCGCAACGGCCTGCACCGAGGTCGGCGTGCGGGTGAGCTGTTGCTACGGCGTCACCGACCGTCACGGCGCCGACGGTGCCAGGAGCGGCCTTGCAGAGAACGAGCGCTATCTGGCCGCTGGCGGCCGGGGGTACGTCGGGGTCCATGCGTCGTTCACCTGCACCGATGACACGCTGGCCGCAGCCGCCGACTTGGCTCACCGGTACGACGTGGGCGTGCACATCCACGTAGCCGAAGGACCCCCCGATGCGGATGCCGCGGCGCGGCTGGCCGGTCTCTGTGACGAACGCTGGCTGCTCATCCATGGTGTGCACCTGCCCACCGACCACGGCCTTGCGGGGACGATCGTGCACAACCCTCGCTCCAACATGAACAACGCAGTCGGCTACGCCGATCCCAGCCGGTTCGCTGAATCGAACCCCATCGCGCTCGGCACCGACGGCATCGGTGCAGACATGCTCGATGAGTTCAGGGTGGCCTATGCCCGGCTACGAGAGCACGACGTGACCGCTTCGCCCGACCCGCCGTGGGAGTGGCTCGCAGAAGGCTGGGAGCTGATGCCTGACGCCCGCAGTGACACGGTGCGCTGGTCGTACCCCAGCGCCGATCCGTGGCATCTCGCCTACACGCCCGGCGTGCATCCGCTCGACATCACGATCGACGGTGAGCAGGTGCTGGCCAGCGGCATCGCGACGCGTGTCGACCCCGCTGAGGTGCGGGCCAAGGCAGCCGAGCAGGCCCAGAGGCTGTTCGCGGCGCTCGACGAGCTCGACTGAGGCCGAACTCGACGGAAACACTGGATTGGGGAGGTCAGCAATGGGTGCTCTGGTGAACCGGAACCCGCTGTTCGACGGCCGTGACTGGCCGGCAGTGTCGCTTGAGGTGATGGCGTTTCACCGCCGGCTGCCTGCGTATGCGCCGACACTGGTCATCGATGCTCCCCGGCTGGCCGACAGCCTGGGCGTGGGGCGAGTGCTCGTGAAAGCCGAGACGCAGCGCATGGGCCTGCCCTCGTTCAAGATCCTGGGTGCTTCGTGGGCGTCATACCGCGCCGTCTGCGAGCACATCGGCGATGAGCCCCCGCCGTGGGCCAACATCAATGAGCTGGCGGCCAGCCTGGCGCACCTGCGGCCGATGACGCTGGCGGCTGCCACCGACGGCAACCACGGGCGAGCGGTCGCATTCATGGCACGCCTGCTGGGCTTCGACGCGCACATCCTGGTGCCCGACGGCACCTCGGAGGCTCGCATCGCCGCGATCGAGGGCGAGAGTGCCACGGTGACCGTGGTGGACGGCACCTACGACGACGCCATCACCCAGAGCGCCGAGATGGCCGGTGATCGCTGCCTGGTCGTGTCGGACACCTCGTGGCCGGGGTACGAGACGATCCCCGCCAACGTTGCCGAGGGCTACACGACGATCTTCGCCGAGGTTGACGACGCGCTCGCTGCCAACGGCATCGGCCAGCCGGACCTGGTCGCGGTCCCCGTGGGTGTCGGCGCCTTCATGGCTGCCGCCGTCACCCACTACCGCAGCGGCGAGCACCGGCCGGTGCTGGTGTCGGTGGAGCCCGACGACGCCAACTGCGTGCAGATGTCGACGATCAACGGGGAGATCACCGAGACCCCCGGTCCGCACCGGTCGATCATGGTCGGCCTCAACTGCGGGGTGCCCTCGCCGCTGGCGTGGCCGATGATGGCGAGCGGCGTCGACTGGTGCGTCTCCGTGAACAGCGACGCAGCCGGTGCTGCCATGGGGGACCTGGCCGATTCTCAAGTGGTCGCTGGCGAAACCGGCAGCGCCTCGTTGGCCGGCGTGCGAGCACTCCTGGCCGATGAGCAGGGCTCAGCGGCGCTGGACGACCCCGCAAGCGCCACCGTGCTGGTCATGGTGACCGAGGGCGCCACCGACCCAGCGAACTACGAACGCATCGTCGGCCGCCCACACACGCAGGTCGGACGGGTGCTGTCCGCAGTACGTTGAGCGCCAGCCAAGTGGCCTGAGACACAGGGAGGCTCGTCATGCCGCTGGATCAAGCGAACTATCAGGCAATGCTCATCGACAAACGCGACAACGGCGTCGCCGTGGTCACGCTGAACCGCCCAGAACGGCTCAACGCCGTGAACGGCCAGATGCACCACGAGATGGCCAGCTTCACCCGTGACGCCCAGACCGACGACGACGTGAAGGTCGTGGTGCTCGCCGGCTCCGGCCGTGCGTTCTGTGCGGGTGGCGACTTCAGTGACACCGGCGGGCCGGCAGTCAGCTTCGAAGAGGGGCGCCAGATCGTCGATCACCTGCTCGAGCTGCGCAAGCCGATCATCTCCGCCGTGCAGGGTTACGCCATGGGCCTCGGCGCCAACATCGCCCTGCTGTGCGATGTCGTCGTGGCAGGGCACAGCTCCGTGTTCGCCGACACCCACGTCAACATGGGCATCGGCGCGGGCGACGGCGGCCAGGTGATCTGGCCGCTGCTGATGGGGGTCAACCGGGCCAAGTGGCATCTCATGACCGGTGAACGGGTGACCGGTCAGATGCTCTACGACATGGGGCTCGTCAACTTCCTGGTGGACGATGACGCGATTCTCGACACGGCAGTCGAGAAAGCAGACCAGCTCGCCGCTGGCCCGCAGAAGGCCATCAGCGCGTCGAAGGTGCCGATCAACAACTGGATCCGGCAGATGTCGGCACAGATCCTGCCGTTGTCGCTGAGCCTGGAGGGCGAGACGTTCCACAGCAGCGACGCCCGGGAGGCACAGCGCGCGTTCGTGGAGAAGCGGCCGCCCAAGTTCGACTAGCCATTCATGGCGCTGCTCAGATGATGAAGGGCAGGTTGGGCAGCGGCGACGTGGAGTTCACCAGCTCCACCTTCTTGGCTGCCATGCGCAGACCGTCGGCCGTGCGCCGCAAGCGGTGTGTCGCCCGGCCCGCCCAGAGGCGCAGGTGGCCCGTGGCCTGCACGGCGTGCTCGTAGAGCACGAAGTTGCTGCCCACCTCGAACTCATCGCCTTCCGCGCTCAGGATCTCGATGTTCGACACCACCCGGCGCATCGACGAGGGCGGGTCCTGTGCGTGATGAACGCCGGTTGCGAGCTGCCGGATCCGGGTGCCCAGGCGGGCCCGGTTGTCGTTGATGTAGCTGACCCGGGTGCCGGGCTCATAGTCGCCCGGGCCGAAGGGCACCCAGTAGTGCATGTCGTCGGTGACCAGCGCTTCCCACTCGTCGTAGCGGGACTCGTCCGCCAGCCGGGCTTCGAGATACACGAACGCCTCGATGTCGCGACGCGTTGGTTCGTCGACGATCGCCATAGAGGTCGCTCAGGTGCCGTTATGCCGGCCGCCCACTGCGCCGGCCATGACCTCGCGGTAGTGGTGCCAGAAGCCGCGATTGGTGGTCTCGTCGGTGATGTCGCTCCAGCGCTGGCCGTCTTCGATGTGCTCTCGTTCGAGGCCCCGGCTGAGATCCACCCAGCCGTCCTCGCCGGCAGCGGCGCCCTCGAAGGCCCGGTGCATGCGTTCGGCAATCACGGCATCGTCGGTCAGGAAGAACGATGCAGGGCCCATCGCCGCTTCGGACTGCAGCACGAGCCGCCGGTTGACACTCTCATCGGTGCCCTCGACCAGCAGGGGAGTGTGACGGTGCACCGTGACCCCCGGTGAGACCGGTTCGATCCGGGCGATATTCATCTCGGCCAGGAACAGGTTCGGGAACACCAGCGCGTGCGGCGGGCCGTCCCACATGATCGTCTTGGCCTTCTCGGGGCCATAGGACCCCTCGAGAGCATCGCAGTAGTCGGCGACCTTCTCGCGTGTGGTGCCGAGCCAGGCCAACTCAGCGGTGTAGCTGCGGCGGAAGTCGAGTTCGAGATGACCGCCGTCATAGGCGCGGGTGGCCGACTCTGAGGCCTCCTCGCCGGTCATCACGATCTCGTCGTAGTAGGTGTCGGGAACGGCCCGGGCCATCGAGGCGTGGGTGAAGTTGAGGTGGTAGCCGTCGTGGTCGCTCTCGGGCCACATCTTCCAGTTCGAGTCGATCCGCTGGCCGATCCAGCCCGCAGAGAGGCGGACCCTGCCGGTAGGCGACATATTCGAGGTGCGATCGATGAGATCAGTGCCGCCTGCGCCGAGATGGTCGCTGAGCGAGCCCGCGGTGCCGCTGCGATTGGCGAACACGAACCCTCGGTAGTCGTCGACCTGGCCGGGCCGGTCGAGCCCCAGATCGGCGGTGTCCTTGTGGAAACCCTTGGGGCCGGGAACGCCGAGCAGCGTGCCGTCGAGGTCGTAGGTCCAGCCGTGGTAAGCGCAGCGGAAGTTGCGATTGTTGCCGTCGTTCTGCGGGCAGAGCGTGGTGCCGCGGTGCGCGCAGCGATTTGCCACGACGCTGATCGCACCGTCACGGTTGCGCACCATGAGCACTGGCTCGGTGCCGAGGCGCCGGGAGACCCAGTCGCCGACCTCGGGTACCTCCGATTCGTGGCCCACGAACACCCAGCCGTCGGTGAAGATGCGCTGCATCTCGTCTGCGAACACCGCCGGGTCGGTGTAGAGGCTGCCGTGGATGCGGTCGTCCTGTACGAGGTGCCGGTAGTCGTGCGATGCCGGTGAGCTCTGCACGGTCAGTGCCATCGATGATCCCCCTCTATGTCATCGAACGCTAGGCGCTCACGCCCGGTGGTCGCTGATACCGGCTAGATCCCGGGTGTGCGGTAGCCGTCGCGCCGCCACAGGACGGGGAAGTGGTTCTCGTCCATCTCGTCGTCGGCGAGGCGCGCATAGCGGGCGTAGATCGGGCCGTTGCCCTCGCCGAAGCCAGCCCGGTCGAACCGGGCCTCGCTGGAGGCGCAGTGCAGCACGAGCGCACGCCGGTGCCGATCGGACTCATTCGGCCCCGACCCGTGCCAAGTCCAGCCGTGATGGAACGATCCGCCCCCGGCGGGAACCTCCACCGGCGCAAGGTCAACTTCTGCACCGCTGGCGCCGGCGGCAGCCGTGACGGTGGCCCGGTAGTCCTCCGGTGCATGGAACTCGCCCATCTGGTCTCCGCCGGTCCGCCACCGGTGCGATCCCCGTGCGATCTCCATCGTGCCGCCGCCGGCCACCGTGTCGTCGAGTGCGATCCAGCACGAGAACATCTCGGTCGGCGTGTACCAAGCCAGGTAGGCGTTGTCGCGGTGGAAGCCGACAGAACGTGCGCCAGGGGGCTTCCACAGCAGGTTGTCCTGGATGATGCGGGCGCCAGTCCATCCAGCCAGCGTGGCCACGGCCTCGCCCAGGCGGGTGTCGAGCACCGTTGAGGCGATCAGCCGGTCAGCCTTCCAACCGTTGCAGATCTGCCTGGTGAGCGTCGGATCGTCGCGGCCCGAGAGCCAGTTGACCTCATCTGGGGAGATGCCGGTCTCGAAGTCGCCGCAGAACAGCCGCTCGAACCGCTCCCTGAGCGGCTCGATCAGCTCGGGGTCGATCAGCGAATCAACCGTGACGAAGCCGTCAGCCTCGAACGATGCCACATCGCCGGCCGTGAGCATCTTCCCAAGCTAGTTCCGGCACGTCGCCGTACTCTCGAAGGGCGCATCACGAAGGAATCGGAGTGACATGACGGCTGAGCCGGCATTTGCACCGGGCACGCCCGGCTACCAGGCGATCGTGGACCATGCGCTGATGACGACCCGCGGCGTGCGCCAGCGTCTCGACTTCGACCGGGAGGTCGATGATCAGATCATCCTCAACTGCATCGACGTTGCCGAGCAGGCACCGACCGGAGGCAACAACGGCAGCCGACGGTGGATGATCATCAGGGATCAGCAGATCAAGGATCGGATGGCCGAGCTGTACCTGTCGGCGGGCGTCGATTGGGTGATCAAGACAGCGAAGCGGCTGGAGGGCAGCGGCCACCAGAACGAACGGTTGATGGCTGGTGCACGTCATCTCGGCGAGAACATCGCCAGGACGCCGGCGCTCGTCATCCCCACGATTCTCGGGCGCCATGACGGCAGCGGACGGCCCGGGCTCTTCGACTCAGTGATCCAGTCGGCGTGGAGCTTCATGATCGCGCTGCGGAGCCGAGGCCTGGGGACCGTGTGGACCACGATGTACCTCAACGAGGCGCCCGCGGTCGCCGAATTGCTGGAACTGCCAGACCACGTGACGCAGATCTGCCTGTTCCCGGTGGCCTACACGATCGGCACCGACTTCAAACCGACGTCGCGGCGCTATCCGGCTGCCGACATCGCCTACTTCGACCGTTATGGGCGTACCAAGACGCCCGCCGGGCCGGGCGTCGTCGATGAGATCGATCTCAAGGCCAAGCCCGACGTGGTCCGGGCCGCCATCGAATCGCTGGACTCGCCATCGGACCGCTGGCGGTTCGACCTCGAACAGGTGCCCGGGGGCAGCCGGTTGCGCCTGCACGCCCCGGTGGATCCCGGCGGCGACCCTTCGGCGACGTTGGCCGAGGTGCGACAAACACTGGACGCGCTGGCCCAGCAGCTCAAGCGCTAGCTCATCCGCCGTATCTGATGTTCAGGATGTCTTACGACATCCTGCTGTGTTTGATGTTCCGGATGTCCTAGGACATCCGGAAGTCGGGGTCGTGGCGGCGGAGTTCGCGGCGGGCGATGGTCATCTTGTGGACCTCGTCGGGGCCGTCCGCGATCCGCAGCGTCCGCATCTGCGCGTACATCTCGGCCAGCGGGAAGAACTGGGTGACGCCGCCGGCGCCGTGCACCTGGATGGCCCGATCGATGATCTTCAGCGCCATGTTGGGCACCACCACCTTGATGCCGGAGATCTCCTGCGCGGCGGCCTTGTTGCCGATGGTGTCCATCAGATGTGCCACATGCAGCACATACTCGCGGGCCTGGTCGATCTCGATGCGTGCCTCGGCGATCCAGTCTTGGATGAGGCCTTGCTGGGCGACCGACTTGCCGAAAGTGTGTCGCTCGAGCGCCCGCTTGCACATGTACTCGAGTGCCCGCTCGGCCACGCCGATCGAGCGCATGCAGTGGTGGATGCGTCCGGGGCCGAGGCGGGCTTGGCTGATGGCGAAGCCCTCGCCCTCGCCTCCCAGGATGTGGTCCTCGGGCACGCGCACGTTCTCGTACACCAACTCGGGGTGACCGCCCCGATGGTGGTAGCCGAACACCAGCGGGTCGCGTTCCACCGTGATGCCCTCGGCATCGCGGGGCACCACGATCATCGATTGCTGGCGATGGCGCGGGCCGTCGGGGTCGTTCTTGCCCATCACGATGAGCACTTTGCACTCGGGCCGCAGCGCGTTCGAGGAGAACCACTTGCGCCCGTTCAGCACGTACTCGTCGCCGTCCCTGTCGATCCGCAGGCGGATGTTGGAGGCATCCGAGCTGGCCACCTCGGGCTCGGTCATGGAGAAGGTCGAGCGGAACTCTCCCTCCAGCAACGGTGCCAGGTACTGCTGCTTGACCCGCTCGGAGCCGTACAGGTTCAGAATCTCCATGTTGCCGGTGTCAGGCGCCGCGCAGTTCAGCGCCTCGGAGCTGAACGACACCTTGCCGAGTTCTTCGGAGATCGGCGAGTAGTCGAGGTTGGAGAGCTTGGTGCCGGGCGCCTGCGGGTCGAGGTGGGGGATGAACAGGTTCCACAGGCCGCGTTCGCGCGCCGCCGCCTTGAGCTTCTCCATGATCGCCGGGGTGGCGTGCACCTGCCCGGCGGCTACGAGCTCTTCGTACTGCTCGTTGTACTCCTCCTCGTTGGGATAGATGTGGTCGTCCATGAACGACTTGACGGCCTCCTGCATTTCGAGGCCCTTGTCGGTGTAGGCGTGCGCCATGTCGGTGCTCCCGTTTCGTCGGTGAGGTGGGGCGAGGTCGGCACCCTTCGGTGAGCGGGCGCCACTGCGCCCCGAAAGCTAGCCCGCGGACGTGCGACGTTTCAGAGCCGCGGCCAGGCGGCGGCAACAGCGGGTGTGGCCCACGGGCGCGGCACGCCGCGGCAGATCAAATTGTGGAAGATCAGATGTAACTGGCGACGCCGCCATCGATGGTCAGGCAGCTGCCGTTGATGTAGTTGGCGGCATTGCTGGCCAGGAACACGATCCCCGAGGCGACCTCTTCAGGTGTGCCGTAGCGGCCTTGGGGAACGCCGGTGGAGTTGCGGGCGAAGATGGCCTCGGCATCGGTGTCGTTGGCCTCGGCGATCTCCGCTGCGGCTCGTTCCCACATGTCGGTACGTATCAAGCCCGGGATGATGGTGTTGGTGAGAACGTTGTCGGCGCCGTACTTCGTGGCCAGCGCCTTGGCCGTCGCGACCATCGCAGCTTTGGTGGCGGCGTAGTCGATAAGGGCAGGATTGGGTGAGAATGCGGCACCTGTCGCCACCATCACGACCCGCCCCCATTTCTGCTTGCGCATGTGGGGCAGGCAGTGCCGGGTGCATCTCACCGCTGACATCAGGTTGAGCTGGTGCAGATCGCTCCAGTCGTCGTCGGACATGAACAAGAAATTGCGCGACGGTGATGCGCCGACGTTGTTGACCAGGATGTCTGCCGGACCCGTATCGGCAGTGGCGGCATCCAGGAACTGCTGAGTGGACTCGGCATCGGCCATGTCGGCGGTGTACCCCCGAACCGCGCCGGTGCCCGATGGGGGCGAATAGGAGGCCAGCGACTCCACAGCCTCGTTGCCTCTCGCGCAGAACGCCACCGATGCTCCGTGGTCGGCCAGCAGCCGCACGGCGGCTTCGCCGATGCCCTTGCTGGCACCGGTCACCAGCGCCACTCGTCCTGACAGGTCCATGTCCAGCATTGCGTCCTCCGCAGTCAGATGTTCTCGATGTTCGACGATCTCGTGGGTGACGGGGCCGATGGAACGGCCGAGGTCTCAGTCGGCGGCGGCCAGGGCAGTCTCGCCAGAGCTGTCAGCGTTCTCGTTGTGTCTCGAAGTCGCATCGAGTTCGGCGACGCCCTGCTTGATCCGGGGGATGAGCTCGCGGCCGAAGTCGACGGCGTCGTTGAAGGGGTCGAAGCCCCGGATCAGCACGTAGCCCACATCGCTCACGCCGCCGCCAGCCGGCATGCCGAGCCGGTAGTAGCGCAGGATCGCATCGGCCACCTGCTCGGGCGTGCCGACGAGGCACGAGGTGTTGCCGGGAGCGCCGGTGGCTTCTGCGATCTTGAGCCACAGCCGTTCGTCGTGCACGTCGCTCGCGGCGGCATAGCCCAGCATCCGCTCGCCGCCATGGTCGTAGGGCTTGCCCCGGTGGCTGCCCGCCACCGTCAGCTTGTCGGTGCCGGCAGCCTCGATGCCATCCAGGATGCGATGAGCCCGATCCCATGCCTCTCCCTCGGTGTCGCCGAGGATGGGCCGGACGCTGATCGAGAATCGTGGCGTGCGCCCGTAGGCAGCGGCCCGGCGGCGGAAGTCGTCGAACCGCTCGGCGACCGCGGCGCGTGGCTCTGCGTAGATGGCGTACACGTCACAACGTTGTGCCCCCATTTCCAGCGCTTCTTCGCTGGATCCCCCGAAGAAGACGGGCGGCGACGGCTGCTGCAGCGGTTGCACATCGGCACGCACGTTGCTGAACCGGTAGTAGGGCCCGTCGTGGTCGAACGGCTCAGTTGACGTCCAGGTGCGGCGCATCACGTCGATGTATTCGCCGGCACGGGCATAGCGCTCGGCCTTCGGTAGGTAGTCGCCGTCGCGCTGATTGTCCTTGTCGCTGGCCCCGGCGATGATGTGCAGTGCGAAGCGCCCGCCGCTGAGCTGGTCGAACGTGGCCGCCTTGCGCGCCGCCAGCGTGGGGGCCACGAAGCCCGGACGGTGTGCCACGAGGTAGCCGAGCCGTTCGGTGACCGAGGCGGCGTGGGTGGCCACCGACCAGCCGTCGGCCGAGGTGGAGGTGTAGCCCACCAGCACCAGGTCGAAGCCGGCGTCGTCGTGCGCACGGCTGAAGTCCTCGAGGAACTGGCGAGATAGCCCACCTTCGATGACGTGCACGGTCGAGTCGTCCTTGGGCGGCGACACGCCGATCATCCCGATGACATCGAGCGGCACGTCACCACGGTACGCGCCGTGCTGAACCGACGCAGCGGCCCTGCGTCGTGCCGACCCGATGCAGCGCCGCGCGTCGCGCCGCGCTCACGCAAAATCTGTACGCAGTGACCATCGCCCGGGAACTCCGGCGCAAGGAACCGCGAGCGGAATACCATCGATACCCGTGCGGATTGCTGGCTGCGTCCGTGCGTACCGTCACGAATCCGCGGCGGTTGCCAGGAGTGGAGCGCCGACCGACATGTCAGAACGACCGCCTGTCACCGACTGGGCAACAGACTTCGATCATCTCAGCGAGGAGTGGGCCGCGAAGGGACCCGAGATCCTGGCCGACCTGCGAGAGCGCTGCCCGGTCGCCCAGACCGAGCGCTTCTATGGCGCGTACCTGGTGACCCGTCACGACGACATCGTCGAGACCGCCCGTGCCACCGACACGTTCTCGAATTGCATCACCGCGGTCAATACCAATCACCCGGACAACATCAAGCTGGATCTATCCCCGATCACGCTGGATCCGCCTGAGCACGGCCCGGTGCGCCGGCCGCTGCTGCCGTCTTTCAGCCCGAAGGCCACCGACGAGCTGGAGCCGACGGTTGTCGCCATGGCCGAACGCCTGCTGGACGACATGGGCGATCGCAAGCTGGTGGATGGCGCCCTCGACTTCGCACAGCTGCTGCCCGTGGAGGTCATGGGCCACCTGTTCGGGGTCTCAGCCGAGATGGGTCCGACATTCCGGCAATGGGTGGACGGGATGCTCAAGGAGGGCCAGATCGACCTGGACATCGCCCGCAAAGCTGCCAGCGAAGTGCAGCAGTTCTTTGCGGCCCAACTGGCGGATCGTGAGGCGATGGGCGACGGCGCGCCCGATGACCTGGTGACCATGGTGCTGAATGCCGAAGCTGAGTTGGGCGACGGCAGCACCCGCCCGTTCGGGCGCAAGGAGCGCATCGGTGCGCTGTTCGTGCTGATGCTCGGCGGCATCGACACGACGTGGTCGACGCTGGGATCGATGCTGTTCCACCTCGGTTCGCACCCGGACGACCTCAAGCGGCTGGTGAACGAGCCTGAGCTGATGCCCACGGCCATCGAGGAATTCCTGCGCTACTACAGCCCGGTCACGATTGCCCGGTACATCACCGAGGATGCCGACATCGCAGGCTGCCCCGTGTCGGGCGGCCGCCGGGTGCTGCTGTCGTACCCGTCGGCGAACCGCGACCCGGATTACTTCGAGAATCCCGACGAGTTGATCCTGGACCGCCAGAACAACCGGCACATGGCGTTCGGGGTGGGAGTACACCGGTGCTTGGGCTCGAATCTGGCGCGCATGGAGCTGCGAGTGGGGCTGACTGCCTGGCTGGAGCGCTACCCGAACTTCGAGCTGGCCGTCGAGCCTGATGAGGTGAAGTGGTCGGTGGGCCCGATCCGCGGCCCCCGCAGCGTGCCCATCCGGATCCTCGACTGAGCCGGCGAAGCAACGAGTCCATGGAGTGCGGCCCATGAAGTTCGGCGCTGTCCTGCCGACGTGCGAGATCGGCTCTGACCCGCTGGCCCTGCGCGACTGGGCGCAAGCCGCCGAATCGCTCGGCTACTCCCACATCGTCACCTACGACCATGTGCTCGGCGCCGAGCATGCCGGGCGAGAGCCGGCCTTCTGGGGCCCCTACACCGAGCGCGACGACTTCCACGAGCCGTTCGTGCTCTTCGGCTACCTGGCCGGTGTCACCAGCACGATCGAATTCGAGACCGGCATCATCATCCTGCCGCAGCGGCAGGCTGCACTGGTGGCCAAGCAGGCGGCCGAAGTCGATGTGCTGTCGGGCGGGCGCTTCCGGCTGGGCGTGGGCTCGGGCTGGAACTACATCGAATACGAGTCGCTCGGCGCCGACTGGGACCGGCGCGGTGCGCTGCTGGACGACCAGATCGCCGTGATCCGCGCGCTGTGGGAAAACGACGTCATCGACTACACGAGCGAGTTTCACCGCATCGACCGGGCGGGCATCCAGCCCCGGCCTAGGGGGCGCATCCCCATCTGGTTCGGCGGCTACACGCCGGCGGCCCTGCGGCGCGCTGCTCGCCTGGGCGACGGTTTCACCTTCGGAGACTCCGGGCCAGACACCGTCGCGCTGGCTGACCGTCTGCGCGAGCTGCTCGCCGACCAAGGGCGCGATCCGGATGGGTTCGCGCTGGAGGGCGAGGCCAACTACGGCATCGGGGCGGACCGCTGGACGGCACTCGTCGACGGCGCCCGGGCTGCGGGCTTCAGTCACTTCTCCATCAACTGCCAGAGCACCACCTGCGAGTGGGGCGGCAATCCGGCCGCCAACCTGCAGAACACGGCCGAGCACATCGCCGCACTGGAGAACTTCATCTCGTCGGTGCGCTGAACTAGAACCGGGCGGGACGCCCACAACCCGAGCGGGGTGGCGCATGGAACACATCACGGTGTACCCGGCAGCCCGGATCCACACGATGGACCCCGGCAGGCCCCATGGCAGCGCCGTCGCCGTCGCAGACGGGCGCATCGTGTCGGT
The DNA here is from genome assembly GCA_964484385.1 of uncultured Acidimicrobiales bacterium. GTDB lineage: Bacteria > Actinomycetota > Acidimicrobiia > Acidimicrobiales > Poriferisodalaceae > Poriferisodalis. Next base: position 74,111 of record CAZAFV010000001.1, read on the forward strand.
GGGCTCAATGGAGTCGATGCAGCCGTGGCTGCGGCGCTACCCCTACGACGTCGACGACCGCTATGCCGACAAGGTCATCTTTCCGGGCTTCATCGACCCGCACACCCATCTGCGGCTGAGCGGCACCTACATGGGTCTGCACTACGTCGGCCCCATCGACTCGGCCTCGCCGACCGGCATACGCAAGGGGCTGCCGAGCCGCGACGCCGTGCTGCATCAGATTCGGGCGCTGGCCGCCGAGCATGCCGACCCGAGCGAGCCGCTGACGGCTTGGGGCTACGACCCGGCCAGCCAGGACGGCCACCTCGACCGCGACATGCTCGACCAGATCAGCGACACCGTGCCGTTGTGGGTCTGCGCTTACGCGCCGCACATCGTCTATGCCAACTCCCCGATGCTCGAGTTGATCGGCGTGGACGACGACTCGATCGGCCACGGCCTGGGCCGGTATCCCGACGGCCGGCTGAACGGCTGGTTCGTGGAGACCGAGGCGACGGCGCGGGCCAACCGGCCCGTTGCGGCCTCGATATTCGGTCCGGGCACCGGCCGGGCTGCCATCGATCGCATGGGAGCGGTGGCCCGCGCTGCCGGGGTCACCGCCACGGCGGATCTGGTGTGGGGCATGGCCGACGGGTTCGAGCCCGAGTGGGACGACCATGCGGCGGCGATCGCCGAGGGCACGTTCCCGCTGCGCATCTACATGATCCCCTTCGAGCCGAAGCTGGTGCGCAGCTACGGCGCCGAGATGCTCGACTTCCTGGCCAGCAAGCGGGCCGAGGGCGACGACCGGCTCAACACCCACGGGGTGAAGTACGTGAACGACGGCTCGTACCCGTCGATGACGCTGGTGATGAACTCGCCCGGATACCTCGATGAGGACACCGCCCACACCGGTGAGGTGCCCTGGGAGGACATGGTGGAGCGGATGCGGCCGTTCTGGCAGGCGGGGGTGCAGATCCACTCGCACGCCAACGGCGACCGCACGGTCGACATGACGCTCGACACGCTCGCTGCGCTGCAGGCCGAACATCCTCGCTTCGACCATCGCTTCACGATCGAGCACTACTGCATCTCGACACCGGCGCAGGCGAAGCGTCTCGCAGCACTCGGCGGGCTGGCCAGCGTGAACATCTACTTCGTGCACTTCCGTGCGCAGCTGCATGCCGATCACGGCTTCGGCCCGGACCGCAGCGAGGCCACGGCCCGGCTGGGGTCGCTGGAGCGGGCCGGCGCCACGTTCGCGCTGCACAGCGACTTCAACCTCGTTGTCACGCCGCTGTCGCCGCTGCTGGCCGTGTGGTGCGCCGTCAACCGAGTGGGCGCCGACGGCGAGACCGTGATGGCGCCGGGGGAGCGGATCTCGGTGGATCGGGCGCTGCGTGCGGTCACCATCGACGCAGCTCACGTGCTGGCCCGCGACGACCGGCTGGGATCGATAGAGGCCGGCAAGCTGGCCGACTTCACTGTGCTCGACGACGATCCCTACGAGGTCGACCCGATGGCACTGCGAGACATCGGCGTGGTCGACACGGTGCTCGGGGGCGAGCCCACCTCGTGAAGCGGCGCCCCCGCTCCCTGCCGGACAGATACGGGACGTGGGCGGTAGTGGCCGGTGCCTCGGAGGGACTGGGGGCAGCGTTCGCAGCCGAGCTGGCGGCCCGGGGCATGAACTTGGTGCTGTTGGCACGGCGGGGCCACCTGCTCGCCGAAGTAGCCGAAGAACTCACGGGAACGCACGGCATCGAGGTTCGCTGCGTGGTGGCCGATCTGGCTGATCCGGCCTTCGTCGAGCAGCTCGCGAGCGCATCCAGCGGCCTGGACGTGGGAGTCGTGATCTACAACGCGGCGTTCGCGCCGCTGGGCCCGTTCCTGGACAATTCCGAACCCGGGATCACCGAAGCGGTGGATGTCAACGTGCGCGGCCCGATGCTGGCAGTGCGGGCGCTGGTACCGGCGATGTGCGATCGGGGCAGGGGAGCCGTGGTGCTGATGTCGTCGCTGTCGGGCCTGCAGGGCACGCCCCACATCGCCGTGTACGCAGCGAGCAAGGCCTTCAACACCCACCTCGCCGAGAGCCTGTGGTACGAGCTGCGCTCGCGCGGCATCGATGTCGTCGCCTGCTGCGCTGGGGCCATGCCCACCCCGGGATACCTGAAGAACTTCGGCAAGAAGGTGCCCGGCATGCTGAGCCCGCAGGAGGCCGCCCGCCGGACGCTCGACGCACTCGGCCGGGGGCCTCGCTTCGTGCCGGGTTCCGTCAACCGCATGACAGCGGTGCTCATGGGGCGCCTGCTGAGCCGCCGCAGCGCCGTGCGCGTCATCGGCAGGAGCACGAGCGACGTGACGTGATCGACTTCCTGGCGGGCTTCTTCGCCCCGTGGGCCGCCTTTGCCGTCATCGGGGTGCTGCACCTCGTGCTGCCGGCGCGGCGTGTGACCGGCTACGCACGCCACGAACGCAGCGGCGAAGCGCTGACCTACCGCATCAACGGCCTGCTGGTCTTCGCGGTCACCGTGGGGCTGTGGTGCGTCGCATGCGCCAGCGGCGTCATTGCGTGGGACTGGCTGTGGCACCACCGCTGGTCGGGGGCCGCAGGTGCGGTGACGCTGGGGCTGCTGGCATCGGCTGCGGTGGTGCTGGGGGCACCGCCCGGGGGAAAGCGGCTGCTCGCCGAGCTGTACCTGGGACGTCAGGCCAACCCGCAGCCATTCAGGGGCCGAGCCGACGCCAAGATGTACTTGTACCTGGCCGGCGCGACGCTGCTCGAGCTCAACCTTCTCTCGTTCGCCGCCCACCACTTCGAGACGTACCCCGATGACGTGTCACCGGGGGTCGTGCTGTATGTGGTGCTGTTCAGCTGGTTCGTGTGCGACTACCTGGTGTTTGAGCACGTCCACTTGTACACCTACGACCTCTTCGCGGAACGGGTGGGGTTCAAGCTCGTGTGGGGCTGCCTGTGCTGGTACCCGTACTTCTATGCCGTCGGGCTGTGGGCGGTGGCAGATCGCCCCAACCCGCAGGCGCCCGTCTGGCTGACAGTCGTGGCTGCCGTCGTATTCCTGTTCGGATGGACGCTGGCGCGCGGATCGAACATGCAGAAGTACAGCTTCAAGCGAGATCCTGAGCGATCGTTCCTGGGACTGGCGCCCCGGGCGCTGTCCGACGGCGAGCGCAGCCTGCTCGCCGGCGGCTTCTGGGGCTTGTCCCGGCACGTCAACTACTTGGGCGAGATTGCCATGGCGAGCGGGCTCGCGCTGGCCTTGGGGCGGCCTGCGGAGGTCTGGCCGTGGCTGTACCCGCTGTACTACGTGCTGCTGCTGGTGCCGCGTGAACGCGATGATGACCGGCGCTGCGCCGCCAAGTACGGCGAACTGTGGCAGCGGTACCGCAGTCAGGTGCCGTGGCGCATCGTGCCCCGGATCTACTGATGAGCCAGCTCGACGCTGCGTGGCAGGCCACCGTCGGCTCGATCGCAGCGGCCCGGCGGCGGCCCGGCGACAGCGGTGCAGAAGACGTCGGCGTCACGGTGCTGACGGGCTTCCTCGGCAGCGGAAAGACCACGGTGCTGCGCCGGCTGCTGGCCGAACCTGCCGGGCTTCGCATCGCTGCGGTGGTGAACGACATCGGGCCCGTGAACATCGACGCTGCAGCTATTGAGGGGTTGCAGATCGCGTCACGAACGCCTGATCGGGTCGAGCTCACCAACGGATGCGCCTGCTGTGCACTGGTAGACGACCTCGCTGAGACCTTGGAAGAGTTGGCTGGCGCCCGAATGAGCGATGCCATCGTGGTGGAAGCCAGCGGGGTCGCCGATCCCGCCACGCTGGCGCTGGCAGCCGAGGGGGCTGCGGGCTGCATGCTCGACGGTGTTGTTGCCGTGGTGGACGCGCAGCAGCTGGCTTCACAGTTGGGCGACTTGCGCGTCGGGCCCGCCGTACGTCGTCAGATCGACGTGGCTCACCTAGTGGTGCTGTCGAAGGTGGACCAAGTTGACGGCGACGAGGTTGCGGCTCTCACCGACCGACTCGGCCGGCTTGCGCCCGGCCGGATGGTCGTTCCCGCGGTGCACGGCCGCATCGACCCTCGGCTGCTGCTCGGCGCTGCTCTGCGTGGAGCGACCTTCCCAACCGACGGGAGCGATCACCCCTTCGACGTGGCAAGTGCTGTCGTGACGCCGGCAAGACCGTGGGAGGTGGCCGAAGTCGCCCGCTGGTTCGAATCATCACCGCCGGGCCTGATGCGGGCAAAAGGCTGGTTCTCCAGCTCTGACGGAGGCTGCCACGAGGTGCAGGCCGTAGCCAGGAGCTGGCGCATCGTGCCTGCCGCCAGCGCGCACGACCCGGCGATCGTGCTGATCTGCAGTTCCCAGGAAGCCGTCGACGGCGCAGCCGCTTCCCTGCAGCAGCTCGGTTAGCTGAGCAGCCAACTCAGCAGAACTGTCGGCTACTCGGGCGCTCCGGCCATGTGCTGGCGCATCTCGGGCGAAGGCGGGCCAGCCGTGCCCCAGCGGTCGGACAGCTCGGGCGTGCGGGGCCAGGTACGCGGCACCCACGTCGCCTCGTCGACTTGCTGGACTTCGGCGGTGATCTCGGGAACGGTGCCGGCGGGGTCGACGAAGTAGCCGAAAGCGTTGTTGCCCGGCCCGTGGCGTCCGGGACCCCAGCCCACGGTGTGTCCAGCGCGGTTGAGACGTCCCAGCGATGCCATGTAGGCGTCCAGCGATGGGACTTCGTACGCGACGTGGTTGAGCGAGGCCCACTCGGCCCGGTTGAACGCGATGGAGTGATGATCGGCGTTGCAGCGCAGGAACACCATCTGGCGCTCGCTCCAGTCGCTCACCCGGAAACCCAGCACGTCGCACCACCAGGTGCACAGCGCTTCGATGTCTGCGGTATTGAGCACGACATGCGCGAGCTTGACAGGCGCGGCACCGGTGTCGAGCGGTTTGACCGCCTCCGTGCGGGCAGCCAGCTCGACAACACGCCCTTCTGGGTCCGCGATCCGGAATCCATAGCCGCCGCCGGTACGATCCAACTCGGCGGGCTCGCTCAGCAGTGCCACGTTGCGTTCTGCCAGCCCGGCTGCTGCAGCGTCGACGGCCCGGTCGTCGGCGAGTCCGAGGCCGATGTGGTCGATGCCATTGCGATCTGTTCGCTGCAGTTCGAGCACGTGATGCTCGGGGCCTGCTGCCCGCAGCACGGCGGTGCCATCATCGGAATCAGCGAGCCGCTGCAGGCCCCAAGGCCCTGAGTAGTAGTCGACGCTCTCGTCGAACGCCGCGCAGCGCAGCGAGATGTGACGCAGGTGAGTGACCGCCCACGACGCTGAACTCATCGCTCAGTCCTCGTGTCGTCCAGCGCGGCGAGCACGGTTTCCGGTGTCAGGGGCATGGAGGTGACACGGACGCCCGTGGCATCGGCGACAGCGTTCGCGATGGCCGATGCGATCGGCAGCATCGCTCCCTCGCCGAGGCCTTTCGAGCCGAACGGTCCCGGGCCGTGGCCCTGCTCCTGGGTGATCGACACGAACTCCGCTGGAAGGTCGCTGGCCCGTGGCACCCGGTAGTCGACGAGCCTGCCGTTGGTCAGCTCGGGGCCGTCGAAGCGCATGGTCTCGAACAGGGCACCGCCGAGCCCCATGATCGCCGCGCCCTCGTCCTGACCGCGGCAGGCGCCCGCGTGCAGCACCGTGCCTGCATCGCCCGAGACAACCAACCGCTGCACCGTGACGGCACCGGTTTCGGCGTCTACCGACACTTCCGCTGCGCCCCAGCCGTACTCCCACGACACGCACGGCGATTCCAGCGGAGCCCGGCTCTCGGTGGGTGCCTTGAAGAATCCCTCGCCGGTGAATTCGTAACCGGTGCCGCCGTAGACGCCCATCACCATCGGCGCCAGCGGTCGGGGCGCAGGCCCATTCCTGTCGTCGCTTCGGTCCTCGCTTTCGCTGCCGGTCTCTGGAGTCACGTGGATGAATCCGTCCACGAAGTCGAGACGCTCCATCGGCACGCCGAGCTCCGTCTTCGCAAAGAGCAGAACCCGCAGGCGGGCGGCTTCGGCAGCCTTCTGCACCGCCTGGCCCATCACCGAGATCGCCGACGATGCGTTGGTGCCCTGGTCGAACGGGGTGTGGTCGGTGTCGATGTCGGACCAATGCACGCGAGACCGGGGCAGTCGGAGAGTGCGAGCGGCCACCTCTCGCAGGGCGGTCTGTGCGCCTTGGCCCATCTCGACGGTGCCGCACTGCACCCAGGCGTCGCCCGAGGTGGCCACCTTCACCCGGGCCTGTGCCGGCTTGTTCACCCCGCCCGAGTCCTTGAAGCCCACTGCGACACCGCGACCTCGCCCCGCCGGACGGGGGCTGTCCATCCCGATACGAGACGCCACCAGGTCGAGGCCCTCCACGAGATCGGAGTCCATGGCTGACTCGCCCGGCACGTAGGGCTCGCCCAGACCGATCAGGTTGCGGCGGCGCAGCTCCACCGGATCCATGCCGAGCCGCTCAGCGATCACGTCGATCTGGCTCTCGCAGGCGAAGTTGGCCTGGGTGCCTCCGAAGCCCCGGAACGGGCCGGCCGGAGTGGTGTTGGTGAGCACTGCATCGGTGACCGAGCGGATGTGCTGCCAGCGGTACGGCCCTGCGACCCGGTAGCCGGCTTTCTCGGCCACCAATGGGCTGGCGTCGGCGTACGCGCCGGCATCGAGCAGCACCTCGGCATCGCGGGCCACCAGCGTGCCGTCGGCCATGACGCCGGTGCGAAGCGTGAGGCGGGCGTTGTGCTGGCGCATCGTCCAGAAGCCCTCGTCGAGCGTCAGGCAGTAGCGGACCGGCGCGCCGGCCTTGAGCGCCAGCAGGGCCGCAATGGGCTCGGTCTTGCAGCCGTTCTTGGCCCCGAAACCGCCGCCGAGATAGCCGACGTGCATGCGTACCCGTTGCTCGCCGATGCCCAGCAGGCGAGCCATCTCCTTGCGAACCGGGAACGGGTTCTGGCAGCTCGACCACAGCTCCAGCCGGCTGTCGTCGCTGGTCACCTGCGCCGACCACCTGGCCACGGCCACGAAGGGTTCGAGGTGGAGATGCTGCTGGCGGCCGTCGAAAGCGAAGACGTCGGTGAAGACGTGGTCGCAGCCGTCGAAAGCCGCTGGGTCGCCGGTCTCGTAGCCGAAGCGGTAGCAGACATTGGGACGCGGCCGGGCGCCTCCGCTTGCACCCTGTCCGTAGGCGGGCGTCATCCCCAGCGGCGCTTCGGGGAAGATCTCCGGCGCCCCATCTGCGAGCGCTTCGTCGAAGTTGGTGACTGCCGGCAGCGGCTCGTAGGTGACCTGCACCAGCGAGAGCGCCCGGGCTGCATCGAGCTCGGTCTCGGCGGCGATAGCGACCACCGGGTCGCCGATGCAGCGCACGCGGTCGAGCGCCAGGATCGGCTGATCCTTGATGAAGTAGCCGTAGCTGTGAGAGGCGACCAGCGGCGCATCCGATGGGCGGTGCTGGAAGTCAGCGGCGGCCCACCGGTCACGGTGCTCGCCGTCGAGCAGGTCACGGCGGGTGAGCACGGCCCGCACGCCCGGAGCCCGTTCGGCGGCTGTGGTGTCGATGCGGGAGACGAGCGCATGGGCATGGGGCGAGCGGAGCACCTTGGCGTGCAGCATCCCTGCGAGCGCGACGTCGACGGCGTACGGCGCGGTGCCGGAGACCTTCAGCGACGCGTCCGACCGGGTCATGTCGCCGGTTCCCGGTGTGCGTCGGCCCGGTCACGCAGTGAAGCCCCCGCTGCCTCGACGGCTTCGATCACCATCAGGTAGCCAGTGCAGCGGCACACATTCGAGTCGAGCCAGTCCACGATCGTGCTGCGGTCGGGATCCTGATGGTGCGCCAGCAGGGAGCTGGCCGTGAGGATCAGGCCAGGTGTGCAGTAGCCGCACTGGAATGCGCTGGTGTCAGCGAACGTCTGCTGCACCACTCGTATGACGGCGGGAAGGCCCCCCGCCGGCTCGACGCTCGGGGATTCGTTGGCCGCTTCGATCGTGTGGACGTCGCGCCCGGCGGCCTGCCAGGCGAATGTCGAACACGAGGCCGTGGGCAGACTGTCGACCAGCACCGTGCAGGCGCCGCAGACTGCCTGATCGCATCCGACGCGGGTTGCACTGAGGCCAGCCCGGGAGCGGATCGTGTCAACCAGCATCTCCGAGACCGGCGCAGCAGCCTCGAAGGGGCTGCCGTTCAGCTGCATCTCAAGTTCTACTGAGCCGGCGTTGCCAGCCGTATGACCGCCGCCTCGTCGTGTTGTCGCTTGGCCGGGTTGCGCTGTCGGCGCTGCGCTCTCACGCCGGGGATCTTCGCTGGGCGACAGTTGTCCGGCGTCATGGCCGGGGCTCGCCGACCCGCCTGCGGCGTGCACTTGCACGCAGCGCTCGATGAGCACCTCGATCACGCGGCGCCGGTATCCGGATGAGGCATTGGCGTCATCCAGCGGCTCGCCGAGCAAGTCCAATGCTGCACGCACGGCATCGAGATCGACAGTTCCATCGGTGCCGTGGGCACCGTCGGCTCTCTCAGCGCTGTTGGCATCGAACTCGAGTTCGATGATCTCGACATTGCGATACGCGCAGCCGATGGCTGCATACCGGTCGCCAACGGCCACTGAAGCGATGGGCTTGAGCGATCGGTCGTACACGACACGGCCTTCAAGCGGCACCTCGCAGCCCATCAGCAGCCGGCCAGCGGCCCGATCGGCCGCCGAGCAGCGCTGCTCGGTGCCGCTGCGGTCGAGGAAGATCAGCTCAGCGCCTGCCGCTGCAAGGATCGGTGCCGCGTCGTAGCCGGCGTCAAGCGACATGAGGTTGCCGCCGACGGTGCCGGCGGTGCGGATGCGTATGTTGCCGATCGTTCGCCACGCGGCAGCCAGATCAGGCCGATGGGCACGCACCAGAGCGTTGGATTCGATGCCGGCGTGCGTGACCGCCGCCCCGATGAACAGCGCGCCGTCACGCAGCGAGATCTCGGTGAGCGTCTCGAGGCCACCTAGCGGCACCATGGACTCCGTCGATTCGCCGTTCCGCAGGCGTTGAGCAACGTCGATGCCGCCCGCGTGAGCCCACGCCCCGTTTGCTACGCCGGCCGCTGCGTCGGCCAGCGACGCCGGCCAGGTCAGCGTGAACGGTTCGATACCCAGGTGGCTGCGCGAGATCAGCCCGCTCGATGACGAATCCTGTGCGGCTTCTGGCTCGACGGTCATCGCAGCCTGCCTCGATGTCGGCTGGTTGCAGGAGTCGTCATCGCTCCGCCGCGGGCATCTCAACTGGAGGCACGAACGGCACCAGCATCGGTCCGAGTGCCTCGCAGTCCACCCGGATCAACTGCGGGCTTCCCGCATTCATGGCTGCTTCGAACGCACGGGCGAAGTCGTCGGGCGTCAACGCATCGGAATAACCCATGTCGAATGCCGTTGCTACCGAAGCCAGATCGGGAGCCAACAGATCGACGCCTGAGCGCCGGCCGAGGTGTCGGTCCTGCGTGTTGCGCAGCACGCCGTAGCCGCGGTCGTCGAAGACCACGACTGTGACCGGCAGGTTCTCCTGGGCGAGGGTGGCCAGCTCGCCGAGCTGCGGCGCAAGACCGCCGTCGCCGACCATCACCATGGTCGGCTCAGTGGGACGGGCGACTGCGGCGCCGATCGACATGCCCACAGCCTGACCGATACCGCCGCCGCGGGGCACCACGTTGGTGGCGGGGTCGATGATCGGCAGCAGGCGGTTGCCCCACGAGCTGTTCGGGATGGTGATGTCGCGGACACGGGGTGCCCCATCGCTGAGCACGCTCGTCATGATGTCGCAGATCCCCGCATACGGCCCGATGTCGCGGCGCAGCTGCTCTCTGCATTGCTCTCGAGTAGCGGTGATTGCAGCGCTCCACGATGGTGTCGTCCTCGGCCGGCTGTTGGCGAGTCGTTGGCCGAGCGCATCGAGCACGACGCCGGCGTCGCCCACGATCCCGACATCGGCCGGGTACGCCCGCCCGACCGCAGAGGAGTCGACATCGATCTGGATGTGCACCGGCGGCATGGCGAGCCGGTAGCTGCGGGTCTCGTTGGAGCGGAAGTGCGTACCGACCGAGATCAGCAAGTCGGCCTCGGCCAGCAACTCGGCACCCGCCGCCGAAGCCGCGAAGTTGCCGATAACCCGGTCGTCGGTCTCGGGCAGCACGCCCCGACCGGCGTTGGAGGTGAACAGGCCGGCGCCGGTCTGTCGCAGCAGATCGTCGATCTGTTCCCCGCAGCCGACCGCACCGCCGCCCGCCCACACCAGCGGCCGTTCCGCAGTTGCGATGAGTTCGACGGCCCGATCCAGCGCGGCATCGTCAGATTCGGGCATGTCGACCGAACCTGACGAGTACGCCGCGGTGCTTCCCGTATGTGGCTCGAACGGGGTCGTTTCGCCGTACTGCAGGTCGATCGGCCACTCCAGGCTGACCGGTCCATGCGGGTGACAGCCCAAACGACCGGCAGCCGCAGCGAAATTAGACTGCGCATCTGCTCCGATGGTTGCCGCGGACACCGAGCAGGCCTGCAGCAGCCCGAGCTGGTCCCGGGTCTCATGGATCACACCACGGCCGCGCCCCAGGTATTCGCTGGGAATCTGGCCTGTGACATGCATCACCGGCGTGCCCGCGGTCAGGGCCTCGACAAGTGCACCGGCTGCATTTGCTGCACCGGTGCCGGTGGAGGTGACCGCGCAGCCAGGTGTGCCCCTCACACGGGCGTACCCGTCGGCGGCGTTGACGGCTGCCGCTTCGCCGCGGGTGGGTACCCATCGCAGCTGATGCGTCAGGGCATCGACCAGCGGCAGGTTGTGCACGCTCACCACGCCGAACGCAGCCTCGACGCCGAGTGTCCTCAGCACCTCGACGAGCAAGTCGCCGCCGTTGCGGGCCTTCCCAGTGCTCATGGCATCACGAAGCCGCCATCAACGACGATGGTCTGACCGGTGATATAGCCGGCGTCGTCCGAGAGCAGGAACGTGACTGCGCCAGTCACGTCCTCCGGCTGCTGGGGCCGGCTAATGGCCCGGTTGGCGGCGTACAGAGCATGGCGCTCCGCGGGGATCTTCTCGGCCGACGGCCCCTCTGTCAGCCCTGGTGCCACAGCGTTCACGGTGATGCCGTGGTCTCCCAGTTCGCGTGCCATGGCCCGTGTCAGGGCGATAAGCGCTCCCTTCGAGGCGATGTAGTGCGCCAGCCGGGGCGAGCCGTACAGCGCCGCATCCGAGGCGATGTTGACGATCCGGCCTTCGCCGGCGCCGATCAACTGCGGGGCGAGGGCCCGACTCACCAGCCACGGCCCCCGAGCGTTGGTCGTCTGAATCCGGTCCCACTCGTCAGGCGTGATGTCCCAGAAGGTCTTGCCGCCCACGGCGTCGGCCAGGCCGGCGTTGTTGACGACGCCCCAGAGGCCGCCGCTGCCCGAGACATGAGCTGCGAGATCGGCGACCGACGACTCGTCGCTCACATCGGTCGGGACGAACTCGGCAGCACCGCCGGCAGACCTGATGTCGCTCGTGACCCGCTCGCCGCGTTCGGGCACCAGCTCGGCCACCACGACCGATCCGCCATCGGCGGCAATCGCATGCGCCATGGCCTCGCCAAGCCCGCGCCCAGCGCCGGTGATGACGACGCGGCGACCGTGCAGGCTCATGCTGGAGCCGGTCGCGCTGACGATTCAGTCCCGCGTGATCCCCGCCATGGGGGAATGCGGGGGATAGGTCGGCAGCTGGGGCTTCGACGCACCCAGCATCACGACGAACAACGCGTCTGTTTCGCCCACATTGCGCAGCGATCGAGCAGTGCCGGCCGGGATCTTGATGAGATCGCGATAGCCGAGCAGCCGGCTGGCGGAGTCATCGCCGTCGTGGATTGTTACCTCGAGCTCGCCTTCGAGCACGAAGAACGCTTCCTCCACGTCGTGATGGGTGTGCTCGGGGCCTTCGGCGCCCGGAGGCAGCAGCATGTTGGAGAACGTGAAGTGCTCGGCAGCCAGCGCCCGTTCGTCGCCGTCGTGGTTGCCGGTGCCGCCCGAGCCGATGTAGCGGATCTGCGCGCGCCGGTACTGCGGGCCTGCTTTCGTCTGAAACGCCAAAGTGTCCCAGTCCTCGCGCCGGCTGTCGCGCATGGCGCACATGTCGTCGATCCGAGCCTCCAGCTCGGCAGCTTCGGCGGCGGTCTGGGTCATCGTTGGTGTCCTGTGGTGGTCGGCGGTCGCAGGTTACACAGGGTCGGGTTTCAGTCAGCGAGGGCAATGGGTTCGGGGGGCTGTGGTTCTTCGAGGCCGAAGCGCTGCCGTTGCTCGGTGAAGGCCGGCTCGAGCGCCCGGCGCAGGTGCACCACCGGCCGGTCGGCCTGTGCGAGATGCTCGTCTCGGCGGGCCTCCTCGACGGTGCGCAGGCCCTCCAGCATCTCCTTGTCTTGGTTGAGCACGTGCAGGTGGGTGCCACGTAGGCGGAGCCGGTACAGCGTCCGCCAGATGCGGCGCTCGCGGCCCGACACCGCACGGAACCGGGGGAAGTGCACGAGCGTCGCTGCGTTGTCACGCGGCGTCAGGAATCCCAGGATCCGCAGCGGCGGGCCCGGCCCGGCGCTAGGCGGCAGCGGGATGTCCAGACGAACAAATGAGAGCGCGCCGGTGTGGATGTCGATCCAGTCGAAGTTGGTGCCTGCCTGATCTCGCCGGCGGACCTCGAAGCCGTCGTCGTGATCGTCGACCACCACCCGGTCGTTGGTGATCCCCTCATTGAGGGTGATCGAGCGGGCATGCAGGAACGGCGCATGCATCAGATCCACGAGATTTTCCAGCCCGAGCATCCAGTTGGCGCCCCATTCCACGGTCTCAGGAAACGTCGAGTAGCGCTCGTCGGTGAATTCAGCCGGGAGCCTGAGCGGTGCAGGCTCGTTCTCGCCGATCCACGCCCACAGATAGCCGGCCTGCTCACGGACGGGATAGCTCACGCTGACGCGGGTGCGCTCCGCCAGCGAGCAGGCGCCACCCTGGGACGGCACCGATATGCACTGGCCATCGCCGTCGAACCGCCAGTGGTGATACGCGCACTGCAACTGGCCGCCGACAACATCGCCGACCGACAGCCGGGCGCCCCGGTGCGGACACAGGTCGGCCATGAGTCGTACCGCGCCGTCACCGTCGCGCCACGCCACCAGGTCCTCGCCGAGTAGGCGTGTCGGCACCGGCTGGCTGCCGACCAGATCGGCCACACCCAGCAAGTACCAGCGATCCCGCAGTCCGAGACGGGGGTCGCCCTTGGGCAGTTCGGGCGCCGGAGGCCAGATCGGCGGCCGCCGGGCCGCACGCCGGGCACCGATGCCTGAATACTGGGAGATGCGACGCCGACCGAGCTCAACCAGCGCCTCGGCCTCAGCTCGAACGGCACGAAGTGCTGGCGACGTTGCTGCTCGCGGTGCCGACACCATGTCGCACAACTGTATTCGCGGTGACCGAGGACTCAAGCGGTGACACGCAGATGTCATAGCGGAGGAGGCGGCAGGAAACTCTGCGACGTTGCGACCTGCTGGATCGCGGGAGCAGAGGGTTCTGCTGCCTCCGCAGCGGGCGCACAAGCCCGCGCGGCCTCTCAGTCTCCGGTGAGGTGTGCCACCCGTGGCATGACATCGTTGGCGAGCAGGTCCATCGAGCGGCGCCATGCCTCGGCAGACTCCGGTGTTTCGGAGTAGTCGAAGCAGAACAGCAGCAGGTGACCGAAGCCGCCGACGTCGGCGTACACCTTCTCAATGCTCTCGGCGACGGTCTGCGGCGAACCTACGAACCAGTTGTTGCGGGCGCAGTACTCCACGGTGACGACACCGTCCGCAGGCGGGTTGCGCTCGTCGATGAGGAACTTGTGGAAGTCGAAAGCGCCGAGCAGCGGGATGAAGTAATCGGTCATCATCCGGCCCATCATCCCGCCGTAGGACAGCTCCCAGGCCTCCTCGTCGGTCGGGGCGACGAAGACTTCGCGCACCATGCGCCAGTCGCTGCGGTGCGCCTCGCGGCCCGCTCGCTTCGCCCCCGCCTCATAGGAGTCCCAGTGGCCACTGACGTACTGCGGATTCAGATTCAAGCTGAGGGGCAGCCAGCCCTTCTCGCCGGCCATCTCCAGCGTCGGCGAGGGCGAGTTCAGCCCGGCGACGCCGATCGGCGGATGAGGTTGCTGCAAGGGCTTGAGGTGCTGCACGAGCTCCATGTCGGGCATGCCGTGGGGCACCGCGCCTTTCCAGTGTTTGCCTTCATGGGTCCAGCCCGGCTCTTGAGTCCACAGGTTCATGATGAACTCGACCGATTCCTGGGTCATCTCGCGGTTCTCGCCGGCCATGCCGTCCACTCCGAACATCTCCCAGTCGCTCGGCAGCCCGCTTGCGGCCACGCCGAAGTTCAGCCGGCCTTGCGAAATGTGGTCGAGCAGCGAGATGCGGTTCGCCAGCTCGGCCGGGTGGTAGTAGGGCATCAGGAAGCCGCCGGGGCCGATGCGGATGTTCTTCGTGCGCTGTAATGCGGCGAGCGTCAGCAGGTCCGGCGCAGGATGCGGCTCCCACTTGGCCGCGTGATGCTCGCCGATCCAGGCTTCGCCGAAGCCGAACTCATCGGCCCACTCGATGACCTGAAGATCCCACTCCCATCCTTCGCGCAGGTCGCGCTCGGGCGGGTGGCTCGGCATGGTGAACAGTCCCAATTCCATCGTGATCCCCTGTCAGTCTCAGCGGCGCCCAAAAGCCTGCGCCTCGCCGCCGAAACTTACTGCGGCCACCGAACCCCGTCATCTGTGCCCATCTAGCCTCCTCTTCGATCTCATATCGCAGCGAGATCACTCGTTGGCGTCGAGCGGGGAGTTCGCAATGCCAGTTGATCCGGATCGGGAGACGTGGAAGCCGGGGATGTCCTGGGAGGACGCGATCGCCGAGATCGCGTATCTCAAGGAGCTCGCGGCCGAGATGGGCGGGCCCGACCGCATCGACCGCCAGCACCAGGGCGGTCGGTACACCGTGCGCGAGCGCATTGCCAAGATGGCCGACCCGGGCTCGTTTGTTGAGTTGGGCGGGCTCATGGGCGGACCGGAGTACGACGACGAGGGCAACATCATCGGGTTCACGCCGGGTGGCTACGTGATGGGCCTCGCCGAGCTCGACGGGCGACCGGTGGCGATCGGCGGCGACGATTTCACGATCTCGGGTGGCAGCCCCCACAACGTCCACAAGATCCCGCACCAGTTCGCCCAGCCGCTGGCCATCACGTACGGCATCCCCTATGTGCAGCTGCGCGAAGGCGTCGGCCACAGCTCCCGGTCTGATGAGGAGTCGGGCCAGATGGCGCTGCCGCAGGGCGACATGTGGTGGCAAGGCGTGGAGATGCTGACCAAGGTGCCGGTGGCTGCGGGAATCATGGGTTCGGTCGCGGGCTGGCCCGCTGCTGCGGCGCTCATGTCTCACTTCACGGTGATGGTGAAGGGTCAATCGCAGATCTTCCCGTCCGGGCCGCCGGTGGTGCAGCGGGCCACCGGCGAGACGCTGTCGAAGGAGGAGCTCGGCGGCTACCGGATGCACGTGTACGAGAGCGGCCAGGTGGACAACGTGGCTGAGAGCGAGGAGGACGCGTTCGACCAGATCAGGCAGTTCCTGTCGTACCTGCCGAACACCACCTCGGGCGTGGCGCCCCGGATCGACACCGGCGACCCGCCCGATCGCCGGCCCGAAGAGCTGCTGAACATCATTCCCACGAACCGGCGAGCCGGCTACGACGCCCGGGCGCTCATCCGTCATGTCGTCGACAACGGCGAGTTCTTCGAGATGCGCCGCCATTACGCCGGGGCGATCATCACCGGTTTCGCTCGGCTCGACGGCTACAGCGTGGGCGTCGTGGGCAGCGATCCGATGCGGCTGGCCGGCGCCATGGATGGCGACGGCGCTGACAAGTACACGCATTTCGTGGACCTGTGCGATGCGTTCAACCTGCCGATGGTGATCTTCCTGGACATGCCCGGCTTCATGCTGGGCTCCGCCGCTGAGCGCAAGGCCACGATGCGCCGGGGCGTGCGGGCCCTGATCGCCTCAGCGGAGGCGAGCGTGCCCAAGGTGGAGTTCAACGTGCGCAAGTCCTACGGCGTGGCCGCCGATGCACCCAACAGCATCGGCCTTCCGCACGCCCTCAACCTGCGGTTCGGCTGGCCTGCGGGGGAGTGGGGCGGCATCCCGATCGAGGGCGGCGTGGCGGCGGCATACCGGCGCGAGATCGATGCGGCACCCGATCCTGAGGCACATCGGGAGATGATCGAGGAGCGACTGCTGCGGCTCCGCTCGCCGTTCAAGGCAGCGATGCACGGCGATGTCGTCGACCTCATCGATCCACGCGAGACCCGCCGCCTGGCCTGCACCTTCGTGAAGCTGGCCCAGCCGGTGCTGGAGGAACTCGCCCGTCGCCCCAACAAGCGAGCCGTCCGCCCCTGACCCCACCGGAGGGGCGACGCAGGTGCAGAACTCCGCGTTCGCCCGGTGGCGATCGTGAGGGCACGGTTAGCGTGACGCCGTGACTTCGGGGAATGGGCTCAGGTTTGGGTGGCTGTCGCCGTGCATCGGCAACCGGTGGAGCGATCACCGGCCGATCGTGGCCGACCAGGTGGAGTGGCTCCTGCCCGAGGTGATCGGGCACTTCGACTCGCTGTGGATCGCCGATCATTTCTACGGGTTCGACGCCAAGACCGATCCATTTCTCGAGGCCTGGACAACCATCACTTGGTGTGCGGCTCGTCTGCCCGACGTGCAGCTGTGCCACCACGTGCTCGGGCACGGCTACCGGCCGCCGGCCTTGACAGCCAAGATGGCGGCGACACTGCAGTACCTGTCGGGCAACCGTTTCATCTTGGGCATCGGGGCCGGCTGGCGGGGCGACGAGTACGAGGCGTACGGCTACGAGTTCCCCTCACCGAAGGTGCGATTCGCACAGCTCGAAGAGGTGGTCACGATCTGCCGGCTGATGTGGACGCAGGATGACCCCAGCTTCGAAGGCCGGCACTACAGCATCGACGGCGCAGCGGCGCCTCCCTTGCCGGACGTGCCGCCGCCGATCTGCATCGGAGCCTCGGGAGAGCAGATCGGCCTGAAGGTGGCCGCCCGCCATGCCGACATCTGGAATACGCCGTGGAGGCGGGATCTCGAAGCGCTGAGACGCAAGTGCGGCATCGTGCTGGATGAACTCGAGCGGCTCGAACGCGATCCGGCAGGCCTGGAGATGTCGACCACTGTCGAGCGCGCACTGCCCACGACCGACAGCGAATCCGCCGAGTACGCCGAGTTCTTGGCTTCGATGGTGGAAGTGGGAATCCGGCACTTCGTGCTCGACTTCGGCAACCCCGACAGCGCCGAGCCGGCGCACCGATTCGCCGAGCAGGTCATCGCCCCTCTGCGTGCGGGCTTCGCTTAAGCGAACGCGACGACGCTGGTGCCGGTGAACTCGACAGCGACTGCGTCACCGCGCCGAACCTCGGGATCGGGTCCGCAGCGCACGCGCAGCAGCGCTCCGTCGAGATTCGCCACGACCATCGAGTCGTGCCCGTAGAACTCCACCAGTTCGACCTCGGCGGTGCTGCCGCTGGCCAGACGGAGCTGCTCGGGGCGCAACATGACGTTGACCGTGCCCACGGTGCCGGCCGCTGAAGCGCCGTTGCCGTTGCTGCCAGCGGTGTTGCTGAGGGGGAGACGTCCGAGCGGGGTGAGCGCAAAGCCATCCGAGGCGCCGCAGCGCACCCATGATGCGGTGCCCACGAAGTCGGCCACGAACGGATCGGCGGGCCGGCGGTAGAGGCCGTCGGGCGTGTCGACCTGTGCGAGGCGGCCTTCGCAGAGCACACCCACGCGATCGCCGACCACGAATGCCTCGTCTTGGTCGTGGGTCACGAAGACAGCCGTGATCCCCAGCTCGATGAGCAGCCGCCGAACTTCGCTGCGAACATCCTCACGCAGCGACGAATCGAGGTTGGAGAAGGGCTCGTCCAGCAGAAGCACACCCGGACGAGGTGCCAGTGCCCGCGCCAGGGCGACGCGCTGCTGCTGCCCGCCCGACAGCGTGGAAGGCATGCGTTCGGCGAACCCCGACAGACCCACCAAGTCGAGCGCTTCGGCGACGCGGTCGGGAGTCCGCTTCGACCGTTCGAGCCCGTAGCCGACGTTTCGGCCCACGGTGAGATGCGGGAACAGCGCCCAGTCTTGGAACACCATCCCGACACGGCGCGACTCGGGAGCCACCCAGGAACCGCCCCGGCCCGATGGCCCTGAGACGAACCGTTCGCCGAGCTGAATGGTGCCGGCAAGTGGGCGTTCGAGCCCCGCGATCAGGCGCAGCAGCGTGGTTTTGCCGCACCCGCTGGGGCCGAGCAGCGCGACCGATTCGCCGGGCTCGACACGCAGTGACAGGTTCTGCACCGAGTAGCCGTCTCGGGCAGTTTCGCCGGTCGGGCCAGCGCCGTCGGGGGCGTCGGCTGCTTGAGGTTGGCCGTACGAATGGGTGACGCCCTCAAGGATGATTGAGCGCGCCCCCGGCCAGTGCCGATCTCGGCCGTTCCGGGCCAGATCATCCGGCGCAGCCGGGTCGACGTATCGCGGGTCTCGCCTTGACCGAAATGCCCGGACCGTGCGCACCAGCCGAAGTATAAGCAAGGGACTCAGCCCGTATCCAGAACACTGAATGCTGGATGGTGACAATACCTGCTGCAGTTCGATAGGTATAGCTAACGCCCAGAAAGAACTGACACTCCAAGGGCCGGAGCTGAGCGACCCGCGCCGCAGTAGGTTGACGCCACAGGCCGGCAGAACACTGGGGGAGAGCTGTGGCGCTGACCAATGACGATCGAGTCGAGATCCGGGACCTCATTTCTCGCTACAACAAGGCGATCGACACGGGTGATGCCGACGGGTACGCCAACACGTTCACTCCCGACGGGCAGTTCATCGGGATTGTCGGCACCTTCAACGGCCGTGACGAGCTGCGGGCGTTCGCTGCTGCCTATGCCACCGAAGAGCAGTACGCAGAGTTCGCCTCTGCACAGCACTGGGTGACCAACGTCGTAGCTGAGAGCGACGGATCTGAGGCCACTGTGTTCAGCCACTTGCAGATGGTCAAGCCGCTGCCCGACGGCGGCAGGATCCTGCTGGTCGGGCACTACGACGACATCGTCCGCAAGGTCGACGGCCAGTGGCTGTTCGCCCAGCGAATTGTGGTTTCGGACGCCTAGTCGCGCCAGCCGAGCATCACCGGAGAAAGCACCGTGTCGCAGACCGGCCCACCGCACAGCGACGCGTCAGCGAGTGAGTTCGACATGGCAGCCAAGATGGCCGAGGGCCTGCCGCAACCGGCTAGGGCGTGGACGCCGATCCCGCGCTTCAGCTTCGTCGGCGGGAACAACGACTCGTCGAGCGTGCCGGTGGGTGGCCTGACCGAGGCGGCCATGGCGGTGCTGGCGAAGCATGGCTCCGAGCTCGCCACGTACAACCTCGGCGGCAATCCGCAGGGCTTCGAGGGGTTGCGTGAGTTCGTCGCCGGATCGCTGGACGCAAATGCGCATATGCCGACGAGCAGCGAGCAGGTGCTGGTGGTGTCCGGTTCGCTGCAAGCGCTTGATCTGGTCAATGCGGCGTTCCTTCGCCCGGGCGACGTCGTGGTGGCCGAAGAGGCGACATACGGGGGGATGATCTCGAAGGTCGCCCGGCGAGGCGCCAGATGCGTCGGCGTCGAGCTCGACGACGACGGGATCGTTCCAGAACGGCTTGCTGACCTGCTCGACGAGCTGGCTGCAGCCGGCACGCAGCCCCGGTTCATCTACACCATCCCGACGGTGCAGAACCCCACGGGCTCGGTGATGCCGGTCGAGCGCCGGCGGGAGATCCTGGCCATCGCTCGGCACCACGGCGTGCCGATCTTCGAGGACGAGTGCTATTCGGATTTGCAGTGGACTGGGGAGCGCCCGCCGACGCTGCGTGCACTGGACTGTGCCGAAACCGAGGGGCAGAGCGCGGTGATCTACTGCGGGTCGTTCTCGAAGTCGATCGCGCCGGCGCTCCGGGTGGGTTACATCGTCGGCGACGTGCCCATCGTGCGCCAACTCATGGCCCTCAAGGACGACGCCGGCACCGGCGCAATCGAACAGCTCGTGCTCGCCGAGTACGCAGCGGCCCACTTCGATGACCACGTAGCTCAGCTGCGCGAAACGCTGCGAGAAAAATGCGCGGTGATGCGCCACGCCGTCAACACGCACTTGGGCGCGTTGTCACAGGTGGCGATCAAGCTCGGCGGTCCGGTGCAGGTGACCGACCCCAAGGGCGGCATCTTCGTGTGGCTGACATTCCCCACCGGCACCGACACCGCCCGGTACCTGGGACCGGCGGCAAAACGGGGCATCCAATTCAACGAGGGCGCGGCCTGGTCGGTCGACTCCGAATGGGGAGCCCGCCGGATGCGGCTGTGCTTCGGCAGCCTCTCCCACGACGACATCCGCGAGGGCGTCGCCGCGCTCGCGGAGGTGATCGCCGCGAACTAGCTGTGATGCGACGTCGCGGCCGCTAGCCGCGACGTGCCTATCCGCCCGCTAGCCGCGGCCGTGGCGCAGGAGCTTGCCGGGGGTAGCCCCGGTGCATTCGCCGTCTTGGAACGTCTCGACGCCGTTCACCAGGATGTGGCGGTAGCCGTGCGCACGCTGCACACGGCGCCACTCGCCGCCGGGCAGGTCGTAGACGGCCTCGCCGATCCACTCGGGGTCGATGGCCAGCTCGTTCATGTCGTAGACGAGCACGTCAGCCGGGGCGCCTTCCTTCAACACACCACGGTCCTGGAATCCGGCCGCGTGCGCAGCGAGCGCCGACATCCGGTAGTGCGCCTCTTCGACCGTCAGCCGCTGCTCGTCACGCACGATCCATGCCAAGAAGTCCGTCGTCCAAGCGCCGCCGGTGAAGAACTTGGTGTGCGCGCCGCCGTCGGACACGCCAGGGATCGTGTACGGCGAGTCGGTGTACACCGCTGACATGTGGTCCACGTTGAATTCGGGACCCTCGCCCAGGAACTCCGTCTTCAGATCGGTCTCGAGCGACAGGTCCAACATCACGTCGATGTAGTGCTTGCCTTCCATCTCGGCGATCTCGCCGAGCGACTTGCCCACGTACTTCTGCAGGTCTTGACGTCGCGCCACGCCCTGCACAACCAGCTTGCGGGGTGGTCCGCCAACCGCGCCCTGCGTGTTCGCGAACAGCGTCGCCGCCTCGTCGGTCTCGGCACGCAGCCGATCCCGCACGGCAGGGTCTTTCATCTTGCGGATCTTGTCCTCAATCGAACCCGTAGTTGCCTCGCGCCAGGCCGGGCTGGAGTCGTACAGGTTCCACTCGTCGAGCGAGAAGGCGAAGCCCGTGCGGATGGAGGCGCCCTGGCCGAAGATGCGCAGCCCGTCGTTGTGGGCCTGCTCGAGCCATTCGAGCCGTTCCTCGTGGACACGCGGGTTGCGCTGGCTCACCGGCACCACGTTGTCGATGATCGGTCGCCCGCTCACCTCGGCCAGCCGCCGCTTGAAGTCGAGATCTTCCGGATTGTTGACGTCGGGGCTCGTGGCCTGCGTGAGCTGGATGAAGCCCTCGTCGCGCTCGCGCAGCACCTCTGCCAGCACGAAGATGTCGTCGTCGATCATCGTGTCGGTGACCATCGGCGAGCCGTCGAAGTCGGCCTGGGTGGAGTTGGGCCCGAGACGCTGGATGGAAAAGCCGCACAGGCCGGCGTCCATGCCCTCGTGCAGCAGGCGCTGCATCTCCTTGCGCTCCGCATTGTTGGCCGGGCGGGTCTTTGCCGCTTCGAGGCCCATCACGTAGATCATCAGCGACGCCGTCGGCATGTACTGCAGGACGTTGACGCCCTTCGGCGTGCGGTCCAGCGAGTCGAGATACTCCGGGATGGTCTCCCAGTCCCACTTCGGCAGCATGCCCTCCTGCATCGCCGCCAGCGGGATCGCCTCGGTGCGCACCATGGTGAGCATCGACCGCTCGCGGAAGTCGGGTTTGCAGGGAGCGAAGCCGAAACCGCAATTGCCGAGCACCACCGAGGTCACCCCGTGCCAACTCGAGATCGAGCAGTAGGGATCCCAACGGATCTGCGCGTCGTAGTGGGTGTGCAGGTCGATCGTGCCCGGGGCCACGATGCAACCCCCCGCATCGATGACTTCCTTGGAAGGCTTGTCGGGACGGCCGCCGATCTGGGCGATCCGCCCGTCGGAGATCCACAGGTCGCCGCGGAAGCTTGGCACGCGTGTCCCGTCCACGATCGTGCCGTCCTTGATGTGAATGTCGTATTCCTCCACGATGTCCCCCTCGTGACTCAGCGCCCAGCTCGCTGTGGCACCGAATGCGGCATCGCTGTGGGACAGCGCAGTCGCTCGGATGGCGCGAGCCGGAATCCCCGCGCCAAAAAACCTAACACAGCTTCGTTATTGCGAACGCGGGGCGGTCAAACTTTCCGCTGCGTCGCCAGGTGTTTTCCGCTCTTGTTCGCTGCGCTCACGGGCCGCTCGGGCCACGGCTTCGCCTTGCGGCTCAGCCTCTGAATCGGTTGTCGCGGCTGCGTCAGAAGATGCTGAAACCGCCGTCGATCTTGATGACGTCGCCGGTGTGCCAGCGGGCTGCATCGCTCATGAGGTACACCGCGATGGCGCCGAAGTCGTCTGGCACGCCCCACCGGCGCATGGGTATGCGCGGCATCACGTTGTCGACGAACTTGTCCCAGTTGAACAGCCGCTCAGTCATAGCGGTATCGATCCAGCCCGGGATGACGGCGTTGGCGTTGATCTTGTAGCGGGCCATCTCGACCGACAGCCCCATCATCATCGCCAGCATGGCGCCCTTGGTGGCTGCATAGGCCTGACCTCGGGCGGCGCCCTGGATGGCCGTGCCGCTGGAGGTGAGCACCAGGCTGCCGCCTTCGCCTTGGGCGATCATCTGCCGGGTGGCGGCGCGAAGCGTGAAGAACACGCCGTGAAGGTTCACGTCGATGACGCTGAACCAGTCCTCGTTGGAATGCTCGTGGAAGCCCTTCTGGTTCTGGGTGCCGATGCCGGCGTTGGGGAAGCAGGCATCGATGCGCCCGTAGCGCTCCACGACAGCGGCCATCGACTCCTCGACCTGCTCCTCGTCGGAGACATCGCAGCGCAGCGCGCTCGCGGATGGGTTGATCTCTTGCAGCTCGGCCTCGGCTGCCGCGTTCTTGTCGGGGTTTGTGCCCCAGATGCTGACATCGGCGCCGGCAGCAGCGACGCCACGGGCGTAGCCGAGCCCGATGCCGCCGTTGCCGCCGGTGATGACTGCGACTTTGCCGGTGAGATCGAAGCCGTCGTATTGGTAGGCCATGTCCTGACTGCTCCGCTCAGCCGCCCTTGATCTGGCGCATGAACATGCCGTTGTCGAAGTAGTCGCGCCAGAACGTGATCAGGCCGTCGTTGACCTCGAAGATGCCCATCACCGGCAGTTCGATCTGCCGGCCGGAACCGGTATGGAAGCGGTCGACCCGCTCGTTCATCACGGTGTTGCCGGTGGCCGTCTGGCGCACGATCTCGAACTCCACTGGTCCGTCGCCCTTCGTCAGGCCGCTCAGGAACTCCTTCATGGCGTCGGGGCCAGTCATGTCGCCGACGGGCACATTGTCGTAATAGACGTCGTCGGAGACGTGGGCGGCCGCCCCGTCGAGGTCCTTCGCTTCGATGCAGGCAATGAACTTGCCGACGACCTCAGTCGGTGAATCGGCGGAAGCAGTCGAATCAGTCATGTCGGGGCAACCCTCCGGTTTGGCCTGGCGGCAGGCGGATCCCGCCGCCGGGATCTTGTCCTAGCACGCGCCGCCGGCCAGTGCCGCGGCTGCTGCCGTCACCGCTGCTGTGCCCATCCCGGACCCATTCAGTGGGCACAAGCGTCACAAGCAGCCGGGAGTAAGGTCACCGGGCTATGGAGCCGGAGCACATGAGGTGTCATCGATGACAGCGAGCGCTGGACGCAGACCGCTCTCGGGCATACGGGTCTTCGAGATCAGCATCGCGGTGGCAGCGCCATGCTGCGGCAAGGCCATGGCTCACCACGGCGCCGAGGTCTTCAAGGTGGAGGCCCACAGCTATCCCGACGTGGCCCGAGCGTTCGGCTCGGCGTGGGCACGCGATCCTGAGCTTGCGGACGTCTTCTGCGACACCGGTCCGTATGTTCCGGAGATGTCGGCCGGCAAGCGCTCGGTCGGCCTCGAGCTGAAGCAGCCCAAGGCGCTCGAGGCCGCGAAGCGCCTGCTGGCTACGTGCGATGTGTTCCTGACGAACTTTGCAGCGCCGGGCATCGCCGAACTGGGACTCGACTACGAATCGATCAAACAGGTGCGCCCCGACATCATCTATGCAGGGATGACTGGGTTCGGGGTGGATCCCGACAAGCCGTACTACCCCTTCCGAGCCTTCGGTCCGAACCAGGCGCCGCTCGTGGGATGGGATGCTCTCACCGGCTTCCCGCACGAGGAACCCGCCGGCATTCCCTCGATCGCTCCGCCCGATTACATGGGCGGGCTGCACACCATGCTGGCGATCGTCACCGCCCTGCACGAGCGGGATCGCACAGGGGAGGGCCGATTCATCGACATCAGCCAGCTCGAGACCACGGTGTCGTTCTTGGGGCCGTACCTGGTGGGCAAGGACCTCGGCGTGCCCGAGCCGTTTCGCAATGGCAACCGGGTGTCGTGGGCGGCACCTGCGGGGATCTACCCATGCGCGGGAAACGATCGCTGGATCGCTGTCGAAGTACCCGATGACGAGGCATGGCAGGCGCTGGCGGGCTTGGCCGAGTGGTCCGATGTCGCTGCACATGACGGCAGCGGCGACACTGCGTTGTCGACCTACCCGCACGACACGCTCGGCGATCGCATCGCACACCACGATGCGATCGACGCCGAACTGTCGGCCTGGACGAGCCGTCGCAGCCCCCAGCAAGCGGCTGCGGAGCTGCAGGCGCTGGGCATTGCGGCATACGAGGTGTTGGATCACACGGGTGTGCTGGCTGACCCCCAGGTGCACGACCGCCGCCCGTACTCGATTGCCCCGAGCCCACGACTGGGCCGCGACCTGTTCGTTCGCAACCCGGTGCGCCTGAGCGAAACGCCCCCATACGTCACCCGCGCCGGTCCCAACATGGGGGGCGACACCGTCGACGTCCTCACCGAGATCGGCTATGCGAACGACGACGTGGAGCAGATGGTTGCGGACGGGACGGCGTTCGTCGATGCCCGACCTGAGGTCGTGCTGGAGCGGCCGTTCGACCGCTGGTACGAATCGGTCGGGATAGCGGAGTTCTACGACGCCGAGGGCAACATCACCGGCGGCAACCAATGAGCGCCGCGCCACAAGGCCACGGCCCGTGGAGCGGCGTCCGGGTGCTCGACCTGACCGGGCTGTCGGGAGCGTATGGCACCCGCGTCTGGGCGGCGCTCGGCGCCGACGTGATATGCGTGGAGCCGCCCGAGGGCAATCCCATCCGCAACATGCCACCGCTGGCGCCGGGCCACGACGGCCCCGAGGCCAGCCTGTGGTGGGCGTACTACGCAGCGTCGAAGCGCAGCGTGGTGCTGGACCCGACCGACGCAGCGGATGCCGCGTCGCTGGTGAAGCTGATCGGCTCAGCCGACGTTGTGCTCGACGATGCGATGCCCGCCACCCAAGCGGCCTACCCGTGGCTGGCAGACGCCGGTGAAGGAGGGCTCGGTGTCGCCGGGATCGTCGAGAGGTTCCCGCACCTCACCTGGGTCTCGATCACGCCGTTCGGCATGACGGGGCCGCGACGTCATTGGCGCTCGTCGAACCTCGTCGCCTGGGCATCGTGCGGCTTGGCCTCCACCGTGGGCTTTCCGCATGGCCCCCCACTGGCCCCGGCAGGAGAGATCGGCGTGCTGATGCACGGCGCCTCGCTGCATGCGGTGATCGGCTCGATGATGTCGGTGCGCGCCCGCAATCAGGCCGCCGTGGCTGACGAACCGGCACTCGGCCAGACCATCGATCTGTCGCTGCAAGAAGTCGGGTTGTGGCTGTCGCCTGAGACCGGTGTGCCGCTGTATCTCGACGACCAAGTGCCGCGGCCCCGGGCCGGCAACCGCCGTCCGGTCACCAGCCCGATGGGCATGTACCCGGCGTCGGACGGCTATGTCGCGATCATCGCCATCCAGCCGACTCACTGGAATGCGGTTGCGCAATGGGTGCACGAGCTGACCGGCAACGAGGGCATCCTCGACGAGATCTTCATCGACATCGTGGTGCGCCGTGAGGCGCTGGAGGCCGTGGATGCGTGGGTCGAGGAGCTGACCACTCGCTTCACCAAGCAGGAGCTGTTCGTGGAGGGCCAGCGGCGGCGCATCCCGATCACCCCGGTCAACACCGTCGGCGATCTGCGTCACGACCCGCATCTCGAAGCGGTGGGCTGGTGGCGGCCCGAGGAGCACCCGGTGCTCGGCACCTACACCGTTCCCGGCTCGCCCTTCACCACCGACGGCGACTGGTGGGCCTGGCAGCGGGCACCGATGCTCGGCGAGCACACCGATGAGGTGCTCGGCGAGCTGACCTAGTGGCAGGCCCTGGAGCCCTCAGCGGGGCGGGTCGAGCAGGGGCGGACCCGTGGCTGAGACGGTGACCGGGTCGCCTACCGAGACAACAACGCCTTCGGGATCGATGGTGCACGCGATGCCGAACATGGCGTTGCCTTCCAGCATCCCTCGCATGCCTGGCGAGAAGCCTTCCGCGACCCAGCACCAGCGGTGCTTGCGCAGCACCAGGGCGGGTTCGCGGTGGCGCTCGCCGGTGTCCTGATCGATCTGGGGGACGGCGCAGCGGGGCCACACCACGCGAGCGCTGAGCTGGGCCGGGCCGATCGAGAACTCCGTCCAGGTGTCCTCGGACCAAGGTTCGTCGTTGGTCACGATGAGGTTCGCCCGGAAGCGCTCGATGCCGAACGGCTCTGAGGCCCGCGCCACCAGATCGTCGAGCGAGGCCGTATTGGCCACGAGCACCGGCGCCGCGTCAGCGAAGCCCGTGAGGCGTCCCCGGAACAGCCGCATCGGCCGGGAGGACTCGGGGGTCAGCGCTGCGAGCCTGGCCGCGAATCCGAGCACCTCGCTGAAGAACTCAGCCGCCTCGTCTCCTGCATCTGCACACGCGACTTCATCGCCGATCAGTGCGAGAACCGCCGTGTCGTTGACATCGGGCCGCTTCACGTCGATCGTGCCCATGCCGGGTGCGCTGATGGTCAAGCCGCCGTCGATCGGCACCGGGGCGACGGTCGCGAGCGCCGCGTTTCGACGTTGGGTGACCGACTCGCCGAGTTCCCCGGTGTCGTCGGGGCTCGTCACCACCTGCCATGCGCGGTCGCCCTCAAGCCCGGTTGCAGCGACCAGGGCCGAATCGAGCTCGACGCGGCGGCAGCCCTTGATGGGGTGAATGGTGATCCCGGTCAGCGTGCCGGCGGCCTCGCCGTCATGTCCTTCTGCGGTCATTCCCAGACCCTAGAGGCGAAGCCGTGGCCCGAGCGGCCCGCGAGCGCAGCTAACAAGAGCGGGAAACAACTGGTTCGTCAGCGAGAAGGTTGGCCAGTGCGCGTTGTCGTAGGCTCGCCGCGCATCAGTGTCTCGGCCTCACAGCGGGGCTGAGCAGACCTTGGGAGGGGCGAGCGGTCATGGCACTGCAGGGGTTCGAACGCCGCCACAAACCCAAGATCGGCGTCGGTCGGGCCGAACCCCCGGGGTGGCTTCTGGACCACACCGACCTCAACATGCACGCGCTGGGCCCGGGTGCCGATCTGGAGTCCGAGTGGGTGGCTGCGGGGCAGCAGCTTCCGGACCGCTCGGCGCTGCGCCGGTACCGGCTGGAACGAGTCCGCGAGCAGTTGCGCGGCGCAGACTGCGATGCGGCACTGCTGTATGACCCGCTGAACATCCGCTACGCCACCGACACCACGAACATGTCGCTGTGGACCATGCACAACGCCGTCAGGTATGCGTTCGTTGCGACAGAGGGCCCTGTGGTCGTGTTCGAGTTCTCCGATGGGGAGTTCTTGGATGCGCACTCAGAAGCAGTCGACGAGATCCGGCCCGGGACGTCCTACATCTATTTCAAGGCGGGACCGAGGTCAGAGGAGATCGCCGGGCGATGGGCGTCGGAGATAGCGGATCTGCTGGCTGAAGTGGCCCGAGGAACACGACGGCTGGCGGTGGACCAGCTGGATCTGACGGGGTCTCGCGCGCTGGAATCCCACGGCGTCGAACTGGTGAGCGCAGGTCCGATCATGGAATTGGCGCGTGCGGTGAAGGGCCCCGACGACCTCGCCGCCATGCGCTGCGCGATCCACGCATGCGAATCTGCCATCGACGAGATGCACGCCATATTCGAGCCGGGGGTGAGCGAGTTCGATCTGTGGGCGGAACTGTGGGCCGGC
The DNA here is from genome assembly GCA_964484385.1 of uncultured Acidimicrobiales bacterium. Classification (GTDB taxonomy): domain Bacteria; phylum Actinomycetota; class Acidimicrobiia; order Acidimicrobiales; family Poriferisodalaceae; genus Poriferisodalis. The sequence continues at coordinate 102,623 of CAZAFV010000001.1, forward strand.
AGCCTGCGTCGTTACGGGGAGTGGATCGAGACGAGACTGCTGTCGTCGGGGCCGAGAACGAACCCGTGGTATCACGAGGCCAGCAGCCGTCGGGTCCAATCTGGGGAGCTCATGGGTTTCGATACCGACCTGGTGGGCGCGTATGGAATGTGCGTCGATATGTCGCGCACATGGCGCTGCGGAGGCGGCGCCCCAACGTCGGCACAGCACGACTGCTGGTCGCTCGCCGTCGAGCAGATCCATCGCAATACCGAACTGCACCAGCCCGGAGTCACGCTGCGCGAGATCACTGACAAGGCGTGGTATCCCGACCCCGACAGCTACCGCGGTTACACGGTCATCTCGCACGGGGTCGGGCTGTGCGACGAGTACCCGGCCATCTACCACCGTCACAAGTGGGACGCCGGTGGGTACGACGGCGTGCTCGAGCCGGGAATGGTGATGTGCGTAGAAGCCTTCATCGGCGCGCGGTCGGGCGGCGAGGGCGTCAAGCTGGAAGAACAGGTGCTGATCACCGAGACCGGCAACGAGGTGCTGACGACCCTCCCGCTCGGGCTCGTCTAGACGGCTGGACCCGTCGAGCCACGCGCTCTGGGTGCTGTCAGGCCGGATCCGCCGGCAGGTCGTGCCCGTGTTGCTCGAAGCTGACGAGGATTTGGTTGGCTTCGACGGCGTCGCCGGCGCTGCAGCGGATCTCGGCGACCGTTCCGGCTCCGTGCGCCGTTAGCGAGTGGAGCATCTTCATGGCCTCCACCACCACGACCACGTCGCCGGCGGCCACGGCATCGCCGATGACGACGGGAACTTCGACGACCACGGCCGGGAACGGCGCTGCAACTGCATCGACCGAGCCGGTGTCGTCGGTCGCTGCGGGCGTCCACGCGTCGGACCGGTCGGGCACCTCGAAGGTGACGGTATGTCCGGCGATGTTGACCGCCACCGAATCGGCTCTGGCGCTGCTGGCCGTGGCGAGCGCCTTGACGCCGGCGCCATTCAACGCCCCAGCGGCCACTTCGCACAGATCGCCTGCGCTGTCACGCAGCAGGACTGCCGCCTCAGCACGGTGCTCGGTCAGGCGGAATGATCCCAGTGCCGACCACGGGCTAGCAGTGTGCGCGGCCCGCTGACGTCGCAGCCGGGCCATCCATGCCGCTGCTGCTGCGGGTGCAGCGTCACCGCTCGACGGCGGTTCGCCCACCTCCTGCGGGTCGAGCGCATCGATGACGTTGGTGGTCATCTCGCTGCTTCGCAGCGCGGGCATGTCGGTCAGCCAACGCAGGAATCCGGCATTGGTGGGAACCGGCCCCACGACGAGCCCGTCGAGCGCATCGCGCAGCGCATCCAGCGCCGATGCCCGGTCGGGCCGCGTGACGATCAGCTTGGCGATGAGAGGGTCGTAGTAGGGAGTGACCTCTGACTCTTCGGCGACCGACGCATCCCAACGCACGCCGGCGGGCACCGACAGGTGGCGCACCGGGCCCGCCCGCGGGCTGAAGCCGTCGTACGGATCCTCGGCGTTGATACGGGCCTCGATGCTGTGGTCGGTGAACGTCACATCAGACTGACCCAGGCCCAACGGCTCGCCGGTCGCCGCCCGCAGTTGCAGCTCCACCAGATCGAGTCCCGTGATCGCCTCGGTGACGGGATGCTCTACCTGCAGGCGGGTGTTCATCTCCAGGAAGAAGAACTCGCCGGAGGCGGCATCCACGATGAACTCAACCGTGCCCGCGTTGTCGTAACCGATGTGCCGAGCGAGAGCCACAGCGGCATCGTGCAGGCCGTCTCGGGTGGCGGCAGGCAGGTTCGGCGCCGGGGCTTCCTCGATCAGCTTCTGGTAGCGGCGCTGCGATGAGCAGTCGCGAGTGCCGAGATGGATAACGCTGCCGTGCCGGTCGCCGACCACCTGCACCTCGACGTGGCGGGGACGGGAGATGTAGCGCTCGACGATGACGCGATCGTCGCCGAAGGAGCGCAGCGCCTCGGTGCGTGCCTCACTCAGCGCAGTGTCAAACTCGCCGGCCGAATGCACGATGCGTATGCCCTTGCCGCCGCCGCCGGCCGAAGCCTTGACCAGCACCGGGAATCCGATCTGATCCGCAGCAGCCGCCAGGTCGCCACCGCTGGCGCCGGGAATCGTCGGTACCCCGGCCGCTTCGGCCAGGTCACGTGCTTCGATCTTGGCTCCCATCTGAGCGATGGCTTCCGGATGCGGCCCGACCCAGACCAGGCCCGCCTCGGTCACCGCTCGGGCGAAGGCTGCATTCTCCGAGAGGAATCCATAGCCGGGATGCACGGCATCTGAGCCGGTTTCGTGCGCAGCCGCCAAGATCGCACCGGTGTCGAGGTACGAGCGGTCGAGTGCCGCAGGACCGATGCAACAGCTCTCATCTGCCTCTGCGACGAAGGGAGCCTTCCGGTCCGGCTCGGCCCATACGGCCACCGTGCGCCAACCCAGCCGACGGGCGGTGGCGAATACCCGGCTCGCGATCTCTCCGCGGTTGGCTACCAGCAGCTTCACGTCATTGATCCTCGTGCCGATGCAGGTGGGTTACATCCGGTAGACGATGCCGCTGCCGGGAGCCGGGGCATCTTGGCGTGCCGTCAGCGCGAGGCACAGACCGAGCGTGTCGCGGGTGTCGGCAGGGTCGATGAGCCCGTCATCCCACAGGCGGGCAGTGGCGTAGTAGGGGTCGCTCTGGCGCTCGTACTGGTCGGCCACCTCGGCTCGCATGGCGGCGATCTCCTCCTCGGTGGTTTCGGTGCCGCGCATGCCGGCCAGACGGATGTCCACCAGCACGGTCTGTGCGGTCTCGGCGGACATCGTGGCGATCCGGCTGTTCGGCCAGGCGAACAGGAATCTGGGGTTGAAGCCCCGCCCGCACATGCCGTAGTTGCCGGCGCCGTATGAGCCCCCGATGAGCACCGTGTAGCGGGGCACGGTGGCGTTGGCCACGGCGGAGACCATCTTGGCCCCGTGCTTGGCGATGCCCGCCGCCTCAGAATCGCTGCCCACCATGTAGCCCGTCGTGTTCTGCAGGAACAGCAGCGGCACGCGGCGCTGCTCGCAGAGCTCGATGAAGTGGGTGGCCTTCAGAGCGTCGGAGGAGAAGATGATCCCGTTGTTGGCGATGATGCCGACTTGGAAGCCCCAGATACGGGCGAAGCCGCACGTGATGTGCTCGCCCCATTCGGGCTTGAACTCGCCGTAGCGGGAGCCGTCGACGAGCCGGGCGATGATCTCGCGGGCATCGAAGCCGATGCGGTCGTCGGCGGAGATCACGCCGTAGATCTCCGCCGGGTCGAAATGCGGTGATTCCGGCTCGGTCCACGACAGCCAGTTCTCACGATGACTCACAGGTCGTTGGTTGGCGGCTGCGCACAGCTCGCGCAGCTTGCCGTAGGCGGATCGCTCGTCGGGGGCCATGTAGTCGGACACGCCGGAGATGCGCGTGTGCAGCGCGGCCCCGCCCAGGTCGTCGGGTTCGATGATCTCGCCGAGTGCAGCCTTCACGATGGGTGGTCCGCCGAGGTAGATGCGCCCGATCCCCGACACCATGATCACTTCGTCGCAGAGTGCTGGCACATACGCTCCGCCCGCAGTGCAGCCGCCCAGTACCACCGAGATCTGCGGCAAACCCTGCGCCGACAGCCGGGCCTGGCGGTAGAAACTGCCGCCGAAATGGTCCTTGTCGGGGAAGATGTCGTCCTGCAGCGGCAGGAACGCGCCGCCCGAGTCCACCAGGTAGACGACGCCGAGGCCGTTCTCGGCGGCAATGTCCTGGGCTCTCACGTGCTTCTTGATGCTGATCGGCAGCAGCGAGCCGCCCTTCACCGTGGCGTCGTTGGCGATGAACATCCACGGCACCCCATGGACCACGCCTATACCGGTGACGATGCCGGCGCCGGGAGCGCTGTTGTCGTACATGTCCCATCCCGCGAGCGTGGAGAGCTCCAAGAACGGCGTGTCCGCGTCGCACACCAGATCGATGCGGTCGCGCGGCAGGATCTTGCCGCGGCTGTGATGGCGCTCTATTGAGCGCTCGCGGCCCGCACCGCCCGAGATTGCGAACTGCTGGCGATCCCGCAGCGTCGCGAGCAAGTCGGCATAGGCAGCGGCGTTCTTGTCGAACTCGCTGCCGGCGGTATCGATGCGGCTCTCGAACTGTCTCATCTGCGGGCGGTGTCCCTCAGCCGGGGCGTTTCCGTCGCCGAAGATCGTACGGGGCGCGCCGGCGCGCGTCCCCTTCTCCTAGAAGTTGGGATCGCCTGGGTCGAGGCCCAGCAGCACCTGTCCTGCAGTGTCCATCTGGTAGCTGCCGACCATGAAGTGGCCGGCGACGGCCCTCACGTCGTTCAGCAAGCCGCCGAGCGGCGACGAGGTGTAATTGGCGGTGCTGCCAGTGGCCGTCACCAGCGTCTCCACTGCAGCGATGCAGTTCTGCACGCTCCATGAGCACGCGAGGCGCGCACGGGCATGCTGCGCCGGCGTCACGTTGCCGCAGGCAGAAGCGGTCTCCCAGATCTCCGACAGCACCTCGGCAACGAATGCCCGGCCGGCACCGGCGAGTGCGGCGGCGCGGGCCATGGCCGCCTGGGCGTCGGGCCGATTGGCCAGCGCCGAGCGGTTGTACAGCGGGGTCTTGGCCGTGGCCAAGGCTGCGAACTCGTCGATCGCCCGATCCGCGATGCCCGATGCCACACCGGTCTTGGGGAACGGGAATCGCAATCCCGACGGCAGGCGGTAGTAGGGGTGCTCGTTGGGCTTGGGCAGCGAGTAGTTCTCGACGACCGAGGCCCGCTCATCTGGCACGAAGTACTCATTCAGCACGACGTCGTGGCTGCCGGTGCCCCGCAGGCCCACGGTGTGCCAGGTGTCGTCGATCAAGGCTGCATCGGCCGGAATGAGCACGAAGCACAAGTTCCTCGGCCGGGTGCCGTCGACGATGTTGGCCAGGATCCACCAGTCGGCCGCGGTGCATCCGCTGACGAATGGCCACCGGCCATCCACGACCCAGCCGCCGTCTGCAGGCCGTGCCACTCCCTTGGGCACCCCGGAACCGGCGATGACTGCGCCTGGGTTGGTCGCGTAGAACCCAGTCACCGTGTCGGGCTCGAGGTAGGCGGCAAAGATCTCGGCTTCCTCATTGCAGGTCATGGCCACCCAGCCCGTTGACGGGTGCTCGTAGGCAACCCGACGGCTGAACTCGATGAACTCGGCGGGATGGCGCCCACCACCTCCGAGCTCGGAGGGCACCAGCAATCGCATGAGGCCGAGCTGTCCCAACTCGGCGATGATCTCGGGATCGGGGTAGCGCTCGGCGTCGCTGTGCTGTCCGCTGGCACGAACCCGCGCCAGCAACTCGTCGGTGAGTTCGGACGGAGGCGGGTGCCGCCACGGCGACGAGCTGTCGGCCATCTGGGCAAGCTAACCGCCGCGCAACAGCGAGCGCCTGCGTATCGTCGTACCGGCCCGCACTGCGCGGGACTCTCTCCGGCGCAGCACCAGACATATCACGAGCGTGAGGTCAGAGACCCACATGACGTCACCCGAAGCCACCCAGCACACGGCATCCACGCCGCTTGCTGGCATGACCGTTCTGGATCTCACCGATCACCGCGGCGAATTCGGGCCGTGGCTGCTGGGCGAGCTCGGCGCCGATGTGATCAAGGTCGAGCCGCCCGGCGGCACCGAGGGCCGCGCGGCACTGCCGCTGAGGTCGCAGCAGACACCCGCAGGCGACCTGCGCAGCTGGCAGTTCTGCGCGTACAACTCCAACAAGCGCTCCATCGTGCTGGACTTGGACGACCCCGACGACCGGCAGGTGTTCGAGGGCTTGGTCACCCACAGCGACTTCATCTACGAGTCGGGAGTTCCAGGGGCGCTGGCTGCAGCCGGGTACGGCCACGACGTCCTCGCAAAGCTGAACGAGCGGATTGTTCATGTGCAGGTCACACCCTTTGGTCTCGACGGACCTCGCAGCGGCGACCCGGCCTCAGAGCTGTCGCTGGCGGCCCTCGGCGGGCCGGCGAACATGCAGGGGATCTTCGAGCGGGCGCCCGTGAAGGCCTCGATCGCACAGGCGTGGCGTCATGCGGGTGCAGAATCCGCCGCGGCAGGGCTCATGGCCCAAGCCCGCATGCGCGTCACCGCCTCGGCACAGCACGTCGGCGTGTCGGCCCAGGCGGCGATGACCTGGACGCTGCTCAATGCCATGGAGACCCACGCGATCTGTGGACGCGACTTCAAGCGCTCGGGCACGGTCGCGCAGCTGGCCGTGCCGCTCGAGATGCGCTACCGCACCCAGGACGGCTGGGCGATCGGTGTCGCCCGGGGCGTGGCGACGGGTCGGCTGCTCGACTGGTACATCGAAGAAGGCCTCGCAGACGAGAGCTGGCGAGCCGAGGAGTGGGACACCTACGACCTGCGTGCCGCGGCCGGCGAACCGATCGGCCGGACGTTCGACGAGCTGTACCAGGCGATGGTGGGGCTGTGCGAACGGCACACGAACGGCGCACTCCTGCAGCGTTCGATGGTGCTGAAGGAGACGATTGCGCCAGTCCACACCGTGGCCGACCTTGTCGAGTTCGAGCACCTGCGCGTGCGCGACTTCTGGCGGTCAATCCAAGAGGGGGACGCGGCGGGAGTCGAGCTTCCCGGCGGCCCTGCGACTATCGACGGTGTCCGTGTCGGCACCAAGCGGCAGCCGCCACGCCTCGACGAGCACGGCGCCGAGATCAGGGGGCAACTCGCTGAGGTCAGCGCCGATCCCGTGCCGCCGGCCCAGCTGCCCGCTCAACCGACAGCGTGGAGCGTGGGTGATGCCGATCTGCCTTTCGCCGGCCTGCGCGTCGCGGACTTCAGCTGGATCGGCGTGGGGCCCATCACGGCGAAGGCGCTCGCCGATCACGGCGCGACCGTGGTGCGGATCGAATCCAGCTCGCGACTCGACGGCCTGCGCGCCAACCCGCCGTTCAAAGACGACGTCATCGACATCGACATGGCCCACTTCTTCGGCACGTTCAACACGTCGAAGCTGAGCATCGACATCGATCTCAAGACGGCTGCTGGCGTCGACATCGCCCGCCGGATGATCGCGTGGGCAGATGTGGTGGTGGAAGCATGGACACCGGGCACCTTTGCGCGCACCATCGCCAGCGACGAACTGATCGCTGAGCTGAACCCGAAGGCAATCGTGGTGCACACATCACTGCTGGCCAGCGGCGGGCCGATGTCGGCGCTCGGCGGATTCGGCTATCACGCGGCCGCCATAGCGGGCTTCTACCCGGTCGTGGGCTGGCCCGATCTGCCGCCCGACGGCCCCTACCTCGCCTACACCGACACCATCTCCCCGCGGATCATCACCACCACGCTGCTCGCGGCGCTGGATCGCCGTCGCCGGACCGGCGAGGGCTGCGTCATCGAAGCAGCGCAGCTCGAGTGCGGATTGCAGTTCCTGGCTCCCGAGCTGGCTGACTACGGAGAAAGCGGCACCGTGGCCACCCGCATGGGCAACCGCGACCCCGACATGGCCCCGCAGGGGGTGTACCGGTGTGCGGGGGAGGACCGGTGGTGCGCGATCACCATCGCCGACGATGAGCAGTGGACAGCACTGGTGAAGCTCATGGATGCTCCGCCGTGGGCCCTAGCGCCCGAGCTGTCGACGGCGGAAGGGCGCCTCGCAGCCCACGATGCGATCGACGACGAGATCGCGGCGTGGACCGCTGACCAGGATGCAGCCACGCTGGAACGGCAACTGCTCGATGCCGGGATCGCAGCAGGCATGGTGCAGCGCAGCAGCGACCTGCTCGCCGACCCGCAGTATGCGCACCGCGGCTTCCACCGCTGGCTGGAGCACCCCCGGATGGGGAAAGTGCCCTACTCGGGCCACCAGTACCAGATCGCCGGGTACGACCACGGACCGAGGTTCGCGGCGCCCATGATCGGGCAGCACACCTACGACGTGCTCAGCGGCGAACTGGGCCTCACCGACGACGAGATCGCCGAAGCCGCCGCAGCCGGCGCGCTGGGCTGACGGATCACTGCACTGCCATGGCTGCGCGGGCACCTGCCAGCGCCGCTCTTTAGCCTGACGGGGTGGGTTCGAAGCAGGTGCTGCCGTTGGGCGTCTTGGACTTGGCGACGGTGTCTGAGGGCAGCACCAGCGCGCAAACGCTGGCGGAAACCACCGAGTTCGCTCGCGCTGCTGACAGGCTGGGCTACGAGCGCTTCTGGGTCGCCGAACATCACAACATCGATACGGTGGCGAGCACATCGCCCGCCGTGCTGATCGCGCACCTGGCGGTCCATACCGAGCGCATCAAGCTGGGCTCAGGTGGAGTGATGTTGCCCAATCACAGCCCCGCCGTCGTGGCTGAGCAGTTCGCGATGCTCGAAGCACTGCATCCGGGCCGCATCGACCTCGGCGTCGGTCGGGCACCCGGCAGCGACCGCATTACCGCTGCAGCGGTGCGTCAGAGCACCAATACCGCTCCAGTTGAGCGTGGATCCGCAGAGGACGGCCCCAATCGAGCGGGTGCAGTCCCCGATCCTTGGCAGGTCGATGACTTCCCCAGCCACCTCATCGACCTCATGGCGTACCTCGGCGACGTGCGCACCACGGAGGGTCCTTGGACCGACTTCCGGGCCACGCCGAGCGCGACATCGGCACCTGCGGTGCTCCTGTTGGGTTCCAGTGGCTACTCAGCGCAACTAGCGGGCTACTTGGGCTTGCCCTTCGCCTTCGCACACCATTTCGACGGCGGCGGCGTACTGGGCGCGCTCGATCTCTACCGCCAGCGGTTTCAGCCATCGTCGGTGCTGGACGAGCCATATGTGATGGTGAGCGTCGGGGTGGTCACCGCCGCCGATACGGAATCGGCCCGATACCACGCCGCACCATCGCTGCTACGCCGGTTGGGTATCCGGACGGGTCGGTTCTGGCCGATGGTCTCGCCGGACGAGGCGATGTCGCATCCAGAGTGGCAACACGCTGTGGCGATGCCGACGAATGCCATCGTCGGGGATCCGCGCGAGGTGGCATCTGCGCTCGACGCGCTGGCCGATACAACCGGTGCCGATGAGCTGATGGTGCACACCACCACCTTCGGTCTGCCAGAGCGCATCGAGAGCCTCGAACTCACCATGGAGGCGTGGCAGCGCTCCCGAGGTTGAACTGTATGGAGCAAACGTTCGACATACGGATGTTTGCTAAAGTTGGCCGACGTGGGAGAGACACGCACGGCAGTGCGGGCAGAGGTCGCCGATCTGCAAGCCGACCTGTTCGCTCAGGGCGAGCCGGGCGTGCGCGGCGGCACGACCGTGCGGCGCTGGACGCTGGACGAACGCTGCTGGGTCGACACCGTCTCGCGCTGGGTCACCGGCGGCGACGAGTTGCTGCTGCGGCTAGCCGAGGCGCTGCGGTGGACATCGGCAGAGCGCGAGATGTACGGCCGGACGGTGGCTGAGCCGCGCCTGGGAGCATTCGTGCGGCCCCGCACCGCAGGCTCGGTTCCCGTCATCGACGACATGGCAGCGGCGCTCACCCGGCGCTACCGGCGCAGTTTCGACTCGGTGTGGGTGAACTACTACCGGGGCGGACAGGACTCGGTGGCGTGGCACGGCGACCGCATCGGCATCGACCCCGCCGATGCCTTGGTTGCCATCGTCTCGCTCGGCGGCCCGCGACGCTTCCTGATGCGGCCCCGCGGCGGTGGACACAGCCATTCGTTCACGCTGGCTTCGGGCGACTTGCTGGTGATGGGCGGAGCGTGCCAGCAGCGCTGGGAGCACAGCGTCCCCAAGGTCGCCGCCGCGCCTCCCCGCATGAGCGTCACCCTGCGCCCCACCAACGGCCGCATGGGTCGCTGAAAGCGCTGCGTAGCCTGCGATTGTGACTGGCAGCAACAGCACAGGCGCCGTGCGCACCACCGCGATGGGGACGCACTTCGGATCGTTCCTAGTGGACTCGCGCGACGGCGAAGTGGTGGCGGTGCGCGGCCATCCCACTGACCCCGAGCCGTCCCACCTGGGGGAGTCGCTGCGCCACTTCGCAGAGAACCGGGTGATGCGGCCTGCCGTGCGGCAGTCGTGGCTGGCCGACGGGCCCGGTGCGGCCACTCACCTGCGCGGCGAGGATCCGTTCGTCGAGGTCGACTGGGACACGGCGCTCGACCTCGTGGCCGCCGAGTTGACGCGGGTGCGCGACAACCACGGCAATGCATCGATCTTCGGCGGTTCCTACGGGTGGGGTTCAGCGGGTCGATTCGGTCTGGCGTCGAGCCAGCAGCACCGCTTCATGCGCTTCTTCGGGGGCTGCACCGACCAGAAGGGCACGTACTCCTCGGCCGCCGCCGAGGCGATCTTCCCCTACATGGTCGGCACGGGCTATCACGCCGGCCTGGCACGGCAGACCTCGTGGTCGGTGATCTGCGAGCACACCGAGCTGTTCGTGTGCTTCGGGGGCATGCGTGCCAGCAACAGCCACGTGACCTACGGCGGTCAAGGACCGCACCATCACAACGACTGGGTGGCCCGAGCGAGCAAGGCAGGGGTGCAGTTCGTCAACGTCGGGCCGCTGCGTGACGACTTCGACAAGGCGGCCGATGCTCGTTGGCTCCCCATCCGTCCGGGCACCGACGTAGCGCTCATGGCGGGGATCATTCACACGCTGGTCACGGCCGGGCTCGCCGATGAGGACTTCCTGGCGAGCCACTGCCACGGCTGGGACCGGCTACGCGCTCACGTGCTGGGCGAGGGCCTTGCCGCAGCCAGCGGCGACTGGCGCGGCCCCACGCCGTGGGCGAGCGCTGTCGACTACGACACGCCCAAGTCGGCACAGTGGGCGGCGGAGGTGACCGGCATCGAGGCCGATGACATCGTTGCGCTGGCGCACGAGATGGCCGCCAAGCGCACGCTCGTCAATCTCTCCCTGTCCACCCAGCGGGCCCACCACGGCGAGCAGCCGTACTGGATGGCGCTGGCCCTGGCGTGCGTGCTCGGCCAGGTCGGCCTGCCCGGCGGGGGATACGCCTTCAGTTTCGGCACCCAGGGCAACACCGGTGCGGGGCAGACGCGGGCGCGCATTCCGGGCCTGCCGGTGCCGATGCGCCAGCCGGGTCCTCCCACCATTGCCGTCTCGCGTATCACCGAGATGCTGGAACGGCCACTCGAGCCGTACGACTTCGACGGCCGCAGGGGTCGCTTCCCCGATATCCGGCTCGTGTACTGGTCGGGCGGCAACCCCTTCCATCACCACCAGGACCTGAACCGCATGATGCGGGCGTGGCAGCGACCCGAGACGATCGTGGTGCAGGAGCCGTTCTGGTCGCCGGTCGCCCGGCGGGCCGACATCGTGCTGCCGGCGACGACGCCGCTCGAACGCAACGACATCGGCGGCGCCGAGACGATGCTGATCGCCATGGCCGCGGTGGCCGAACCGGTGGGGGACTCCCGCGACGACTACTGGATCTTTGCTCGCTTGGCCGAGCGCCTGGGGTTCGGGGAACAGTTCACCGAGGGACGTACGGCCGACGAGTGGATCGAGGTCATCTACGAGATTCACCGCGCCGCCGATCCGCAGGCCCCGACCCATGACGAGTTTCGCGCCGAGGGCTACGCGATGGCCCCTGGCAAGGCGCTGATGGGGGAACCCACGCAGGTCTATCTCGAGGCGTTCCGCGCCGACCCGGCCACCAAGCCGCTGCGCACACCGAGCGGGCGGATCGAGCTGTGGAGCGAGACGATCGCCGGCTACGGCTACGACGACTGCCCGCCGCACCCGGCCTGGATGGAGCCGTTCGAACGGCTGGGCGGTGCGCGAAGCGATCGTTGGCCGTTGCACCTGGTGTCGAACCAGCCTCGGTCGCGACTGCACAGCCAGTACGACCATGCCGCTCCCAGCCAGGCGACGAAGGTGGCGGGCCGCGAGCCGGTGCGCATGCACCCGGTCACTGCCGCGGCCCGCAGCATCGCTGACGGTGACGTCGTACGGCTCTACAACGATCGTGGCGCATGCCTGGCGGGCGCTGTTGTTGACGATGCCGTTATGCCCGAAGTAATTCAGCTGTCAACCGGAGCCTGGTACGACCCTGCACCTGACGGCACCTGCCGTGCCGGCAACCCCAACACGCTGACCGCCGACGTCGGGACCAGCCGACTGGCGCAAGGACCGTCGGCACACACGTGTCTCGTCGAGGTTGAACGGTACGACGGCGAACCGCCTCCGGTGGAGTCGTATCTGCCGCCGGAAATCGTTCCCCTCCAGCAGTCCTGATCAGGTGCCGCCTCTGGGGGCCGCTCAGAAATCCAGCCCGACGGCCCCGCAGAGGAATGCCATGAGCGGGCGCGTCTCGTTGCACCATGCCGTGATCACTGACGGGAACTCCGGCTTGAGCGCTACGCCGTGGTCGAAGTCGCGCACAGCGATGAAGCTCTTGCGTTTGAGATCCTCGATCATCGGGTGATCCGCGGACCAATCACGTGGCGAGCGCTTGAGCCGCTCGCCTTCCATGCGCCAGCCGTCGGACTGGCAGGTGTCCCTGGCCCGGATCCACGCCGCAGATCGCTCGTCGATGGCAATCCGGTAGGCCGCCAGCGCGTCGCGATCCGGCATCCAGCTGCCGGCGCCGAAGAAGCAGCTCTCGGTGGACAGGTGGACGTAATAGCCCGGGGCATGCACATCGCCGCCCCGTACATGACGGAACTGGATACCCACGTTGGTCTTGTAGGGCGTCTTGTCGGCGGAAAAGCGCGTATCCCGGAAGACGCGCATCAGCGAGCCCCCGACCTTCGTGTCCCGTGCGGTCATATGCGGCGAAATCTCGCCCAGCAATGCGCCCATGGCACGGATGAAGTCGAACGCAGGCTCGCGCACTTCCTCCTCGTAGCGCTCACGGTTCTCGTTGAACCACTCACGGTTGTTGTTCGCTTCGAGCTCTTCGAGGAACTCGAACAGCTCAGGTCCGAAAATGCCTTCGTCGTCGCTCATCGGTGTCCTCTCGGCTGCGGGTGCCACCTGCCGGGTCCGCACCGTAGCGATCCGACGGGAGCGGGAGAGCGTGAATTGCCCGCGACGACGCAGCCGGCCAAACGTACGCTGTGGCGATGAGCGACGAGACGGGTTCCGGACCGCCGGGCACGACGGCGCAGGAGTGGCTGGCGGGGTTTGCCGAGGTGATCGGTGCTCCTGCTCCGGGCGAGGACATCACCGAGGCGCTGCTGAACCTGGCTGGCGCGGCAGCCCACGATTCGGAGCGGATAGCGGCACCGATCGCCTGCTGGATGGCCGGCGTCGCCGGTGTGGACCCGGCGGAGGCTCTCGAACGTGCTCGGCGGTACGTCGAGAGCCGGGCCGGCTAAGAGGCTTCCCGCAGTTTCTGCAGCGGCCGACCTTGGCCCGCAGGGCGCCCGTCGTAGGCTGCAGTAGATGAGCGATCACCAGTTCGGGTTCCGCACTCGCGCGCTGCACGCAGGCGGCCGGCCCGACGCCACGACGGGGGCTCGTGCGGTCCCGGTGTACCAGTCCACGAGCTTCGTCTTCGAGGACGCGGCGGATGCGGCCGATCTCTTCGCCCTGCAGAAGTACGGAACCATCTACACCCGCATCTCCAATCCCACCGTCAACGCGTTCGAGGAGCGGGTAGCAAGCCTGGAAGGCGCGATCGGAGCGGTCGCAGCTGCTTCGGGAATGGCCGCGGAGTTCCTCACTGCGGCGGCGCTGTGCGAATCCGGCGACAATTTGGTCACGTCCTCGGCGCTGTACGGCGGCACACACACCATGTTCGACGTGACCCTTGGACGGTTCGGCATCGAAGCCCGCTTTGTGGACGGTGACAGCGTTGACGCATATGCCGCTGCCATCGACGACCGCACCAAGTTCTGCTACACGGAGATCGTCGGCAACCCGTCCGGGTCCATCCCCGATCTGGCCGGCATCGCCGAAGTGGCGCACGTTCACGGACTCCCGCTGGTCGTCGATTCGACATTTGCTACGCCCTATCTGTGCCGGCCCATCGAGCACGGCGCGGACATCGTGATCCACTCCGCGACAAAGTTCATCGGCGGGCACGGCAACTCCATCGGCGGGGTCGTGAGCGAGTCGGGCCGCTTCGACTGGGGCAGCGGGCGTTTCCCGAACATGACCGAGCCCGTGGCCAGCTACAACGACCTCCGGTTCTGGGAGAACTTCGGCGAGTACGCCTTCTGCACCAAGCTGCGCGTCGAGCAGCTCAGGGACATCGGGGCCGCCATGTCCCCGCTCAATGCCTTCTTGCTGCTGCAAGGCCTTGAGACGCTGCCCCAGCGCATGGACGAACATGTCGCCAACGCGCAGGCCGTGGCCGAGCATCTCGAAGCCCATCCGTCCGTGAGCTGGATCAGCTATGCGGGCCTCGAGTCGTCCCCCTACCGGGAGCTCGCCCGCACCTACATGCCTCAGGGCCCCGGCGCCATCTTCACCTTCGGCGTCAAGGGCGGCCGGCAGGCCGGCGCCGACTTCATCGAGGCCCTCCAGATGATCAGCCACCTCGCGAACGTGGGGGATGCCCGCACGCTCGTCATCCACCCGGCGTCGACGACGCACCAGCAGCTGTCCGACGAAGCGCTGGCTGCGGGTGGCGTGAGCGCCGACATGATCCGGCTCTCGGTCGGCCTCGAAGACCTCGACGACATTCTCTGGGACCTGGACCAGGCCCTCGCGAAGGCGGTGCCCTCATGACCATCGTGCACGAACCTGTCGACGGCTGGACCGAGCCCAGCGCAGCCGATCGGCTGGCGCTCATCCAGCGCACCAATACGGTGGCGATGGTGGGGGTCTCGGCCAATCCGGCTCGCCCGTCCAACTTCGTCGCCACCTACCTGCTCAGCTCGAGCACCGATTTCGATGTGTACTTCGTGAACCCTGTGGTCGACGAGATCCTGGGCAGGCCGTGCTACCCGAGCCTCGCCGATCTGCCTGTGGTGCCCGATCTGGTGGATGTCTTTCGCCGGCCAGCAGACCTGCCCGGAGTCGCCGAAGAAGTCGTCGAGATCGGTGCCAAGGCGTTCTGGGTGCAGCTCGGCCTGTGGAGCGCTGAAGCTGCACAGATTGCGAACGGTGCTGGCCTCGACGTCGTGATGGACCGCTGCCTCAAGATCGAGCACGCCAGGTTCCATGGCGGCCTGCACCTCGCCGGATTCGACACGGGCGTAGTGGACTCGCGCCGCACCGTAGGCAGTCGCTAGCCGGCGACCGGCCGGTACCGATGCAAGCATTCGAGCGGGGGACCGGCCGGCGACGGAGACGCGGCTTCGGCCTGCTCGCGGCACTCCTGCTAGCGGCCGCCTGCTCTTCGCCCGAAGTGAGCGAGCCGGCGACCGCGTCGAGTGAGGCCGCTGTGGCCGACGCTGATGCTGCAGCGGCGGTCGCGGCCACGGCCGACGACGACCAGGTTGCGACAAGTGATGGCGATGCAGACAGCGCGGACACTGCCGCCGAGCCGGTCGAGCTGACATTCGAGGGCGGCCCGGCGGCCCCAGAGTTCCCGGCGGGCTACGACTGGTTCAACGTGAGCCGGCCGCTGTCGATGAGTGGCGACCTGCGCGGCAAGATCGTGCTGCTCGACTTCTGGACCCAAGGCTGCATCAACTGCATCCACATCATCCCCGATCTTCACCGGCTGGAGCAGGAGTATCCCGACGAGGTGGTGGTGATCGCGGTGCACTGGGCCAAGTTCCCCAGCGAGCGCGAGTCCGAAGCTGTGCGGGAGGCATCGATCCGGTACGGCCGCCAACACCCGATCGTGAACGACGATCAAGAACTGCTGCGCCGGGCGTACGGCATCAACGCCTGGCCGACCGTTGTCGCCATCGACCCATTGGGCCGGGTGCTGGGTCCCATCGCCGGTGAGGGCGTATACGAACGGCTGGCACCTGCGATCGGCGTCATGGCCGATGAGTACGGCCACAACGGCCTCATCGATCCGACGCCGCTCGGTGAGCTCCTGGAGATCGAGCCTGCGCTGCCCACCGTGCTGAGCTTCCCTGGCAAGGTGCTGGCCGACGAGGCCGGCGACCGGCTCTTCATCGCCGACACGGGCCGTCATCGGGTGCTCGTGGCCACCCTCGACGGCGAGCTGGTCGACGTGATCGGCACGGGTGCCGAAGGCCGGACCGACGGCGGTTTTGCCGAGGCGTCGTTCCGGCGCCCGCAGGGCATGGCCCTGGCTGGTGACGGCAACACCCTGTACATCGCCGACCGTGAGAACCATCTGATCCGGGCTGCTGATCTGCGCGCCCGCGAGGTGACCACCATTGCCGGGACCGGCGAACCGGTCACTGTGTTCCAGGCTGGACCGGCGGCACAGACCGCCATCGCCTCGCCGTGGGACCTGCACCTCGAAGGCGAAGTGCTGTACATCGCGGGGGCCGGTCGTCATCAACTCTGGCTCATGAACACCGCCAGCGGGGTGCTCGACTTCTTCGCCGGAACGGGCGCCGAGGGCCTCGATGACGGCCACCGCCTCGCCGCCACGCTCTCGCAGCCCTCCGGGCTTGCGGCTGGGTACGGCGTGCTCTACTTCACCGATCCGGAGGCCAGCGCGGTACGGCAGGTCTCGCTCGGCCTCGACGGGCAGCTCGACACGCTGGTCGGCAAGCACCTATTCGTGTGGGGCGATGAAGTGGGCAGCTTCGACGACACGCTGCTGCAGCACGCCGTGGGTATCGAGTTCGTGCCGGGTGCGCAGGGCGCCGGGCTGCTGTACGTCGCAGACACCTACAACCACCGGATCAAGGTGCTCGACCTCGACACGCAGACATCATCGGTGCTGGTGGGTGGCGGTACGCCGGGACTGCAGGACGGCTTCGGCACCGACGCGCTGCTGGCCGAGCCGAGTGGGCTCAGTGCGACGACCGACACGCTCTACGTCGCCGATACGAACAATCACCGCATCCGCACGCTGGATCTCGCCACCGGGGAGCTGACCACACTGGCGCTTTCGAATCTGGAAATCGCCACCGTGACAATGGCCGGCGTGATCGACGACGACGTGGTGCTGCTGCCCCAGCGAGTCGCCCCCGGCACTGTCGAGATCGTCCTGGATCTCAAGGTGCCAGAGGGATACAAGTTCAACACCGACGGGCTGTTCGAGTTCGAATGGTCTGCCGACGGCGATCTGCTGAGTCCTCGAGACACGGCACGCTACGAGGCACGGGGCCCCGAAATGCCGGTCCGGCTGAGCGGCACGGTCGGCGCAGGCGGTGGCACGGCGGTTCTGACGGCCACCGCGGTGGTGTTCTACTGCCCGGCCGTGGACGAGACGTTCTGCCTGATCCGCGACGTGAACTTCACCGCGCCGATTGAGGTCGATCCTGCCGGCGGGAGCGACATCTACCTGTTCCACCAACTGCTGTCTGCCGAGGAGCTGGAACAACGCCTGGGAACAGGTTGACGACCGAACGCGGCAACTTGTCTGAGCCGTCGCACGCGTTGCGGCGGTACGGGCGATCATGGATCAGGCGGATCGCCTCGACGACGACGGCGCTGCTGGTCGCAGCCGGCTGGCTCGCGATCATTCCGGACGCGGCTGCACAGACATCGAGCGAGTCGGAAACCCCGCCGCTCGTCACCGTTGCGCCCGACGCCGAGTCTGGGGATTCTGAGGGCGAGCCGTCCCCGCCCCGGGTCGTGGCTGTGCTGCGCGGTCCAGGTGGGATCGGTTACTGGGTGATCGGTGTCGACGGCACGATCGAACCGGTCGGCACATCGATCCTGCCGATCGTGAGCGACCCACCCCAATTGCACACCCAAGTCGTCGGCGCCCGTCTCGGGGCGCCCGGGGCACTCGGCGTCTGGCTGCAGCTCGCGGACAACTCGGAAGTGGCCATCGGCGATCCGGGACCGACGGTCTTGACGGGAGAGGAGCGGCCCTTGGGTTGGCTCTCGGGAGTGGCGGTCCGTCAGCTGCTCTCAGGTGCGTGGTGGACCGATGTCGATCGGTGGTGCACCAGCGAGTTGCCGCTGCCGGTGCGGATCGGGCAGACGATCATGACGGCACTGGGCGAGCGCTCGCTCGGATTCGCTGTCGAGGAGGCACGTGACCGTCGGATCGCCGGCATCTTGGTGCAAGGGCCGGTGACCGAGCATGTCTGGCGCCGCATCGCCGAGCTGCAGGATTTTGCGGGCCGTATCCCGTTGATCTTTGCCGTCGACGAAGAAGGCGGTCGGGTGCAGCGGCTCGCCGCGGTGGTGGGGCGCTTGCCCTCGGCAGCGGCCCAGACCGCCAGGTCGCCCGCTGAGGTAGCTGAGGTGGCCGCGAATCACGCTCGCAAGATGTACCAACTCGGCTTCACCATGAATTTCGCGCCGGTCATCGATGTCGGCGCAGGGGAAGGCATCGGGGATCGCTCATTCGGCGACGACCCGGCCACCGTCACCGAGTACGGCATGGCGACAGTGGAGGGTCTCAGCGCCGGGGGAGTGGTGCCGGTGGTGAAGCATTTTCCGGGCCACGGCGCAGCCACTGCTGACACCCACGACCAATTGGCCTCTACGGCCCCACTCGACGAGCTGCGCCAGCGCGACCTGATCCCCTTTGCAGCTGTCGTCGGAGCCACCGACGCGGCGGTCATGGTGGGGCATCTGAGCGTCCCGGGCCTGACGGGCGGGATGCCTGCCTCGCTGTCGTCTGCAGCGATCGACGGGGTGCTGCGGAACGAACTCGGCCACTCGGGGCTGATCGTGACCGACTCGCTGGTCATGGGCGCGATCCGCAGCCAGTGGTCGGTGAGCGAAGCGGCGCTGCTGGCGGTGAGTGCAGGCGCGGATCTTGCGCTCGTCGGCGGCCTGGAGGATGCCGATGCAGCCTTTGCAGAGATCACCACAGCAGTCGCGCAGGGGCGATTGAGCCTGGATCGCATCGACGCTGCGGCAACCAACGTGTTCCGAGCCAAAGGCGTCTACGCATGCACACTCGTCGGCCGTGACGGCCTCGGCCGCCCAGTGCTGTACGACCCGACGCTGGTCGGCCGCTAGGCCGACAAATGAGACAGGGCCGCTAGGCCGACAAATGAGACAGGGCCGCTAGGCCGACAAATGAGACAGGGCCGCTAGGCCGAGCAGTGTGACGGTGGGCGCTAGGGGAGAGTGACGGTTACTTCGGGCTCGGGGGGCGGAGGACCGGTTTCGAAGTTGCGGACCACCTGGCTCCAGGTGAGCTGCCACTCCTTCCAGTGGGCACCGACATAGGCAGGATCGGGCCGGTACGGGTGCACCGTCACCCCGAACTCGTTCCACTCGGGCGTGCTGACAATGTCGCTGCGGGCCGGTCTCGAACCGAAGCGATCGCTGACGCCGAACTGGAACAGGGGCTCACCCATGGCGTCGATGAGCCGACCTCCGAGCGAAGCGTTCTGCGCTCCCGCTACCACCCCCGCATAGAACCCGATCCGGACGCAGTCATCGGTCACCACTGCTATGTCCAGTGACGGGGGCAGGCCGGGTTGATACTCGGCGTACACCGACGGCAGACCGGTCGTGCCCCAGGTCATCGGCAGGCGTCCGCGCAGCGACCGCAACGTCACCGGATCCGGCTCGTCCTGGCTGATCGGCCGTTCCGGGGGCGGTTCCCCGCCGGCGAAACGCTCGAACGTCGCAATCTCCCAGCTGGGGGCCAGTTCGACGTTCCACCTCAGCATCTGGTCGAGCACTTGGGGCCACGGCGTCGCTTCGTCGTCATCGCGCTCGGGATGCAGTCGCTCGAGCGCTACCAACAGGTACACGCCCATCCTGCTCGTTGCCGCATCCGGGATCACTGCGGTGCCTCCATGAGCCGGATCCCAGAGCGCCGCCAGGCCGCTGGGCACCGGAGGCGGCAAGAGCTCGGCGTCAGGCAGCTCATCGATGCGCCGTTCGGGCACCACGTAGAACGACGGCAGGTAGTTGAGACAGGCGTCGATGTAGCTGATGGGCGTCATCGCATGATCGCCCACCGCCAGATCCTCAACCAGCGGGCCGGGCGCAAGCGGCACGTACGGTTCAGTGAGCCCGCTGTCGATGACGTGTTGAAGGTCCAACGTGTCGACGCCGACAACCACGTCTGCGACCGGGTGCGCTCGGCTGCGTTCGAGCAGATCGACTACGTCGTCGGGTGTGTCCTCCCGGAACACCACAATCTCGATGCCCGTCTCCTCGGTGAAGGCTTCCAGCGCGTCGGCAGGCAGGTGAAAGTCACGATGAGTCAGGATGCGTACCGCTGCGGATCCCTGCCCCGTCTCGGCACACCCGGCAGCCACGAGGGCGACCGCACACACGGCAGCGGCAAGAGCCCGGGCATGCCGAGCACGTCGGCGCGCCCGCTCAGGGAAGCGACTTGCCATGTGTCTGTATCGCCAGCACAGTGCCCGACAGGACCCTGACGCCGGCCTCGGGCTCAGTGAGTTCGTTGCTCAGGCCGAGCGATGCCGCGCTCGCTAGCGGCATCGCCCCCGTCAGATTCCATCGCAGCCCGCTCGTGCGCAGGCTCGCAGTGCCGCCCACTGCCAGCAGCGTCAGCAGGTTCCCGTCGGCAATCGGCAGTTGCAAGTGGATGCCCGCGGTTGCCGCCCGGACGACGCTCGCACCGATGTAGGCGGTGAGCGGCAGTGCGGCGTAGTACGGCCGTGCCAGCATCGTCACCGAGACCATCATGTGGTCGAGCCGGCCGCCGCCACCGCCGACCAGCGCAATCTCGGCAGGGTCCAGCCCCCAGGCAAAGCTCAGCGCCAAGTCCAAGTCGCTGTGCGCCTTGTGCCGGTCGTGTCGCTGGACCACCAGATCGGGCCACTGGTCACGCGTCCGCTCGAGCATGGCAGCGTCAACGGAATCGAAGTCGCCGATCACAACGTGAGGCCGCAATCCCAGCCGCAGCGTGTATGCCAAGCCACGGTCGACTGCGATGACGCAAGACGGCTCGCCCGGCGGGAGCCGTCGAGGCGCCACAGGCCCCCCATCAACGATCCAAACGCAGCCGGCATCCAGCTCCACCCCATCGGCGCTCACAGCACCAGTGTGACCCCAAGCTGCGAGGCGCAGATGTCATAGCGGGGCGGGCGGCGGTGAACTCTGCGACGTTGCGACCTGCCGGATCGCGGGTCGCTGTGGGCACTGCCGCCCGCCCCGCGGGCGCACATGGGCGCACGGCTCTGCCCGGTACCTTGCAGTTCAACGTGGATCTCGCCCGCCGGCTCGCCCGGCTGCCCCTGCTGGCCGTGATGATCGCGGTCTGCGCGGCCGTCGTGACAATCGGTGCCCGCGCCTCGGCACCGCACGCAGCGCGCACGCTCGATGCGGTCGAACGAGACCGAGATCACATCACCATCGATCTGCGTCCCGGTGCCCAGCGAACCCAGGTCTTCGACTCCGACGGCAATCCGATCGGCATCCTGGTGAACGACGTCGACCGCGAGATCATCACGCTGGACCAGGTGCCCGATGACGTGATTGCCACGATCGTGGCGGTGGAGGACAGCAAGTTCTGGCTTCACAACGGCGTGGACCTGCGGGCGACGGCACGCGCCCTGGTCTCGAACGTGTCCGCTGGCGGCATTGCATCGGGTGGCTCCACGATCACCCAGCAGATCGTGAAGCTGCGTGTGGTGGGCAGCGAGCGCAGTTTCAACCGCAAGATTCGCGAGGCGGTCATCGCCGCCCGACTCGAGGAGGACTTCACCAAGGAGGAGATCCTCGAGTTCTACGTCAACGAGGTGTATCTCGGGAACGGGGCGTACGGCCTGCAGGCCGGGGCCGAGACCTACTTCGGCAAGGACGTCTCGGCGCTCGACGTCGGCGATGCCGCTTTCCTCGCGAGCCTGATTCGCAGTCCCGGCTTGTTTGACGGGTTCGACCAGAACATCGACACGATGACGCGGCGCCGCAGCAGATCGCTGCAGCAGGCCGTCGACGCGGAGATCATCACCGAGGCCCAGCGAGATGCCTTCGAGCGGAGACCGCTGCCGAGCCGCAACCTGTCACCGCGCCGTACCGACGTTGCGCTCCGGCGTGATTACTTCCTGGTGGAAGTGCGACGGTCGCTGCTGGCAAACCCGGCCCTCGGGGATACCTACCAAGCTCGTTTCAGCCAGGTGTTCGGCGGGGGTTTGCGGGTATGGACAACGCTGCGTCCCGAGCTGCAGCGGGCCATGCGCACATCGGTGGCAGAAGTCCTGCCGGAAGGCACGGGCGAATTCGAGGTGTCGATCGTCAGCGTGGATCCGACGACCGGGGCAGTGCATGCGTTCATCGGGGGCCCGGCCTTCAGCGACTCGGAGTTCAACCTCGCCACCCAAGGGCGGCGCCAGCCAGGATCGTCGTTCAAGACGTATGTGCTCGCTGCGGCGATTGAACGGGCCGGTCTGTACCCGTTCGACACCATCAGCGGTCAGGGTCCGTGCGTGTTCCCCAATCCGCCCCTCGACGACTACGAGGTGAGCAACTTTGCCAACAGTCCCGGTCGCGTGGCCACGCTGGAGGAACAGGCAACGGCCAGCTCGAACTGTGCCTTCGTCCGGCTGGGTCTGGTCACCGGTCTGGACGAGGTGGTCGGGATGGCGAACCGGCTGATTGGCCGATCAGACGCGGACAGCTACCTGCCGTACCCCTCCATCTCGCTGGGCGCGCAGGAGATCACCCCGCTTGAGCAGGCTGTGGCGTACGGCACGTTCGCCAATGGCGGCGTGCGGATGGAGCCGTTCTATGTCACTCGCATCGAGAACAACTTCGGGGAGGTGCTCTACGAGCATGTGCCGCACGGCAGGCGGGTGGTGTCGCAAACCACGGCCGACTGGGTGACGTCGGTGCTGGAAGAGAACGTGCGAACCGGCACCGGCACGAGATCAATGCTTGAGAGCGGCCAGGTTTCGGCGGGCAAGACGGGGACCACCCAGCAATTCCACGATGCCTGGTTCGTGGGCTTCACGCCGCATATGTCGACCGCCGTGTGGATGGGCCATCCCGACGAGCAAGTGCCGATGGGCGAGATACAGGAACGGCGGCCGACTGGCGGTTGGATCCCGGCGCGCATTTGGTCGGCCTACATGGGGCGGGCGCTGGCGGACGAGCCATTGCGAGTGTTTGCGCCCGCGCCGCCGCCGCCACGGGCCAGCCAGTACCTCTTCCTGTCGGGGGACACCTGCTCGGTCGCTGTAGCGGTGTCGCCGACGGAACCCCCGTTGGAGTTCGATCTGCCATGCAGCATGGTCCGCCCGACCGACGACAACGAGTTCGAGCCCTTGCCCGACGCGCTGTGCAAGGTTGCCGTGCCCGAGGCCGACGGCGGCTCGAGGTTCGAATGGCTCCGCTGTACCCAGATCGCCACCGAGCTCAGGGCGCGGGCAACCGAACCTGTGGGCGATACTGACGAGTCGCTGCCGTCCGACGGATCAGATGACACCGGTGAGGACAGTGGCGTGGACAGCACTGAAGAGGACCAAACCTGAGCCCGATGCACGTTCACTCGACGGACCGCCAGCAATGCCACCAGACACTGTAGGGAGCGGCGCTGCTGGGTCGAGCGCCGCGCCGAACGACGGCGAGTCCGCGGCGAGCCCGCTCGAGCTTCTTGCCCAGATCAGCGACCTCGACGTGCGTCTCGATCAGATCACCCATCACGTCCAGAACCTGCCCGAACGCGAGACTCGGGCCGGCATCGAAGCCGAACTCGGCATGCTGGCATCGGAGGCGAAGGTGCTCGACACCCAGATCGCAGATCTGGAGCGTCGGCAACGCAGGGATGAGGACGAGGTTGCGCGCATCGAGGCCAAGCGCGCTCACAACTCCGAGCGGCTCTACGACAGCCACCTCACCTCGCCCAAGGAGGCCGAAGCGCTCACGGCCGAGGCAGACGCCCTCGGGCGGCACCAAATCGAGATCGAGGATCAGATCTTGGAGCTGATGGAGGAGCTGGAGCCGCTCAGCGCAGCCCGCGCCGACCTCGGACGACGCCAGTCTGAGGCCAGCGAGCGGATGGCCACCGTCGACGCTGCAATCGGGGCCGCGGAGAGCGCGGCGGGCAGCGAACGCGACGAGGTGCTTGACGAGCGGGCGGCGCTCGTGGCCTCAGCCGATCCCGCGCTGGTGTCGATCTACGAAGGCCGCCGGGCTGCCGCTCGCGGCACACCCGTGCTCGGCCGACTCATCGGCCTCACCTGCAGTGCGTGCCATCTCGAGATTCCTTCGGTCGAATACGAACGCATCACCAATCTCGATCCCAACGAACTCGCCGAGTGCCCCCATTGCGGGGCGCTGCTCGTCCGCTGAACTGTTGGGTCCGCCGGTGCACGGGCACAGGGGGCCGGGCTGATGCTGCTGTGGTTCGTGGCGACCTCGCTCGTGGCGATGCGCTGGTGCTTCGGGGATCCTGCGGTCGATCATCGGCTCATCGTGGCGGGAGCGCTCCTGCCCGATGTGCTGCACGCCGCAACTGGCGGCACACCGCTGGCTCACTCGCTGGTGTTGCCGGTGTGCGGCCTTGTTGCGGTGATGCTGCTGACCGTCGGACGCCGACGCGCGCGACGCAGGTGGCTGGCGTTGCCGATCGGTGTTTTCTGGCATCAGGTGTTCGACGGTGCGTGGACGCAGCCTGCGCTGTTCTGGTGGCCCTTCGGTGGCGATGCCGCCGATGCAACGCTGCCGCTGGCCACGCGGGGCATCTGGTTGATCTGCGTGATGGAGCTCGCAGGCCTGGTGGGCTGCTGGTGGGTCTGGCGTTCCTCCGGCATGGCACACGACTCGACGGCACGAGCTGACTTCGTACGCACCGGCCACTTGGCCTACCGTGCAGGGCCGCAATACCGACGCAAAGCAGGCGGAGACGGTTCTTCATGACCCACATGAGCCACAGACGCCGATGCTGATCATCGTGCGCCACGGGCGGCCGTGCTGATCATCGTGCGCCACGGGCGCACGGGGGCCAACGCGGCGGGCCTGCTGCAGGGACGCGTCGACAACGAACTCGACGAAGTTGGTGTGCTGCAGGCGAACCAGATCGCCGCAGCACTCTCCCGAGCCGACCGGCGACCCGACCGGATCATCTCCTCACCGCTGCTGCGGGCACATCAGACTGCCCAAGCCACCGCAGAACTGACGGGCCTGGACATCTCCATCGACGAACGCTGGGCCGAGCTCGACTACGGCGAATGGGACGAACTGCCCATCGCCCAGATACGAGCCTCCGACTGGCAGCGCTGGCGGGCCGACACCGGTTTCGCACCACCCGGAGGCGAATCGCTGGCGCAGCTCAACAGCCGCGTCAACGCGGCCTGCGATGAGCTGACCGCTGTGGCCGCAAACCGGAACGTTGCCGTCTTCACCCATGTTTCGCCGATCAAATCGGCAGTGCGATGGGCGCTGGGGACCGCTGACGAGATCTCTTGGCAACTGCATGTGTCACAGGCACAGATCACCAGCATCGGTTTCCGGGGACCGGTGCCGAGGCTGAGCACCTTCAACGACACATCCCACCTCAGCACCTGAGCCGGGCAGGGGCGGTGAGTCGGCCTGTAGGCGGGATTCTGTCCGTCGGCTGCTGCCGTCGGGGTGGCCATCCATCTGAGCGGCCTACCCGGGATCATCGGACGGGCCGCCCGATCCCTGCTTGGCCTTGCTCCGGGAGGGGTTTGCCGATCCGCCGGAGTCGCCCCCGGCGATGGTGCGCTCTTACCGCACCGTTTCACCCTTGCCTGTGACCGGGCACCGGGCCCGGCCCATCGGCGGTCTGCTCTCTGCTGCACTTTCCGTCGCCTTGCGGCGCCTGGTTGCGAGCCAGCTCCCTGCCCTGTGGAGTCCCGACCTTCCTCGAATTGCGCCTTTCGTACTGCTCCGCGCGCTGCGGACCGCCGAAGCAGCTCAATCCGCGGCCACCCGGCCGACTCACCGCAGGCTCGAATGCTACTCAGAGGCGAAGCTGTGGCCCGAGCGGCCCGTGAGCCCAATCGCATCAGCATGGGGAACAAGAGCGGGAGGCAACAGGCGAATTGGTGGAATGCCCGATCAGGGCCGGCGGCGACGCGGCTTGTCGACATCCAGCAGCGACCGTCGTCGCCGCTGGGCGATACCGGCCAAGATGCCGCCCAACGTGGCCAGCGACGCTGCCAGCAGCATGACAAGCGGGAGGCCGAGCGGTGCCACCGCGTCGCCGGAGCCGAACCTGCGGATCAACTGCACCACCACGGCGAGGACCATCACCGGGCCCGAGCTGAG
Organism: uncultured Acidimicrobiales bacterium; assembly: GCA_964484385.1. Lineage (GTDB taxonomy): Bacteria > Actinomycetota > Acidimicrobiia > Acidimicrobiales > Poriferisodalaceae > Poriferisodalis. The sequence goes on from CAZAFV010000001.1 coordinate 128,833, forward strand.
GACGGCAGACAGCAGTTGGTGATTCGTTGCCCTGACCGCAGCTACCGCGCCTCCGGCGATCATGCCCGCGAACAGCAGACCGTTGACGGCGTACGCCGCTGCAGTTCGTTCCGCCACCCAGGTCCCGGCCACGACACCCACCACCAGCGCGGTTCCGGTGGACACCAGCGCGCCGCCGATGACCGCCCGCCGCTCGACAGATCGGCCGAACACTTGCAACAGACTGCGCATGACGCTCCATACTGAACGCTCAATAAGGTCTTGACAAACAGCAGCGCATCGGCAAGATTGCGCGTCAGATGCCTCCTGTCACAGCACCGGCCCCCTCCGCTACGCGGACCGCGAGCCCACGTTCAGCCGCTTCTGACCCCATCCGAGTTGTCATGGACCAGCACGGTGGGCTCTCCACGGATCTGCTCGCCTGGCAGCGTCATGCTGCGTGCCGGGGTCTCGAAGCTGAAATCTTCTACCCGCCCGACAGCGACGGCGATGACGAGGCCGCTTTCGAGGCGAAAGCGGTATGTGCAGCGTGTGCCGTATCTGGTGAGTGCCTGGAATACGCCATCGCAGTGCGGGAGAAGGAAGGCGTCTGGGGTGGGCAGACTGCGGCTGAGCGTGTGCGCATCATCCGGCGCCGCCGCCGCGCAGCTGCACGCGCCCGCAACGCGCAGGCGGCTGCAGCATCGAACTGATGGCCTGCTCGAACTAATGGGACGGGCTGACCCTGACGAGGCTCACCCCCTCGAGCACTACGGCGGCTGGAAGGCAGTCCTCACGGACCTGGTCGCGGGCATCGACTTGAGCCCCGAGGTAGCCCGGGCGGCGCTGGGCAGCATTCTCAGCGAGCGCGCTACTGACGCCCAGCTGGCTGGTTTCATCATTGCCCTGGGCATGAAGGGCGGTTCGGTCCCCGAGCTCACGGGCCTCGTGGATGCCATGCACGATGCGGCTGTTCCGCTGAAGGCTCCCGATGGCGCCATCGACATCGTGGGCAGCGGCGGGGCGCCGGTCCGGCAGCGGCACGCGCTCAGCGTGTCCACCATGGCGGCTTTCGTGGCCGCTGCAGCCGGGGCCGTGATCTGCAAGCACGGATCCGTGGCAGCCACATCATCGTCAGGTTCGTTCGACACTCTCGGGGCGCTCGGCCTGGTGATCGACCTCGATGGACCAGACGTAGAACGGTGTATTTCGGACATCGGTTTGGGATTTGCTTTCGCCAAGAAGTTCCATCCGGCAATGCGCTTTGCAGGACCCGTGCGCAGCGAGCTCGGCGTGCCCACGACGTTCAACTTTCTCGGGCCGCTGTCCAACCCGGCGCGCGTGAAACGGCAGGTGCTGGGCGTGAGCGATCCGGTCATGGCACCACGGGTCGCCGGCGTGCTCGCAGCCCGGGGCTCGGAGCGATCACTGGTCGTGCACGGCGCCGACCGGCTGGACGAGATCACTTTGACTGATCTCACGCGCATCTATGAGGTGCGCGATGGCGAGATCGTGAACGAGTACCAGTTCGATCCGACATCAATCGGGCTGGAGCGCGTCAATCGAGCGGAGCTGTGGGGCGGAAGCCCGCAGCAAAATGCCGAAATCCTGCACAGGATCGTTTCCGGAGACGAGACCGGACCCCGAGCCCAGATCGTGGAGCTGAACGCCGGTGCCGGTTTGGTCGTCGCCGGGTTGGCAGAGAACTTTGCCGAAGGCTTCGAGATGGCACGTGACGCCGTGGCCGACGGACGTGCTGCGGCAAAGCTCGAGGCGGCCGTCAGGCTCACGAATGAGCTGGCCGTCAGCTCAGCCTCTTGACGTGGTTGTCGGACTCTCCTTGCCGTTCGGCGTCGGTGACATCATCCGCTTGGCAAGCACCTCCGATGACCGCCGTGCCTCACTGGTTGGCACGACCGGCACGGTTGTTGGGGTTCGCCCGGGGGATCGGCGAGTGATGGCGATCGTGGCCTTCGATGAGGGACCGGCGGAGACGGTCCTGGTGTACGGAATCGACAAAGCTGAGGTTGTCGAGCGCTATCGGCACGGCGTTTGAGCCTCAGGTTCGGCTGGTGAGTCGGCGTAGGAGGCCTCTGCGGCGTTCGTGCTCGTGAGCTGGGATCTCGACCGTGGCCAGGGCGGCAGCTAGGTCGGCTCCGCTTGCGAAGCGTTCTTCGGGGGCCTTGGCCATGGCAGTCAGGATGATCTCGGAAAGCTCGGTGGACACGCCTCGCTCGGCGGGGTCTGGCGGCGGCGTGCGGACATGCGCGTGCAGCAGGTCGTTTCGTTCGCCGTAGAACGGCGCTGCGCCCACAGCGAGCACGTACAGCGTCGACCCCAATCCGTAGATGTCGGTGCGAGCGTCCACCGGCTGCGCCAGTGCCTGTTCGGGCGACAGGTACATGGGTGACCCGTAGACGCGACCCGGCGGAGACGGGGGCCCATCGAGGTCGTGCGCCAAGCCGAAGTCGAAGAGCACCGCCCGATCGCCGCCGTCGGGTTGAGCATCGAGCATGATGTTGGACGGCTTGACGTCGCGATGAACGATCCGGTGCTCGTGGACGTGGTCGAGCGCTGCGCAGATCTGCTGGACAATGGCGATGCTCTCGGCAAGGCTCGGCGGGTGGCGGCTGCCGCACCGGTCGGCCAAGGTCTCGCCCTCCACGATCTCCATCTCCATGAAGTGAGCGCCGCCGATGACGCCGGCCCCCTGGACGGCGAGGACGTTCGGATGGCCCAGCCGCGCCATGAGCTCGTATTCCTGCTCGAAGAGCGAGCGGATCTCCGCCCGTGCCTCGGCGAACGGCGTCAGCACCTTGAGCCCGACTTCGTCGCCCCTCAGCGTCGTTGCCCGGTAGCAGTGCGCCACAGTGCCGCGGCCCAACACCCCGGTGATCTTGTACGGGCCGTATTGGCGGCCAACCCAGACGTCAATTTGGTCTTCGTACATTGCACCGGCCGCGGCTCGAGCGCCGCTTCCAGCATAAAACGACGCAGAGGCTGAGCCGAATGGCGAAGCCGGGGCCCGAGCGGCCCGTGAGCCCAATGGCATGAGCATGGGGAACAAGAGCGGGAAGCAAGACGTGACGCAATGGAACGTCGCGCCAATCGGCGACGGCACACTTGGACAATGACTACGGGCGCGAACCGGTTGCTGCTTGAGCAGATCGAGCACGCTGCCACGAGTGCAGGCCTTGATGCGGTCGGCGTGACGAACACCGTGCCGTTCACACAGGCGCGGCAAGCGATCGAAGAGCGAAAGGCGGCTGGCCTGCACGCCGGCATGTGGTTCACCTACGGGCGGCCCGAGCGCTCGACGACTCCCGCGAACATACTGACCGGCGCTCGCAGCATCGTGGTGTGCGCCCGCAACTACGAACCGCCGAATCCCCACACGCCTGAGGGGCCAGCGACCGCCGCTGGCGTCAGCGGGACCGTGGCGGCATATGTGGCGAGCGATGCCTACGGGGCGTTGCGGTCAGGCCTCGAGCAAATCTGCGAGGTCCTGCAGCGCAATGGCTTCGAGGCCGTGGCCGTCTGCGATGACAATCGCTTGGTCGATCGAGCCGCTGCAGCCCGCGCCGGACTGGGATGGCTGGGTCACAACACGATGCTGCTGTCGCGAGAGCTTGGCTCGTGGACAGTGCTGGGTTCGGTGGTCACCACCGCCGAGCTGCCGCCCTCAGACGAGGATCCGTCGGATGGCTGTGGCACCTGCCGTCGCTGCCAGACGGCCTGCCCGACGGGCGCGCTGGACACAGCGGGTGTGCTCGACGCCAACCGGTGCTTGGCGTGGCTGGTCCAGGCGCCTGGCATCTTCCCTCCTGAATACCGCATCGCCCTTGGCGATCGTCTCTACGGCTGCGACGACTGCCAGAACGTCTGCCCCTTCAACGACGTCGCAGTTCCCCCGACGCGCGGTCAGCGCGTCGAACTCAGCCTGCGCAGCGACGGTGCTGCCCGTGGCGGTTCTGTTGATGTCGCCGAATTGCTCAGGATGACCGACGACGACCTCATGGCCGCATTCGGGCACTGGTACATCCCCAGGCGGCGTTCCGAGTACCTGCGACGCAATGCCCTCGTTGTGCTCGGCAACGTGGGCGATCCTGGTTCGCCCGCTGTCGAGGAGATACTGCGCACGTCGCTCTCGTCAGCGTCGGACGTGGTCGCAGCGCATGCGGTGTGGGCGGCGCGTCGGCTGGGGCGGGACGAGCTGATCGCCGAGGCGCGATCCGCTGGACTCGGAAATCACGACCCGGACGGTCTGGTGGCGGCCGAACTCGCCAGACCGGTGCCCTTGCGGCGTGTGGCCGGCTGATGCGCCGTCACCTCTTGGTCACCAACGATTTCCCGCCGAAGGTCGGCGGCATCCAGAGCTACCTCTGGGAGCTATGGCGCCGCCTGCCGCCTGAGGCCACCACGGTGCTCACTACGCCTCACCGCGGCGCTGCCTCGTTTGATGCCGCTCAACCCATGCGGATTGTGAGAACCCGGGATCGTGTGCTGCTGCCGCATCCGGGCTTGGCCAAACGGATCCGAGGCCTGGCTCAGGAGGTCGGCGCCGAGATCGTGCTGCTCGATCCGGCCTTGCCACTCGGGGCGCTGGGCCCATCGCTTGGCGTTCCCTACGGCGTAGTGCTCCACGGCGCGGAGGTGACGGTGCCGGCACGATTGCCCGGACTGTCTGCAGTGCTGTCATGGGTGCTTCGAGATGCGTCGCTGGTGATCTCAGCCGGCGGGTACGCGGCTGGGGAGGCGGAACGATGCGCATCTCGTGAGCTGCCCATCACCGAGGTCCCGCCCGGGGTTGATACCGACCGGTTTGTGCCTCTCGAAGCCGAGGCTCGGCTGCGTGCCCGCCGAAAGTTCGGCCTGGATCCCGGACCGCTGGTTGTCTGTCTGAGCAGGTTGGTCCCGCGTAAGGGCTTCGATGCTGTCATCGAGGCCGTATCGCGTCTGAGGTCGAAACATCCCGGATTGCAGTTGGCGATTGCAGGTGCCGGGCGCGACCGGCGGCGGCTGGAGCGGGTTGCGGGGCGCCTCGGCGTCCCGGTCGTCTTTTCGGGCCGCATCAGCGGTGGCGACGTGCCCCTGTTCATGGCCATGGGTGATGTCTTCGCTGCGCCGTGCCGCAGCAGGTGGGCGGGACTTGAGCAAGAGGGCTTCGGCATCGTGTTCGTCGAGGCCGCCGCATGCGGCGTTCCTGCGGTTGCCGGCCGATCAGGCGGCAGCCATGAAGCGGTAGCCCACGGCCGGACCGGGCTGGTGGTGGAACGGCCCGCGGACCCAGGCGAAGTCGCTACCGCCATCGATGACCTGTTGTCCTCAGAGCACGGACGGGCAGCCATGGGAGCTGCGGCGCGCCGAGAGTCGGAACTGCGGTTCTCTTACGACGGGCTGGCAGCCAGGCTCGAGGCCGCCCTGTCCTGAGTGGCACATCCCGACAGCGCGAACTGCGGATGTCAGAACCGTGAAGATGCTGCGAATATGAGCCACTGCCGGCTGTGATCCTGAGACAATGGAAACAACCAGCACACCGGACCCAGCACACCGGACCCAGTACACAGGACACAGAACGCAACGATGATCGACGAGATGACGATGACCACGGTCGTGACCGCGTCGCCTGAAGACTGCTACGCGCTCATCTCCGATATCGAGCGGTATCCCGAATGGGCGACCGACGTCTCTTCGGCGACGGTGATCGAGAGCGATCCGGACGGGCGAACGGCGCAGGCATCGTTCCGCGTGGAGGCACTCGGAAGGTCTGCGAGGTACACCCTCGCCTACGACCATGGCGGGGCACCCCACCGCCTCTCGTGGAAGCTCGTCGACGGTGATGTCGTCAAGCAGCTCGACGGCAGGTACGAGTTCAACCCGGCGACAGAGCCTGGCCGCACTGAGGTGCTCTACCAGCTCGCCTTGGAACTGGCAGTGCCGCTTCCCGGATTCGTCAAGCGCCGCGCGGAACGACGCATCGCTCACACAGCCCTGGCCGACTTCGCGGCGCGTCTCGAGTCGGGTCCCGCGAGCTAGGGCCCCGAGGGTCGCTGCCAGCACCATGGAATTCCGCCGGATCGGTGGCCTGCCGCCGTATGTATTCACCATCATCGACGCGCTGAAGATCGAGCGCCGGCGCGCTGGTGCTGACGTCATCGACCTGGGCTTCGGCAATCCTGACCTGCCGTCGCCCGAGCGTGCCGTGAAGAAGCTGGCAGAGGCTGCTCTCAACGCCCGGAACCACCGGTACTCCGCCAGCCGGGGCATCCCGAAGCTGCGCGCCGCGGTCGGCGACCTGTACCGGCGCAAATGGAGCGTCGAGCTTGATCCCGATACCGAGATCATCAACACGATCGGCGCGAAGGAGGGCTTCTCGCACTTGATGTGGACCTTGCTGGCGCCCGGCGACGCCTGCTTGGTGCCGGCGCCGTCGTATCCGATCCATATCTTCGGCCCGCTCTTCACGGGCGCCAGCGTGCGAGAGGTGCCGCTCGACACCGGCGACACCTTCTTCGAGCGCTTGGTAGAGCGTTTCGAGTACTCCTGGCCGCGGCCGCGAGTGATCGTGCTGTCATTCCCGCACAACCCCACGACCGCCTGCGTGGATCTGGAGTTCATGCAGCGCATCGTGGATTTCGCGCGCGAACGCGAGGTGCTGCTCGTTCACGACTTTGCCTACGCGGATCTGGGTTTCGACGGCTACGAACCGCCGTCGATCCTGCAGGCTGAGGGTGCGAAGGACGTAGCCGTCGAGTTCTACAGCCTCACGAAATCGTTCTCGATGGCGGGCTGGCGGGTTGCGTTCTGCCTGGGCAACGCCCAGGTGATCGCGGCACTCGCCAAGCTCAAGAGCTATCTCGACTACGGCACGTTCCAGCCAATTCAGATCGCGGCGACGGTGGTCATGAACGAGGATCAGGACTATCCCAGCGAGATACGCGACACCTACCGCAACCGGCGCGACGTTCTGGTGCGCGGCCTGAGCCGCATCGGCTGGGACCTCGCGCCGCCGAAGGGCACCATGTTCGCCTGGGCCGAGATCCCCGATCCGTACCGGCATATGGGATCGGTCGACTTCTGCAAGCTGCTCGTGAACGAAGCGAACGTGGCGCTGTCGCCGGGAGTCGGGTTCGGCCCGGGCGGCGAGGGCCACGTGCGCTTCGCGCTGGTCGAGAACGAGCATCGGATCCGCCAGGCCATCAGCCAGCTCCGCGGTGCTCTCGACCAACTGACACAACCCGACTGAGGGTTACTAGCTGCCTTCGTCCGGCGACCAGCGCAGCGTCCGTTCGAGTGCTCGTCGCCAGAGCCCATGAAGCCGATCGGAGTCGGCCTGATCGCCCGAGGGCTCGAAACGCCGGTCCAGCCGCCACACCGACGCTGCCTCGACCGGCGAGGTCCACACGCCACCCGCTAGCCCGGCCAGCATCGCCGCACCCAGGGCGGTGGTCTCGGTCACGATCGGCCGGCTCACCGGCGCGCCCAGCTGGTCGGCCTGGATGCTGCACAGCAGGTTGTTCACCGCAGCTCCGCCGTCGATCCTGAGCTCGGCGATCTCGCGCCCGGCGGCGGCACTCATCGTCTGGACGACGTCGCGGGTCTGCAGTGCCATGGACTCGATCGTGGCTCGAGCGATGTGTGCCGGCGTGGACGCGAACGTCAGACCCATGATCGCCCCGCGGGCTGATGGATCCCACCACGGGCTGCCGAGGCCGGCGAACGCCGGTACTACGACCACACCAGCGCTGTCGGGCACGCTTCTCGCCAGCTCCTCGATCGCTGCGGCGTCGGTGGCACCGTGCAGGATGTCGGTGAGCCAACTCACGGCGGAGCCCGTTGCGAAGATCGACCCTTCAAGCGCGAACGTCGGTCCGGACCCCAGATCCCAGGCCACGGTTGTGAGCAGCCCGTCGACCGGATCGGGACACTCGCCGCCGACGTTCATCAAGACGAACGAACCTGTTCCGTAGGTGTTCTTGGCCATCCCGACGTCGTGACAGCCCTGTCCGAACAGCGCAGCCTGCTGGTCTCCTGCGACACCGCTGACGGCGATGCCCGGTCCCAACGCCGTGGTGTCCGCAGTGACACAGAACTGCCCGGCCGACGGGCGTATCTCCGCTAGCGACTGCATCGGCACAGAGAGCAGGTCGCACATCGGCTCCGACCAATCGCCCTCGTTGATGTCGTAGAGCAGCGTGCGCGAGGCATTCGTCGGGTCGGTGACGAATTCGGCGCCGCCGCTGAGCTTCCACATCAGCCAGCTGTCGACGGTCCCCAGAGCCAGAGCTGCATTTGCCGAAACACCGCCATCACGCAAGAGCCACTCAGCCTTGGTACCGCTGAAATAGGGACTGAGCACGAGGCCGGTCCGCTGCCGCACTTCTGGCAGGTGACCGGCGGCCTGCAGCTCCTCGCAGCGCGACGCTGTGCGCACGTCCTGCCAGACGAGAGCCCGTGCTAGCGGCTGCGATGAGCGACGATCCCACGCCACGACGGTCTCGCGCTGGTTGGTGATGCCGATCGCTGCCACTGTGGGCATCTGCCCGTCTTCGAGCGCACGGAGGCTGGAGCAGAGCTCGTCGAGAGTGGCGACCGTGGCATCCCAGATCTCGTTCGGGTCGTGCTCCACCAGGCCGGGGCTCGGATAGTGCTGGGGGAACGGACGGTAGGCGTACGCCACCTCGCCGCCGGTCTCGTCCACCGCCATCGAGCGCACACCGGTAGTGCCTGCATCGATTGCTATCACCAGCGCCATGGCGCCTCCCGCGTCCTGATGACTTCGCTTTCCAGTGGCCCGAAGTAGGGTCGCCCATTGTGAGGATTCTCGTGGTGGGGGCCGGCGAGGTCGGAAGCTACATCGCCGGACGCCTCAGCCGTGAGGGCAACGACGTCATCGTCATCGACCAGCACTCGCGGCGTCTCGACGCGCTGGCCTCCGAGGTCGACCTGCTCACCGTGAACGGGAGCGGCACCAATCCCAGCGTGCTGGCAGAAGCCGGCCTTGAACGCGCTGAGGTCGTGGTGGCCGTCACCGATTCCGACGAGGTCAACCTGCTCGTATGCATGCAGGCGAAGCAGGCAGGCGTGCCCGCGACCGTCGCACGGCTGCAGGACGGCGACTTGCGCGGCGCGCCGGGTCGCAGCCTGCGAAACGCAATCGGCGTCGACCTGGTGCTCGACCCCGATGAGCAGACCGCCGACGCCATCATGGACTTGCTCGTGTACCACGGCGTGTCGGACATCAACGAGCTCGCGAACGGCGAAGTGCTGGTGGTGGGCGCGCGCCTGGCGGAAGATGCCCCGCTGGTCGGCAAGACCATGGCCGAGATCGGCGCGTACTACGAGCCGGAATGGGACTTCATCTTCGGCGCACTGTCGCGCGACGGCGAGGTCACCGTCATGCGCCGCGAGACCACGCTGCAGCCGCACGACTTGCTCAGAGTGGTGTGCCGGCGCCAGGGGCGACGTGAACTCATGGAGATCATGGGGCTGAGCCGCTCAGACGTGCGCCGCGTCATGATCCTGGGCGGGGGGCGCACGGCCGGCGTGCTGGCCGGTCGGCTGCTCGAGCGTCACATTGAAGTCGTCATCATCGAGCAGCACCACGAACGCTGTCTCGAGCTGAGCGAACGCCACGCCGGCGCACTCGTGCTGCATGGCGACATCACCGACATCGACGTGCTTGCGCGCGAGGGCGTCGGCACCTTCGACGCTGTGGTGGCCGTGACCGGAGAAGACGATGCCAACGTCCTGGCCTGCCTGTATGCCAAGTCTGAAGGGGCCACCGAGACCATTGCCGTCGTGCATCGACTGTCCTTGCTGCCCTTGCTGGAGCAGGTGGGCATCGACGCGGCGCTGTCGCCCCGCACGGCCAGCGCCAACATGGTCCTGCGGATGGTGCGGGGAGACGTCACTGCCGTGGCGACCTTCCTTGAAGGCGATGTCGAGGTACTCGAATTCGAAGTGGGTGCGGGTTCAAGCGCCGACGGCTCGTTCGTGCGCGAACTTCACCTTCCCGGCCAGATGCTGCTCGCTGCGATCGTGCGGGACGGCAAGGCACGCATTGCCCGGGGCCGGAGCGAGCTGAGGGCGCGGGACCACGTGGTCGCCTTTGTGACGCCTGACTGCGTGGACGAGGTCAAGCAGGCCTTTCGGTGACACCCCGTCCGGCTCGCCGGGCTACCGAGCGCGAGAGGCTTCGCCGTTTGGTCGTGCGAGCAGTGCGAGGCGCCGACGGCGTACTGCACAGGTGGGCACGCGGACCGTACGAGTCGACACTTGCCATCACGGCCTTGGTCGTGCTGGCCGCCGCCTCGCCGGTGTTCGCGATGTGCGCGGTGTTCGACTGGCTGTTCGGAGGACGGGTTGCTGCGAGCGGCGAATCCGGCACCGATGCCGTACCGCTGCTGGTTGCCGGCGCTGCCGTCGCGGTGTTCGCCCTGGGACTGTTGCGCCTGTGCCGGTTCGAGCGGCGCATCACCGAGCGCCAGACCTTGACGGCGCTGGTGCTCGGATCATTCGCAGCGGTGGCCGCCGTCGCGATTGCACATCTCGCGACCGGCGCAGTGGAACCCGGTGCGTTGGCAACCGCATTTGCCGAGGCAGCGGCGACGGTCACCGGCACCAACAGCACGACGATCTCCGGGGCTGGCCTCGGCGGCGGGATGCTGGCGCTGCGAGCAGTGGGGCAGTGGCTGGGCGGGGCAGCATTCATCGTGGTGCTCGTCCGCGTGCTGCCCCATCTCGGCGTCGGCGGCTTGGACACCGACGGGGGAGTGGCGACCCGTTCGGCTCGCAGGCTGGCACCCCGCAGTGCTGGCACGATGGGCCGCCTCCTGCTGCTGTACGGCGCGCTCACGGTGCTGGTTGCGGTCGGTTTTGCACTCGCCGGCATGCCGCTGCTGCAGAGCGGGCTGCACGCACTGACCACGGCGTCGACCGGTGGCTTCTCCACGCAGGCGGCCTCCCTAGGCGCATTCGACTCGGCAGCCATCGAATGGGTGGCGATCTTCGGCATGGCGGCTGGAGGTGTGAGCCTGCCGCTCATGTTCCTGGCGATCCGGCGCCGTGACCCGGCCCGGTTCATTCGCAGCTACGAATTCCGGCTGTACATCACCCTGATCATCTTTGCCGCGGTGGCGGTGGCGCTGTTGCCACGCGACGGTGTCGGCTGGACGCACATCTTCGGCGGCGAACACATCCGTGAGTCGTTGTTTGCGGTGGTGTCGGTGATCTCGACCACCGGCTTCCAGACCACATCGCTCGTTGAGCTGTCGATCGGCAGCCAGGCGCTCCTGATGGTCCTCATGCTGATCGGCGGCATGAGCGCGTCGATGGCCGGCGGATTCAAGGTGGTGCGGCTGCTGACACTGGCGTCCTTCATCGGACGGGAACTGCGTCGAGCCATCTACCCGTCACTCACCGAACGGCTGCGCCTGGGCCGCTCGACCATCTCCGAAACTACGATCGGCCGCATCACCGGCGAGCTGCTGCTGGCAGCGCTGCTGATCATCCCTGCCTCCATCGTTCTGGGCGCCAGCGGGCTGAACATCGTCGATGCGCTGACCTACGCCGTGTCCACGCTGTCGAACGTCGGGCCTGCGATGGCCGCCGCGGACTCGACCGGGCACCTCGCCGTCGAGGGATCGACCGGCCACCTCGACGCGGTCAACTGGCTAGGTCGCATCACGGCCGGGCTGCTCATGATGTGCGGGCGCATGTCGGTGACCGCCGCGGCTGTGGCGCTGAGCGTCGCTGCCTATCCGGCGGTGGCTGCAGTTCGACATGGGCAGTGGCGTCGGCGCAGGCCTCACGGAGTGAGAGTGCGATGAGCGGGCTGGGGCAACGACGCTTCGAATCCACCCCCGTGCACATCAGTGGGGTGGCACTGATGTTCGTGGGGATCGGCATGGCGCTCTCCGCCGTGGTCGCGCTCATGGACGGCGGCGGAGGTGCGCTCGCGCTGGGGACTTCGGCAGCTATCACCGCTGGCGTGGGCAGCGCCATGAACCGCAGCACTACGGCGTCGGATCGGGCAGATTCCCCGCTGGCGTTTGCCTCGGTGGCATGGGCATGGCTGGCGGTCTCGATAGCCGGCACGATGCCGTACCTGTTCAGCGGGGTGATCGGATGGAGCGAGGCCGACAACGCGCTGTTCGAGTCCATCTCCGGATTCACCTGCACCGGCGCCACGATCCTGGCCGACATCGACGGGGTTGCCCACGGGATTCTCTTCTTCCGCAGCCTGACCCAATGGTTCGGCGGCATGGGCTTGATCGTGCTTGCAGTGAGCGTGCTGCCCGCACTGAAGGTGGGCGGCTTGGAACTGATCGCCAACGAGGCACCCGGCCCGACAGCTGATCGCTTCACGCCGCGGATCGCCGCCACGGCCCGCCGGCTGTGGATGCTGTACGGGGCGTTCACGCTGGCGGTGGCGCTCGCCCTGCTGGCAGCGGGAACCAGCCTGTTCGACGCCGTAACGCACGCATTCACCACCGTGGCAACCGGAGGCTTCTCGACGCACTCGGCATCGATTGCCTATTTCGACTCGGTGGCTGTCGAGCTGGTGTTCATCGTCGGCATGATCACCTGCGGCGCGAGCTTCTCGATCCATTGGCACGTGATCACGCGCACCAAGTCACAGCGCCGGAGCTATTCGGAGTTGCGCTGGTATCTAGCGCTCATCGGCGGTGCCGCCATTGCCCTGCTGGTGCTGAATTCAGGCAAGCTCGGTCTCGGCGACAACCTCCGGGAGGCGGCGTTCTACGCAGCCTCGCTGGGGTCGAATACCGGCTACGGCCTCACTGATTATGCGCACGAGCAATTCTGGACACCCTCGGCGCAACTGGTGCTGCTGGCCCTGTTCGTGATCGGCGGCATGACAGGCTCGACCGCGGGCGGCATCAAAGTGCTGCGCCTGCAAATCGTGGCCCGCTACGCGATCCGGGAGGTCATCCGCGCGCGCCACCGCAGGGCTGTGCTGCCGATGCGCCTCGGCGACACCACCGTGGCCGAGGACGTCGCGGCCCGAGCTCTGGGCTTTGTGCTGCTGTATCTGGGCCTTGCTCTGGCAGGCGGCGTGCTGATGACTGCGCTGGGCAACGATCTCGAGACGGGATTCTCCGGTGCCGTCTCCGCCATCGGCACGGTGGGCCCGGCGCTGGGCGAGGCGGGACCGACGAGTTCAGCGCTTGCGTTCGAACGTGCATCGCGGCCGGTGATGATGGTGCTCATGCTGTTCGGCCGGCTCGAGGTGTTCCCCACGATGCTGATGTTCGTGGCGGCGGTGCGTGCCGGCACTCGCTCGCGCTACCGGCGACCGACAGCCACACGGGGACCCCGCCGGCTCACACGGCTCCCTGCGCGCAAGGGAAGTTGATCATGACGAGACTGAGCGCAGCGGGGTCAGCGGCATCAGCTCGCTGAAGTCGTCAACCCGCAGCACGCGGGGCAGTTCACCTGGCCGCACTTGAGCAATCGTGCCAGCGCCGTCGGGAAGCGATTGTGCCACCCCGTCGAGAAAGAACAACACGCCCTGGCTGTCACGTGCGAGCGCCGAGGCGGTGAGCACGAGCTGCGCCACTGCGCGTACTCGCTGCGCTCCCTCTACTTCGAAGAAGACCTCGTTGAGGTGGATCGACACGACGTTGTTGCGCAGGAGTTGAACGTCCACGACTTCGGTGCCAGCCGGGATCGCTGACTCCAGGCCGTTCTCGGCTTCGGTCGGTGTCGGACCAGCCAACAGGTTGTTGAGCGGAGCATCGAGGAAGACAGGCGCAGCGAGGGGCCGCTGCAGCTCCACGAGCAATCCGTCACGCAGGAAATAGACAGCGTGCAAGGACGTCGTGGGCGTGTCGGGTTCCGCACCGACCACCGGTTCGTTCCGGTCGGGAAACACGCCTGCCGGCACTTCGATGTGAGTGGGAGCTTCATCGGTGGGCAGACCGCACGCAGCGGCCGCGAGCGCGCACATCATCGGCGCGCAGACGCGCCTCAGCACGGGCCTGCGCGGCATGCGCCTGCTCCGCTTGCAACGGGGCCGTCTCACCGGTGCCCCGCAATGGGAAGCTCGACCACGAAACGGGCGCCGCGCTCGCCGTCAGGCCGTGACTCGACACGCACTGAGCCGCCGTGGCGCCGGGTGTGCTCGTACACCAGGGCCAGACCGAGACCGGCGCCAGTGCCCGCACCTCGCTTGCGCGCCGCGGCGCCGCGTGTAAAGCGCTCAAAAACCAGATCACGCTCGGAGGGCGTGACGCCCGGCCCGTCGTCCTCGACGGCGACACGCACCAGGTTGCCGGGCCGTGAAATCCCCACCCGGGTGACACCGCCTCCGTGCTTTTCGGCATTGCGCAGCAGGTTGTCGAAGACCTGTGCGAGCCCTCGCTTGTCGCCGATCACCACAGCATCCGTGGCAGCAGCGCTGATGTTCAGCTCTACATCGGGCCCGAGGGTGCCGACGCGATGCTGGACCAGCTCTGTGATGTTGACGAGACCTCGCTCGAAGACCGATCCGTCGGCGTCAGGTCGGGAGATCTCCAAGAGATCCTGCACGAGCTGCTGGAATCTGTCGACTTCGGCTGCGAGCAGATCCAGTGCCGTTGCTCCTTGAGCGGACAGCTCATCGCGGTGGCCGTTCAGATAGTCGATCGAGCTTCGCAGGGTCTGCAGCGGCGATCGCAGTTCATGGCTCACATCGGACGCGAATCTCGCGTCGCGTGCAATGCGGCGCTCCATGGCATCGGCCATGTCGTTGAACGACTCGACGATCACGGCGAGGTCGGGATCGTCACTGCGTTCAACTCGCGTGTCGAATCGACCGTGCGCGATCGAGTTCGCAGCGTCGGACACGGTTGCGAGCGGCCGCAGCAGTCGCCCGCCGGCCCAGGCCCCGACGGCAACACCGATCAGCACCGTCAGGGCCGCTCCGACACCCAGAATCAGGCGCAAGCTGGCAAGCGTGGCCTCGATCTCGGAGAGGGGGACGACCTCGAAGTAGAGCGTCTCGCTGAGCTGCGATACTGCAGCCGGGCGCAGCCGCAAACCCAACGCGAGCTGGGGGACACCGTCGAGCCGGTACCGCATCGCGTGGGCCTGATCGGATCGCTCGACTGCCTCCACGAGCTCATCAGGAAGGTCGCTGGGCACGAGGGACGGCGACCGCCAGATGTCGGCCCCGGTCCGGACAATGGAACGGCTGCCGCTGAGGCTCGGGAGCGATTCGAGCAGCACCGCGAAGTCAGGACTCTCTGCGCGTAGCGAGCCCTGCACCTGGGTGGCGTTGGCGAAGAACTGAGCCTCAGAGGAGTCCTGGCGCAGACCCAGCATTGAGCCTCGGGAGAGGCTGTAGGTCATCACCACGAGCAGGAACGCCGCCAGCAACGCGCCCAGAGTAAATGCACCGACGACGCGGGCGCGAAGCGGCAACCGGCGCAGGGGCCGCGGCCAGCGCAGCCTCATGTCACGCCCGCAGCTTGTAACCCAGGCCGCGAGCTGTTGCGACGTAGCGCGGGCTGGCTGGATCGTCCTCGATCTTGAGGCGCAGCCGGCGGACATGCACATCCACCAGCCGACCGTCGCCGAAGTAGTCGTAGCCCCAGACTCGTTCGAGCAGCTGCTCGCGACTCATCACCTTGCCGGGATTGTCGGACAGTTCGCAGAGCAGACGGAACTCCGTCTTGGTCAGGTGCAACTCGTCGCCGCTCTTCGTCACGACGCCCTCGTCGGGATAGATATCGAGGTCGCCGACGGTTCGTGGCAGGCCACTGCCGTCCACGGTCCGGCTGCGCCGCAGCAGGGCCCTGATGCGCGCCGACAACTCCTTCGGGGCGAAGGGCTTGGTGAGGTAGTCGTCGGCTCCGGCCTCGAGCCCTGCAACGACATCGTGGGTGTCATCGCGAGCGGTCACCATGATGATCGGCACATGGCTGATCCGCCTGATGGAGCGGCACAGCTCGAACCCGTCGAGACCGGGCAGCATGATGTCGACGAGCACGACATCGGTGCTCTCGGGTGTGAATCGCTCGAGGGCCTCCTCGCACGACTCGGCCTCGCTGACCTGCCAGCCTTCGTCCTCCAGTGCGAGGCGCAGCGCTGTACGGATCCGTTCGTCGTCTTCGACTGCGAGAACGTTGGTCGTCAACGCCGTGCTCCTTTCTTGCGGAGCTGTACCGAGGCCTGGTCGGCCCACTCGCTCATGGAGCGCAGCACGAGGGCCGCGAGCGCAGCCACCCCAGCAGCGGCGGCGAGGGCGCCGATCGCCGTTCCGCCCAGCGCCGGGCCGACGCATCCCCCGCTGCACTGCAGGGCACTCGTCGCATAGCCCGCGAGGCCGCCGCAGACCGCCGCAACGACAATCGCACCGAAGGCCAAGGCCCTGGCCAGCACCGACGGCAGCGCGGTAGGCGCCGCAGTGAGTCCAATGCCGTCGCCATCGTCGTGCATGCTCACCTGCGCCATGGTACGGCCAGGCGTTGGGTGCGTCGTCAATCGCCTGTCTTTCCCGCACATGTTCCCTGTCTCCATGCGATACGGGCTCATGGGCCGCTCGGGCCACGGCTTCGCCATTGGGCTCAGCCTCTTGCGTGGCAGACTGCGCCAATGCCGCCTGACGTGCATCGATGGGCTGTCGCCGGCGGCATCCTCGCGCGTGGTGATGCCGTGCTCATGGTCAACAACCGGCGGCGCAACGGCAGCACCGACTGGAGCACGCCGGGCGGTGTGGTCGATCCGGGCGAGACGGTGCTCGGAGCATTGACGCGTGAGGTAGCCGAAGAAACTGGCCTGCAGGTATCGGCCTGGGACGGCCCGCTGTACATCGTTGAGGCAGATGGCAGCGACGGACCCGGCTGGTTCCTGACGGTGGAGGTTCACGAAGCCCAGCACTGGAGCGGCGATCTGGATGTCGCCGATCCCGACGGCATCGTCTTCGATGCCCAGTGGGTACGCGTCGGTGAACTCGAAGATCTGCTCACCGGCCAGTACGCATGGATGGCTGAGCCATTGCTGATGTACCTCGCAGGCAGTGCTCCGCGAGGCCATGTGTTCCGGTACACGGTGACCGGGGACCATCGCGACGGATTGGTGGTGACGCAGGCCACCTCATGAGCCAGCCACAGCGTCGACCGCCCGGCGAGCTGCCGATCCTTCATGTTGATATGGACGCGTTCTACGTGGAAGTCGAACGCATGCGCGATCCATCGCTGATCGGGCGTCCCGTGATTGTCGGGGGATCCGGCAGGAGAGGTGTTGTTGCATCCGCCAGCTACGAAGCGCGGGCAGCAGGCGTGCACGCAGCCATGCCGACCGCGCAGGCACGCCGCCTCTGCCCGTCCGCAGTCGTAGTCACCTCCGACTTCTCCGGCTACATCGAAGCCTCATCGGCGATCGCGGAGGTCTTCGAGTCGGTCACCCCCCACGTGGAGCCCATTGCGCTGGATGAGGCCTTCCTGGATGTCTCCGGTGCCCACCGGTTGTTTGGCTCATCGTCGGAGATCGCCTGGCACTTGCGCAACGCCGTACGGGAAGCGGTGGCCCTGGACTGTTCTGTCGGCGTTGCGTCGAACAAGACGCTGGCAAAGCTCGCGTCGGTCGCGGCCAAGCCGGCCGTGCACCCTGATGGACCCCGGCCGGGGCTCGGCGTCTGTGTGGTGAGTGTCGCGGATGAATTGGACTTCCTTCAGGCTCATCGTGTGGAGGCGTTGTGGGGGGTCGGCCCCGTGACGCTCCGCCGGCTGAATGAGATCAACGTCTCTACCGTGGGCGACCTGGCGGCTGTGTCGCTGGAGCGGCTGGTTTCGACTGTCGGTGCCGCGCACGGAGCGCATCTCGCAGCGCTGGCGCAGGGAATCGACGACCGGCCGGTTCATCGGGGCGGACTCCCGCGTTCGGTGAGCCACGAGCAGACGTTCGAGACCGATCTGACCGGTGCCGATCGCGTCCGCAGCGAAGCGGTGCGCCTCGCGGACGCCGTCGCATCACGCCTGCGCGCCAACGGGCTGTCGGGGCGGACCGTGACCGTAAAAGTCAAGCATCCCGACTTCTCGTTGCGGACGCGAGCACACACGCTCCCCGAGCCGATCCAGACCGGCCATGCGCTTGCCCACGTTGCGCAGAAGCTGATCGGCTCGCTGGATCTTCACGGAGGAATCCGCTTGCTGGGAGTTGCCGTATCGAACCTGGAAGAAACGGCGTCTGCAGAAATGGAGTCTGCGACAAGGTCAGCCGACGAGTGCGAGGCGGCCCCGGCGCAGCCTCATCAGATGGCACTCGACTTGGATCTGCCGCCCGATGCCCAGCATGAGCGCGGTGACGAGACAATTCGGGGACCGACGGGCGACACCGAGCTCGATCTCCGGCTGGCAGTTGCCCTTGATGCCATCCGAAACCGTTTCGGCCGCACTGTGATCGCCCATGGCTCAGCAGCTCTGCGTGATGGCACGCCAGGCGAGCGTCGCTGGGGTCGCTGAGCACATTCCCTGGGGGGTGCGTGGAAGTAGGGCCGAGCGCAGTCCTACACTGGCAGCAACATCGGCAATACAGCATTTGGAGCCTGTGCGTGCCGCTTTCGGAAGACGAACAACGGATCCTGCTCGAGATCGAGAAGGACTTCTACGACACCGATCCCGAGTTCGCGCGGGAGGTGTCGGAAACCACGCTGACTCGCCACGCGCTGCGCAACATCCGCTGGGCAGTGCTCGGGGGCGTCTTGGGGCTGGTCTGCATCGGCTTGGGTCTGCAGGTGCACTTCGCGCTGTCGTTCGTCGCCTTCCTAGTGGTGTTTGCCAGCGCGGTGGTGATCGAGCGCAACGTGCGCAAGATGGGCAGGCTGGGGCTTGAGAAGGTCTCGGATTCGATCGCCAAGCGGTCGCGGCCCTCCAATCCGGATTCCTTCGGCGACCGCATGCGGCGCCGCTTCCGCAACGACCCCAGCTAAACCCTGCCGTTGACGACTGCTCGGTGCCGGCGGCGCGAACGGGGCCCTGCCGTCAGCGCGGAAGGTCGGCATGCAGTCCCGATGCGATCCCAGCGGCTGCGCGCAGATCGGATGCGCGCTTCGAGATGCTGTGCGTCCAGCCTGGCCTCGGCGACCGTCTGCGGAGGCGGGGGCTCAGCCGCGTACGCCGCCTCCTGAGCGGCAGTCGCCAACGAGCGCAGCTCGCCCGAATCGATGCGCAGCCGGCGATCGACGCGATCGGCGAATTCGGCATGCGTCTCGACCGCACGCCGGTCGATGCCGAGGTTGAAGAGCGTCTCAGCAACGTCATCCCATGCGGCACCGATCGCGGCGCGTGCATCGTGACGGGCGCGGCGATGGTGCAGCGCCCGGCGAACTCGCACGGCCGACGGCACGATGATGAGCCAGCCGATTCCGACTGCCAGCACCGCATAGAACGGAACGACGAGCCACTCCGACCAGCTTCCTGTCGGCGCCTGCGAGCCCTCGAAGTCGAGGACGTCAACGAAGCCTTCGAGATCGCCTGACAGGCCTTCCAGATCCTCGAGGCCCAGTTCGCCGATGAACCCCGAGCCCGCTTCGCCGGCCGCCTCAGGATCGCCTGGCACCACCTGCTGGGGCGCCACACCGGTATAGACGACAGCTCCGGGGGCACCCCGCCCCGGGGTTGGCTCGAAATACACCCAGCGTCCTGCAATCCAGACCTCAGGCCACGCGTGATAGTGCTCGCCCCTGACCACGTAGACGCCGTCGATCAGTTCGCCGGGCGTGAAGCCGACCGCGACGCGCGAGGGCAAGCCGATGGCCCGGGCCATCGCGGCATAGGTACCAGCGAATTGCTCGCAATAGCCGCGCCGTTCTTCGAACAGGAACTGTTCCATGCGTTCGGCGTCGTGCCCGCTGGGCACTCTCAAGGCGTAGACGAAGTTCTCGAGAAAGAAGTTCTGCAGCGCCAGGGCCTTCGCGTACGGGCCGGAAGCGTCGGCCGTGATGTCTGCAGCGAGGCCACTCACGCGCCGGTTGAAGCCGTCTGGCAAGGCCAAGTACTTCTCGGCGATGTCCGCGGGCACGTCTCCGCTGGCGGCCACGAGCCCTGCGATCGAGGGAACGTCGACGCTCGAGCTGACCGTGTAGGTCATGCCCGACTCCAGCTCGCTGCTGTGCTCGGTGACCAGAGTGCCCGTCTCCGGGTCGTACAGTGCCTCGGGGCCGTCGTAGGCGACCGGTTCGTATGCGGCCGGCAGCCAGATGCTGTCGAGCGCCCCGATCGTGAACTGCTGAGTCAGCAACTCGTCGCTGGTTCGCCCGTCCAAGTGCCGGGACGCATCCCCGTAGAGCTGCTCGGATCCCCAGAACGTCCCGTCGAAACGGCTGAGGCCTGAAACCCTCCAGTACGCAGGCGCATCTGCCTCAACCCGGAACAACTCGGCACCCGAGGTGCCCACCAGGCGGCCTTGGGCATTGACCAGAGGGCTGATCGTCACCCTCGACGCAGGGGCGCTGCCATCGAGGTCCTTCCATGAGACGATCGCCGGAGCGTCGCTGCCTGGCAGCAAGGGCACCAGCAGCGCAGCAACGAGCGCAGCGGGGATGCCCAAGCGCAGTGCCGTGCGCATGGGCACGGTTGCACGCCGCCGGTCGGACGCGCCCACCGATGTCCGGTCCCCGGTGTGCTGGATGCCGTGTGCGGCCACGAACGCTGCTGCACCGACGACCATCGCGGCGGCACTGCGGATGCGCCAGGCATCGGTGCCCAATGCCCCCACGAAGGCGAGCACGCAGAAGGCGGGAAGCAACCCTTGGCCTACCGAGCGCGCACGCAGTGCCAGTGCGTCGGCGGCAAAGGCCGCGAGCCAGATGACGGCACCGCCGACCAGCAGGAAGCCTGCGGTGGCCGGCGTCGGCGCTTCTACGATGCCGAAGGCGTCCCAGGCTGCGGCCACGTCGGCTGCCGCCTGCCGCAGCGTCTCGGCGGTGGGCAGCAAGCGCAGCCAGAGCGTGTCGGAGTACAGGGCCAGTCCTTCGACGATGATCAGCATCACCGCTGATGCCGTCGCGGCCGCCGCAAGGGGCCAGCGCTGGCGACGTGTGACCGCAGCCGAGGCGTGGCCGCCCAACGCCATGATGAGCCACAGCGGCGCGTAATCCCAAGCGTCGAACAGGCGGCGAGCGGTGAGGACCGAGAGCAGCGTGAGCAACCAGAGCGAGACCTCCAGCTGCCACAGGCTGCGCCCTCTCATGTGCGCACTGCGTTCGCCTGGGACGATGTCTGCGCAGCGGCCCACTTGGGTCCCAGCTCGGCGAGCGTGCTGATGTCGACAACTCCCGGGCCGCCCGCCGGCAGGGGATCATCGGGTCTGCACACCCGGATGACGGTCATAGACGAAGTGCGCGACCCCGCCGCCGAGATCGCTTCCGCATCTCGCGCCGCATCGAATGCGGTGCCCCCAAGCACCACGACCACTGCGCCGACGGCCGTCGCCGCGGCTGCCGCAAGCGTGCTGCGCAGCGATCCCTGCGCCGATGTAGAGACGTCGGCGAGATGATCGAACAGCTGCGCCAAGCCTTCCCCTGAGGTCACGAAGCCGGTGTCTGCGCCCGCCACCGTCAGCAGTCGCAGCGGGTCATGCCGGGTGGCGCTGGCGAGCACGACGCTCGCGGCAGCAGATACAGCCAGCTCGAAGTGCCCGTCGGCGAGCGGATCAGCGTCAAAAGCGGTGCTGCGAGTGTCAAGCACCACCGTGACCCGGCTCCGGCGGGGCACTTCGTCTTCGCGCACCATGGGACGGCCGAGACGCGCCGTCGAGGGCCAATGGATGCGGCGGACATCGTCGCCGGCGGTGTAGTCGCGCAGCGCGTAGAAGTCCTCGCCGATGCGCTGCAAGGTGTGAACGTCCGCTGCAAGGCCCAACGGCTCAGGCCCTCGAGCCAGGCGAGGCGGCACCAGCGTCTGCGTTGCCGGATACACGACCAGCATCGTCCGCGGGCCTTTGCCGATGGAGGTGCGGGCCAAGCCGAGCGGATCGACGACATCGACCTCCGCTGGTCCGATTTCCAAACGGCCCCGGCGTTGAGTCGGCAGCAGGTACGACGTGCTCAGACGCTCGGCGGCGAGCAGCGGGCCGACCCCCAAGCGTGCGCCGAGCGTGCCGGTTACCGGATCGGTGAGCTGGAGCACGGGGGCGTGGCCGCCCAAGTTGGTGAGGACGAGTTGCACTCGTGCCTTACCACCGGCATGGACGCGCGCAGGCTGGACCGAACGCTGGATCCTGAGGCGGATCCGGCGCGTCCGGGTCCACACCACCGACCCCGAGATCAGTGCGATCCCCGCCAATGCGAGCACCAAGAGCTCGCCCATGCCGAACAGCCGACCGGCTCCGGCGGCGACTGCTGCGCCGATCCCGACGGACCAGCCCCGCCGCGTCAGCACGCCGCTCAGCCTCCTCGAGCGGTCGCGGACTGCAACGCTTGCCGCTGCGTCACCAATTACTCCCCGCTCTTGTTCGCTGCGCTCACGGGCCCCTCGGGCCACGGCTTCGCCATGCGGCTCAGCCTCCTAGCCGGCGGCGGTGGGGACAGCGACAGCGTCGAAGACGTCGCGCAGGGCTGTCTGGGCGGTCAAGCCCTGCAGTTGCGCGTCGGCGCTCAAGCGGATCCTGTGACCGAGCACTGGCTCAGCGACGGCCTTCACATCGTCGGGCACCACGTAGTTGCGGCCGGCGGCGAGTGCGCGCGCTTGTGCCACACGCTGCAGGTCGAGCGTGGCTCGCGGACTGATGCCCAGCGTGATCGTGCCGCGCTGTCGAGAAGCATCGGCGACGGCGACGATGTAGCGGCGCAGCACCGGAGCTACGTGGACTTCGGTGACGGTACGGGTCATCGCCAACACCTCGCTGGCAGTGGCAACAGGCTCAAGCGTGATCTCCGTGGTGCCGTCGTGGAGATCGAGCACCTCGACGGCCGAATCCGCATCCGGGTAGCCGATGCTCACGCGCATCAGGAAGCGGTCCAGCTGAGACTCGGGCAACGGGTAGGTGCCCTCGTGCTCGATCGGATTCTGTGTGGCGATCACCATGAACGGCTGACCGAGCGGCCGTGTCGTGCGGTCGGTCGTGACCTGGCGTTCCTGCATTGCTTCGAGCAGTGCGGCCTGCGTCTTCGGCGAAGCCCGGTTGATCTCGTCGACCAGCACGATGCTGGAGAAGAGCGCGCCAGGACGGAACTCGAAGGTGCGCTCACGTTCATCCCAGACGTTCACGCCGATGACGTCAGACGGCAGCACGTCAGGTGTGAATTGAATCCGGCCGAACGGTGCGTCAATCGATGCAGCGAGCGATTTGGCAAGACTGGTCTTGCCGACCCCCGGCACGTCTTCGATCAGCAGGTGTCCATCGCACAGCAAGCACAGCAGCGAGAGCCCAACCGCGTCGGGCTTGCCTCGAATGATCCGCTCCACATTCGCAGTGATGCGCTCGAATGTCTGCCGGAATGTCTCGGCATCGGCCACGTGCGTTTGCGGGGGAGTGTGATTGCGCACGGCGACTGGCTTTCGGGACTGGGAGATTCCGTGCATCCGGCCTCTCGGCCGGGACTCGGAGAACGCTGTGAGGCTACTCAGCATCACTGCACCGTCACCGTCGCCTCCCGCTGTCGCCTCTAGGGTGGCCCGGTGCGCCGAACACGGACTCCGCGCGGTCCCCGCCTCGGGGCGACGTTCGCGGCCGTGGCAATGCGCCCGCGGCTGTGGCTCACCGCCGGGCGAGCCATGCGGCGGCTGATCCCGTCGCGCTGGTGGATTCGCCCGCCGTTCCTGCCAGTGCCTCCCCGCGACTATGTGCGGTTCCGGCTGTTGACCGCCGTCGGTTCTGACAGCCGTGCGGCCGCCGAACCCGCTGATCTGATCCAATGGCTGGAATGGTGCCGACACTGGCCTGCCGTCACTGAGGTGCACCCATCGCATGAAGCCCGTGATCCTGAGCCGGCGCCTCTGAGGCCGTGACATGACTTCCGTTCGAACGGTCGCGTACGCGCCCCATGCAGTCGCTGATGCCGTCAACGTGAATGGTGCGACCAACGGCCATGCGGTTATTCGTGATGGGAAGATCTCGCGGCCCCGCAGCGTGCTGTCGGAACGGACACTGGTGCTCAATGTCACCTACCAGCCCCTGTCGATCACGACCGTGCGGCGCGCCCTGCTGCTGGTGCTGGCGGGCAAGGCCGACGTCGTTCACACCAGGCCCGGCAGTATTCGCTCGCCTCGCTTGACGATGTCTGTGCCCTCAGTCGTGCGGTTGACGTATCACGCACGGGCGCCCTACCGGAGGCGTGCCCCGCTCCACCGGCGGGCCGTGTTCGCGCGCGATGCCTACCGCTGCCAGTACTGCGGGAACCGGGCCGAATGCATCGACCATGTCCACCCGCGCAGCCGCGGTGGGGAACACACGTGGGAGAACGTGGTGGCTTGCTGCCGGGCTTGCAACGTGGGCAAGGGAGACTCGTTGCTGTCAGAGGGTCGGTACAGGCTGCGCCAGACTCCCTATGCCCCCGAGCCTCTGGCCGTAGTGGCGGCAATGCGCAGCGATACTCCCACCGAGTGGACCGACTACCTCAGCGATCTACGGCCTCAGCTCGTCTGAACCGCGCGGTGCGAAGGCGCGGACGGCTGTCTGCCATCGTGTGCCTGTGGCCGCGTGGGTACGCGACGAATGGCACGCAAGCGCTGAACTACTGCATGCACGCCCGATGCCGCGCGACGGCCGACGCCGCATCTCGTGGTTGCGCCCGGTCGCATCTGCACTGATCCTGGGTTCTGCAAGTCCCGACCCCTTCGGCGGGATGCGGACTGATCTCGTCCGGCGGCGCAGCGGTGGGGGCCTGGTGTGGCTGGATCCTGAGACAAGCGCGTGGGTGGATGTGTTCGTGCCCGCTGGTGATCCGCTCTGGCATGCAGATGTCAGCACGGCCTTTCACTGGCTGGGTCGCATACTCGCCACGGCTTTCGCCGATGTCGGCGTACCGGCCAGCGTGCATCCCGGCCCATACGAAGCGGGGCCGTCCGATGGTCTGGTGTGTTTTGCGTCGCTCGGCCCAGGCGAGGTGATGGTGAACGGCCGGAAGCTCGTCGGCATCTCCCAGCGTCGTACACGCGAAGGCAGCCGCTTCCAGTGCGTCGCTTACGAACGCTTCGAACTCGGCCCCCTCGAAACTGTCCTGGATTCCGCTACCGCTGCGCGCGTCCACAGCCAAGCAGTCGGCTGGGACGATCTCGGCATCACAGCCTCACCCGCCCAAATCGCCAAGCAAATGGTCAGTTTCATCGCCGCACACGACGCTGACTAGCGCCAGCCAGGCGTCCCGCGGGACACCGCAGCGGGTGCGCGCAAGACATCGGGGGTGGACAGGGTGGGTGTTTTCCCCATAAAGTGGTGCAAAGTGGTGTGCAGGGGCAGAGATGCCCACGCAGGCCAGGTACCCATTCCGAAGCTGCGGAGGCCCTGCGGTGGAGAGTCTGTTCGTCGGTCAGCACGAGCACTCGCTCGATGCGAAGGGCCGCATCGTGCTCCCGGCGAGCTTCCGCAGCGCATTTGAGCCGTCGGGCTTCCTGATCAAGCACAGCGAGGGCTGCCTCGCACTGATGACGCCAGACCGATTCGGCGAGATCGCCGGCCAGATGTCGGAACGGTCCCAATCTGGCGGTCCGCACGGGCGCGCAGCCAAGCGTTCATTCGGAGCGGGCGCCGCCCGAGTCTTGCCGGACAAGCAGGGCCGGATAGCGGTTCCTGAGGAACTGCGCCGCTTTGCCGGCCTGCAGCGCGAGTGCATCGTGATCGGCGCCATCGATGAAGTCGAGATCTGGGACGCGGCGCGCTGGCACGAGATGAACGCCCAGGGCGAATCGCTCCTAGCGGCACCCGAGAGCGGCATCGAGGCAGCGGAGCAGGCGTGAGCGTGTCCACCGCTGCCGGTTACTTCCACGAACCCGTCATGGTTGACGAGATCGCCGAAGTCTTCGCACCCGTCGCCGGCGGATTGTTCGTCGACGCGACCTTGGGGGGAGGCGGTCACGCCGAGATACTCCTGCGGCAGCATCCGGAGCGGCAGTTGCTCGGCATCGATCGCGATCCCGAGGCAATCGCAGCAGCACAGGAACGGCTCGCGGACTTCGGGGATCGAGTCACGCTGCGCTGCGAGCGGTTTGACCGCCTCGGCGAGCTGGTCGATGCGGCTGCTGGAGGCCCGCTCACCGGTGTTCTGTTCGACTTCGGCGTCAGCAGCCATCAACTGGATTCGGGTGAGCGCGGTTTCTCCCACCGTCACGACGCCCCGCTGGACATGCGCATGGACTCCCGCTCGGAACTCGATGCCGCATATGTCGTCAATACCTATGAGCTCGTTGAACTGCGAGATCTGTTGAGGCGCCACGCAGACGAGCGTTACGCCCAGCGCATCGCTACAGCGATTGTGGCCGCCAGACCGCTGCACACCACCGGCCAACTGGCCGACGTCGTCAAGGCTGCCGTGCCGGCCGCAGCGCGGCGCGGCCGTCGCCATCCGGCGATGCGCACGTTCGCGGCGATCCGCATCGAAGTGAACGACGAACTGAACCTCATCGAACCCGCAATGCGAGCGGCGCTCGCGCGCCTGCAACCACGTGGGCGCCTCGCAACGCTCGCCTATCACTCAGGAGAAGACAGCATCGTGAAGATCATTCTGCGAGAAGCAGCCGACGGGGTGTGCGAATGCCCATCGACATTGCCGTGCATCTGCGGAGCGGCACCCACGGTTCGACTGCTACGTCGCAAGGTCACGCGGCCCAGCACCGCTGAGATCGAACGGAACTCGCGCGCCGCCAGTGCCGTGATGCGCGCTGCGGAGCGCCTCGAGCCTGCGCGTCGCTGATCTCCGCGGCGCCTGAGAACGAGACATCGCCCGATGGCCCTCGCCACTGCCCACTTCACTGCCGCGGATGCACCGCCGGCATTGGTGTCGGCGCGGCGCGCCGTAGGGCTGCGTCTCGTCGGCGTCACAGCGCTGCTGGCGGTTGCTGCGATCACCGTGCTCGCCGGGCTTGCGGTATTCCATTCGATGCTGGCTGCGGGCCAGTACCGGCTGTCAGAGCTGGAAGCGGAGATTGCTGCGGAACGGGAGCGCTTGATCAACCTTCGCTACGAACTCCAGACGCTCCATGGTCCTGCTGAGATCGAACTGATGGGGGTGGGGGCACTCGGCCTGGTGAGCGCGACGGATCCGATCGATGTGCGGATCGAGCCGCGGCATATTGCCGCCGTCGACCCGCCGCAGCGAAGCATCCATGAAGGCGGAGACTGGCTCTCGATCAAGACGCTGCTGACCGACGCGTCCACAGCGCATGACCGACGTTCTTGAGCACTCCGGGCGCCATACAGCTCCGGCGCCATGGCACCCGTCGATGGGTGCTCCGCCGGGGCTGCGATCGCCGACGCCACGAACGGCTAGCCGACGCTCTGAGGCGGCGACCCCGCGCAGGTGGCACCCGTCATCAGGAGCGAAGACATCGCCTGGCGAATCGAGGTCGAAACCTGCCGCAGAGCAGTCCAACCGACGACCGCGCCAGCGGACGGCTCGCGCCGGGCCGCCGCGCCGGCGGGCGCTGCTGCTGATCGTCGCGAGCACGGTGGCGCTGGCCGTCCTGGGCGCTCGCCTGGTGCAAGTGCAGGTGCTCGACCGCGAGACCTACGCCGCCTTGGGCGAACGTCAGGGCACGGCACAGTGGGAGCTCGAATCGGTGCGCGGGGCGATCCTCGACCGGAACCTGAACCTGCTCGCGGTGTCGGACAACCTGCCCACGATCTGGGCCGACCCCCGGTTGGTGACCGATCCGTACCAGACGGCTGCCATATTGGCGTCGGTGCTGAATGTCGATGCCGACGTCATCGCCGAACGGCTGGCGAGCGACCGGCATTTTGTGTACGTGGCGCGTCAAGTGAGCCCCGAAGACGGGCTGGCGGTGCAGGAGCTGCAGCTTGCCGGTGTCGGCGTACGCGGGGAGTCGTCGAGGCTGCGGCCCAACGGCGAGGATTTCGCCCGCGGGTTGCTCGGCGCCACCGACATCGATCAGAACCCGCTGGGCGGCGCCGAGAAGCAATTCACCGAAGTGCTCGACGGCACCGACGGCCGTGAGGTCGCCCGGATCGCCCAGAGCGGCATGCCGCTGCCGAGAGGAACTGAGCTGTTCGAGCCCGTCAGCCATGGCGACGATGTGGTGCTCACGCTGCATACCCAGATGCAATGGGTGGCGGAGCGGTCCGTCAGCGAAGCGGTCCGTGCGACCAGTGCCGAGGGCGGCATGGTGGTGGTGATGCAAACCGATACCGGCGACGTGCTGGCGCTGGCGGCGGTCGCCCGTGACCCCGAGACCGGCGAGGTCAGGCCAGTGGCCTACAACCCCGCGTACACCGATGCCTTCGAGCCCGGATCGGTCGCGAAGAGCTTCACCATCGCCACAGCGCTGGAAGCAGGGCTCACCACGCCGGTCGAGTTGCACTCGACACCGGCGAGGTACACGTTCGCTGACAAGGAGTTCATCGAGCCCTACTCCAAGCCCAGCGACCAGATGACGACCTCGGAGATCCTCGTTCATTCGTCGAACATCGGCACGATCAGGCTTGCGGAGCGGATCGGCGCTTCCGAGCTGCAGCGTTCGCTGCGATCATTCGGCTTCGGCCGCCTGACTGGTACCGACGAGACTCCGGCGCTGCCCGGCGAGAGCCGTGGCATCTTGCGTGCTGCGAACCAGTGGCGCGGCACCGACCTTGCCACGATCGCGTTCGGCCAAGGCATCGCGATCACTGCGATACAGCTCGCCGCTGCGTACAACGCCATCGCCAACGACGGTGTGTACGTCACGCCGCGCCTCGTGCTGGGCAGCGTGGGCAGCAACGGTGCACTGCGACCGGCTGATCGAGTCCCGACGCGCCGGGTCCTGTCCGAGCAGACCGCGCAGCAGATGCAGGCCATCCTGGCCGAAGTCGTCCGCTCTGGGACCGGCAAGCGAGCCGCCATCGACGGCTACCAGGTGGCGGGCAAGACTGGCACCGCGCAAAAGCCCAGCCCTGATGGCGGCTACTCCGCCGACGCGTACACCAGTTCCTTCGCCGGGTTCCTCCCCGCTGATCGTCCCGAGCTCACCGTCGTCGTTGTACTCGACGAGCCGGACGAATACCGGGCCGCCATCGTGGCCGCGCCAGTCTTCGCGGAAGTCGCCGAATATGCCTTGCGCATGCTCCAGGTGTCGCCCGATGCCTGAGCAACGCAGCGCGCCGGCAGAGCCGATACCGCTGGAGGAATTGGCTGCGACGGTCGGCGGTACCTGTGTGCTGCCTCCACGCCAGCGCAGCGACGAGGCGGCGGCACTGGCAGTACTCGTGCGCGGCATCACACACGACAGCCGTTCAGTCACGCCCGGTGCGCTGTTCGGCTGCGTCGTAGGGCGGCGCCACGACGGTCATCGCTTCGCCGCTGAGGCGTTGGATGGAGGTGCTGCGGCGTTGCTGGTGTCGCAGGTCCTCGATGTCGACGTGCCCCAGATCGTCGTGCCCGACGTGCGAGCGGTACTCGGGCTGGCGTCAGCTGCGGTGTGGGGACAGCCATGGCACCGCTGCCCGGTCGTGGGCGTCACCGGGACAGCGGGCAAGACCACGGTCACGCACGCAATCGCCGCCATTGCGAGCGCGTGCGGTACCACTTGTGAGGTCATGGGTACGCTGGACGGAACGCACACCACGCCCGAGGCACCCGACCTGTGCCGACGTCTCAGCCGGGCCGCTGATGCGGGAGCCGGGATGGTCGTGCTCGAGGTGTCATCTCATGCGCTCGCCCAGGGCAGAGTCGATGGCGCCAGCTTCGCTGCGGGTGTGTTCACCAATCTCGGCCACGAGCATCTCGACTTCCACGCGACGATGGAGGACTACTTCGACGCCAAGGCACGCCTCTTCGACGGTCGCAGCGAGATAGCGGTGCTGAACGTTGCCGATTCGTGGGGTCGCCGCCTGGCATCGATGGCCGCTGGCACAACCGCCGAAGTCGTCGAGTGGCAGCCTTCCGATATCGACCGAGTCGTGGTGGACACAGCGGGAATCAGCGGTCGATGGCGCGGCCGATCCGTTCACTGCGGGCTGCTGGGCCGGTTCAATGTCGCGAACGTGGCGGCCGCAGCAGCAACGGCCAGCGCCCTCGGATTCGATGATGACGCGATTGCCGGAGCGATCGCTGCCGTGCCCCCGGTGCGGGGGCGTCTGTGGCCCGTCAGTGGCCCGGGCGATGACATCACGGTCTTGGTCGACTACGCCCACAAGCCAGACGCACTTGCCGCCGCATTGACCAGCGCGCGTGAGCTGGGTGCCGCTGGCGGCCGCCTGTGGGCGGTGTTCGGAGCGGGCGGCGACAGGGACCAGTCGAAGCGGGCGCTCATGGGCGCTGCCGCGGACCGCCACGCCGATGTGCTCGTCCTGACGTCCGACAACCCTCGGAGCGAGGATCCTGCTCGAATTGCATCCGACATCGCCGCAGGCGCGATCGGCCGACATGATGCGAAGGACGGCTTGCACGTCGAATTGGACAGGTCGAGCGCCATCTCGTACGCCGTCAGGAAGGCTCAGGCCGGCGATGTCATCGTGGTCGCCGGAAAGGGCCACGAGACCGCGCAGGTGAGTGCAGGGCATTCCGTACCGTTCGATGACGCAGATGTCGCTGCCGAACACCTGAGGCGGCGCGGGAGCACACAGCGATGATTGCGCTCCTGATCGCTGCCAGCTCTGCCATGTTCGTGTCGCTCGTAGGAACTCGCTACCTCATTCCCTGGCTGCAGTCCCGCGGGGTGGGCCAACCCATCCGCCTCGATGGTCCCCGTGGCCACATCACCAAGGCGGGCACGCCGACGATGGGTGGTGTCGCAGTCGTCGTGGCAGCAGTCGTGGGGTATGTCGTCAGTCATCTGCGGGCGGAGACCGTGATCACGCGGTCGGGCATCGTGCTGCTGGCAGCCGTCTGCGCCGCAGGCCTCGTGGGCTTGGCCGACGACTGGATCAAGGTGAGCCGCGAGCGCAATCTGGGACTGAACAAGCGGGCCAAGCTGATCGGGCTGATCGCGGTAGGCATCGGCTTCGCCGTCGCATCGGCGTGGTGGGTGAACCTCGATACCGCTGTGGCCTTCACACGGCTGGACGGCAACGCGCTGCGGGTTCCCGCCGCAGTGTGGATTCTGTGGGCGGTCATCATCGTCCTCGGTACGTCAAACGCGGTGAACTTGACAGACGGCCTGGACGGCCTTGCCGCCGGAGCTGCCGCAGTGGCGTTCGCGGCATTCGTGGTTGTCGGGTACTGGGCATTCCGTCATCCCATCTCCTACGACGTCAAGCACCCGCTGGACCTCGCCATTGTCGCCGCCGCCATGGCCGGTGCCTGTGCAGGATTCCTGTGGTGGAACGCGCCCCCGGCACGGATCTTCATGGGCGATACCGGTTCGCTGGCCATCGGCACTGCGATGGCGGGCCTCGCAATGCTGTTGCACGTCGATCTCCTGCTCCCCGTGATCGGCGGCCTCTACGTCATCGAGACCGCATCGGTGATCATCCAGGTGGGTTCATTCCGGCTCTTCGGCCGCCGCCTGTTCCGGATGGCACCGATGCACCACCACCTCGAGCTGGGCGGATGGCCGGAAACCACCGTGCTCATCCGTCTCTGGGTGGTGAACAGCCTGCTCGTCGCGCTGGCATTGGGCATGTACTACGCAGACTTTCTGAGCCTGGATCTCGTCGAAATCCCGGCAGGTTCGTTGTGAGCGCCTCCGACTTGACGCCCGCAGACGGGCCGGTCGTCGTGGTGGGCATGGGAGTGACCGGACGAGCGGTGGTCTGCGCCCTCGCGGCGCGCGGTCATGAGGTGATCGCGGCGGACGACCGACCAGG
Organism: uncultured Acidimicrobiales bacterium; assembly: GCA_964484385.1. Lineage (GTDB taxonomy): Bacteria > Actinomycetota > Acidimicrobiia > Acidimicrobiales > Poriferisodalaceae > Poriferisodalis. The sequence goes on from CAZAFV010000001.1 coordinate 160,711, forward strand.
CGAGGCGGCAGCCCGGGGGAACGAGGCAGATGCTGCATTCGGCGAGATCCATGACTCTGCCGATGCGACCTTGCTCAAGAACCTGGTCTCGGGCGCCGCGGCCGTGGTGCCCGCTCCGGGCGTGCCGCCGCGACACCTCAGCTACACGCTGGCCGATGCGGCCGGGGTGCCGGTGCTGAGCGAGCTGGATCTGGCTGCGCAGTGGGACAGTCGACCTCTCGCAGCGATTACGGGCACCAATGGCAAGACGACGGTCACGGTCCTCACGGAACGCATGCTGAACCGGAGCGGAATCTCCGCTGTCGGCGCCGGCAATACAGATATCGCCCTGGTGGACGCCATTGACCGAGAGGTCTCCACGTTTGTGGTGGAGGCATCGTCCTTCAGGCTGCACCGAGCGCGCAGATTCGCTCCCGCTGTCGCTGCATGGCTGAATCTGGCCCCCGATCATCTCGACTGGCATCCTGACCTGCGCGATTACGCCGCGTCCAAAGCCCGGATCTGGGCGGCGCAGGGTCCCGACGACGTCGCAGTGGTGCCCTTCGGCGACACCGATGTTGAACCGTGGACGTCCGGGATCAGTTCACGGCGTGTGACGTTCGCGACTCCCCAGCAACTTGAGGCACCGTGCGATGTGCACTACGAGCGCGGCGTCTTGGTCGCGCATGGTGACAGCATCGTGGCGGCGGCGGACTTGCCCCGACGGCGTCCCCATGACTTGTCGAATGCCGCGGCAGCAACGGCTGTTGCGCTCGGGATGGGTGCATCCACCGAGGCGGTGGCGACGGAGTTGAGGTCATTCGATGGCCTGCCTCACCGGCTCGCATTCGCAGGGCGCATCGGAGAGGTGAGCTTTTACGACGACAGCAAGGCCACAGCACCGCACGCGACGGTGGCGGCGCTGCGCGGCTTCTCCGATGCGGTCCTGATCGCGGGTGGCCGGAACAAGGGCCTCGATCTCGGGGAGCTTGCCGCCGTTGCCGCACACGTTCACGGTGTCGTGGCGATCGGTGAGGCCGCTGGCGAGGTTGTCGACTGCTTCAACCAGCCTGCATGCGGCCACATCGAACTCGTCCGCGCCGAGTCGATGCCCGAGGCTGTGGAGGCTGCCCACCGGATAGCGCAACCCGACCGCGACGTGGTGCTGTCGCCCGGATGCGCTTCGTTCGACTGGTACACGAGCTATGGCCAGCGGGGTGAGCACTTCAGCACGGCCGTGGCGGACCTCGCCGAGCGCATGCGCCCATGCGATCCGACGGGAGACAAGCAATGAGCAAGCTGGATCTTCCGGGCACTTCACCGGGACGGGCCCACTCAGGCCCGTCGGTGCGCTATGCCGCCCTCCTGTCTGCGGTCTTCCTGTTGCTGCTCACCGGTGTCGTGCTGGTGCTGTCGGCCACGTCGGCGACTGGAATCGATTCGTCCGACCGTCCATTGCAATACTTCACCCGGCACCTGTGGTCGGTCGGGATTGCTGTTGCCGTGCTGCTCGTCACACTTGGCGTCGATTACCGGCGCTGGCGCCGCATGGCACTGCCCCTCGCAGCTGCCAGCGTGAGCTTGTTGGTCATCGTGCTGGCGGTGGGCCAACGCACCGGCGGTGCCCGGCGCTGGATTGAAATCGGCCAGTTCAGCGTTCAGCCATCGGAGATAGCGAAACTGGCGCTCATCGTCGCGTTGGCCGCCTTTCTGGACGCCCGCAAGGACCAGATCGAGCGGTCCGACCGGATCCTGCGGCCCGCAATGCTCCTGCTCACCGCCGGATGCTCGCTGGTGCTGCTGCAGCCCGACCTGGGAACCACTCTGATCCTGGCGGGCATCGGAGTCGGCATGCTCTTCGTCGCCGGCCTGCCGGGCCGCGATCTAGCGAAAATCGCGGCCATGGTCGCTGTGGCGGCGCCGTTGCTGGCGTATGCGGCGCCGTACCGCCGTGCACGGCTCGCGGGCTTCCTGGACCCCATCGCAGAACGCTCCGAGAGCGGCTACCAGACATTCCAGAGCCTGGTGGGTCTGGCGCAGGGAGGGCTGCGCGGCACCGGGCTGGGGGCAGGCCAGGCCAAATGGGGCTGGGTGCCCAATGCCCCCACAGACTTCATATTTGTCATCGTCGGAGAAGAGATGGGCCTCCTGGGCGCCCTCGGGCTCCTGACGCTGCTGGGTGTCGTCGGCATCGGAGGACTCCGGACGAGCCAGAAGGCACCCGACCTGTTCGGCTCCCTGCTCGCAGCCGGCATTGCCATCTGGTTCGTGCTCCAGACGCTGGTGAACGTCGGCGGTGTGGTTGGATTGCTGCCGGTGACCGGTGTGACGCTGCCATTCCTGTCCTTCGGCGGGTCGTCACTGGTGGTGACGGCAGCAGCCGCAGGGCTGCTGCTGAATGTGACGCGGCGATCCGGTTGAGCCGTGGCCACACCCGGCAGCGCCCCGAACGCCCCCAGCGTCCTGATCGCAGGGGGCGGCACCGCGGGGCACCTGATGCCCGGCTTGGCGGTGGCATCCGCGTTGACCGAGCGTGGCTGGCCCGCGGAAGGGATCCATTTCGTCGGCAGCGCCCGGGGCATCGATGCACAGATCGTGCCGGATGCTGGCTTCGGTGTGACCTTGCTCGGAGGTCGGGGCCTTACTGCACGCCGGGTGAACCTGACGAACGCGCGTGCAGCGGCGAGCTTGGCGTGGGCCACGATGCGCGGCATCGCTCTCGTGAGGCGACGGCGTCCGGCTGCGGTGCTGTCGCTGGGCGGCTACGCCGCGCTTCCCGCGACGGTGGGAGCGGTGATCTGGCGCGTGCCATTGGTGATCGCCGAGCAGAATGCAGTTGCATCGGCAACGAACCGCCTGCTGGGCCGGTTCGCGCGCGCCGCTGCGGTACCCGTACGCGGGACGGGGTTGCACAGGGAGGTCGTGACCGGCAATCCCGTGCGCCCGGCTGTCGTCGAAGCCGCGCTTGGAGCGGGTGAGGCCCGCGTCCAGCTCGGCTGGCCCGCAGACGCAACCGTTGTGGTGGTGTTCGGCGGTTCGCTGGGCTCGCTCCGGATCAACACGGCCACCTGGACAGCATTGGCGTCACTGCAGGACCGCGACGGCGTGTTCGTCTATCACGTGGTGGGCAAGCGCGACTGGGCTGAGCGACCGCCGCCACCGCCACGGCGACCCGATGGCTCGTTGGTACGAGACTGGTACCGAGCCGTCCCGTTCGATGAACAGTTGCCTGTCGCCCTGGCTGCGGCTGACGTCGCGATCTGCCGAGCCGGGGCATCGACGGTGGCGGAGCTGTCGGTCATCGGCACGCCGGCGGTGCTCGTTCCGTTGCCGATAGCGACCAACGACCACCAACGTCGCAACGCAGAGGAACTGGTCGCCACGGGCGCGGCACGCGTCGTTGCCGACGCCGAGTTCGACGGGCAGCGAATGCTCGCAGAGCTCGAGCAGATGCTGGAATTGCAGCATCCCCTCAGACCGGAGCGTCCCCCCGAGGCGACCTTCGGTCGTCGAGACTCGGCACAGCGGGTCGCGCAGCTCGTGATACAGCACAGTTCAGCGGTTCCTGGCTCGGTGGCACACGAGGATCGTCGGCCGGGAAAGCACACAACGTGACCACGTCGCCGTCCGTCGAACCAACGCCCCTGACCCAGGAGCCGTCGGGTCGGTTTCCCGAGCTTGGGGAGCCTCGCACCATCCATTTGGTGGGAGCCGGCGGCGCCGGCATGAATGCCATCGGGTTGGTCCTCGCCGAGATGGGCCACGCTGTCAGCGGCAGCGACCTGAGAGCAGGCCCCGGCATGACGCGGCTCGCAGCTCACGGTGCCCGGGTCGTGATCGGTCATGATGCCGCCAACATCGGCTCGGCGGACATCGTGGCCCATTCGAGTGCGGTGCCCCAAGGCAATGTGGAGCTCGTCGAGGCCCGCCGCCGGGGCATTCCGGTGCTCAGCCGAGCTGAGCTGCTCTCAGGGATCTGCCGGCGCAAGCAGACGCTGGCGGTCGGCGGAACCCATGGCAAGACGACCACCTCGTCAATGCTGGCACTGTGCCTGGTCGCAGCTGGTGAACACCCGTCATTCCTCGTGGGCGGCGAGGTGAACGAAATTGGCTCCGGTGCCGTCTGGGACATAGCGGGGGAGTGGTTCGTTGTCGAAGCAGACGAATCTGACGGGACATTTCTGGAGCTGGGTGCCGATGCGGTGGTCGTAACGAACGTTGAGCCTGACCATCTCGACCACTACGGCAGCTTTGACGACCTCGCGGATGCATTCGAGAGGTTCGTCAGCCGTGCTGGAGGGCCACGCATCGTGTGTGCCGATGACCTGCAGGCTGCCGCGCTGGCCGAGCGTGTCGGCGGCTGTGTGACCTACGGAAGCGCTCCGGGTGCCGACTACCGGATCACCAGCGCGCACAGCTCTCGTACCGGTGCGGGCTTCGAATTGGTCAGTGGCACGACGTCGATCGGCCGTTGCGAGCTGCCGCTGCCTGGGCTGCACAACGTGGCGAATGCGGCCGGCGCTCTTGCGGCGGCACTTGAGCTTGGAGCCGCGGCGTCACCGATGATCGACGCCCTCGGTCGATTTGCCGGCGTGGCCAGACGATTCGAGCGACGCGGCGAGCGTGATGGGGTGTCGTTCATCGATGACTATGCGCACTTGCCTAGCGAGGTGACCGCTGCGATCGCCGCAGCCCGCAGCGGAGGCTGGAAGCGGATTGTCGCCGTATTCCAGCCGCATCGCTACTCGCGGACAGCAGCGCTCTGGCAGGACTTTGCGGATTCCTTCGCTGATGCCGACCAACTGGTCCTCACCGACATTTACGCCGCCGGCGAGGTGCCTCGGCCCGGTGTGTCCACCGAGCTGGTGCTCGGTGCCGTGCTCGATTCCCATCCGTACGCGTCGGTGGCCTACCTCCCGGGACGGGCCGAACTGCGTTCCTACCTGCGCACCAGCCTGCGTTCGGGCGACCTGTGCCTCACATTGGGCGCCGGCGACCTGACGACGCTCGCAGATGAGATGCTGCATGTCTCCTGAGCAGTGGTCAGACCCCGATGCAGTTCGACGTGCTGCAACCGTGCTCGGCGACGATGCTCGCGTGAATGCCCCGCTGGGCGCATTGACCACTTCGAGAGTCGGCGGTCCGGCAGCGGTGGCTTATGTGGCAAATGGCCTGTCCGACCTGCAACGCGCGGCAGAGGCCGCAGCGACGTCCGGGCTGGAGATACTCATCGTCGGACGGGGATCGAACCTGCTTGTCGCAGACCGGGGATTCGAGGGCATCGCACTCTTTCTCGGCGATGCCTATGGCCAAATCGAATTCGATCGTGCGAACGCCACGGTCACTGCTGGCGCAGCGGTGGCATTGCCGGTGCTTGCGCGGCAGTGTGCTGTGCCAGGCATCGGCGGCCTGGAATGGGCCGTTGGTGTGCCGGGTTCTGTGGGCGGGGCCGTGCGCATGAATGCGGGAGGGCACGGCAGCGATATGGCGTCGTGCTTGATCGACGCTGACATCGTCGATCTTAAAGCCGGGACCGGAGCGACCCGCGATGTCAGCACGCTCGACCTGAACTACCGCAGCAGCGGTCTCCAGAACCGTCACGTCGTGGTTCGTGCGCGGCTGAGCGGGCGGCAAGCTCCCCCGTCGAGGGTGACCGATCAGATCGCCGACATCGTCCGCTGGCGCAGAGAGCACCAGCCTGGCGGACAGAACTCCGGTTCGGTCTTCATGAACCCGCCCGCCGAGTCAGCAGGAGCTCACATCGACCAGACGGGTCTTCGGGGACTGCGCATCGGCACTGCCGAGGTGTCGCGCCTGCACGCCAATTTCATTGTGTCGGATCCCGGCGGCGCGGCGGCAGATGTCGTCGCACTCATGGCCGAAATCCGGCGCCGTGTCGCCGAGTCGACCGGCATCGTGCTGCAGCCCGAAGTCCGCATGGTCGGCTTCGAGACGGCCCCGACACCGTCTTGAACGATGTCGGGGGAGGATACGAAGCCTGCCGAGCAGCAACGACGGCGCCGGCGCCGGTGGCTGATCGTGGCGGCGCTTGCTGCGGTTGCTGCAGCAGTCGCGACGATCTTTCTTGCGGCCGGCACCTTCGAAGTCGATCGGATCCACTTCAGCGGTTTGCATCGCGTGAGTTATGACGAGGCATACGAAGCCGCCGATATCCGTCCCGGGGATTTCATGGGAACACTCGACGCCGGTGAAGCAGAACGGTCACTTGAGAGCTTGCCCTGGGTCGCCGACGCCCGAGTCCACAGGCAATGGCCCGCAACGGTGGATGTGGATGTCATCGAGCGCACCCCGGCGGCGATAGCACTCGCCGCTCCCGGCAGTTGGGTTCTCATCGACATCGAAGGTCGAGTCCTCACATCACCGCTCGCCGTCGTGCCCGAACTTCCGCGCTTGTCAGGCATTGCTGCTGCGCCCGAACCGGGTGCCTTCCTCGCAAGCGATGCGGATGCGCTGCTCGCCGCCTTGGGCGCGGCGCACGGGCAGCCGGAGTTCGAGATTGCCGCAATGTGGCGGGATAGGCGCGGGGACATTCGCGCTCGCGTACGACAACAGCCGGGAGATCTCGTGCTGGAGGTCGCGCTGGGAAACGAGTCGGCAATCGGGGCCAAAACGGCCGCGATCGCTGCGATCATCGGAGAGATGACGGCCTCCGATGCCATCTTGGATGTGTCGGTTCCGCACCTGCCGGTGCTCCGCCCGTCGGGCTGAGAGGCTGAGCGCAGGGTCTTGCCGATCGACAGAGGCATCAGTACTGTCGTCAATTGCGCTATTTTCCCGTAGAAGGTGCCCGTCGGCGGCACGTCTGATGTCGCGGCCGGCCAGTGAACGCAAGGAGCCCTGTGGCCTCACCACAGAACTACGTGGCAGTCATCAAGGTGGTGGGCGTCGGGGGCGGCGGCTCAAATGCCGTCAACCGCATGATCGATTTCGGTTTGGGCGGGGTCGAGTTCATCGCCGTCAATACCGATGCCCAAGCCCTGCTGTTGAGCGACGCCGACGTCAAGCTGGACATCGGCCGTCAGCTGACGCGCGGACTCGGCGCCGGCAGCGATCCCGAAATCGGCACTCGAGCCGCAGAAGAACACCGTGACGAGATCGCCGAAGCGCTGCAGGGTGCGGACATGGTGTTCATCACGGCCGGGGAAGGCGGCGGCACCGGCACCGGAGGCGCTCCGGTGGTGGCAGAGGTCTCCAAGGAAGTAGGAGCGCTGACGATCGGGGTGGTCACGCGCCCGTTTGCCTTCGAAGGCAAACGTCGGCAGATCCAGGCCGAACAAGGCATCGAGCGGCTGAAGGAGCGCGTCGACACGCTGATCGTGATCCCGAATGACCGGCTGCTGACCGTGGCGAGCGAGCACACGTCGATCATCGATGCCTTCCGCATGGCCGACGACGTGCTGCGCGAGGGCGTTTCCGGCATCTCGGGGCTAATCACCACGCCGGGCCTCATCAATACCGATTTCGCCGACGTCAAGGCGATTATGTCGAGCGCCGGCACCGCCCTGATGGGGATCGGCCGTGCCCATGGCGAGAACCGCTCCAAGAATGCGGCTCGACAGGCCGTCTCGTCGTCGTTGCTCGAGGAATCCATCGACGGTGCTCGCGGCATCTTGCTGAACATTGCCGCGGGGCCGGAGCTCGGGCTGTTCGAAGTCAACGAAGCGGCAGAAGTCATCCGCGAAGTGGCGCACGCCGAGGCCAACATCATCTTCGGCACGGTCATCGACGATTCACTCGGGGAAGAGATCCGTGTAACGGTCATCGCTGCAGGTTTCGACCGATACGGACCGGGCCGCTCTGGAGGTGCTGCGCTGGGCGACTACGCAGCCTCGGAGGAGTCCGGCGATGTGGCTGACCCATTCGGTGACCTCGACGAGGACGACGAGTCGTTCGACGTGCCCAGCTTCCTGCGGTGACGCCTGGGTTACGTCGCAACCACTCCAGACTGCTGTACATCGACGCCGGTCGCGGCCTCCCAGCGAGGCTGCACGGCTCGACACGCCACACCGGCGGTCGCTTCGGATGCTGACGCTGCGCCGCCGCTGTGGGAACAGCATGGTGCGGATTTCGGTCACTGAGCGCTCCGATGGTGACTGCGCTCCCATCGACGGATCCGCCCCCGGCAACGTGACCGTCCTGCGGCAGGTCCATGGCACGCGAGTTGTCGAGGTCGGACAACCTGGAGAGCATCGGGGGCTCAGCGCAGACGCGGCGTGGACAAGGACGCCACGAGCCACACTGGCAGTGCGAACCGCCGACTGCGTGCCGATAGCGCTGTACGGAACCGACGCGACTGGTCGGGGAGCGGTCGCGGCGGTGCATGCAGGGTGGAGGGGACTGCTCAGTGGCATCGTCACTGCGACCCTCGCCGAGCTCAGGCGCCATGGAATCCACAACCCGCGTGCCGTCGTGGGGCCGCATATCTGCCCGCTGCACTACGAATTCGGTGCCGAGCAGCTCGAAGCAGCGAGCAAGGCGCTCGGTCCCTCGGTGTCGAGCACAACGCAATGGCGCACCCCGGCATTCGATCTGGGCGAGGCCACGCGGCTGGTGTTGCGACGCAACGGGGCAGTCATTGACAGTGAGGTCAGCCGCTGCACAGTTTCGGATGAGCGCTACTACTCGCACCGAAGCCGAGGGGACCACGGCCGAACAGCCGTGCTGGTCTGCCTGGAGGCTGAGCCGGCAGGCGAGCTGATCGATGATTGAGGCCGAGGAGGTCCGCCGTCGCACCGAGCGCGTCAAGCAGCGGATAACCGATGCCGGCGGCGATGTTGCTCACGTCGGCATCGTGGCGGTGACCAAGGGCTTCGACAGCTCGGCAATCGAAGCTGCAGCCCATGCCGGTCTGGCGATGATCGGTGAGAACTACGCCCAGGAACTGCACCGCAAGTGGAACGAGGTGGACGCTGCGACCAAGACGGCAGTGGAGATCCACTTCATTGGGCGGCTGCAGTCGAACAAGGTCCGGCAACTGGCCGGAGTGGTGGACGTGTGGCAGAGCGTGGACCGGGCGCGGTTGGTGTCCGAAATAGCGCGCCACGATCCGGGTGCTGCCATCTTCGTGCAGCTCGACGTCAGCGGCAGTGCCACGCAGGGCGGTTGCCCGCCCGACGAGGCCTCGTCGCTGGTGGCTGCCGCCCGTCGGGAGGGGCTCGATGTGGCGGGTTGCATGGCGATTGGTCCGCAGGGTTCGCCGCCTGAGATCGAAAGGGCTTTCGGCGAGGTGGCCCGGTTCGCCGATCGCTATGAGCTCGAGCACCGCTGCATGGGGATGAGTGCGGATCTCGAGGCGGCGGTCAGAGCCGGCTCGACGATGGTGCGCATCGGGACTGCCCTGTTCGGCAATCGTCCGCCGCGAAACATCTCAGCCCGGGGTGCCTGACCGCAACTTGACAAGTCGGTACCCTGTCCGACTGAGGCAGTCTTCTGATCGGGACTGTTGTCACTGAGGTTCTGCATGGCATCGTTCATGAAGCAGGCAATGAGCTATCTGGGCTTGGGCCCGGATGACAGCTATGCGTCGCCTCCCGAACGCGCTCTGCCGGGCGACATGCCCGCGGCTGAGGCGTTCGCCGATCAGACCGGCCAGAGCGGCGTCACCGTGCTTGAGCGACCAGCGGCGGCGACGCCACAAGCTGCACCAGCCGCACCGACGTCGGCCGTGCGTCGCGTCGCCACATCGACAGCACAGCCGTTCGTGCTGATGCCGCGGATGTTCGATGATGCACAGCAGATCGGAGATCGCTTCAAGCGCGATCAACCGATCATCTTGAACTTGCAGGGGCTCGATCGTGATACCGCTCGCCGGCTCCTCGATTTCGCCAGTGGGTTGTGCTACGCCCGCGACGGCGAGATGCGCAAGGTCGCTAACGCCGTGTACATGCTTGTTCCGGCAAATGTCGTCGTCAGCGACGGCGAGCATCATGCAGTTCCTGCACAGGATGCCTCCGTGCAGGACGTCGGCCGCTGACACGCTCCGGCGCGGTCTACCAAGCGGAGCGATGAGATGCTGTGCACGCTGATATCGCTCTACGTATTCGCCATCTTTGCGCGTGTGCTGTTCAGCTGGATCCCGCTTGCTCCCGAGAGCCCGGTCATGGTGGTGCGAACTTGGCTGGTGCGCATTACTGAGCCTGTCATGGGTCCGCTGCGGCGAGCACTGCCCGCAGTGCGACTGGGCCGGGTGGCGCTCGACCTGTCACCGATCGTGCTGATCATCGGGTTGCAGGTCTTCGTGGCGGGCATGCTGCTGGGATGCTGAGACGCTGGTACATTCCGCGCCATGACGAGCCCTGATTCTCCTCCCGTCGAACCCTCCGATACCGAGGGCGAGGGCTTGCTCGAGACAATCGGCGCGCAGCTCGCGACCCTCGCAGCTCAAGTATCCGAGATCGACCAGCGCATGAGCAGCGTGGAATCGGGAGCGCCTGCACAGCCTGTGGAAGTGCGGCTGTCACCCGAGACCGTGGCACAGATTGCCGATGCACTTGCTGCATTGCAGGCTGCAGGCAGCCAGGCGCTGGACGAAGCGTTCAAAACGGCGAGCGACGACCTCACTGAGGCGCTGTCGGGTCTCGTGCGGTCCGAGATATCGAGGACGCTGACCGACGCGGGTTACACCGTCGAGGTCACCGAGGTCGAAGAGCCGGACATCGACGATGAGCCGTTCGAGGACGGCACCGGCTCCGACGCTGCCGCCGCGAGCGATGTGGATGTGCTGCACGAACCGGAGCCGACTGCGGCTTCTGTGCGCTCTGGGCCAGATTCTGCGGCCATGCCGTCGATCGTCGCGCCGCTGGCCGCAGCCGAACGGGTTGACGCCGCGTACGAATCGATTGGTGCCGGCTCGCAGGGCGACGCTGGTGACGACGACACCGATGAAGCCGACAGTGATCTGATCGACGCGGATCGGGCACCGCTCGGGCTCGACGAACTCGATGATCCCTTCCTGGATGCGCTGATCCGCAAGGAACCCCTGTCTGCTTAGACAGCCGCCCGCGAACAGACCGCCAGATCGAGATCAGGCTCGTCGCTGCCGTCGAGCCAGTGGATCTCCTCCGCCAATACGGCGGCTTCCACCAATGCTGCATGCTCACGGATCGCATCTAGATTCGGCGGGCTCCAGCGGATCGTCAGATTGACGCGGTCGGTGACTTCGAGACCATGCTCCTTGCGCGTTTGCTGGATGTGGCGAATCAGATCGCGAGCTGCACCTTCGGCCTCCAGCTCGGGTGTGACCGTGGCGTCCAGCGTCACGACCAGCTGCTGGCCTTCCAGCGCCGAGGTCGTGGCCGGGTCCGATGGTTGCAGAGCGAGCTGGTACTCGCCGTCGCGTAGTTCGTGGCTTCCGGCCATCACCTCGCCCTCGGCGGTGACTCTCCAATCGCCCGTTCGAGCGGCCACGAAGACTTCCTGAACAGCGGCGCCCAAGCGCGGCCCCAGCACCGAGCCGTCTGGGCGCAGCACATGGGTTGCGAGGTCGCCGAGCTCATTGCGGAGCTTCACCTCCCGCACGTTGATCTCTTCGGCCAGAAGCTGCACGAACGGTTCGAGCAGTTCGGCACCGGCGCCGGCCACGGTCACGCTGTGCAGCGGCAGCCGGACGCGCAAGCCGGCGTCCTCGCGCACTCGCAGCGCTGCGGAGGCCGCAGCGCGCACAGCATCCATCCGCTCAACAAGATCAGGATCCAGCGGGAGCATCTCAGGGTCGGGCCAGTCGCTCAGGTGCACGCTGTCGCCGCCGGTCAGCCCGCCGTAGATCTCTTCGGTGATCATTGGCAGCAGCGGGGCCGCCATGGCCGCAAAGATCCTCAGCACCGTGTACAGCGTGTCGAAGGCGTCAGGTTCGCCCGTGGTCCCGCCCTCGGCGGACAGGACGCGGGTGAACTCGCCCCAAAAGCGTGTCCGGCTGCGACGGATGTACCAGTTGTTGAGCGCGTCGATGAATGACTGCAGTTCGGCGGCGGCCCCCGGCAAGTCGTACGCGTCGAAACTTGCCGTCACTGATTCCAGTGTGGCCCTGGTCTTGGCCAGCAAGTAGCGATCGAGCACATGCGGAGAGTCGGCTCGTACCTTGGCCTCGTAGCCATCGGCATTCGCGTACAACGTGAAGAACGCGTATGAGTTCCAGATCGGGATCAGCACCTGCCGGGCGACCTCGTCGATGCCGCTGTCGGAAATGCGCGTATCGCCGCCCCGGACAATGTTCGTCGCCATGAGGTACCACCGCAGCGCATCGGAGCCCTGGTTGGCGAAGATGTCGGTGGGCTCGGTGTAGTTCCGCAGCCGCTTGGACAGCTTGTTGCCGTCGGCGGCCAGCAGGACGCCATGGCAGATCACGTTCTGGAACGCCGGCTGGGAGAACAGCGCTCCCGCCAGAACGTGGAGCGTGTAGAACCACCCGCGGGTCTGGTTGATGTACTCCACGATGAAGTCAGCCGGGAAGTTCTTCTCGAACCACTCCTTGTTCTCGAACGGGTAGTGCACCTGCGCGAAGGGCATCGACCCAGACTCGAACCAGCAGTCGAGCACCTCGGGCACACGTCGCATGGTCGAGCGGCCCGTGGGGTCGTCGGGGTTCGGGCGTGTCAGCTCGTCGATGAACGGCCGGTGCAGATCCGTCGGGCGCACGCCGAAGTCGGTCTCGATCTCGTCGAGGCTGCCGTAGACATCGATCCGGGGATAGTCAGGGTCGTCGCTCATCCAGATCGGGATGGGCGAGCCCCAGAATCGGTTGCGACTGATGGACCAGTCACGGGCACCCGCCAGCCATTGGCCGAACCGGCCGTCGCGTACATGGCCGGGCACCCAGTTGATCTGCTGGTTGGTCTCGGCCAACAGATCGGAGATCTCGGTGACCTTCACGTACCACGAGCTGATGGCTTTGTAGATGATCGGGGTGTCGGTGCGCCAGCAGTGCGGGTAGTTGTGCTCGTAGCTGTCGTGCCGCAGCACCCTGTCGCGTCGTTTCAGCTCGGCGATGATCTGCGGGTTTGCCTCGAAGACGTTGAGGTCGACCCACGGCATGACCGGTTGGGTGAAACAACCCCGGTCATCCACCGGTACTGCATCGGCGATCTCGATGCCGTGGGCCTCGCAGAGGAACTGATCCTCCTCGCCGAAGCCGGGCGCCAGGTGAACCACGCCGGTGCCTTCGGTGGTGTCCACGAAGTCGCCGGACAGCACACGGAACGCCTCGGTGCGATGAGCGAAGAACTCGAACATCGGCGAGTAGCGGCGGCCAGCGAGCTCAGCGCCGCTCATCGTGCCCACGACGGTGTACGGCTCGAGGTCGGCTGCGTACTGCTCGAGACAGTCCGATGCGAGGACGTAACGGCCAGCACCGAGCGCCTCCGATTGCACCACGGCATAGGCGATCTCCTCGCCGACGGCAACCGCGAGATTGGACGGCAGGGTCCACGGCGTCGTGGTCCAAGCGAGCAGTCGCAACGGACCGCCTGTGCCGGCTGTGCTGCTTGCGCCGGTTGGCTCATCGGTGTCGGCGAGTTCGAACCAGACCGTGATGGCAGGATCCTGGCGAGGTCTCGTGGCATCGTCGAGTCTGATCTCGAAATTTGACAGCGGAGTCTCCGCGCCCCACGAGTAAGGCATGACCCGGAACGCCTGGTAGACGAGACCGCGGTCCCAGAGCTGCTTGAACGCCCACATGACCGATTCCATGTAGGGCAGGTCCATCGTCTTGTAGTCGTCGTCGAAGTCGACCCATCGTGCTTGGCGGGTGACGGTCTTGCGCCACTCCGCCGTGTATCGCAGCACTGAATCACGACATTGGGCGTTGAAGCGTTCGATGCCGAAGTCGGTGATCGCAGCGCGTCCGCTCACGCCGAGCTCGCGCTCGGTCTCCATCTCGGCAGGCAGGCCATGGCAGTCCCAGCCGAAGCGCCGGTTGACACGGTGGCCGCGCATCGTCTGGTACCGAGGGACCACGTCCTTGACGTAGCCAGTCAGCAGGTGACCGTGGTGCGGCAGCCCGTTCGCAAAGGGCGGACCGTCGTAGAAGACAAACTCGTCGTCCGCTGACCTGTTCGCGATCGATGTCTCAAAGGTGCCTTGCTCGTGCCAGCGCGCAAGGATCCGTTCCTCGATCTGCGGGAAGTCTGCTTGGGCAGGTACACGTGGGTACACGGTGTCGGTCGGCTCTCGCTTCACCAGCGCCTCCTGGGCCTCGCCTGAGCCCACGAGACAGCGAGGGTACCCCTGAGGCAGGGAAATCAACGGAGTTGCGGACTGCCAAACGCAGTCGAAATCGGCGACCTAGACTGCCGCGTCGCTTCTGTGGGGAGGAGCCATGGCCACTGCGAAGAAGGCTTCCGCCCGTAAGGCTGCTGCGAAGAAGGCTCCCGCGCAGAAGCGGGCAGCGAATTCCTCGCAGGCCAAGACTGCCGCAAGGAAGACAGGCACTGCGAAGAAAGCCGCAGCGAAAAAGACCACCGCGAAGAAAGCGAGCACGGCCAAGAAGTCATCTGCGAAGAAGGCCGCACCCCGCCGCAAGGCTCCAAAATCCCGTTTCGGCGAAGCGTTTCTCGAAAAGCAGCGACAAGCGTTGCTGGCTGAGCGCCGTCGCTACACCGAGCATGCTGAGCGGTATGAAGCCGAGGCCGAGCAGCTCGTGAGCGAACGCGAGCCGGGCGATGTTCAGTTCGATGAGGAGTCGGGTGAGGGAGACTCCATTGCCGTGGAGCGCGATCGGGCGCTGCAGATCTCGGCTCGTGAGCGTGAGGAGATCGCCGAGATCGATGCGGCTTTGGCGCGAATCGAAGACGGCACCTATGGCATCTGCGTCGTCTCTGGCAAGCCGATCCCCAAGGAGCGCCTGGAAGCGATCCCACACGCTTCCATGCGCGTGGAGGTCAAGAGCAGCGGACCGGCGTGGCGTCGGCCCTGACCGGCACGAGGTGTTCGCGAACCGCCCGTCAGCCCCGCGAGACCGTGTGACGCGCAACCTCAACATCGCCGTCGCCTCCGGCGCGGTTGTGTGCCTGGATCAGATCACCAAGGCGTGGGCCGTTGCCGCGCTCGACGACCAGATCATCGATCTGGTGTGGACGCTGCGCCTGCGACTCGTGCACAACACCGGATTCGCCTTCTCGACAGGGAGCGGTCTCGGCCCGGTGCTGGCGATTGTGGCCATCGTGATCGTGGGCGTGCTGTGGTCGTCTCGCCGTCGTGTGCAGGGCCTCTGGGCCACGGTGGCCCTCGGCGGGATCATCGGGGGAGCACTGGGCAATCTCGCCGATCGTGTCTTTCGCGGCGCGGCCTGGGGACGAGGCGCAGTAGTCGACTTCATCGATCTGCAGTGGTGGCCGATATTCAACGTGGCTGATGCCTCTATCACCGTCGGGCTGGTCATCGTGCTGTTCCACCTGTATCGAAGCGACAGGCGTCGGGCCAAGGCTGCCCGAAAGGCATCTGGGTGAGCGATCGGCCCCAGCGCTTCGAGATACCGGAGTCGCTGTCCGGTGAGCGCATCGATCGAGCGCTCTCGCTGCTGACCGGGCGTTCTCGATCAGACACAGCCAAGATGGTCGCGCAGGGGACCGTTCTGATTGACGGGCAACCGGCCCGGGCCAGCTCGACTCGAGTCGCCGCGGGTTCGACTGTCGAAGTCACTGAAGTGCAGGCGCCGGAAGCGATCCGGGGGCAACGTCGTGAGATCGTCCGGTTTGATGTCGTGTACGACGATGCCGACATCGTGGTCGTGGACAAGCCGCCAGGAGTAATCACCCATCCCGGCAGCGGACATGTGGCGGGCACGCTCGCGGACGCATTGGTTGAGCGGTATCCGGACATGGCTGATGTGGGCCAGCCCGGCCGGCCTGGCATCGTGCACCGGCTCGACCGCGGAACCAGCGGGCTCCTGGTGTGCGCACGCACTTCACGGGCGTATGACGTGCTCGTCGAGCAACTTTCGGATCGGCAGGTTCGCAGGACCTATGCAGGCCTCGTACGAGGCCACCCTTCCTCGCCGACGGGCACGATCGACGCGTCGATCGGCCGGGATCGGGAGCATCGCACACTCATGGCCGTGACCTCCGATGGTCGTGAGGCCCGGACGCATTACAGCGTGGTCGAGACCTATGTGCATCCGACGGAGGCTTCGCTGCTCCGCTGCCGACTCGAGACGGGGCGGACACACCAGATCCGGGTGCATCTGGCCAGCATCGGGCTGCCGCTGCTCGGCGACCTGACCTACGGCGTGCCGGATCCATTCGGCATCGGCCGCCCGCTGCTGCATGCGATCCGGCTGGCCTTCCACCACCCGGTCACCGGTACGGACATGAGCTTCGAGGCCCCGATGCCCGAAGACTTCGTCGAGGCGCTGACGCGCTTCGGTACCGATCCATCGGCTTTCCCGACGGAGTGACGTGTCAAGGGGCTGAGTCGGCGGTCCCGGGCCACGGCGCACGGCCCCGGGCGACCTCCGCCACTGCAGCGAGGCTGTAGGAGTCCAATTCGGCACGCATGCGATGGCCGACCGAGTCCCAGATCGCCAGCAAGACGCACTGTCCCTCGTGGTCGCACGCACCATCTTGATGAGGCTGGCCGAAATCGCCGAGAGCGATCGGGCCGTCGACTGCCCGAATGATCATTCCGATCGTGATCTCGGCTGGATCGCGAGCCATGACGTAGCCGCCGCCGACACCACGTTTGGACCGAACCAGACCCGCCCCTTTGAGCGCCAGCAGGATCTGCTCCAGGTAGGGCTGGGGCAAACCTGTGCGCTCCGCAATATCGCGCACCGATGTCGGCCGGCCGTTGTCGTTGAGGGCTAGGGACAGCAACGCGCGGCTCGCGTAGTCTCCCCGCGTCGAGACCGCCACGGTGGCAGCGTAGCCCCGGCACCGGCTCAGCCTCCTAGGGTCGGTTCCGTGGAGAGCGACGCCGTCGAGCACAGCGGCGACAGCGAGCCATTAGCGCTCGACCGCATGCTGCCGACGTATGACGGCCGCTGCGTCACTGCTGTGGCTCCGGCTCTGTGCGCCGGCGTAGAGGCTGACCTCGTCAGCGATGCTGCTGCAGCAGCACGCACGGTGGTGCTGCTGGTCGTGGATGGCCTCGGCTGGCACCAGTTGCGCCGCCATCGATCGCTCGCACCGTCGCTTGCTGCGGCCAGCGACGCGGCGCCGCCGATCACCACTGTTGCTCCCAGTACCACCGCAACGGCGATGACCTCGCTGACCACCGGGGCAGCGCCAGGTGAGCATGGACTCGTCGGTTACCGCATTGCGACTCCTCTCGGGCTGCTCAATGCGCTTCGCTGGCGGGCCGGCGGTCGGGATGTGCGAGATGCGCTGCCGCCTGACGAGCTACAGCCCGTCGCACCCTTCTGCGGCCAGCCCACGGCCGTCGTGACGCGCGCCGAATTCCGCCACAGTGGCTTCACCGGTGCCCACCTGCGAGGAGGGACGTTCTGGGGATGGCACGACCTGCCCGGTTTTGTCGCCGCGGTGCGGGGTGCCGTCGACGAGGGATTCCGGTTCGTCTTCGCCTATTACGACACCGTCGACAAGATCGCTCACGAGTTCGGACTCGGCGAGCGTTACCACTCCGCGCTCGCGGAGGCGGAGCGTCTGGCAGTCGCCCTGCGCAGTGACCTGCCCACCGAGGTGCCGCTTATCGTCACTGCCGATCACGGCATCGTCGAGGTGCTTGAACCTCCGGTGATGGTCGATCCCGAGGTCGTAGCACTCACCGACGGCTGGTCCGGCGAGGCCAGGCTGCTGTGGCTGCACGCCCGTGCCGGGGCCGAATCCGAGCTCGCATCCGCCTGCGAGCGCTACGCCGGTTTTGCAGAGATCGCGCCTGTCGAGCAGGTACTCGACGAACAGTGGCTGGGTCGTCATGTCACCGAGACGGCCAGGGGCCGGCTCGGTGATGTCGCGCTCGTGCCGAGAGGTCTGCAGGCCTTCGCCATGCCCGACGAGGACCAGCCCCACCACGCACTCATCGGCCGTCACGGGGGCCTCACCGCAGAGGAAATGCTGGTGCCGTTCGCGCAGCTCTAAACAATCCAGGCGGTAGTGCAGGGTCAACGTGTGCCCAGCATGTATGCGGCCGGGAGCACTGCGGCCCGGCGGGGATGGAATTCTCGCCAGATAGCATTTTGCTGGTGGTCGGCCATCCAGTTCCAGACCCAGAACAGGGCGAGTTGCTGGAGAGCGGACCACTCACGGAAGACGACATCGACGACGAGGCCTTCGTTCCCGAACCGGCGAAGCTCATGCGCATCGGCGGCATGATTCGCAAGCTGCTCGAAGAAGTCCGCCTCGCGGAG
>CAZAFV010000001.1:179018-185057 GCA_964484385.1 uncultured Acidimicrobiales bacterium
TCGACGAAGCGGGTCGCGATCGCATGCGCGACGTGTATCACCTGTCGGTTGACGAACTGGCAACAGCATTGTCCGAACCGCTCGCTGACGAGCTGAATCGGATTGCGCAGCCGTTCGACGAGGACATCCCGTCGGGTCCTGAGCTGCGGGTCGCCCAGGCTCAGCTGGTGGGATGGCTCGAAGGGCTCTTCCACGGCATCCAAGCAGCTGTCTCAGCGCAGCAGATGATGGCGGAGCGGCAGTTGCGCACGATGCGCAGCAATGCACTCGAGGCCGGCGGGCAGCCCCAAAGCTCGCCTGCGGCGGGTCGGGGCGGTGTCTATCTGTGAGCAATCACCGCATGCAATAACCAATGAAATAGCCAAAGGAATCAGCTGGCCGGCACCGGGGGATCGGCCAGCGAGCATCGCAGGGAGCGAGAATCACATGGCGCTCGAGGTTGAGACAAAGGACTGCACGGCACTCAGCGATGCTGAGATCTCCGAGATGGCCGAGCTGGTCACCGGCGAGAGTGTTCACTTCGACGTCGGCCACCTTTCCAAGCAACGCGATGCATGGGTGCTCATCACCCATGTGCGAGATGGTGCCAAGCTCTCTGCGTACGGCTTCTGCACGCTTGAGCGGGTTGGCGGCGACCCGACGGTGCTGATGGGCGCCGGCGCCACACGGCGTTCGGCTCGCCGCGACAGTGCGCTGCGGGCGATGATGACCGACCAGCTGCGGCGCGCCGTGCTGGCTTTCCCCGACGAGGACGTGCTGGTGGCCTGCCAGATGGCCGACGCAGCCGCATTCACGGCCTTCAAGCCGCTTGATCGGGTGGTGCCCCGCCCCGGCTACGAGCCCAACGGCGAGGACCGTGCCTGGGGGCGGCGCCTGGCCAAGCGTTTCGACGTGCAGGGCGAATACAAGGCGCGAGAGTTCAAGGTGTATGGCGACGGCGGGCCCTCATTCGTGCTGAACCACACGGCACCGCGGCCTGAGAAGCTTGATCCGGCGATGATCGGCCTGTTTGACGGCGTCGATACGGCCAACGGCGATGCACTGATCGCTTTCGGCTGGGCCAGCCGGGAAGATCTCGCGAAGCTGCTGTAGCACTCGCAGCTCATCGGCTCAGCCTCTGCGGGGGGAGTGTGCGCTGGTGAACTCTGGATTCAGCGAACTCGCCCGTCGCCGCAGGATGACCCGGCACTTCCTGCCGGATCGGATCGATGACGGCCTGCTCGAGCGGATCCTCGATACCGCCCGCCGTGTCCCTTCAGCCGGCAACACGCAGGGCTTCGACTTTGTTGTGCTCCGCGGCCCTGGCGAGACGGCTCGTTACTGGGACACCACCCTGCCCCCGGACCGTCGCGAGCGCTTTCGCTGGGACGGGTTGCTGGCCTGCCCGGCTCTCATCACGCTGTGGGCCGACCCGCACGCGTACATCGACCGCTACGGCGAACCCGACAAGGAGCGCTCCGGACTGGGCTCGGGCACGGAGGCCTGGTCGACGCCGTACTGGACCGTGGATGCGGCATTCGCGGCGCTCGCGCTGCAGTATGCCGCGCTCGACGAAGGTCTCGGGGTGCTGTTCTTCGGCATGTTCGAACACGCTGCAGCCGTGGCAGCGGCTCTCGGTGTGCCGTCGGCGCACGAGCCGATCGGCGTCGTAGCACTGGGCTGGCCCGATCGGACGGCCGAGGCGTCCAGCGGTCCGGCGGCGAGTCAGGACAGGCCCCGCCGCCCGCTGTTCATCGACGAGCCGGGCGAAGCGGCGGCAGCTGACCACCGCCCGTTGGTGCACTGGGGTCGCTGGACCGGTGGTTGAGTGCCGCTGTTTCGCCTTGCCGCGCAGCCTCAGGAACAGGCGTCTGCCGGTGAGCCGCTGGTAAGTTGCTGCGGGAACGGTCATCGAACACCGGTCGGCCGCGCCGATCCCGACCCGGGAGGAACACTGACGTGGGCGATGAGACTGCGCCAGATGAGATCGGGCCGAAGCAGATGGCGATGGTGGAATACCTCAAGCTCGGCGACGACCCGCACCTGGTCGCCTATGTCTGCGATGCATGCGGGGCCACCTACTTCGACCGGCGAAATGCCTGCGCCGCCTGCGGTGCACGCGACTTCTCGACTGGGCGGCTCGCCAACACCGGAGCAGTGCGGACCTTCACCATCGTGCATCGTGCTGCCCGGGGCGTGCCGGCGCCCTATATCTCCGCTGTCGTCGATCTCGACGGAGGCGGGCGAGTCAAGAGCAACATCATCAACATCGAACCCACGCCTTCCAACGTGAGTCTCGGCATGCGTGTGCGCCTTGCCACCTACGTCACTGCCACCGACGACGACGGCAACGAAGCCGTCGCCTTCGGCTACGAGCCCGAGGCGGCCTGAGCCTGCATTCCCCACCCGCCCGACCCTGCCAACCGACAAGCGACAGACCCGCCTCATGAATAGGGAGCACCCATGAGCAACCAAGACCCGGTGTGGATTCTCGGCACCTCCATGACCAAGTTCGGCCGTTATGCCGACAAAGACCTCATCGACCTAGCTGCTGAGGCCTCGCTCGGTGCACTCGACGATGGCGGGGTGACCATGGCCGAGATGGACGTGCTCGCCGCCGGATGCCTGTACGAGGCCAACGGCGGCGTCGGCCAGCGTCTCCAGAAGCAGCTCGGCCAGACCGGCATTCCCGTGTACAACGTGGCCAACGCCTGCGCAACGGGGGCGACGGCGGTCCGCACGGTGATGATGGCGATCAAGGCCGGCGAGGCCCAGATGGGCCTGGCGGTCGGCGTCGAGCAGATGGGCAAGATGGGCATGCTCGGTGCCGATCGCGCTGCCCGCTCCGACAAGCAGGTCTTCGAGCGCAAGGGCCGCTTCGGCTCCGTCGTCGGCGTCGAGGGGCGTCTCGGCACCAACATGATGCCCGGCGTGTTCGCACAGGCTGGCATGGAGTACGCCTACGAGAACGACGGTGTCGGCTTCGAGCAGTTCGCCAAGGTGGCGCAGAAGAACCACGAGCACTCCACGCTGAACCCGCTGGCGCAATATCGCAAGGCGTTCACGCTCGACGAGGTCATGAGCTCCGAGGTGATCGCCTATCCGAACACCCTGCTGATGTGCTGCCCGACCGGCGATGGCTCGGCAGCGGTGGTGCTGGTCTCCGACGAGAAGCTGAAGACGCTGCCGCGTGAACAGCAGCGGCGTGCGGTCAAGGTTTCGGCTTCGGTGCTCACCTCAGATCCTTGGACCGAGGGCTGCCAGGTGCAGCCCGACGTCAACACGCTCACCCGCAACGCCGCAGACGCGGCATACGAGGATTCGGGCGTGGATCCTGCCGATCTCGACTTGGTCGAGCTGCACGACTGTTTCGCAACCGCCGAATTGCGGCACTACGACAACCTGCGGCTGTGCGAGCCCGGCGGCGCCGGCGAGTGGATCGACAAGGGCGGGCCGTGGCGCGACGGGGAGATCCCGGTGAACGTATCCGGCGGCCTGCTGTCGAAGGGGCACCCCATCGGCGCCACCGGCGTAGCCAACCTGTTCGAGGTTGCCACGCACGTCCGTGGCGAGGCCGGTGACCGCCAGGTGCCCGACGCCAAGGTCGGCCTCGCCCACGTGATCGGCCTCGGCTCCAGCTGCGGCGTGCACATCCTGGAGCGTTCGGGCCTCTAGCCCTAGCTTCTGAATGCGGCCAAGGTGGGGGCGAGTTCGTCGAGGTACTGCAGGGTTTCGTCGGCTGAGGGCAGGTCGAAGTTGACGGGCGTGAGAATGAACTGGCTGACGCCGGCTTTGGCGTAGGACTCCAGCCGGTCCATGCGGGGCCGGCCCCAGATGTAGAGCGTGATCGGGATGTCGTCGGCGTTCTCGCGTCCCGCGTCGGCAGCGAGGCGGCGGAATCGTTCGATGCCGCCGAGCACGTCGGGCTTGCCGGTGGTGTTCATGACACCCACGTCGATGGGCGCCCATTCGTCGGCGTACTCCGCAGCATGCTGGATGCCCAGCGGGCCGGCGTTGCCGAGTGCGATGGGCACGGTGCCGTTGGTGGGTTTTGGGTAGATCCACGACTCGCTGTAGCTGTCCCACTCGCCCTCGAAGGCAGGCACGGGATCGTCGGCCCAGATCGAGCGCATCGCAGCGATGCGCTCGCGCATGGCGCCGTAGCGGCGGCTGAAGGGCATGTCGGGGCGATGGTCGGCTAGTTCCTCCTTGTTCCAGCCGACGCCGACGCCCAGCACCACACGGCCGCTGGCCAGCACGTCGGCGCTGGCGACGGTGCGTGCGAGGTCGATGAGGTCGTGCTGGAGGATGAGGCAGATGCCAGTGCCGAGCGTGATCTGGCTGGTCCGTGCAGCGGCGACGCCGATGGAGACGAACGGGTCCATCATGTGGAAGTAGGTGCCGGGGAGCTGGCCGCCGTTCGGATAGGAGCTCTCGCGGGACGTCGGGATGTGGGTGTGCTCGGGGTACCACACCGATGCGAAGCCGCGTTCTTCGAGTTCTTGCGCCAAGTCGCCTGGGTCGATGCCGCCGTGGTGATTGCCTGTCAGGTATCCGAACTTCATGCCGCGCAGCCTAGGTACGTGCGCCCGCTGTGGGAGCGGCACGACCCTCTGCTCCCAGCGATCCAGCAGTTTGCGACAAACCCTAGAAGTGTACGGGTTTCCGAAACCGATATATCAAACAGTGAGCAACGGTGCGGCGACACCAAGCGCAGCTAGCCCAACCCGAACGCTTCGAGCGCCGCTGGCGTGTCGTAGCCGAGCCTGCGGAGTGCCTCACGCTGTTCGCGCGGAGCAAGCGCCAGCAGCACGGCTGCGCCGTCGCCGTGCCCCGTCGTGCCGTGCTGTCAGCCGCCACGCTGTCACTGCGGCTTCGATGCAGCGCTCCGCTTCGTTCTCAGCGTCGCTAGGTGCCATAGCGGCAGTGTGCCACCTTGCCGCCCGTGGGCGCTCCTGCGGCTACCGTCGCGCTCCTACGTGCGCCAGCAGCACGCTGACACGACGAACAGGAAGCGCAACACGACCATGAGGAAACTGCTAGCCGTGCTGTTGGCGACAGCGCTTGCCGTCGGCCTGACAGCTTCGGGTGCCGCCGCGCACCCAACACCCGAGCCGAAATGCAAAGGCGAGACGTTCGCCGTAGTTGCTGCGGCGGGTGACGCGGCCATGGCTGAGCTAGTCGCAAGCTGGCAAGTCTTGGACACCAAATGTGTCGTAGCGCCCGACGATGCCAAGCGGCTCATTGACAGTCAGAGTGTCGTAGTTCTCGGCGGCAAAAAAGCAGTTCCCGACGAAGCTGTAGCGGGTTTGACTGTGATTGTGAGACTGGCGGCCGCTGATCGTGTCGCTACTGCGAACGCTGTTCTGTTGTGGGTAAATCAGCGCATTGCTGCTGAGGAAGCTGAAACGGCGGCGGACGGCAAACCGAAATTCGCCGCTGTCTCCGCAGGCAGAGGCCATGCGTGCGGGCTGCGCAGCGACGGCACCGCGGTCTGCTGGGGCACCAGCGTCGGGCTGGCGGATGCTCCGGGCGGCAAGCTCACTGCGGTCTCCGCAGGCGCGTTCCATTCGTGCGGCATACGCAGCGACGGCACCGCGGTCTGCTGGGGCGCTAACAGCGTCGGGCAGACAGCAGTTCCGGCGGGCACGTTCGCCGCTGTCTCCGCAGGCGACGCCCATTCGTGCGGCATACGCAGCGACGGCACCGCGGTCTGCTGGGGCGGCATCGCCGGGCTGGCGGATGCTCCGGGCGGCAAGCTCACTGCGGTCTCCGCAGGCGCGTTCCATTCGTGCGGCATACGCAGCGACGGCACCGCGGTCTGCTGGGGCGCTAACAGCGTCGGGCAGACAGCAGTTCCGGCGGGCACGTTCGCCGCTGTCTCCGCAGGCGGCGACCATTCGTGCGGCATACGCAGCGACGGCACCGCGGTCTGCTGGGGCCACAACCACGACGAGCAGGCGGATGCTCCGGGCGGCAAGTTCACTGCGATTTCGGCAGGCTGGGACCATTCGTGCGGCATACGCAGCGACGGCACCGCGGTCTGCTGGGGCCACAACC
>CAZAFV010000001.1:185157-186040 GCA_964484385.1 uncultured Acidimicrobiales bacterium
ACGACTACGACGGCAATTACCGCGGGCAGGTGTACTTTGTTGAGTCTAGGTATGAGTCTGACGCTGCAATCAGCCAAGCCGAAAATTACATGATCGAGCTTGTCAATGAGCTTCGTACCGGTCTCGGCATAGCGCCGCTCACGAAATGCGATCAGCTAGGCATCGTTGCGCGGCGATGGTCTAACACTCTGGCTTCGGGGGAAGGGCCACTCAAGCAACTCAAGCACAACCCCACTTTTTCGGCGGAGTATCCCGCCGGTTGGAGCGCTGCCGGGGAGAACATCGCGTCAGCGGTCAATGTCGGCAGCAACATAGTGCTAACGGAACTGATGTTTGGCCTCTTGGTGAACAGCCCCGGCCACTATAAGGCTATGACAAATGCCGATTTCAACAGCATCGGTGTCGGCTATGCCGTCAACAGCAGATTCGCCTTTGTGACCCAGAATTTCGCCAACTACCCTGCCGGTAGCGGCATATGCGGGCAATAGGCCAACAACACATTTCGCCAGCAAGACAGACTCACGGGTTTGCCTTGCTGGCGTTTTGCCGCGTTCAGGCCACTGTGAGCAAGTCGGCTACGGTCGCGCTCTTGCGTGCGCCAGCAGCCGCGCTGATGCCATGGGCAGAAAGACACAACACGAGCATGAGGAGACTGTTTGCTGTCGTGGTGGCGGCATCCGACCGGGCGGGGGATCGTGAGGCCCGCTAGGGATGCCTTCACGTTCGTCGCGGGCGCAGCGGTCGCCGTGGTCGCTATGGGCATCGGGGTGCTCGCCGGTGCTGTTCTGACAGCCCACCGCGACACCGCGCCCGCGGTGCCCACGACAGCCGCGCCCGCGGTGCCCACGACAGCCGCGCCCGCGGTGCCCACGACAGCCGCGCC
>CAZAFV010000002.1:0-20282 GCA_964484385.1 uncultured Acidimicrobiales bacterium
CGAGGGCGAGTACCACCTGTTCAACCCCGAGACCGTCTACAAGCTGCAGCACTCCACGCGCGCTGGCCGCTACGAGATCTTCAAGGAGTACACGCAGCTGGTGGATGACCAGTCCACCGAACTGGCGACGTTGCGGGGCCTGTTCGAGCTCCGTCCGGCGCCCGGCGGACCGATCCCGATCGAGGAGGTCGAACCGGTTGCTGAGATCGTGAAGCGATTCTCCACCGGAGCGATGAGCTACGGCTCTATCTCCGCGGAAGCACACGAGACACTGGCCATCGCCATGAACCGCATCGGCGGCAAGTCCAACACCGGCGAGGGCGGCGAAGACCCGGAGCGCTATGTGCCAGACCCCAACGGTGACCTGCGGCGCTCTGCCATCAAGCAGGTGGCCTCAGGGCGCTTCGGTGTGACCTCGGAGTACCTCACCAACGCCGACGATCTGCAGATCAAGATGGCCCAGGGCGCCAAGCCCGGCGAGGGCGGGCAGCTTCCGGGGCCCAAGGTCTGGCCATGGATCGCCAAGACCCGCCACTCGACGCCCGGTGTCGGGCTCATCAGCCCACCGCCGCACCACGACATCTACTCGATCGAGGACCTCAAGCAGCTCATCCACGATCTCAAGAACTCCAATCCCGCTGCACGCGTCCACGTCAAGCTGGTGGCGGAGGTGGGCGTGGGCACCGTCGCCGCCGGCGTGTCGAAGGCGAAGGCCGATGTCGTGCTGATCTCCGGCCACGACGGCGGCACCGGGGCGTCGCCGCTGACGTCGCTCAAGCACGCTGGCGCGCCGTGGGAGCTCGGCCTTGCCGAGACACAGCAGACGCTGCTGCTGAACGGACTGCGGGACCGCATCGTCGTACAGACCGACGGACAGCTGAAGACCGGACGCGACGTGATCGTGGCGGCACTCCTGGGCGCCGAGGAATACGGTTTCGCCACAGCGCCGCTGGTGGTCTCGGGCTGCATCATGATGCGCGTCTGCCATCTCGACACCTGCCCTGTGGGAGTCGCCACCCAGAACCGTGAGCTGCGCAAGCGTTTCGGCGGTCGGCCCGAGTTCGTCGTGAACTACTTCGAGTACATCGCCCAGGAGGTTCGCGAGTACCTGGCAATGCTGGGCTTCCGATCGCTGCCAGAGGCCATCGGGCGAGTCGACCGGCTCGACACGACCGCGGCGGTGGCCCATTGGAAGGCGCACGGGCTGAACCTGTCGCCGATCCTGGCGGAGCCCGAGACGCCATGGCCGCAGGATCGCTACTGCTCCCAGAGCCAGGACCACGGCTTGGAGCGAGCCCTCGACCAGCAGCTCATCGAATTGGCGATGCCGGCAATCGAGCGCCGTGAACTGGTGCGGGCAGAGCGGCCGATCAGCAACGTGAACCGGACTGTCGGCACCATGCTCGGCCACCGCATCACCGCCGCCCACGGCGGCGACGGCCTGCCCGACGACACGGTCGATTTCACGTTCAACGGGTCGGCCGGCCAGAGCTTCGGCGCATTCGTGCCGCGTGGTCTCACGATGCGGCTCTACGGCGACGCCAACGACTACCTCGGCAAGGGGTTGTCGGGCGGGCGCCTGGTGGTACGACCGCCGCCCGACACACACCCGGATTTTGTGGCCGAGGACAACATCATCGCCGGGAACGTCATCCTGTACGGCGCAACCGGCGGCGAGGCGTACATCCGCGGCACGGTCGGCGAACGCTTCTGCGTGCGCAACTCCGGAGCGACCGCCGTCGTTGAGGGAGTGGGCGACCACGCGTGTGAGTACATGACGGGCGGCATGGTGGTGGTGCTCGGCGGCGTCGGCCGCAACTTCGGCGCGGGCATGTCGGGCGGGATGGCATTCGTGTACGACCCCGACGACGTCTTCTGGCGGAACCTGAATGCCGAGATGGTCGACCTCGAACCCCAGCTCGACGACGCCGACGCCGAGACGGTGCGCACCGTGCTGCGCCAGCACGTCGCCGAGACCGATTCGGCTCCCGCGGGGCGCATCCTGAGTCGCTGGCACAGCGAGGTGCGCAGCTTCCGCAAAGTGATGCCGAAGGACTACCGGCGCGTGCTCGAAGCACGGGCAGCAGCGGCCGAGCTCGGCCAAGACCCCGACGAGGCAGTCATGGCGGCTGCGCATGGCTAGGAATCGCGTCCGTTCGCTCGGCGCAGCCGCCGCCAGACAGGCACAGGGGCTGCGCATGGCTGATCTGCATGGGTGATCTAGATGGGTGATATCCGGGGATTCATGCGGCACGACCGGGAGCTGCCGACGCGGCGCCCGGTGCCGGTGCGCCTGCGCGACTGGCGCGAGGTGTACGAACCATTCGCCGACGAAGACTTGCGCACCCAGGCCAGTCGCTGCATGGACTGCGGTGTGCCGTTCTGCAATTCGGGCTGCCCGCTGGGCAACATCATCCCGGACTGGAACGATCTCGTGTACCGCGATCGCTGGCACGACGCCATCGAGCGACTGCACGCCACCAACAACTTCCCCGAGTTCACCGGTCGGCTGTGCCCGGCACCGTGCGAGGGCGCATGCGTGCTGGGCATCAATGCCGACCCGGTCACGATCAAGCAGGTCGAGGTCGCGATCATCGACAAGGCCTTCGAGATGGGCTGGGTCCGCCCCGAACTGCCCGCCTCGCGCACGGGTCGCAGCGTGGCGGTGGTGGGTTCGGGGCCTGCAGGCCTGGCTGCGGCGCAGCAGCTGACCCGCGCCGGCCACGACGTCACGGTGTTCGAGCGTGCCGATCGGCTCGGCGGCCTGCTCCGGTACGGCATCCCCGAGTTCAAGATGGAAAAGCGCCACATCGAGCGACGGCTCGACCAGATGAGCGCAGAGGGCACGAAGTTCCGCACTGGCGTGGAGGTCGGTGTGGACATTCCTGTGGCGGATCTGCAGGCCGATTTCGACGCACTGGTGCTGGCCGGCGGCGCGACGGCGTGGCGCGATCTGCCGATCCCGGGTCGTGAGCTCGACGGCATCCACCAAGCGATGGAGTACCTGCCGTGGGCCAACAAGGCCCAAGAAGGAGACCTCGACCCGGCCGACGTGCCGATCAACGCCGCAGGCAAGCACGTGGTCATCATCGGCGGCGGCGATACCGGCGCCGACTGCCTAGGCACCGCACACCGCCAAGGTGCCGCATCGGTGCATCAATTCGAGATACTGCCGCGGCCGCCCGACGAGCGGTCGTCGGGCAACCCGTGGCCGACCTATCCGATGGTCTACCGGGTCTCCTCGGCTCACGAGGAAGGCGGCGACCGCGTCTACTCGGTGAACACGGAAGAATTCCTGGACGACGGCGCAGGTTCGGTGCGGGCATTGCGGGCACACGAGGTCGTGTTCAGCGATGGCCGGTTCGCCAAGGTGGACGGCACCGACTTCGAGCTCGAATGCGAGCTGGTGCTGCTGGCCATGGGATTCGTCGGGCCACAGCAGGAGGGCTTGCTGGCTCAGCTCGGCACCGAGACCGATGCGCGCTCCAACGTCGTGCGCGACGACGACTACCGCACGAGCGTCGACGGTGTCTGGGTGTGCGGCGACATGGGCCGAGGGCAGAGCCTGATCGTGTGGGCAATCGCCGAGGGCAGAGCGTGCGCCGCGGCAGTCGACGAGGCTCTCATGGGCCACACGGCGCTCCCGTACCCGATTCCCCCCTCCGCGCGCCCGCTCAACTGAGCGACGGAGGTGACAGCGGTGAGCACGAACCAGTACCCAGTGAACGGCGAGCGTCTGTGGGAGACGCTCCATTCCCTGGCAGAGATCGGCGCGACGAACGCCGGCGGAGTCGCTCGGGTGGCGCTGACCGACGAGGACCGGGTGGGACGCGACCAGTTCGTGGCATGGGTGCAGGAGCTGGGCTGCACCGTCCATGTCGACCAGATGGGCAACCTGTTCGCACGCCGCGAGGGCACCGATTCGCAGCGCGCACCGGTGGTGGTCGGCAGCCACCTCGACAGCCAACCCACGGGAGGCAAGTACGACGGCGCCTACGGCGTGATGGTGGGCCTGGAGGTGCTGCGGGTGCTGCACGACCACGACATCAGCACTGCAGCGCCGATCGAAGTCGTGTCGTGGACCAACGAGGAGGGAGCGCGCTTCCCGCCTGCGATGATCGGTTCCGGCGTCTATGCCGGAGCGTTCAGCCTGGACGAGGGGCTCGCCGCGCCGGGAGTGGACGGCACCACCCTCGGCAGCGAGCTCGCCCGCATCGGTTATGCCGGAGACGACCCCTGCGGCGCCCCTGACGGTGCCGGTCGCCGACCCATAGGGCACTACATCGAGCCGCACATCGAGCAGGGTCCGATCCTGGAGGCCGCCGAGGTGACGCTCGGCGCGGTCACCGGGGTGCAGGGCATCCGCTGGTACGACGTATCGATTGAAGGTCAGTCGGCGCATGCGGGCAGCACGCCGATGGAACATCGCGCTGATGCCATGGTGGCCGCCGCACGGCTGGTGTGCGAGGCCGACGAGATCGCTGCTCGCCGTGCTCCCGAGGGACGCGCCACCGTCGGCACGCTGTCGGTCGGCACCGGCTCACGCAACACCGTGGCGGGTTCAGTCACGCTGACGATCGATCTGCGCCATCCCGATGCTTCAGAGCTGGAAGCCATGCACAACGAGCTGCTGGCCTTCGCCCAGAGCCGTGCCTTCGGACCGCAATCCAGCAGCCGTTCGCTCCCCCGCCCCCAGATCACCCCGATCTGGTACTCGCCGCCGATCGTCTTCGATCCTGCAGTCGTCGATGCAGTGCGGGAAGGCGCCTCGGCGGCCGGTTTCGAGCCGGTCGACATCACCTCAGGGGCCGGCCATGACGCTTGCTACGTCTCCATGGTTGCGCCCACCGGGATGCTGTTCATTCCGTGCGCCGACGGGCTGTCGCACAACGAAGCCGAATCGATCCTTCCTGAGCACGCAACAGCGGGCGCCCAGGCGACGCTGAACGCTGTGCTGGCATTGGCGGGCTAACGCCGGTCAGGTCAGCTCAGCCAACGCCCGGCACTTGAGGATCGCCCGGGCGGACTGCTCCATGGCCGTCCACGCGGGCTGATCGGCTACCTCGCCCTGCCATCCCATCTGCGCCAGCCGATGAGTGAGCCGCACATCACCGGCGCGCACATCGGCCCGGGCGAGCCAGCCGGTGGCTGCCTGGACGTCGCGCACCGCCGATCGTCGAGTCTCGGTCCATAGCTGCGCGTCGACATCGGGCAGCGAGTCGGCGGGAATGGCCACGATCATCGCCCTCGCGGTATTGCGCCAGTGCCGGGCGATCTCGACCGGCACTGCCGCGGGCCATTCCCCGAACAGCTGCTGCTCGACGCTGCGGTCGTCGGGCGACGCCCCATCGACCACGCTGAGGTCAACCTTGCTCAGCGCCATCGCCGCCGCCGTGGTGGCCTTCACGTCAGGGCGCAGCGGCGTCAGCCGTTCCCGCAACTCGCCGAACGCTGCTGCGCCCTCGGGACCGGTCGCCCAGGTGATGAAGTCGCTGCGGGCTCGTGCGCGGAACATCGGTGAGGCGAACGTGTCGGCCCACCACTCCACAGGCCGCAGCAGGTGCGATGTGCGGTGGTCGAATTCCTCCCATTCGAGGGCGTGCTCTTCCGACCGGAAGAGATTCATGCCCGCTCAGCGGAAGGGCCGGGTTGCCGCATCACCGCCGACCATGCTGCGGGTGTATCCGACCATGGTGAGCGGGTCGACGGAGAGGATCTCCTCATCGCGCATCACGATCTGCAACGGTTCGCCGCCGAGCAGGCACGGCGCATCCACAGTCACGGTGCGGCCCTCGAACAGCCAGCGGCACGCCAACGCCTCGAAACCGCATTGAGCGAACCAGCGCTGTTCGCCGTCGACGCTCACCCGGTACTGGGTGGGCTGGTTGTTGAACGGCGGGAACGACGCAATCCAGTCGGTTCCGGGGTGCAGCCAGCCCGGCGTGAGGTCGATGATTCGAGCGACGACCGCCTTGGCGCGAACGGGTGCGATGCCCAACGTCCGAGCAAGTTCCGCATAGTGAGGCGCAACGCCGGTGGCCACGATCTCACCCATGATCACGGCATAGGCAGCGTCGAGCTCCGTGAGCGGGATCTGCTCCGGTTCGATCGATGCTGCCGCCATGTCGCGACTCTAGAAGGGGGCACATGCACGCGCCGTCTACGGCTGGCAACGGCCATGCGCGTCTGGTCCACAAGTAACTTGCGGGCATGGCGGAGCATGTTCCGAGCAATGGCGACCTGACGGCTCCACGCTTCGATGCGCTGATGGAGGTGCTGCGGCTGCGGCGGTCGGTGCGCAGCTTCGAGCCGCCGCCTGAGCCCCTGCCTATCGAGGTGCTGCAGGGCATTTGCGAGGCCGGACGGTGGGCGCCGTCCGGCGCGAATACGCAGCCGTGGCACTTCGTAGTCGCCGCTGAACGGTCCGACGTGCTCGCCGTGTCCGATGTGTTCGTGCGACAGGCCGACCGGTTAGTCGCGCACTGCCGGGGATTCCCGCACGTCCACAAGAAGCACTGGCTGCACAACTCGCTGGCGATCGTGCTGCTGTTCTGTGACCCCCGCTGGGTCGACTCGTACCCGGTCAGCGACCACGACGGCTGGAGCGACGAGTACGCCGCCAACAACGAGAAGATCCTGCTGGCATCCGTGGGTGCCGCCGCGCAGAACATGCACCTCGCGGCTGCCGCGTACGGCTTGACGACTGCGTGGCTGAGTGGCGGCGGCGAGGACACCACCGCTCGGGAACTGCGTGAACTGCTCGGCGTGCCCGAGCCGCTAGTGCCGATCGCCACCATTCCGATCGGCTGGCCGCACCGCCGCGCCGAGTCTCGCTACCGCCACCCGCTCGAGCAACTCATCCACTGGGGGCGTTGGGACCCGGAGCGCACACCGGCGGACGACGCTGTGCAGACCTACATCAGCGGTGTCCGGCGGCAAGCCATGTACCGCGGCAGCGAGACCCTCGAAGACGGCTGAGCCGATCCAGCGCCCGCGCCGGGCGCGCCAGCCGATGCGCCTACAGCATGAAGCGGCTGACCGTGGAGCTAGCCAGCCACATCTCGATGTCGCGGATCGCCTGCGTCATGGCTTGCCCGATCAGGTCCAGCTTGCGCACCTGCTCGATGCGGGGTGCAGCCTGTTCCAACTCCGACTTGGACAGCAGCTCGCCGAAGATGCCGCATGCATCCACCAGCGCGATGATCACAACGTCACGCGGGCTCGGAATCTCATCGCTGAACAGCACGCCCATGATGCGCAGCTTCACCTCGCGCTCGGCCTTGCCGTCCACCATCGGATAGCGGCGCGATCGGAACACCCACAGGTGGCGGTCGTCCTTGCGCTCGAGAATGCCCCGATCGATCAGCCGGGCGAATGCCTCTTCGCGGATGCCCTCGGCTCGCGAGGCCACGAACTCCACCCAGTAACGCGAATCGCTCTCGGCCTGCTGAGCGGCGATGTGAGCCAGCGTGGGATCCAGCAGGCCGTCGCCGATCGGCGTCGAGTCGATCAGCATGAGCTTCTCGAGATCGGTGTCGATCCGATTCTCCATCGCCAGATCCATGAGCACCGAACCGGCGATCACTCGGTCGAGCGTGCGCTCGGGCACGTGGATCAGCTTGCCGTCGTCGTCTCGCAGCAGCAGGAGCAGAATTTCCTCGGCAAATCTCAGCATGGTCCCGATCCAACTCCTGTCATGTCGGCTGCGCAGTGGCGCACGAAGCGGCCGCGGCATCGCAGCGTAGTTGGCCGACGGCGCAATCCGGTTGCCGTCGCACGCGTGTCATGCGCACATGTCCCGGCACTACTCGACGGTCACTTCGACGAACTCGGCCGAGGGCAGACCGATGTCGAAAGCCGGACCGAGCGGATGCTCAATCGCGATGCGATACGGGCCTTCAGGGTGATAGCGCTTGCACTCGTCGGATGGCGTCGGTGCCAGGCACGGCACCATGTCGGTCCCTGAGATCACAGAGCCACTCGCGGAGACGAATGTGATCCGCAGCGGCAGCGGTGTGTTGCGCATCCAGAATGCGCCCGAGGTGTCCCCTTCGAAGATGAACACCATGGCGGCGTAGCCCCCGAGCGCTGCGAAGTCGGCCACGCCCATCAGCCCGCGCTGTCGGGATTGCGGGGTGTCCGCGACAATGACCGGCCATACGCGCAGGCCTGCCGGCCCGGTCACGCCCAACACACCCTCGCCGAAGCCCTCTGGCGGGTCGGCCGCGGCGAGCACCGCTCGAGCGTCCGCAGACGGATCAGGTTCGGCGGGCGACGCGAGCGTCTCGGCCGGGGCGCTGGTCTCGCTGCTCTGTTCGTCCGTCAGCGCCGAGGGCTCGGCGGGCGACTCGATGGGCCCGAGGGCTGACGCAGAGGGGGCGTCGATCGACTCGCCGACCACTGTCACGACCGCGGACGCAGGCGAGGTCGCGGTCACGGGGGGACCGATTGGCGCGATGAGACCGCCGCTGCGGGTGGATTCCTGGACCGAGCAGCCCACCAAGACCACGGCGACGGCGCTCATCGCCGTCAGCCGGCGGAATTGCTGCACGGCGTCAGTCTGTCGTGAGGGCTGGCCCACAGAAACGCGATGCGCGGTGGAACCGGGCGGTGTGCGTGATGAGATAGGGGTTGTGAGCAGCACTGCTACAGCGCCGGGGCCGCAGCGAGCATCGGCCCGCTCCGTCGACGACGAAGGCGCCGTTCCGTTCGCCGATTTTGCTATCGGCGAGTTTGCCGATCTGGTGGCAATGAGCCGGGAACTCGGCCGCACCGGCGACTGGATCGTGCGCACCCCGTTCGGACTGTTTGTCCACGGCTACGACGAGGCCCGGACGATCCTGCGTGATCCGGCGTGGATCTCGATGCTCGCGGGCGTCGCCATGCTCGATGGCACCGGGTTGGACGGCAATGGGCGAGACAGCGGCGGGACAGACAGCGCGCGGCGTACGACGGTGAACTTCAACGCGCTGATGGCGCGCGCCCGCCGCGACGCACCGGCCAGCACCGGCGGCGAGGCCATGCGCGCCCGGCCGAATGTGCTGTCGCTCGAAGGCGACGATCACCGCCGCCTGCGACGGCTCTTCGGTCGTGCCTTCACTCCCGCTGCCGCGGACCGGCTCCGGCCCTTCATGGCCGCCCACGCCACGAGACTGCTCGAACCGCTGATGACGGGTGGCGGGGGCGAGATCGTCGCAGAGCTGTGCGACCCCTATCCGGTGCCGGTCATCTGCCGCTTGCTCGGCGTGACCGACGACGACTGGGGCCGGTTCGGTCGATGGGCCGAGACCATCTTCGGGCTCTTCGACGGCGACGCCGAGGCCGTCGTGAGCAGGCTCGGTGACATCGCGACAGCCCAGGCCGAACTCGGCGCATACGTGGTCGACCTGATCGGGCGCCGGCGGGCCGAGCCGGCCGATGATCTGCTCACTGAGCTGATCGGCGTGTCTGACGAGGGCGACCGGCTGAGCGAAGACGAGCTCATCGGCATGGTCGAGGCATTGCTCATCGCTGGCACCGACACCACGCGCAACCAACTCGGTGCCACCTTGGCGGTGCTGGCCGACAGGCCGGAGCAGTACGCAGCGCTGCGAGCCGATCCGGATCGGATCCCGGCCTATGTGGAGGAATCGCTGCGCTACATCGGGGCGGTGCGCACGGCGATGCGCATCGCCACCGCCGATGTGGTGGTGAACGATCTGCTGTTCCCCGCGGGCACTGTCGTGATGATCGGCCTGCACGCCGCCAGCCTCAGCGGCGGTTGTCCGGCTCATGCGGCAACCGACGCAGCGGCGGCGTCGCACAACGGTGAGGAAGTCGCGCACGCGGATCATCCAGACGGACACGGCTTCGATCCGTACGACTTCGATGCGACACTCCCGCGAGCGCATCCGCATCTCGCGTTCGGCAGCGGCGCTCACCACTGCCTAGGTGCATTCCTGGCGCGGGCGGAGTTGCAGGAAGCACTGCGCGTCTTCGTCGAGCATGTCGAGAGCTTCGAGCTCAGCGAGCCCGTGCAGTGGAAGCCGCTCTCGCTGGGCATCTGGGGGCCGTCTCGCATGCACCTGCGATTGAATGCGCCACCGCTGGCCGAACGCGTTCCGGCCGGGACGCTGCCGCCCGTCGATGTCCAGGCAGATCTCGGAACATCCGCCGAGCGCGACCGCTATCTCGCCTCGATTGCCCCGATTCGCCGGGCGATCCACGACAGCGTGCCCGAACTGATCGCGCGCCCGAAGTTCCCCCCTGTGTTTCGCCTCGCAGTCACTGCGGCTCGCATCGGCTGGGCCGTCTACGCCGGACGACTTCTGGACCGGCGGCTCGATCCCGACGAGCGACGGGAGCGGATCTACCGGCGGCTGCGGCTGGCGGCCACCAAGCTCGGCCCTGCGTACATCAAGCTGGCACAGCTGATCGCGGCCGGCGAGGGGGTCTTCCCCGATGCGCTCGTGGCCGAGTGCCGCCTGTGCCGCGACCAGGTGCCAGCGGAGCCATGGACCGCAATCCGCGACGTCGTCGAGGCTGAGCTGGGAGATGTCGATTCGCGGTTCGCTGCATTCGATACGGAGGCGACGGCCGCGGCCTCCATTGCGCAGGTGCACGCGGCGCGGCTGCCGGACGGCACACCGGTCATGGTGAAGGTGCAGCGACCCGGCATCCGACGACGCGTCGAACGCGATCTCGCAGTGCTGGCATGGCTCGCGCCGAAGCTCGTGGGTCGCATCCCGATCACAGCGCTGGCCAACCCGCCCGCCCTCGTGGAACTGTTCGCAGAGACCATCACCGAAGAGCTCGACTTCCGAGTCGAGGTGGCGAACCTCTTCGAAGTCGACCGTGCGCTGCGGGCTACGACCAGCGGCCGCTGGCAGGTGCCCGAACCGGTGCTCGACGGCGTGACCGAGCGTGTGATCGTGATGAGCCCGGTGGCAGGCCGGCCGCTGAGCGAGCTTCGTCCGGAGGATCTGGCCGACGGCGAAGCTGCTGCCATCTTCCGCCAGATGAACGATGCGCTGCTTCACGGGGCGTGCATGACCGGCGTCTTCCACGGCGACTTCCACGCCGGGAACGTGTTCATCGACACCGAAGGCACGCCACCGGGCCAGCCGCCCGTGATCGGGCTCGTCGATTTCGGCATCACCGGCCGGCTGGAGGGACCCAAGCGGGTTGCCTTCCTGCGATATGTGGTGGGCTTGCTCACGGGCGACCTGCAGTCGCAGATCGCCGGCATGATCGACCTGGGTGCGTTCGGGCCTGGCAGCAACCCCGAGCGAGTCATTGCCGAACTGCGCCTGGACCGGCCCGGCTTCGACCCGCTCGAGCTCACCGAAGACGAGTTCACTGCCGAGTTCCGGGCGCTCATCTCGGGGCTGCTGGCGAACGGCGCTCGCATTCCCAAGGAGTTGATGCTGTTCATCAAGAACTTCGCCTACCTCTGCTCGGTCACCGGCGAGCTGGAGCCCGAGATGGAGGTGCTGGCCCAATTCGAGCGCATCGCATCGTCGTTCTTCGCCCGCAACGGGGTCCGAATGGCCACCGAGATCGGCTTCACCCCGGCGCCCGACGATGTCGACGAGCGCATCATCCGCCAGGCCATGGGCATCTCGCCCAAGCACGAACGGGTCACGTGGAACCTCATCCGCGGGCGGCGCGAGAACCTGAAGGCCCGGGTGAGCAGCCGCGACGACTAAAGGCTGAGCGGAAACGACGCTGCCTGGTCGATGCTGCCGGCGAACCGACTCGGCATGACTCGCGTCGCACCGGTAGGGCATGATCTTGCACGGTCAGCGGGACTGACCCGGTCGAGTGCATGAGGAGAGGCGATGGCTACAACAGAACGGATGGCGGGCAAGGTGGCGGTGATCACCGGCGGGGCGTCGGGTATCGGGCGGGCGTGCGGGCTGCGCTTCGCGTCCGAGGGCGCGTCAATCGTCGTGGCCGATCTCAATCCCGACCGTGCGGCAAGCGTCGTCGACGAGATCAATGCTGTCGGCAGCGATGCCATCGCCGTGCAGGTCGACACCTCGCAGCAGGAGCAGAACGACGCGATGGCTGACGCCGCGGTGGATGCCTTGGGGCGAATCGATGCGTGCGTGGCAGCAGCAGGGATCTCGAATTCGGGATACGTCAGCCGCGAGATCCCCGACCAGGCCGGGCAGGATCGCTTCGACCGCGGCGACATGTTCTTCATCGACAAGTCGCTGGAATCGTGGCAGCGGGTGCTCGATGTGAACTTGACCGGCGTGATGCTCACGAATCAGGCCGTGGCCCGGAAGATGCGCGACAACGGCGGCGGCGCCATCGTCAACATCTCGTCGATTGCCGGCACCAATGTGCTCAAGGGCAGTTCGGACTACTGCGTGTCAAAGGCCGGCGTCTGGATGCTCACTCGCTGCGCTGCCCTCGAGCTCAGTCGGTACAACATCCGCGTCAACGCTGTGGGTCCCGGATACATCCAGACATCCATGAGCGGCGCGGTGCTGGGCAACGAGCGGTGGGTGCAGGCGCGCGAGCGCGAGACGCCGCTCGGGCGGCTCGGCGAACCCGATGACATCGCCAACGCCTGCCTGTACCTGTGCAGCGACGACGCCAGCTTCGTGACCGGCGAGATCATCTTCCCCGACGGCGGCGTCATGGCCGCCGGCCGCTGAGGTAGCGCAATGAGCCGAATAGACGGCAAGGTCGCAGTCATCACCGGCGGCGCTTCGGGCATCGGTCGGGCCTGTGCACTGCGCTTTTCCGAGGAGGGCGCATCGGTGGTTGTCGCCGATCTGGATCCCGACCGGGCCGAGGCGGTCGCAGCCGAGCTCACCCATCGTGGCCGCTCGGCGACCTGGACACAGGTGAACACCGCCGATCCCCAGCAGAACGAGGCGATGGCTGACGCCGCAGTCGCCGCGTTCGGGCAGCTCGACGCCTGCGTCGCCGCTGCAGGCATCTCGCACGCGGGGTATGTCAGCCGCGAAATCTCCGAGCAAGCCGGTCAGGACTTCTACCAGCGCGGCGACCGGTGGCTGCTCGAGAAGTCGCTCGAGTCGTGGCAGCGCGTCATCGACGTGAACCTGACCGGGGTCATGCTCACCAACCAGTCGGTGGCGCGCCGCATGCGCGACAGCGGAGGCGGCGCCATCGTCAACATCTCCTCGGTAGCGGGCCTCATGGCCCTGCCGGGCGGATCGGATTACTGCGTTTCCAAGGCAGGCGTGTGGATGCTCACCCGCTGCGCCGCGCTGGAACTCAACCGGTACGGCATTCGGGTGAACGCAGTCGCGCCGGGCTACACCCGCACGTCCATGACGGCGTCCATGACCGACAGCGACGAATGGGTGCGCGAGCGCGAGCGCGAGACCCCGTTGGGACGGCTCGGTGATCCCGAGGACATCGCCAATGCCTGCCTCTACCTGTGCAGCGATGAAGCCAGTTTCGTGACCGGTGAGATCATCTGCGCCGACGGCGGCCTCGCTGCCGACATCCGCTGAGGAGCTCGGGCGATGCGCCACGCGCCGAGCAACAGGACGACGGCGCGATGAGCGTGCTGGTTGCCGTCGAGCCCGACTGCTGGAGGCGCCCCGTGCTGGCCGAAGCGGTGGTGCGGGGCGGCGGCACGGTCAGCACACCCGACGGCGCATCGGCGCTCGTGTGGGCCGAGCCCACCCAGGCCCACCTGATCGGGGAACTGGTAGATGCCAATCCCGCCATTGAATGGGTGCAGCTGCCCTACGCGGGCATAGAACCGGTCGTCGACATCGTGACCGCCCGGCCTGCCGTCGAGTGGTACTGCGGCAAGGGCGTGTACGCAGAGCCCGTCGCCGAGCACGCGCTGATGCTGGCACTGGCCGGCATGCGGGGCATGGCCACCTACGCCCGCGCGGCAGATTGGACAGCCCCCGAAGGCCGCAACCTGCTCGGCGCGTCGGTGACCGTGCTGGGCGGCGGCGGCATCACCGACTCGCTGCTGCGCCTGCTCGGGCCGTTCGGATGCGAAGTGACCGTGGTACGCAACCGCCCCATGCTCTCAGCGCCGCACGGAGCGGCGTCAAGCGACACAGCGGGAGCCGCACGCGTCGTCGGACCAGACGAGTTGACACAGGTACTGCCGGGAACCGATGTGCTGTTCCTCGCGCTGGCGCTGACGCCCGACACCGCAGGCGTCATCGGCGCGGCCGAGCTCGCGGCGCTGCCCGATCACGCCTGGATCGTGAACGTGGCACGCGGCGGGCACATCGTCACGGATGATCTCGTCGAAGCGCTGCGGGCCGGCCAGATCGGAGGCGCCGCGTTGGACGTGACCGACCCCGAACCACTCCCTGACGGCCACCCGCTGTGGAGCCTGCCGAACTGCCTCATCACGCCCCATGTCGGCAACACACCCGAGATGGGCCTCGTGCTGCTGGCCGAGCGGGTCACCGCCAACGTGGCGCTGCGGGTTGCGGGCGAGCCACTGATCGGCCCCGTGTACCCCGACCTGGGCTATTGAGGCCGATCCGTCAACGCTCGACGGAAGCGATCCGGTGCATTCGATGCCTCAGCGCAGCACTGCGCTGTGGGCGTGCTCCACGGCGTCGATGCAGCGCTGGCGGATGTCGGCTACCTGCTCGTCGGTGAGCGTGCGATCGTCGGCCTGCAGCCGCAGGCGATAGGCCAGCGAACGCGTGCCTGGATCCATCTGGTCGCCTCGATAGATGTCGAAGAGGTCGACTGAGCGCAGTTCGTCGCCGCCTGAAGCGAGCAGCGTGCTGCGCACCTGTGAGGCTTGGACGCCGTCCGGCACGGCGAATGCCAAATCGATGTCGCTGGACGGGTAGGTGGAGACCAGTTGGTAGGGCCGCTCGGCGGCGGCGGATGCCGCCGCGAGCAGGGGCTCCACGTTCACCTGGAGCCAGGCGCAGCGTCGCGAGAGACCGTGGCGTTCGCAGACCACCGGGTCGACCTCGCCGGCGACGCCGACAGCCTGCCCGTCCAGCAACACCTGAGCGGCGCGCACGGGGTGCATGCCGTCAAGGTCGTTCGCGTTCGTGAGCGAGAGGCGGAGACCGAATGCCGTCGCGATGAGCTCGGTGAGATGCACTGCGTCGGCCGCTTCGCCATCCGCCCAGATGGCGCCGAGGTGCTCTGTCTCAGTGGGCAGTACTGCGGCGGCAGTCGTGCCTGCGGCAGCAGTGTCGTCGCCTCCCGCCGTCGGGGGGCCGAACACGACACCGATCTCGAACAGCGACACGGAGTCGTTGCGATGGGAGGAGTTGTACGCAGCTGCGGCAATCAGGCCGGGGAGCAGCGACGGCCGAAGGACGGATTCCTCGGTCGCGAGCGGGTTCAGGAGTCGTACTGGATCTGCGCCGTCGATCCCGGCCCGGCGCACGGCATCGGGAGCCAGGAACGGGTTGGGCATGGCTTCGGACAGGCCCGCCCCCACCAGCACACGCCGCAGGTCGCGACGCAATCGTTGGGCCGGCGTCAGTCGACCGGGCTCGGGTGAACGCGGGACGGTGCGGCCCAGTCGCTGGTACCCGTAGTGGCGGGCAACCTCCTCGGCTACGTCAGTTTCAGTGACCACGTCCGGTCGGAAACTGGGAATGGTCACTTCCAGCGCCCCGTCATCGGGCTCAGCGCCGCGTGGAGCGGCGTCATCAGACTCAGTGCACTGCAGACCGATGGGATCGAGCAGGCCACGCAGCTCATCGGAGCTGAATGGCCGCCCCAGCAGGTGGCTCATGCGGGCCGGTCGCACACGGACGCGGGTGGTCGGGGGCAGATCGCCGCGACCATCGAGCCGGCCGCGGCACACCGACACGCCGCCGGGGGTCACCCGGTCCAGCAGTTCGCAGAACCGGTCCAATGCGATCGGCACAAGCTCATGGTCGGTGCCGCGCTCGAAGCGCATCGAGGCTTCTGAACGCAGGCCAAGCCGCTGGGAAGTGCGGCTGATGGACAGGCGATCCCACCACGCGAGCTCGAGCAGCACCGCCGTGGTGCTGTCGCCGATCTCGGTGTTCTCGCCGCCCATCACGCCCGAGATGCCGATGGGCCTGTCGTCGCAGTCGACGATCAGGCCGTCGCCCCGGAGCATCTCGCGTTCAGTGCCGTCGAGCGTGACGAGGCGTTCTCCACCCGCCGAGCGCCTCGTCCCCAGGTGACCGCTGGGCACGAGCGCCAGGTCGTACGTGTGGTTCGGCGTGCCCAGCTCGAGCATCACGTAGTTCGAGACGTCAACCACGGAGTTGATCGGGCGCATCCCGCACAGCGTCAGCCGGGCCTGCATCCACAGCGGCGACTGACCAATCGACACGTCCCGGATGACGCGCACGCCGAACCGGCCGCAGAGATCAGCGTCGATGATCTCCACCGATGCCACTGTCGAGACGTCCTCGCCAGTCTCGCTGACGACCGGCGCGGGGATCCGGAAGGGCACGCCGAGCCGCGCGGCCAGGTCACGGGCCACGCCGGCCACCGACATGGCGTCAGGACGGTTCGGGTTCACCTCCAGGTCGTACAGCACGTCACCGGCGAGGCCGAGCTGCGACATGAGCGGGGCGCCGAGCTCAAATTCGCTGGGCAGGATCATGATGCCCTCGGCATCGGCTCCCAGCTCAAGTTCCGCGGCGGAGCAGCACATGCCCTGAGAGAGCTGGCCGCGCATGCGGCGCTCACCGATCTCGAGGCCGCCCGGCATGGTCGTGCCGACGGTGGCGAACGGCACCAAGTCGCCGACCGACATGTTGAACGCGCCGCAGCACACCTGGAGCGCGCCGCCCGTTCCCTCACCCGTAGCACCGGGCAACTCGACGTCCACCAGCTGGATGCGGTCGGCCTCGGGGTGAGGCCGCAGGCCGGCCACGCGGGCAACGACGACACCGTCGAGCGACGGCAGCATGCGCATCTCCTCGACAGCCATGCCGAGGTCGCTCAAGTGATCGGCCAGCTCAGCGGGGTCGCCCTCGATGGGCGCGAAGTCGCGCAGCCAGCTCAGCAGCACCTTCATCGGGGCTGTCCCCCTCGTTTCACCGGGTCTGCGGGCATCAGAACTGGCTGAGGAAGCGGATGTCGTTGGTGTACATGTCGCGCAGGTCGTCGATGCCGTGGCGCATCAACGCGAGACGGTCGATGCCGAAGCCGAAGGCAAAGCCCGTCCATTCCTCGAAATCGATGCCGCAGTTCGCGAGCACATTGGGATGCACCATGCCGCAACCGCCCAGCTCGATCCAGCCCGTGCGCTGGCAGGTCTGGCAGCCGGCGCCCTCGCAGATCACGCAGGTGATGTCGAACTCGGCGGATGGCTCGGTGAACGGGAAGTACGAGGGGCGCAGCCGCGACGAGATCGCCTTGCCGAAGTAGGCCGAGGTGAATTCCTCGAGTGTCCCCGCCAAATCAGCGAACGAGATGCCTCGATCCACCACAAGACCCTCGATCTGGTGGAAGACCGGCATATGGCTGGCATCCGCGGTGTCGCGCCGGAACACGCGCCCCGGGCAGATCGTGTAGATCGGCGGCGGCTGCA
This sequence comes from uncultured Acidimicrobiales bacterium, assembly GCA_964484385.1. Taxonomy (GTDB): domain Bacteria; phylum Actinomycetota; class Acidimicrobiia; order Acidimicrobiales; family Poriferisodalaceae; genus Poriferisodalis. The sequence goes on from CAZAFV010000002.1 coordinate 17,492, forward strand.
CTTCCATCACCCGGATCTGCACCGGCGAGGTGTGCGTGCGCAGTACCACGTTGGACGCTTCGCCGCCCTCGCCGTCGCCGAGCTCGGTGCGCTCGCCGAGGTCCAGGTAGAGCGTGTCCCACATGGAACGCGCAGGGTGCGCCGCAGGCAGGTTGAGCGCCTCGAAGTTGTACCAGTCGGTTTCCGCCTGGGGACCCTCAGAGACAGTGAAGCCCATGCCGACGAACACATCCTCGAGGCGTTCGGTGGTCTGGGTGACCAGGTGCAAGTGGCCGCGCTCGGGCCCCGGCGGCGTCTCGGTGAGGTCGAGCCACTCGCGCTGCAACTGCTCACGGCGTGCCGAGGCGGCCAGCTCGTCGGCGGCCTCCGCGTGTGCCGCTCGCAGGTCCTGCTGCGCTTCGTTGAGCGCTCGCCCGACCGCGGCTCGCTGGTCGGGCGGCAGCGAGCCCAAGCCTTGCTTGATCTGCCCGAGCGCAGCCTTGCGCCCGAACAGCGTCGATTCGACCTGTGTCAGCTCATCGCTGGTCGCCGCGGCAGCGACCGCGGCCAGTCCCTGGCCACGCGCAGCGCGGATGCCGGCGAGCAGCGCTTCGGGCGATACGTCGGCGGGGGTGCTGGCGGGGGTGTCGGTGGCCGGGCCGTTCACGGCAGGCAGGGTACGACGCCACAGGGCCGAATGGTCAGGAATTACCGGCCGCTTCTCTCATCGCGTACATCAGCACGGCAGCGGCCACGGCAACGTTGAGCGAATCAACCGGGCGCTGCATGGGAATGGCGACAGCCACGTCGGTGCCCCCGACCGCCTCGTCCGACGGCCCATGTGCCTCGTTGCCCACCACGAGCGTCATGCGCTCAGCGCTCGGCAGCCGGTCCACACCGACGTCGCCGTCGGGCGTTGCTCGCATGCGCACGTGGCCGGCATCGGACAGCGCGCTGAGCACTTCGGCGGTCGAGTGCCCGCGGCACACCAGCGGCCCGAACGTGAGCCCCGCTGCACCGCGCAGCGCTTTCGGACTCCACAGATCGGTCGAACCGTGCGTGGCGATGACCGCGCCGAACCCGGCAGCGACAGCGCTTCGTACGACGGCGCCAGCGTTGCCAGGGTCACGTACGGCTTCGAGCACAACCACCCGCGCTGCGGTCGCCGCCTCATCGAGAGGTGCGTCGGTGAAGCGTGCTATGGCAAGCACACCTTGGGGATTCATGGCATCGGCGAGCGGGTCGAGCACGTCTGCGGGCACCGGATGGATCGCTCCGATCCGCCGCCGGTAACCGGCGCCCAAGCGCTGGGCGTCGGGATGATCGTCGGGCGCACCTTCCGGCGCATAGCGGCCGACGAGCTCCGGGCGGGCGAACACAGCTTCGAGCGTTGCCCCGCTGGCCAGCGCTCCGTCCACCGCCCGAGGCCCTTCCACGACAGCCAGGCCAGAGGCATCGCGCTGGCGCCGGTCGCGCACCAGGCGCGACAGCCGCGCCAGCGCTGCCTTCGATGGCGGTGCGCTCAGGCTGCTGATTCAGTCAGGGCGGCCTCGGCGCGCTCAGCGATCGCAGTGAATGCTGCAGGATCGCTCACGGCGAGATCTGCCAGGTTCTTGCGGTCGACGGCGACGCCCGCAACATCGAGCCCATGGATGAGGCGGCTGTAGGTGGTGCCGTTCTGGCGAGCAGCAGCATTGATGCGCTGGATCCACAGGCGCCGGAACTCACCCTTGCGGGCCCGGCGATCGCGGAATGCGTACTGCCCGCTGTGCATGACCTGCTCATTGGCGGCCCGGAATGATCTGCTCTTGTTGCCGTAGTAGCCCTTCGCCTTGCCGAGCGTCGCCTTGCGACGGGTGCGGCTGGCTACGGATCGCTTGACTCGTGCCACGTTGATCTGTCCTCGCTTGTCTGCGGATCGTCTCGTCCGCGGGTCGTGTCTGGGACGGTGCCGCTCAGCGGCCGAGCATCCGGTTGACGCGCTTGGCGTCGGCTGCCGACACTTCGCCTTCGAGTGCCAGCCGTCGCTTGCGCGCCGACGACTTCTTCTCCAACAGGTGATTCCGGTTGCGCTTGCGGCGCACGAGCTTGCCGGAGCCGGTGGTCTTGAAGCGCTTCTTGGCGCCGCTGTGGGTTTTCATCTTGGGCATGGTGTTGCTGCCTTGCTTGTGGTGGCTCGATCTGTGTGGCCCGACACATCTGAAACCGCCGGGCTAGTTGCGTGGCCTGTCGTTGTGCGCCCTTGTTCCCCGTCTCGATTGGATTCGGGTTCGCGGGCCGCTCGGGCCCGGGGGCTCAATCGTTGGGCGGATCTGCGGCTTTGCGACGCTGACGTGAAACGCGGTCGGGACTCAGCAACATCGTCATGTTGCGTCCGTCGAGGCGGGGAAACTGGTCGACCTTGCCGACATCGGCAACCGCCTCGGCAACCCGTTCGAGGATCTGGCCGCCCAGTTCGGGATGCTGCATCTCGCGGCCTCGGAACATGATCGTGACCTTGACCTTGTGGCCTCCGCCGAGGAACTCGACCACCTTGCGGGTCTTGGTGCCGAAGTCGCCGGTCCCGATCTTGGGCCGGTACTTCATCTCCTTCAGCCCGGCATGAGTCGCCTTGCGTCGCGATTCCTTCGCCCGCTGGGCCGCCTCGTACTTGTACTTGCCGTAATCCATGATCCGGCAGACCGGCGGGGCGGCGTTGGGCGCCACCTCGACGAGGTCCAAGTCCATGTTGCGGGCGATTTGCAGCGCTTCGGGAACCGACTTGATGCCGATCTGCTCGCCGTCGGGTGCGACCAAGCGGACCTCGCGGACC
>CAZAFV010000002.1:20292-85849 GCA_964484385.1 uncultured Acidimicrobiales bacterium
CACTTGCGCGTGCTATGGCCGTACTCGCTTGTCCAAAGGACGCTCCTCGTCCACGCGGCATCCTGTGCGAGCCCGGTACCAGAACGCGCCCTGGGGCGGTCCGGTGGGGGTCAGACCCCGCTTGTTCCTGTTGTAGGGGCCGTAGGGTAACAGCGCTGGGGAAAGCCAGCACAGCCACACGAGCGGGGAAGTTTGCCGATGAGCACGTTGTGGACACCCGAGGGTGAGCACCGGGTACCTCGCGAGAGCGCCGAGGAGCCGATGAGCGCGCCCACTTCCCCGGCCGACGAACGAGGCGCATACGGCACAGCCGACGAAGGAGAGGGCGGCGCCTTCGCCGGCGAACTCGACATCGACCCCGAGACCGGGCTCCCGATCGATCCGCGCACTGGCGAACCGTTCGATCCTGAAGAGCTGGCCGCAATGCAGGAGCAACTGCGCGAGGCCCAGGAACAGCTCGTCTCGGTGCCCGCGGCCGAGATCGTGCAGAACCACATGATGGGGCTGTTCGAACTCGCGGCATTGCATCTGCGGCGCGAGCCTCCCGATCTCACAGAGGCACGGCTCCCGATCGATGCGCTGGGCCTGCTGGTGGACAATCTCGCCGACCGGCTGCCGGCCGGCGACACGCTGCAAGGTGCGCTGCAGCAGATTCGCCTCGCCTACGTCGAGATCCACAAGCGCCAGACTGCAGCCGAATAACAGCCGCGCCCAAGACAGCGCAGGCGCGGGGCTCGGGTTCACCGCCGTCCGGCGCGAGAAAATTCAGCAGGGCGCGGTCAAGCGCTGCGGGTACCGTTACCGCCCGTGCTCAAGCTCGTGCTCCCCAAAGGCTCGCTGGAGGCGGCGACCCTGCAGCTGTTTGAAGATGCGGACCTGCCGGTGCGGCGAAGTTCGGCCGTGGACTACCGCGCGTCGATCGACGATCCGCGCATCGACGAGGTGCGCATCTTGCGTCCCCAGGAGATCCCGTCCTATGTCGCTGACGGGCTGTTCGACCTTGGCGTCGCCGGACGGGATTGGATCGAGGAAACCAGCAGCGACGTCGTCTCGCTGGGAGAGCTCCGCTACTCCAAGGCCACCTCGCGGCCCGTGAGAATTGTTCTGGCGGTGCCCGAGAACAGCGACTACCGGTCGCTCGAGGATCTGCCCGACGGTGTCCGCGTCTCGAGCGAGCTGCCGGAACTCACCAAGCGGTACTTTGCCGAGCACGGAGTGAACGCGGACATTCGCCTGAGCTACGGGGCGACCGAGGCAAAGACACCGGATATTGTCGACGCCGTCGTGGACGGCACCGAGACGGGACGGTCCCTGCGAGCGGCAGGCCTGCGGATCATCGACGAGATCCTCACGAGCTACACCGAGATCTTCACCAACCGGGCTGCCTACGCCGACCCGGACAAGCGGCGAGCGATGACGCAGATCAAGACGCTGCTCGACGGTGTGCTGGACGCGCGGGGCAAGGTGCTGGTGAAGCTGAACGTGGGCCGTGAGCACCTCGACGCTGTGGTGGATGTGCTGCCCTCGATGAAGGCGCCGACGGTGAATGAGCTGTGGGGCGGCGAGGCTTACGCCGTCGAGACGGTGGCCCCGAAGCAGACGATCAACGTGCTCATCCCCGAACTGATCGAACGCGGCGCGACCGACATCGTCGAGATGCCTATCTCCAAGATCGTCCCCTGAGAACGCCACACCACAGGCATCTCGACGACATCAACCCAAGCGAGATGCCGATCTCGGTGATCGTCCCCTAGTCGGCGAGCGGGGCCGCCTCATCGACTTCGGCTGCGCCGTCGGCCTCGTCTTCCATGAGGTGGCCCAGTCGCATCTTCTTGGTGCGCAGGTAGGCACGGTTGAAGGGATTCGCATTCGACGACGTCGGCACTCGCTCGACCACTTCGAGCCCGTAGCCGGACAGACCGCCGATCTTGTTGGGGTTGTTGGTCATCAGCCGCATCCGCTGCACGCCGAGCTCCGCCAGGATCTGCGCCCCGATGCCGTATTCCCGGCTGTCGACCGGCAAGCCCAGCTCCAAGTTGGCGTCGACGGTGTCGCGGCCGCGGTCCTGCAGTGAATACGCGGCGATCTTGTGGCCGATGCCGATGCCGCGGCCTTCGTGGCCGCGCAGGTAGACGAGCACGCCAGCACCTGCTTCGGCGATGGCCTCGAGGGCACCGTGCAACTGCGAGCCGCAGTCGCAGCGCATCGACGCCAATATGTCGCCGGTCAGGCATTCGCTGTGCACTCGCACCAGCACGGGCTCGGCGCCCATCACAGATCCGTACGTCAGCGCCAGGTGCTCGGTGTCGTCGAAGTCGCGGAAGACGTGTCCGGTGAACTCGCCGTAGATGGTGGGGATGCGGGCTTGGGAGATCGGGTCGACCAGGCGTTCGTTGACTCGCCGGTAACGGATGAGGTCGGCAATGGAGATGAGCAGCAGGTCGTGCTGCTCGCAGAATTCGATCAGGTCGGGCACGCGGGCCATGGTTCCGTCGTCGTTGACCACCTCGCAGAGCACGCCCGCCGGATGGCAGCCGGCCAGCCGAGGGCACCACGACCGGGATCTCGGCGAGCAGGTTGAGCGTGAGTGAGCGATCCGCCGCCGAGATCCCGGTCGTGGTGCCCTCGGCGGCATCGACCGTGACGGTGTAGGCGGTGCGCATCGACTCGGTGTTGACCGTCACCATGAGCGGCAGTGCCAGCTCGTCGAGGCGCTCCCCCATCAGCGGGGCGCAGATGACACCCGACGTGTAGCGCACGAAGAACGCCATCGACTCAGGCGTGGCGTGCTCGGCCGCCATGATGAGGTCGCCCTCGTTCTCGCGGTCCTCGTCATCGACGACCACGACGATCTCTCCACGCCCGATGGCGTCGACCGCATCGGGAATTGCAGCGAACGGCGAGGCAGCCGGCACGTCGTCTGCCACGGGGCGGTCAGTCATGCCGGACTCGCTCATCGTCGGTCACCGCACCATTCTGCCCCAGCAGACGCTCCACGTAACGGGCCAGAACATCGACCTCGAGGTTGACGGGGTCGCCGAGCCGCGCGGTGCCCATGGTGGTCATGGCCATGGTGTGCGGGATGAGCGCCACGGAGAACTCGCAGCCGCCCTGGTCGTCGTCGGTGATGTCGAAGCAGGTCAGGCTGATGCCGTTGAGGGTCACCGAGCCCTTTTCCACCAGGTAGCGGCGCAGGCCGCCCTCGGGCGGAACGGCGACGCGCAGGTCCGGGGCAGGATGGGTGATCGTCGCCACCCCGTCGACGTGGCCCTGCACGAGGTGCCCGCCGAGCCGGTCGGCGTAGCGCATGCAGCGCTCGAGATTCACGGGGTCACCCTCGGCCAGCGAACCCAGTGCCGTTCGCTTCTCGGTCTCGGCACTGACGTCGGCTTCCCACCATCCGTCGCCCATCTCGACCACAGTCAGGCAGCAGCCGTTCACCGAAATGGAGTCGTCAATGGCGGCGTCGGACAGCACCAGGGCGGCGTTGAACCGGTAGCGCTCGCCGTTGCGGCCAGCGAAGCTGCCGAGTTCTTCGACGAGACCTGTGTACATCGCCCTTCCTTCCAGGAGAGACGGACTGCCCTGTCTGCCCGGTCTGTTCGCCTCAGGCCGGTATCGAACGGTACCGGCGGAAGCCTGCTGGTGCGCCCGTCGCGACTCGCCGAGCCAAGCGGCCGAGCCGAATGGCGAAGCCGTAGCCCCGGCCAGATCGCGCTCGAATTGTCCCGCGCGTCAGGGGCTGTCCGGCGCGGCCGGGAACATGGTGATGCGCAGATCGGGGCCGACCCGGCGGACATCGGCGATCTCGCCGCGCCAGAACTCGGCGATCGTCGACGCTCCCGGACCCGTCAGCATCGGCAGCCCGTCGTCGCCGCCCGCAAGCGCCGGTGCGAGGTAGACCACGTATTCGTCGACGAGGCCAGCTCGGTGCAGCTCCCCCGCGACATAGGCACCGCCTTCCACCAGCAGCTCGACGACGCCGTCGTCGGCCAGGCGCGGCACCACAGACCGCAGCGCGCCGCTGACTTCGATGCACGGCTGCACCTTGGCTTCCGCCGGTGCCATGCCAAGCACGAAACGGCTCGGATCGAGCCGGTCACCGGCCGTGCGTGCGAACGGCACATCGGCTGGCTCGTCACGTGCCTCGCGCATGTCCAGCAGAGGGCGGTGGGGATCGGTGAGCGGAAGCTCGCGAACGGTGAGCGACGGATCATCGGCGCGAACGGTGCCGGCGCCCACCAGCACGGCGTCGCAGCGTGCGCGCAGCCCATGAGCATCGGCGCGCGCCTCAGGTGAGGTGATCCACTGCGACGTGCCGTCGGTCGCAGCTGTGCGGCCGTCAAGGGTCGCGGCAAGCTTCAGCACGACCCACGGACGACCTGTCTGGCGCTGGTGCAGGTAGGGGCGCAGCGAGAGCAGCACAGCGTCGGCGGCAACCCCCACGTCGACCTCGATGCCCGCGGCCCGAAGCGCGTCGATTCCGCTGCCGGCCACATGGGGGTCGGGGTCGGTCACTCCGACCACGACCCGGCTGATGCGCGCGGCGATGATCGCGTCAATGCAGGGCGCTGTGCGGCCGGTGTGTGAGCAGGGCTCCAGCGTGGTGTACAGGGTCGCTCCGGCTGGATCGGCGCCGGTGCGGCGAGCGGCGTCGAGGGCCACGATCTCGGCATGGCGACCCGGCGGAGGTTCAGTTGCGCCGTCGAAGGTCTGCCCGCTGGCCGCGACGAGTACAGCACCCACCCATGGGTTCGGTGCCGTCGTACCGCGCACCCTCTCGCCCAGCTCGACGGCGCGCTCCATGAGCGCGGAGCTTCCTGCACCCAGACTCGCCGACTCGCCGTGGGGAGCCAGGCCGTCGGCGGGCATCAGTGCAACCGTTCGCCCGCCAGCAGGGCCAGAGCGTGGGGCAGCACGTCGGCCACGGCCTCGAAGCACTCCACACAGCCCTTGGTAGAGCCGGGTGTGTTCAGCACGATCGTGCGGCCGATGATGCCGGCGACACCTCGCGACAGCCGGCCCAGCGGGTTCACCAGTCGCATGGCCTCGGCCAGGCCGGGTGCTTCGCGCTCGATTGCGGCGCGGGTGCCCTCGGGTGTGAGATCTCGCACCGTGAAGCCGGTGCCGCCGGTCGAGACGATCAGGCCCGCGAAGCCGGCCGACATCTCTGACAGCGCCTCGGACACCGTGTCGATGCCGTCGGCGACAACGCGGCGTTCGGCGACCTCGTATCCGGCGGCGGCGAGTGCCCCTGCCAGCGCTTCGCCGCTGCGGTCCTCGCGGGTGCCGGCGATCACGCCGTCGGAGACCGTCAGCACCTTCGCCGCGAGCTGGTGTTGGTCCTCTGAGGTGTGAGGCTGGTGGTGCTGATGCCGGTGCGCCCCGTGATCGGTGGCCATCGCGGCAGGCTACCGACGGCTATTTGAGCGTGACGCTGGCGACTGGGTGGTGCAGTCTCTCGATCCGGCGACTCACGCCGGCTGCCTCACTAGCCTGCGCCTATGGCCTACGCGAGCGACCGGACCTATCTCGATGCCGACAGCCACCTCATGGAGCTGCCGGACTTCCTGCAGTCACATGCCGAGGGGGATATGGCGGACCGTCTCCCGCAGATCGAATTCTCCAGCGCCGGCGAATCGGTGAACAACTTCGAGGCAGCGGGCGGCAGCCGCTCGCATACACCCGAGACCGTGGCCGATCTCGTGGCACTCGGCGACGATCTGATCCGGGGTCCGAAGGGGTACCAGGCGCTGGGAGCGTTCAACGCAGCCGAGCGCACCACTGCACTTGACCTGCTGGGCTTCGACCGGCAGTTCGTGTTCGCCACCTTCAGCGCCGGCGTGGTGTTCGATCCCCAGCTCGACATCGATGTGCGCTACGGGGCCGCCCGTGCGCACAACCGTGGCATGGCCGAGTTCTGCGGAGACGACGACCGCATGATCGGCGTGGCACTGCTGCCGCTCGACGATCCGCAGATGGCGATCGACGAGATGGCCTTTGCGCTCGAAGCAGGGCTCGGTGCCATGTGGGTGCCGCATCGGCCTGCCGGCGGTCGCTCGCCGGGTCACAACGACCTCGATCCGGTCTGGGCGCAGATGGCGGAAGCTGGCGTGCCGTTCCTGCTGCACGTCGGGGGGAACCCGCTGCAGATCGCACCGGAGTGGATGAACACCGGCCGCCCGACCCCGACCGACTGGCTGGGCGGCGGCGAGAACGTGCGCGGCAAGGACATGGTGGCGCTCCACCATGCGGCCGAGACGTTCGTGGGCGTGATGGTGCTCGACGGCGTGCTGAGCCGGCATCCGAACCTGCGGGGCGGGGTTGTCGAGCTTGGCGCAGCCTGGGTGCCCCAGATGCTGCGCCGGCTGGACGTGACTGTCGAGACCTGGAAGCGCTCCGAACCCGAGCTGGCTGCGTTCAGCGAGCGGCCTTCGGAGCAGATCACCCGGCAGATGGCCTTCACGCCCTATCCCATCGAAGACGTCGGCGCCATGATCCGCGAATCCAACGAGCACCTGTACATGTTCTCGAGCGACTACCCCCACATCGAGGGGGGACGGAACCCGCTGGGCCGCTTCAACGCCTCGCTCGAAGGCTTCGAGGGCGACGTGCTCGACCGGTTCTTCGCCGACAACATGGCGGAACTGATCGGCGAACGAGGTCGCTCATGACGGCACTCAGCGAAGTGACGCGGGAAGTCGCGTTTGACCTCGACACTGTCCGTGTCGTGCTGCACGTGCTGGCGGTGACGGTGTGGATCGGCGGCCAGATCGTGGTCGGAGCCGTCGTGCCGGTGGTGGGGCGGGCGTTCCCTGGCTCCGGCAAGGTCGCGGCGAAGGCCTTCTCACGGGTGGCATGGCCCGCATTCGGCATTGCGGTCGTTACCGGCCTGTGGGGCATGCTGGCCATTCCCAGCGAGGAGACGAGCACGGGCTGGTCGATGCTGCTCGGGATCAAGATGCTGCTCGTGCTCATCTCCGGCGTGGGCGCCCTGGTGCATCAGAACGCCGGCGACAACGCGGCCAAGCGGGGTGCAGCAGCCGGCGTCTCGTTGCTGTGCGGCCTGGCAGCGCTCGTGATGGGCGTGATGCTCTAGCCGCTCTGCTTGGGCACTCGTGGCAGCGCGGTCTACCAGACGGCGTCGGCGATCTTGAGCTCGAGGATCTGCTCGTCGCTGTAGCCCAGCTCGGCCAGGATCTCGTCGGTGTGATTGCCCACGTCTCTCACCTGCGGAAACGCTGTTTCTGACGTTTCACCTGACTACGAAACCTGCCTAAACGCGTCGCCCGAGCCGCACAGCGGCCCCGCAGCAGCGCCGTGCCTGCCCGCCCGTCGGCCAGCAGGCGGGGCAGCCGACACGCCGACGAAAGGGACTCCCTGCTAAACGCGTCGGCTGCCCCACGGCCCAGCGCATCGGGCGCGAGCCTCGCGCGCCCCGCCCCGGCGCGTCAAACCCCGCAGCGCAACCCAGCACAGCGCCCGCAGCCGAGCCGGTTTCTGCCGAAAAAAGGGGACGGGCCGACTCCCCGTCGGTACGCCGCCAGCGCCCCAGCCGCGCCGGTGCCATCGCGCCCGCCGTCGAGCCGTTCGCGTCGGCCCCGCCGCGGGCGCTGGGGTAGCAGCCGGTAGCAACAGACATCACCCGATGCCGTCGGCCCCGAGAGTGTGTGGACGCGTGCCCCACCCCTACGCCCCGCGTTCGGGCGCACGTTCGGCGGGCAGGGGTCCCCGACCGGGCCGGTGCGCCACGGCTGCCCACAGCACCCCAACGCGCCGCAGCGCGCCGCTGTGCGCCGTGTCGTGGCCGCTGTGCCCCTCGATGCCGAACGGCTGCCAGCAGCGCTGTAGCTCGCGCTGAGCCGCTGTGCGCTGTCGGTGCCCCTCGATGCCGAACGGCTGCCAGCGGCGCTGTAGCGCGCGCTCGGCGCTGTCTCGCGCTCGCTGTGCCCCTCGATACCCGCACGCCCGCCAACGGCGCTGTACGGCCCTCAGCGGCCCGCTGTGCGCTGTGCCGCGCCCGTCGCCCGTCGTGCCCCTCGGCGCCGTAGCGCCCTCAGCGGCCCGCTGCGCGGCTGCCCGGTCGGGGACCACTGCCCCGCAATCCGACCCCACAGCGGGGGCGTAGGGGAGGCTCGACCGTGCTAACAGATCGGCTGTCATGGCCTCGCCAGCGCTGCCCGTCGGGCCGCTGTGCCGGTGCCCGCCGTGCCCCGTCGCCGCCGTGACAGCTTCACGCCCCACACTGCCGACCCATCCGGTAGCAGCAGATATCACCCGATGCCGTCGGCCCCGAAAGTGTGTGGCCCCAAGCACTCCCCGCCGGTAATCCGGCAACGCCCACCGGCCAGCGGTGCCATACCGAACACCCCACACGCCCAACAGCGCACAGCGGCCCGCAGCAGCGCCACGGCGCGCCCTGCCGGGCACAGCGCCCCGACCGGGCACCCGACACGCCAAGCGGCGCGCAGCGGCGCTCAGCAGCGCCCCACCGGGCAACAGCGCCACGACAGCACCCGCCACACGCGCAAGACCCCTCAGAGCCGACCTGAGCCGACCGTGAGGGGTCCTGAGCAGTAAGGGCAGCCTGCCCACGCAGGCAGGCGCTACAGCGCTTGTAAGCGCCACAGAGCGCAACCCGTCCGTGGCTATTCAGTCATGCTCTGCCACAACCGGCGCGCCGCGAACGCGAGCACCACCGGGGCAGCACAGATACCGAACGCAACAACACCCTGAACAACAATCTTCACGATGTCACCCGTCACAGTTCCTCCCCTCTGTCAGAAGACCACTACGCCAAGCCGAGCGCTGAACGCACCCGCGCAGACCGCCGCCAAACCCGATCACGGGCGCACGACGGCCCAACGGACGCGCTTTGCGCTCAGCTACAGATCGCCAGTGCGTCAGCTAGCCGACGCGTCAGCGGGCCGCTGAGCCTCAGCGTCGCGGCTGGCCGTTCTCCGGCCGTACGCCCACATACCGAGACGCACCAGCACGTACAAGCCCAGCACGCACAGCCAAAACGCCATGCGCTGGTAGTTGGAAGGCAGCGCGTAGCTCACGATGAGCGTCACCACGCATACCGCCGGTAGATACCACAGCAGATAGCGAAAGGGCGACCGCTGCGGTTGTTCCTCAGCCGACTCGCCAGCATCGCTCACGGTCTCATTGTAGGTCGGGGCGCTCATCAGCAATGGCCTGCATAGCGCGGGTCGCCCTGCTGGCAATACATGCGCTTCAGCAGGTCGCCTACGTCTTCGCCGCGGTTGATCGCGTCCACGACATCATCCGGGGTCACCTTGTCGTCGTCGCCTGACTCTTGATCGGTACCGCCGGGGTGGCCGTCGCCGGTGCCGCCGTCTGAGTCGCTGTCTGAGTCGCTGTCGTCGTCGGAGCCGTCGTCGCTGTCTCCGGGGTGGCCGTCGCCTTGGTCGCTGTCGTCGGTGCCCGAGTCGCCGTCGTCTGAGCCTTGGTCGGTGCCGTCTGAGTCACTCTCGGAGCCGCTGCCGTCAGCATCCGAGTCGGGGTCGCTGTCGTCCACAGTTACAGCATTCAGAACCGCAACCACAGCACCACATCCGGCCGCATCCGCCACTACGTACACCTGCGTGGCGAACGGTCCGGCCTTGGCGATCTTGCCCTTGCTCTTGACGATTGCCACCATGACGGAAGCAAAGAGGCCGGTGCAAACCCCCACCTTGACCACATTCCGTATGGGCTCCGGCGTGGCATTCCACGCATCCTGAATGGCCTTGGCCATCTCCTCGTAAACCGCGTTGTTCGCCTCTATCGCTTCGTAGTTCTTGTCCAGCGACTTTTTGATCTCGCCCCAAACGGCGTCGAGCGCGCTCGTAGTGCTGACGCGCAGCTTGCCGAGCATTTCACGGGTGGATGTCTTGCAGCCGTCAGGAACGGCAGGGATGTTGTAGGTGCCGTCAGCGTTCGCCGTGTTGAGAGCGTTCTGCGTGGTGCTCACCCACGTCGCGCAGGGATCGGTGCTGGTGGTCGTGGTGCCCGTGCCTGTGCCCTCTTCCTCGGCTTTGCGCTTGCGCTCGGCCTCAGCCTCTGCCTCCTTGCGCTTGCGTTCGGCTTCCTCTGCCTCCTTGCGCTTCCGCTCGGCCTCAGCCTCAGCGGCCTTGCGCTTCCGCTCGGCCTCAGCCTCAGCGGCCTTGCGCTTGCGCTCCGCTTCCTCTGCCTCCTTGCGCTTCCGTTCAGCCTCGGCCTCAGCGGCCTTGCGCTTGGCCTCCTCCTCAGCGTCGGTGTCAGGGGTGTTCTTGTTCGTGGACGGTGCCGGATAACAGTTCGGGTAGGTGCCGATCATTCCCGCGCCGCAGGCGTGAGTGTGGCTGACGTTCTCGTTCCAGCACTGGTTTCCCGCGAACGGGTCATAGGCGCAGCGCTTGACGGTCTTGGAGTGCGCCCCAGCGGGCGAACTGGCGACCACGGCAAGCGTGGACGCGGCGACAAGCAGCGCCAGCAGCGCCGCGAGAGTGCGTTTGGTCATAGGAGGGTCCCTCCGAGCGGATCAGCGAATGTGGGCGTCACACACCACCGCGCGGACCGCAAGGAGGGACCCATGCAACTGATGCCGCCCAAGCGGCCCGCCCAGCCCATAGAGGGCTGTGGTGGTGTGTGACGGGCGCGACTCTCGCGCGGTTCGCGGGCGCGCGCAAGCGCGTCTTTTCGTCGCCTGTTTCGGGTGCGCTGCGCGGCCCGGCGCTGCGCGTTGCCTGCGGCGCTCGACCGTTCGGCAGCCCCAGCCCGCGGCGGCTGTTTGCGCAGGTCAGCGCGCCGCGGTGGGCTGATGCAGCCCGCTACGCACTCACAACTTTCGGCCGGGTGATGTGCGCGTGAGTGACCCTGCGCTCTCACGGCCCTCTCAGGAAAAAAAGGGGGGGGAACCCGCAGCGCCCGTTTCCGCAGGTCAGAGCGCCGCGGTGGGTTCCGTTGAGGGTTTGCGGCTGCGTCGAAGCTGGCCGCGGCGCTCGAGCGGGCGCTGCGGGCGCGCGATGGCCGTTCGGGGCAGCGCCGCGGGCCGGGTTTGGTAGCACGGTTGGACTCCCCGTCGGTACTCCGCCAGCGTCAGCGGCTCGCCGGTGCCATAGCGCCCGTTCGGCTGCTGTCGGCCCGAAGCGTGTGACATCGTGCCCCACCCCTACGCCCCGCGTTGGGGCAGCCGTTGGGCGGGCAGGGGTCCCCGTTGCGGGCCGGTGCCCGGTTGCCTGCCAGCAGCGCCCTAGCGCCCTCAGCGGGCCGCTGTGCCGCTGTGCCGTGCCCGTCTGCCCCTCGGCGCTGTAACGCCCTCAGCGGCGCTGTAGCGCGCGCTGTGAGCTGTCTAGTGCCCGTCGTGCCTCGATGCCGTAGCGCCTGCCAGCGGCGCTGTGCGGGCCGCTGCGGGCCGCTGTGCGCTGTCGGTGCCCGGTCGCCGCTGTGCGCCCGCCAGCAGCGCTGTAGCGCCCGCTGTGCCCTCGATGGCACCGGCCCTGTTGACGGGCACCGGGCAGGACCGACGAGGTGAGTGACGACGTTCACTCACTCTTCGGGTTTCGGGGTGATGAGCAGCGCGCTTGTCGGGTACCTGGGCGCGTCGGTGCTGGCCGACAGCAGCGAAGCGGCGGCAGCGTCGGGCCGCGGCGCTCACCCCAAGCACAGCGCCGCGAGCAGCGCGGCCAGCAGCGGCGGCACTGTCACGGCCAGCGCGCGCCACCCGCGCCGCCACCAGACACAGCCCGCGTAGGCCAGCACAGCCGCGCCGACCACGAAACCGAACCAGCACCCCAGCTCGCGCACGGGCCGCACGCTAAGCGCGTCGGGCCGCTGTGTCGTGCCCGCCGTGGCCCTCGATGCCGTGATGCCTGCCAGCGGCGCTGTGACGCGCTCAGCAGGCCGCTGTGCGGCTGCCCGGTCGGGGACCCCTGCCCGCCGATCCGGCACGCCCAGCGGGGGGCGTAGGGGAGGCTCGACCGTACTACCGGATGGCCGAATGAGCCTCGCTGGTGATGTCGTGCGGGCGCTGCCGTGCGGCGCTGTGGGGAGCTGTCTGCTGGCCGCTGTGCCGGTGCCCGCTGTGCCCGGTCGCCGCCGTGACAGCTTCGCGGCCCACGCTGCCGACGCACCCCGTAGCAGCAGGCATCACCCGATGCCATCGGCCCCGGAAAGGTGGTGCGTCGAGACTCCCCTCTACGGTCCTGCCCGGTGCGGCTGCGCTGGCCGGTGCCATAGCCGAAGCGGCCCCGGCAGCGGAGCTGGCCCGACACGCCCGCGGCGGCGCTCAGCAGCGCCCGACGGGGCACAGCACCCCTGCCGGGCAGCGGACGCGCTCAGCGGCCTGCGGCGGCGCTGTCTAGGGGCGCTGCGCGGAGCGTGTCAGCGGCGCGTCGTCGCCGGGGCCGCGCAGGCTCACCAGATACAGCGCTCCCATGACGTTGCGTCGGTCGGCCACGAACACGGCCCGGAACGTGCCGTCATCGGCGATGCGGTGCGCTGCCGAGCGGCCCTCGGGGTTCGCCTCGCCGGGGAAGTCGGGAAACGACGCGTCCAGCAGCGCCATGAGGAACGCCAGCGCGTCGGCGCGCAGCGCCGTGGGCTTGTCGTGCGCCCACGCGTCGAACAGATCGAGCCCGAACCAGCGCCACGCGATGGCGTTCACCCCTCGCCGCGAAGCTCCGCTATGCGGCGCGCCAGATCGTCGGCTGTGTGCGGCCCGCCGTTGGGCGTCACCCCCACAGCAGCGCACGCCGCCAGGTAATCCTCCGCCGCCGCCGACGCCTCGGCTTCGCCGCTGTCGGCTTCCCCGCCGCGTCGCCGCGTCGCCTCGGATGTCTCGCGAGCCATCGGGCCGTCCCCTTCGCCGTGTCGCCCGCAAGGGTATTCGCCCCACAGCAGCGCTGCGGCCACAGCGGCGCTCAGCGGCCCTACGGCGCGCCCGTGGGGTTGCAAGCGCCCCGACAGCACCGGACGCGCACAGCGGCCCCTACAGCGGCGCTGCGGGGCGGGTACCGGTGCCGTGGCGGGCGGGCCGATGGCACCGGCGCTGTCGTGCCCTCAGCGCAGTACCGACGGGGAGTCCAACCCTCCTAACTTCTCGCCGCGACCGGCCCGCCCAGCGCTGCCCCGCGGCGGCGCTCAGCAGCGCTGTAGGGGTCGCTGTGCCGGGCCGCAGCGCCCCGGTGCCCCGACACGCCCGCAGCGGCGCTGTGCGGCTGCCAGCAGCGTCGTGGCCGCGTCTGGTCGTGTCGGTGCCTGCCGGCTGCGCTGTGCGCCGGCTGCGCTGTGCCGGTGCGCTTGTGGGGACCCCTGCGCTGGCGGGGTGCCCGTCGGCGCTCAGCCGTTCCGAATGCAGAAATGGGCCGTTGCGGGCCGATTCCCCAGCAACCACGGAAAGAGTGTGTGTCGGCAAGAGTCCCTCGCCGGTACCACGCCAGCGCCAGCGGCGGCCCGGTGCCATCGTGCGCCGCTGCGCTGTTCGCGGCGGTTGGTGACAGCTTCGCTGGCGGCGCTGGCGTCTCAGCGGGCAGCAGCGCGCATCACCCGATGCCGTCGGGCCGGGGAGTGTGTGAGCGCGTGTGTCACCCCTACGCCCCCCGCTGTGGCGGCGGCTTCGGCGGCAGGGGTCCCCGAGCGGGGCAGCGGCCCGCTGCGATGGCCGCCGCCCGTACGCGCGCTCCTAGGCGCTGGGGATCGTCTCGGCTGTCATTGCCCGCAGTGCCCGCCGGGAGCGCTGTAGGGGCCGCGTGCGGCGGCTGAGGGGCGCTGTGGCGTTGCCGGTCGGCGCTCATGGCGCTGTGCCGTCGAGCTGTCGGCGGGCGGCTGCGATGCGGTCGGCGACTTGGGCGCGTTCGGCGTCGGTGAGCGGCGGCGTCGGCTCGGCGGGCGGCTCGCCGTTCGCGGCGAGCGAGTCGCCCGGCGTCTCATATATCTCTCTTCTACTTCCGGCCCGTGGTGGGCCTGAGCGGTCTGGGCCGTGGTGGGCCTGAGCGGGCAGGGCCGTGGTGGGCCTGAGCGCTTCTTGCTTGCTCCGGCCCGTGGTGGGCCTGAGCGTTTCGGGCGTGCTCCGGCCCGTGGCGGGCCTGAGCGGTTTGGGCTTGCTGCGGTCCGCGGCGATGCGGGGCGGCCACGACGGCCCGCGGCTGTATTTCGCGGGCGTCAGCACGGGGCCGCGTCGCGGGAAGTTCTGCCGGGTGAGCATCCCCGCGGCCACCAGGTCGGCTGTGGCCTTGCGTACCGTCGCCTTGCCCAGCCGCAGCCGAGCGCCGATGTCCACTATCGGGGTGCTGTGCTCGTCGCCGGCGCCCATCTCGGCGTGATGGGCCACCCCCACGGCGACAAGCGAGCCGCGGTTGACGGTCGTGGGGACGCTGCCCAGCTTGGCCAGCAGCGCCGGGGTGACTGCCCCGAAATGCTCGGCGTCGGGCGCTGCGCTCAGCCGGTCGCGGGTGCGCTGTTCGGCTTGGTCGCGTTTGCGCTGACGGTCGGCGTCGCGCTTGGCCTCCAGCGCCCTGCGGCCCCGGTACTCGCCTAGATCGACAGCGGCAGGCTCACCCTCGGGCGACATCGCGCACGCGTTCGCGCGAGTCGATCCAGTCCTGCACTTCCTCGCTGCGGTAGCGAACGGAGTTCGGGCCGGTGCGGATCGGCGCGGGGAACGTGCCCGCCCGGACGCGTCGGTGCAGCGTCGTGCGCGAGCAGCCGATCATCTCCCCGACCTCGGCTGTGCTGAGCAGCCGCGTCGGGGCAGCCGCGGTGTCTGTGTCTTGCATGGGGTCACTACTCCCGGTCTGGCGGCGTGAACAGGTGCCGCGACAGCAAGACCTAGCACGCGGAGCCGTGGCCGCCGCGGATACCCCACGGAACGCGAAACGGGGACCGGGCCTGTTCTCCCGGTCCCCGTCGTGTTCGAGGTTCTAGGCGAGGCTGTAGTGAGCAGCGACGCCGGCGATTCTAGGTCTAGGAGGGGTCCTCCGATGTGTCCCTACGGCTCCCCTGAACCGAGCCGATGAGCGAACGGTACACGTTCGCAACACGCGGGGTCTGCATGGTCGCGGACGCGAAGCGGCCCGGCCCCGCTGGTGGGCCGGGCCGCTTGCAGCAGGACCCCTCCTGCCGGGGTCCTACCGTGCCCCGGTCACGTACTGGCCCCATGCGGCCATGAGCGCCCGTCGGGGATCGAGCAGATCCGAGCGCAGGTAGCGCGACTCCACCCCGTCGCCTATGCGGTGCGCGAGCGCCGCTTCGGCTACCGCCCACGGCGCTTCTGTGCACTCGGCTGCCCATGTGCGGAAGCTGGACCGGAACCCGTGCGGGGCGCAGTCGATGCCGAGCCGGTCCAGCAGCCGGTTCACCGACCCGTCATAGAGCGGCTGGCCCGGCTTGGCCGGTGAGGGGAACACCAGACCCGAGCCGTCATCGAGGCAGCGGGCCGCGTCGAGCACGCCCAGCGCCGCAGCGCTGAGGGGCACCGTGTGGGGCCGACCGGCCTTCATGCGCTCGCCGGGGACCGTCCACAGCGCGGCGTCAATGTCGATTTCGGCCCAGCGCGTGCCGGTCGCCTCGCCGGGGCGGGCCGCTGTGAGCACCTGCCAGCACAGCGCGAGCCGCATCGCACCCGCCGCGCCGCTGCCCTCGATCGCCGCATAGGCGGCGGGCACGTCGCGCCACCCCAGCGCCCGCACGTTGCCGCCCGGTGCCTGCCTGCTCAGCGCCCCGTCGATCACTTCCCCGGCGGGGTTGTGCTCGATCAGATCGCGTGCCGCCGCCCACGCGAACACCTGCCGCATACCGTCGCGGACCTTCTTCGCCGTGTGGTTGTGGGCGGCCCATATCGGGTCGAGCACGTCCAGAACGTCGGCCTTGCCGATCTCATCGACGGCCAGCGCGCCCAACCGGGGCAGCGCGTGGCGCTCCAACCGGGCCAGCCACTCCCTTGCCGCCTTGGCGTTGCGGAACCCCGGTGCCTTCTGCTCATGCAGCCGAGCCGCCGCCTGCGCGAACGTCGGCACCGTCGAGCGTGCCTGCTGGCGAGGGTCCGCGCCCTCAGCGATGTCGGCGCGCATCCGCGCCACCTTGCGGCGCGCCTCGCCCAGCGACACAGCAGGGAAACCGCCCAAACCCACAGCGCGCTGCGCGCCGTCGATGGTCAGCCGCGCCACCCACGACCGCGACCCCGACCGCTCCACTTGCAGCGCGAGGCCGCCGCCGTCGCTGTGCCGTCCGGGCGGGGCGCTCGCTATCTCGCTCGCCTTCAGCCGGTTTGTCTGTCTCATCGTGCTCGTTCCTGACTAGAACCTGACTAGACAGCAGCGTAACAGCCTGAAACCGCCTGATGCGCCACGACACACCTGCTCGCCAGAAACAGCCTCTGACCTGTGATTATAGGTGTTGCATCGAGTAGCGCCCAGTTTCAGCAGTCACATCGTCGGTGTGCTCGCCGTAATCGGCGGTGCCGCCGCGCATGCCGCGGAACTCGTCGACGTCGAACATGGCAGGCGGGCCGATGAAGCCGTCGTCGAAGGTGACCAGGTACTCATTGGCCAGGATGTCTTCGTTGCTGGCGACGTCTTCGACGCGATTCACCGGCGACACCCATGCACCGGAGCCTCGGATGGCCCGCCACCACCGGTCCGTCGTGTCGGTTCGCATGTGTTCGGCGAACAGCGGGGTGAATTCGTCACGGTTGGCCACCAGGTCCTCGAAGGTGGCGAATCGGGGGTCCTCCAGCCACGATTCGATGCCGACGGCGTGTGCCAGCCCTTGCCAGTGCGGGTCCTGCAGGGCGGCGATCGCGATCCAGCCGTCGGCAGTCTCGTACACCGTGAAGAGTGGGTTCCAGGCGCCCGAGACGTCAAAGCGATCCATGCGCTGGCCGACATTCGTGGCAACGCCCACGGCTTGACTGGTGAGCCACAGCAGCGCCTGGGTTTGCGACGTGCCGACAACGCAGCCTCGGCCCGTGCGCGCACGCTTGATTAGGCCGGCCATGACGCCCGAGGCCATGTTGGTGCCGGTCAGGATGTCGCTCAGGGCGCCCGGCGGGTAGGTCGGCTGGTTCGAATCCGAGATTGCGTCCATGAAGCCGGCGTGGGCCATGCCGACCGTGTCCTGGCACATGTCATCGGCCAGTTCGCCCCGCATCCCGAATCCCCCGCCCCGGCAGTACACCAGCCGCGGGTTGATCCCGAGCAGCGTGTCGGGGTCGGCCCCGAAGCGGGCGAGACCATCGGCTCGCATATTCGAGATGAAGGCATCGGCCTGGCCGATCAGGCGCTCGAAGACGGGGCGTCCCGCTTCTGACGCGACATCGAGCACCAGCGAGCGCTTGTTGCGGTTGACCGACCCGTAGAGCCACTCCTGGCCCCGCTCGTCGAAGGTCACCCCGAACAGGCTCGTGAAGTTGCGCATGTAGTCGGCCTGGCCGACCTGTTCGATCTTGACGACGTCGGCACCGAGGGAGGCCAGGGTGAGCCCGCTCGTAGGCCCCTGCACGTACATCGTCATCTCGACCACGCGGATGCCGGCAAGCGGCGCTTCGGCAGCAACATCGGCGGCAGGCGCGGCAGGCGGCTCGGCGGCGGGCTCACTGGCAGGCTCGGCAGGCATCGCGGGTGACAGAAGCGCCGGACTCGCAGCCAGCCCGCAGCCAGATCGCCCACCGCGGCTTCCGTTGCGCTTGACTATGGCGGACTGTCTTACGAGCGGGCAGTCCTACGACGAGGAGAATGCGCAATGGGCGATTCCGAGTACACCTGCTTCGACGTGGAAGTGACTGACCATGTCGCGCACCTGGTCCTCAAGCGACCTGAGAAGGCCAACTCGATGATCGCCGAGTTCTGGACCGAGTTGCCGAGCATCATCGACGACATCTCCGCCGGCACCGACGCGCGTGTCGTGGTGCTGTCGGCCATCGGCCGTCACTTCTGCTCTGGCATGGATCTGTCGGTGTTCGGCAGCTTCGACGTGTCCGGCGGATCTGCCAGCGCTGACAGCTCCCCCGATCGTGCGCACGGCAGCCGGCGGCGGGCCCAGTTCCGCACCGGTGTGCTGCGGGCACAGACCACCATGAACGCGCTGGAGAACAGCCGGCTGCCGGTCATTGCCGCCATCCAGGGCGCGTGCGTGGGCGGCGGAGTCGACATGGTTTCGGCGTGTGACCTGCGCTATGCCACCAGCGATGCGTTCTTCAGCATCCAAGAGATCAACATCGGCATGACCGCGGATGTCGGAACGCTGCAGCGCATGCCCAAGCTGGTGCCCGAGGGAGTCGTGCGCGAGCTCGCCTTCACGGGTCGGCGCATGGGCGCTCCCGAAGCCTTGGACCGGGGATTCGTCAACGCGGTCTATGACGACCACGATTCGATGATGGACGCCGTGACCGAGGTGGCGGCACAGATCGCCTCCAAGAGCCCGATGGCGATCTGGGGTACCAAGCAGACCATGAACTACAGCCGCGATCACTCGGTAGCAGACGGCCTCGAGTACATCGCCGTGTGGAACGCGGCCATGTTCGACACCGACGACATGGGCGAGGCCTTCCGTGCCCAGATGGACCGTCGCGATCCCGACTATCCGGACCACAGCGCTCTGCACCACGGGCTGGGTGCCTAGCCACGAGCAGTCAGCGACGGCTCTCGAGCCGTGGCGCGACCTAGGCGACTTCCGACGGAGGCAGTCACATGACGCAACTCTCATTGGTACCGCTCGAGTGCGGTTGGCTGTCCACCCCGACTGCGTCGGTGATCAAGGACGCTCCCGGCAACGTGCGGCTGCCCATCCCGAGCTGGCTGGTGCGCCACCCCAGCGGCCAGACGCTGGTGTTCGACACCGGCATGCACCCCCAGGTGCAGGAGGGCGTGGGTGCGAGGTACCCGCTGCTGGCCAAGTCGTTCACGGCCGATTACACCGCCGGCGACGAGGTGTCAGCCCGATTGGAGAGCGTCGATGTGGATCCGGCCGAGCTGACGTACGTCATCTTCAGCCACCTGCACTTCGACCACTGCGGCGGCACCGAGCTGCTGCCCAATGCGCGGCTGATCTGCCAGCGGGCCGAGTGGGAGTCGGGTCATCACCCCAAGCTCATCGAGTACGAGGTGTACAAGCCCGACGACTTCGACCTCGGGCACGATCTGCTGCTCATCGAAGGCGAGCACGACGTGTTCGGCGACGGCTCGGTCACCTGCATTCCCACGCCGGGACACACCGCAGGCCACCAGTCACTGCGAGTGGAGCTCGACAGCGGTCCGGTGGTGCTGACAGGCGACTGCGTCTACTGGGAGGATGTGCTCGACCGGATGCTGCTGCCGCCGTTCGGCTACGACCACGACATGCAGCTCGAATCGATGCGTCACCTCAAGTCGCTGCGCGATGAGGGTGGCTGCCGCCTGCTGTACGGGCACGACGACACCCAGTGGGCCACCCTGCCCCACGAAGGGCTCGGCCTGACCTAGCTGGCAGGCCTGGCCGGACTGGCCGGCCGGACCGAGCCCTAGACCAGGCCCGCTGCGCTAGGCGGGTGGGTCGACTCGGTAGAAGCGGCGCGCTGTGCCGGCGAACAGGTTGGCGCGTTCGGCGGCGGTGTAGCCCGCCTCGTCGCAGATGCGCTGGAAGGCGTTGAACAGCACGGTGTACGAGCAGCCCTGCTTGTCCACCGGGAAGTTGCTCTCGAACATGCAGCGATCGGGGCCGAAGGTCTCGATGCAGTGGCGGATGTCGTCGCTCCAGGTGGCGGCGACGTGCTCCGACGACGGGGCCTGCGGCAGTCGCTTGAAGCCGACGCCGTAGATGCTCATGCCGATCCCGCCCACCTTGACGGTGACCTGCGGGTGGCGGGCCAGCGCTTCGAGCGCCGGGCGCACCACGGCGCGCACCTCGTCGCGGCGGTCGGCGTAGGGGCCGATGCCCAGCGGTCCGCCGAGGTGGTCGAGCACGACGGGCGTGTCGGGCACAGCATGAGCGAGGTCAACCAGCTCAGCGACCTGCGTGTGGAACATCCAGCCGTCGAAGCTGAAGCCCATGCGGCCCAGCGTTGCGTATCCGGCCCGGAAGTCCGCATCGGCGAGCAGCTCGGGCGGCGGCTTGGTGTGGCTCTCGCGGATCTGGTCGCTGCCGTCCCAGGCGTTGGCGTGGCGGATGCCGCGGAAGAGCCCCTCACCGGCTTCGTCGTGCGCCGCGAGCACCTCCTCGACGGCATTGCCCAGCGTCAGGTCAGCGAAGCTGACGATGGCCGAGATCGTGGCCCCGTCGGCCTCGGCTGATATCGCCGCCTGCTCCCGGACGAACTCCGTCTCGCCCACCGGGCGCATGTGCTCAGGCCCGCTCGTGTAGTAGCCCGCAGCGCACTCCACAAAGACGGTCTGGGTGACGTTGTGCCCGGCGCCCGTGTCTTCATGCAGTTCGGGCACGAGGTACGTGCCAGCAGGAAAGTCCCACAGGTGGTGATGCGGATCGACGATCTCCTCGTCGGCGTCGATCGGCTGCTCAACGGTGGCTGCCAGCCACGCGTCCTTGTCGTCGGCCACTGCCACTCCCCCTTGATCGAACCTGCGCGGCACTGTAGGCGGCACAGGCACACGAGACACTTGTCGCCGACGCGATCGCGGCCGGGCCGCTGTCGTACGCGCTCGAGGCGCCGGTGCTCCTCACGCCCCGCTCGGCGCTGCACCCCGACGTGGCCCGATATCTGCGAGACGCCCGCATCGACCATGTCGTGCTGATGGGCGGCACCACGGCACTGTCCGAAGACATCGAGACAGCGGTCCGCGACCTCGGCGTCCCCCGCATGGACCGCATCAACGGAGCGACCCGCTACCACACCGCCGCCGCAGCCGCCCGCTACACCGCAGAGCTGCTCATCGGCGTGTGCTTCGCCGGGCCCCGCATCGGGCTGGCGCGCGGCGACCTGCACACCGACGCCGCCAGCGCCGCACCACTGCTCGCACGGCAATGCACCCCGCTGCTGCTCACCGGGACCGAACGACTGCCCGACCCGACCGCCGAACACCTCACCAGCCTGCGCAGCGCTGCGCTCCTCGGCCCGCTCACCATCACCGTGTTCGGCGGCCCCAACGCCATCCCCGACCAGCTCCTCGACCCACTCACAGCCGGCCCCGACACCGACTGACCACCCGCATCTGCGCGGCCGCGCCGAGCCCCGCTGACGTGGCTGTGAAAGTTATGAAAATTGATTGGAACATATTGACGATTGCTCTCTAAGGTCGGTGCTGTTGCCTTCCGCTATGCCCAGCACTTGACAGGAGACCGCCATGTCGGAACAAGATCGGACTCGGCTCTACGCTTGGCTGCGTGAGCAGGCTGGCGAATCGGAGGCGGAATACCTGATGTCCTGCCTGCCGCCCGCACCGCTGCCAGACCTGGTTACCAAGGACTATTTCGACGCATCCCTCGACGCCAAACTCGACGCCAAACTGTCCAACTTCGTCACCAAGGACTACCTCGACAGCGTGCTCGACGCCAAACTCGACGCCAAGCTGTCGAATGCCAACGCGAGGATCGACCGCCTGGCGGAGCAGCAAGCCGAGGACCGCAGGGCGAATCAGGTCCGTCACTATTGGCTGGCCGGGATCGGCTTGTCAGCCGCCGTGCCGATCTGGCTCAGCGCCGTTGGCGTCATCGCCTAAGCGCTCGAAGCTCGACACCAGCGCCGAACCGCAGCGATCAGATCTCGCGGTCCCAGGACTCCGTGGGTTCGAGGCCGTCGGGGGTGAGCTGCCACAGCGATGGTGTGGCGACGCCGTCGGTGATGTCGAGATAGCCGACGGTGCCGAGCTGCGCGCTGAGGTTGCGGGGAAACGTGGGCGAGCCGGGATTGACGCACAGCACCCCCGACAGGGTGTCGATGCGGTGGACGTGCGTGTCGCCGTATATGCACACGTCGAGCCGCTCGTCGGCGCCGAAGTGCCGTTCAACCGCATCAGCCACTGAGTAGAAGGACAGTTCGGGGACCGGCAGGTGGTGGGTGAGGCCGACCCGCACGCCGTCGAAGGTGTGCGCCCACGCGTTGGCCAGCAATGGATGGTCGGGCTGAACATCTCGCCCTGACGATCCGTCGTCGCCGTTGCCGCGAGCTGCCCAGGTGGGAGCGATCTCGTTGAGCCGGTCGACCACCGAGATGTCGTAGATGTCGCCCGCATGCAGGATGGCGTCGCAGCCCTCCATGGCCGCGTACGCCTCGGGCCACAGCTCGGGTGCGGCCTCGGGAATGTGCGTGTCCGAGATGAGCCCGATGCGCATCCGACCACGCTACGAGACTGACCGGCGACGCGACTGGCTGGCGAGAAGACTGATTGGCCGGACAGCCAGTCGGGCCCGTGGTCAGCCGAAGCGGGTGACGGGGAGCAGGCGGGCGCCGCGCAGCCAATCCTGGGCATCAAGCGCTGCTCGGCCCGACGGCTGGACGGTGCGCAGGAGGACCAGGCCGTCGCCCGTCGCGACCGCATCGTCGACCAGCGTCCCGGGCGGCACTTCGGCCTCTCCTGACATCGGGGTCGCCTCTCGGATGATGAAGCGCTCGCCGTCGAGCGTGGTCCATGCTCCGCCAACGCGGATCTGGCGGTCGATGTGGGCCGCCGGTTGGGACCAGTCGATCTGGCGGTCCGCGGGGGTCAGCTTGCGTGCATAGGTCGGCTCGCCCGATTGGGATTGGGGCGTGCCGAGGCCCCCGGCGAGCGAGCCTGCGAGGTGCTGAGCACCTTCCTGAGCAAGCCGGTTGCGTAGCTCTGCTGCAGTGTCGGCCGGTCCGATGGGCACTTCGTGGCGCCAGTAGACGGGTCCGGTGTCGAGCGTCGCCTCCAGCGCCATGAGCGACACGCCTGTGCGGTCGTCACCGGCCAGCAGCGCTCGCTCAACCGGAGCTGCGCCGCGCCAGCGCGGCAGCAGCGAGAAGTGCAGATTGAGCATGGGTGTGGCCGCCAACAGCTCCTCACCGATGAGCTGCCCGTACGCCACCACGACCGCGCAGTCGGCGCCGCAGCCTGAGAGATCGGCCGGATTGTGGCTGACCGGCAGGCCCAGCTCTTCAGCGCCAGCGGCAACCGGGCTCGGGGTATCGCTGCCGCGGCGACTGCGACGACGCGGCGCGCCCGTGACCACAACGGGAATCTCGAATTCGGCTTCGGCAAGCGCCTGCAGGGCCGGTACGGCGTCGTCCGGGGTACCCGCGAAGGCGATCCGGCGCGGCCGTGCTGGCGGCAGCGGCAAGCCGGGTGACGTCATCGGATGCAATCCGGCGAGACGGCAACGCGGGAGTGCTCAGTCCTCCGCGGCATTGCGGCCCACGAGCGGGACGGGGCCGCTTTCGACCGGTCCGTTGGTGCCGGACTGCAGCTGCGCGAGCTGGACTCGCCACTCTCGCAGTGCCTCCTTGCGCTCGGCCTTTTCGAGGTGATCGACGAGCAGCACGCCGTCGAGATGGTCCAGCTCGTGCTGGAACAGGCGCGCCAGCAGCTCGTCGGCCTCGATGCTGACCTCGTTGCCGTCGAGGTCACGTCCGACAATGTGCACCTCTTTCGGCCGGACGATCTCGAAGGTCAGACCGGGCACCGACAGACATCCCTCGGTGTAGGTCCACTCGCCTTCGCTCTCGACAATCTCGGGATTGATGAGCGTCTGGGGGCCGTCGCCTTCATAGAGGTCGAAGATGAACAGACGGCGCTGAATGCCCACTTGCGGGGCCGCTAGCCCGATGCCCTCGGCCTCGTACATGGCAGGCAGCATGTCGTCGACCATGCGCGCCACGCGGCCGTCGATGTCGGTGATCTCGGCGGCGCGCTGGCGCAGCACCGGATCGCCCATCAGCCGGATCTCGAACGTGCCTCCCATGGATTTCGGAGGCTACCGGCGCGCCCGCGCGCGGCCCGTCAGGCTCGCAGCGGGTCAACCGCGACGCGCAGCCTCCCCGACGGCCGCTCGGCGGCTGCCAGGGCATCCAGCAGCACGTTCTGGTTGTCGCTGCGGATGCGCCACGTTCCGTCGTCGGGTCCCGCAATGTCGAGTACCTCGGCGTGCAGGCCGGCTGACAGGTTCTCGACGTAGCCCGGGGCCGCTGCTCCCGACACGAGCGCCCAGGCTGCAGCGGGCGGCTGGCGCATCGCCGAACGACGCTCGATCTCTGCACGCAGCCAATCGCTGGGATCGGCCCCGGCCGCCGCCGTCAGAACCGGATGATCAGGCAGCCGCGTCTGCACCAAGATGCTGCCGCTGCCCGAACGCGGGCCCACCAAGCGAGCCGCACGCACGAGCAGTGCGAAGGCCTCCTCGCCCGCCCGGTAGCGGGGCGCCGTGAGTTCCTGGTCGAAGTCGACAAACGCAACCGCGTCTGCCGACGGCACCCGGTGCAGCACCGCCTCGGTACCGATGAAGAGCGCTGGCTGCCTCGCCTGTGGCCGCGGTTGCCGACGACGCGACGATGCTCCGGCGCCAGCGTCGACAGAACCGGGGCCGGTGCCGACGCTGGTTGCATCTGGCGCTGCGCCGCCGACCACCTGGACGACGGGACGGCGAGCGAGGCGTTCCATCTCCTCGGCGACGCCCTTCACCCCGACCCGAGCACGCCGGAACTTCGTCGCTCCGCAGAACTCGCACACCGCGGGTCGTACATCACCGCTGTCGGGGTCCGTGAACTGCTGCTTCTCCAGCCGCAGGGCGCGGCCGCTCGTGCGCGAACGCGCCAGCTCGCCGCACGAGGCGCAATAGGCGAGACGCGCCCGACCGGTGCGGTTCAGCACGCACACCACGGTGACGTCGCTGCGCAGCAGCTCGGCGAGAGCTTCGCCGCACCACTCCCCCGTCGCTGGGTCGTCCTGGCGCCGGTCCGCAATCTGCAGCCGGGGCCACGCCTCTCGCTCATCTGGGCGAGGCGCGGTGGTGAACGAGGTCCTCGTGGACCCGCCCGCGGCATTGGCGATGTGGACGGCGTCCGGCGATGGCATTGGTCCCACCAGCAGGCAACGGGCACCGTCGCGACGGGCCCGCTCAACCGCCACATCACGTGCATTCCAAGTGGGCGCAGCCTCTTCTTGATACGTCTCGTCGTGTTCGTCAAGCACGACCACCACGTCGAGCCGGCCGCTCGGGGCCCATGCCCCGGCGCGGGTCCCCACAACCGCGTGTGCCGACGCTGCCCCGGCCCAGTCGCGTGGAGCAAGTGCAGTTGACACGCCCGCTTGGCGCAGCCTGCCCACCAGCTGGGCCGCCCACGCCGCGGTGGGCACGAGCACGAGCGAGCGACCGTGGCGTACTGCTTCGACGACCAACGGCCATTCGTCGCCGCATGGACCGAGACGGACGACGGCCGGCAGCCCACCGCCGGCTGGCGCAGGGACGGCCGCAGCGAACGCATTTTCTACCCATTCGGGAGAGTCGGACGGGTCATCGGACACGCCGTTCGGCAGACTCACCGGACGGCTCGTCGGCAGACCCTTGACGACGCGATCCGGGCTCGCGGTGCGCAAGAAGTGAACCTGAGTGCCGGCCCAACGCCACGCAGCCCATCTCGCCAGCTCGACTACATGCGGCGGCGGTCCGACGCCGACGACGCTGCTGATCGGCGCCAGTTCCCGACCGCCAGGAATCGTCGCGTCGAGCCCGGTCACCCAACCGCGCAGGCGACGGCGGTTGAGCACCACCCGCACAATCGTGCCGACGGTGACCGGCACCCGACCTGAGACCAGTTCCGGCGGCAGCAGGTACGTGAACTCGCGGTCGATGGCCGGCTCGTCAACCAGCACCTGCACCGCCTGCTGCATCGTTGCAGTCTGCCCCGCTCCAGCTGGACGCCGAGCGTCGCTTTCACAACCCCGCAGCCCATGCGGGAACTCGTCGTGCTTCGATGGGGCGCGGTCGCGCCCGCGGGCTACAGACCCAGCGCTGACTTGAGGTCGTCAACGCGGTCGAGCCGCTCCCAGGGGAAGGTGTCGCCATTGGGCACACGGCCGAAGTGGCCGTAGGCGGCCGTGGTCTGATAGATCGGCTGGCGCAGATTCAAATCGGCCAGCAGCGCCGCTGGCCGCAGGTCGAACACCTCGTTCACTGCCGCCGAGATGGCCTCCGGATCGACGTGGGCTGTGCCGAACGTCTCCACCAGCACCGAGACCGGGTCGGCACGCCCGATGGCATAGGCCACCTGCATCTCGCAGCGATCTGCTGCCCCGGCCGCCACGAGATTCTTCGCGACCCAGCGTGCGCCGTACGCCGCCGACCGGTCGACCTTGGACGGGTCCTTGCCGCTGAATGCTCCGCCGCCGTGGCGGGCGTAGCCACCGTAGGTGTCGACGATGATCTTGCGCCCGGTGAGGCCGGCATCGGCGACCGGCCCGCCGCTCACGAAGCTGCCGGACGGGTTCACGAGCAGCTCGAAGTCGTCGTCGGCGAAGGCAGCAGGCAGGGTGGGGCCGATGACGTGCTCGAGCAGGTCGGGGCGCATCATGCCCTCGATCTCGATTCCCTCCCTGTGCTGGGCAGAGACGACGACCGTGCGCAGCGCGACCGGTTCGCCGTCGCGGTACTCGAAGCTCACCTGCGTCTTGCCGTCGGGGCGCAGGTAGGGGATGCAGCCCGACCGGCGCGCCTCGGTGAGCTGCTCGGCCATGCGGTGAGCCACATGGATCGGCAGCGGCATGAATGCGTCGGTCTCACGGCAGGCATAGCCGAACATCATCCCCTGATCGCCGGCGCCTTGATCAGGGATGTTGTCTTCGTGCGCGGCTGCTTCGCTGCTTCCGAAAACTCCCTTGGTGATCTCCGGGGACTGCTCGTCGAGAGCGATCATCACGCCGCACGTGTTGCCGTCGAACCCGAGTTCGCCATGGTCGTAGCCGATGCCGGTGATCGTGCTGCGCACCACCCGCGGGATATCCACGTAGGCCTCGGTGGACACCTCGCCCGCTACGACGACCAGGCCGGTGGTGACCAGCGTCTCCACCGCTACCCGGGCGTGATCGTCCTCGGCGATCAAGGCATCGAGGATGGCGTCGGAGATCTGGTCGGCCATCTTGTCGGGATGGCCCTCGGTCACCGATTCTGAGGTGAAGGTCCACTGGTTCACCGTGGCTCCCGATTCGGTCATGTTCTGTCGGTCGTCTGGGCCTGTCGCTGCCGGTACTCCGAGCAGCGCGGCAAGGCTAGACGAACGAGGTCGCGACGCAGCAGGGGGTGCGCCGGCGCAGAGAACTAGTGGCGCAACTCGGCGACGGTGTCGAGGACGGCGTCGGCGACTTCGCGCTTGGAGCAGATCGGCAGCGGGCGCACGGTGCCGTCGGCCAGCAGGACGGTCACGATGTTGGTGTCGTGCGCGAAGCCAGCGCCGGCTGCCGAGACGTCGTTGGCCACCATGACATCGAGGTTCTTGCGAGCCAGTTTCTGAGCGGCGTTGTCAAGCACATCGGCCGTCTCGGCAGCGAAGCCCACCAGTACCTGGCCCGGCGGTTTTGCGGCCCCGAGACCGGCGAGGATGTCCGTGGTGTGCTCGAGCACGATGACCGGGGCTCCGGTGCTCGCGGCGGGGCTGCCTTTCTTGATCTTCTGGGGCGCAACGTCGGCCGGCCGGAAATCGGCCACTGCCGCCGCCATGATGATCACGTCGGCGCCTGCATGTGCCGCCACAGCGGCCTCCATCTCCGCAGCCGACTCCACTCGAACCTCGTGCACGCCTTCGGGCGGCGGGAGCGGGGCGCTCGTCACCAGCGTCACTTCGGCACCGCGATCGCGGGCGGCAGTGGCAATGGCGTAGCCCTGCTTGCCCGATGACCGGTTGCCTATGAAGCGAACCGGATCGATGGCCTCGCGGGTGCCGCCGGCGCTGACGGTCACGCTGACGCCTGCGAAGTCGCGGCGTGGCGGCGTGGGCTCGTGGGCAGGGTCTCGTTCGGGCAGCGCAGCGAGCACCTCGCTGACGGCTTCGAAGATCGTGGCCGGCTCGGCAAGACGGCCGGTGCCGATGTCGCCGCCGGCGAGACGGCCGGCCTCAGGCACCACCATGTGCACGCCCCGGCCGGTGAGCACCTCGATGTTGTGCTGCACGGCAGGGTGCTCCCACATCTCGGTGTGCATGGCAGGGCAGACCACCACCGGTGCCCGCGTGGCGAGCAGCGTGGCGGTGAGCAGTCCGTCGGAGATACCGGCCGCGTAGCTGCCGATGACACGCGCAGTGGCGGGCGCCACGACCACCACATCGGCCGTCTGGCCCAGCGTGGTGTGCGGGATCGGGTCGTCCTCGCCGAAGATCGACGTCTGCACGCGCTCGCTGGCGAGGGCGTCGAAGGTGGCCCTGCCGACGAAACGCTGTGCGGCTGCGGTCATCACCGGCACGACGCGCGCGCCGGCGTCCATCATGAGTCGGCACAGGATCACTGCCTTGTACGCAGCGATGCCACCGCTGACGCCGAGCACCACGCGGCGCCCGGCGAACGGAGACGCCGCAGCGTCAGGCAAATCAGGCCTCGAGGTCGGGAACCACTTCGAGCATGGCTGCGTCAGCCTCCGCCGCGGCAAGCGCTTCGGCCTCCAGCCGTGCTCGCTCCTCGGGGTCGAACCGCTCGAACGTGATCTTGTCGGCGTCGATCTCCTCGAATGCGATCGACAAGGGCTTGCGGGCAACCGAGGCAACCTGCGGGGGCACAACCGAGCCGATGCCACCGTCGAGCTGGTTGTAGTACGAGTTGATCTGCCGCGAGCGCATGGCAGCGAGGCTCACCAGCGTGAACTTCGAGTCGACCTTGGAGAGCAGGTCTTCGAGCCCTGGGGTGATCATGGTGTCGGTTGACTCAGTCATCGCGAGACGCAGGCTACCGGCGGGACCGGGTGCGCTCCACGAATGCGGCGATCTCCGACACGGTGCTCGAGATGTCCCGGTTCACGACGATGAGATCAGCCATCCGGTAGCCGACAGGCAGCTCCTCGTCGGCCTTGGCGAGCCGGCGTGCCACGTCTGCATCAGGGTCGCCCCGGCGTCGCATGCGTCGCTCCTGCTCGGCGCGGCTCGGCGGCAGCACCATGATCACCAGGGCGGCAGGATCACGGTTGCGCACCGACACAGCGCCCTGAACGTCGATTTCGAGCACCAGATCGCGGTCGAGATCGGGCGGCGGCATCGGGGTGCCGTAGCGGTATTCGAAGAAGTCGGCCCACTCCAGGAACCCGCCTGCTGAGATGCGTGCATCGAACTCCTCGGCCGTCACGAACGTGTAGGCCTCGGCCGGCTCCCCCACCCGGCGAGGACGGGTTGTCCAGGATCGGCTCAGCAGCAGCGTGGGGTCTTGCGCCACCAATTCGGCCACGATCGTGCCCTTGCCGGCGCCGCCCGGCCCGCACACCACGTACAGGGTGATGCCCCAAGGCGCACTGCCGCTCGGTGCGCGCCCAAGCGCACTGCCGCTCGGTGCGCGCCCAGGCGCGCCATGACTCGCAGCGCCGCTGGGCGCCGGGTCGGTCATGCGACTGTCTTCACGCGCCTGAGGCGGAATCCTGTGCGAAATGCTCGCTCAAACGGCGCCGCTGCGTCTCGCCGAGACCTCGCAGTCGCCGGTTGTCGGCGATGCCAATCTCAGCCATCAGTCGGCGGGCCTTGACCTTGCCGAGACCGGGCATCGACTCCAAGGCAGCGAGTGCCTTGAGCTTGCCGACGTTCTCGACAGAGTCGGCTTCGGCCAGCAACTCGTCGAAGGTGAGCAGGCCCATCTTCAACCGATGCTTGACGTTTGCGCGGACCTCGCGGGCCTCCTTGGCCTTGGCCAGCGCCTCGGCACGCTGCTCGTCACTCAGTTCAGGCAGCGGACTCATTGAGGTGCAGTGTAGCTATGC
The DNA here is from genome assembly GCA_964484385.1 of uncultured Acidimicrobiales bacterium. GTDB lineage: Bacteria > Actinomycetota > Acidimicrobiia > Acidimicrobiales > Poriferisodalaceae > Poriferisodalis. The sequence continues at coordinate 50,098 of CAZAFV010000002.1, forward strand.
GCCAGATAGGCCCTAGGGACACCGGGCTCGAATTCGACGCCGCTTACGGCGAGCCCAGAGCGGCAGCGACCTCGGCGACGATGGCTGCCGCTGCTGCGTCCGGATCGGGCGCTGCGGTGACCGCACGGCCGATGACGAGCACGTCGGCGCCTGCCGCCAGCGCCGACGCCGGCGTGGCGACGCGGCGTTGATCGGCCGACGGCGCACCGGCAGGGCGAATGCCCGGGACCACCCGAAGCATCCCCGGCACCGTGTTGGTCACGACGGGAAGATCTGGTGCGGCGCACACGACGCCGCCACAGCCGGCTCGCTCGGCCAGCCGCGCTCGATCCATCAACACCTCCGACGGGGCGTCTGCGTCAGAGGTGAGCACGGTGACGCCGAGCGCGATCGGCGCGTCGGGGTCCGGGTCAGCGTCGGCAGTGCTCGAGGCGGCATCACCAGCGCCGCGGTGTGCGGTGGCCGCACCATCGCTCAAGCCACGGGCGCCCGCGGCCAGCATCTCCGGCCCGCCCTGGGTGTGCAGGGTGAGCAGCCAGACTCCCAGCTCGCCCGCACAGCGAGCAGCGTGCTCCACCGTGTTCGGTATGTCGTGGAGCTTGAGATCCAAGAACACGCGACTTCCCGCCGACACGATGTCGCGGACGACCCCAGGACCCTCGGCGAGGAACAGCTCAAGACCGACTTTCATGACACCGAAGTCGGCCCCGAAACGCTCCACGAGCGCCATGGCAGCGGCCCGGTCTGGCACATCGAGCGCGAGAGCCAAGCGATCACGCACGGGGTCTCGCCCGAGCACCGATGCCGTTGCAGTAGCCGTTGGAGAGTTCACGTGGTCTCCCGTGTGTCGCCTGCCGTCCGGTGGGCGCGTCCCGTCAGAGAGGCCGCGGTGCTGACACCGTGCCGCCCGCACCAGCGCCGCAGCTCGTCCAGCACTTTGCGAGGTGCCCGGGGGTCCCAGAACGACGCAGTTCCGACCTGGACCGCACTGGCGCCTGCAGCCATGAGCTCCGCCGCATGCTCCCCTTTGGCCACGCCGCCGACGCCCACGATCGGCACGCCGCCGAGCGCCGCACGGACGTCGTAGATGGCCCTCACCGCAACCGGGCGGATGGCCGGGCCCGACAGCCCCCCGCCGCCGTTGCCGAGCGTCGGTTGCGCGGTGACCGGGTCAATCGACATCCCGAAGACGGTGTTGACGAGCGTGAGGGCCTCGGCTCCGGCGCCCAAGGCAGCCTCGGCGATCTCGACGAGATCGGTGACGTTGGGGGTGAGCTTCGCCCATACGGGCACACCCGCAGCAGTCGAGGCGGCGATGGCATCAGCCGTGGCCGACGGATCGCACGCGAACATCTGGCCCCGCCCTTCGAGGTTCGGGCAGCTGACGTTCACCTCCAGCGCCGTGAGCCCGGCACCCGCGAGCGCCGCTGCGGCCGTGGCGTAGTCGGCGACCGTGCGGCCCCAGATGCTGACAACCACCCGGGCGCCCGTGCGGGCCAGGCGCGGCAGCTCGTGCTCGACCCATTCGGAGACTCCCGGATTCTGCAGCCCGACAGCGTTGAGCATCCCCGCCGCGGTGCCCACTACCCGCGGTGCCGGGTTGCCGGCCCAGGGAAACGGCGAGAGCGACTTCGTCACGGTCGCCCCGAGCGATGCCAAGTCGAGGTACGAGCCGAGCTCGTTGCTGTAGCCGGCAGTGCCGGACGCCGTCATGACCGGGTTGGGCAGCTCCACGCTGCCGACTCGCACTGCCATGTCCACGCCTCCGCCCCGGATGGCTCGGGGCAGCGAATCAGGCATGCTCGCGTCGCATCGACGCATCGAGCTCTGCGTGGAACTCCTGCAGCGGCCGTACCTGCAAATCGCTGGCCAGCCACTCGCGCAGGCCCATCGTCGCAGCACGGGCCGCGGCCACGGTGGTCAGGCACGGGACGTGATGCGTGCGTGCCGCCGCCCTGATGTGGCGGCCGTCGATCTGGGCACCCCGACCCCTCGGCGTATTGACCACCAGCTGGATGCGACCCGCAGCAATGAGCTGCACCGAGTCCTCGCCGGGCGACGTCTCGTGGCCGTCCACCGACAGCTTCGCCACTTCGGCCGCGACCCCAATGCCGTTGCCGCGCAGGTAATCGGCGGTGCCGGCCGTGGCCGCGATATCGAAGCCGAGCTCGGAGAGCACACGGGCCGCCTCGAGTCCCTCGGGCTTGTCGCGGTCGGCCAGCGTGAGCAGCACCGTGCCGCCGGACGGGAGCGCGTCGCCCGCGGCAATCTGGCTCTTGGCGAACGCCAGCCCGAAGGTGGCGTCGATGCCCATGACCTCGCCGGTCGAGCGCATCTCGGGACCGAGCACGGTGTCCACCGAGGGGAACCGGCCGAACGGCAGCACGGCTTCCTTCACGGCGACATGGCGCGGCGACGTCGCCTGTCCGTCGGCATCTGCCGTTGCGCCATCGGCGGGCAACTGGCCATTGCGTGACCAGCCGGGCAGCATCCCGTCTGAGACGAGCTCGTCGAGCGTCTCGCCCGCCATCACTCGCGACGCCGCCTTGGCCAGCGACACCCCGGTGGCCTTCGCGACGAACGGGACCGTGCGCGACGCCCGCGGGTTGGCCTCGATCACGAACACCTCGCCGGCTTTGACGGCGAACTGCACGTTCAACAGCCCCACCACGCCGAGCGATTCGGCCAGGCGCTGGGTGTAGGTCACGATCGTCTGCTGGGTCTCGGCGCTGAGGCTCGGCGGCGGGATGGCGCAGGCGCTGTCGCCCGAGTGCACGCCGGCCTGCTCGACATGCTCCATGATCCCGCCGAGCATCCACGCGCCGGTGCGGTCGCGCAGCGAGTCGACATCGACTTCGATGGCGTCTTCGAGGAAGCGATCCACGAGCACGGGACGTTCCGCCGACAGGCCTCCTTCGCGGCCCAGCGAGGAGAACTGCGCCAGCTCGGCCATGGTGGCGGCGAGCTCGTCGTGGTCGTACACCACGGTCATGGCCCTGCCTCCGAGCACGTAGCTGGGGCGCACGAGCGCGGGAAAGCCGATGTCGTCACAGATCGCAGCCGCCTCGGCCGGTCCGGCTGCGGTGCCGCCCGGCGGTTGCGGGATGGCGAGCGCGGCGCACAGCGCGTTCCAGCGCTCGCGGTCTTCGGCCAGGTCGATGGAGTCGGCGGGCGTGCCGCACACCAGCTCGGCGGGCAGCTCCGATGCCAGCTTGAGCGGCGTCTGACCGCCGAGGCTCACGATGACGCCGACCGGATCCTCGGCATCGATGATGTTGAGGACGTCTTCGGTAGTGAGCGGCTCGAAGTACAGGCGATCGGAGGTGTCGTAGTCGGTGGAGACCGTCTCGGGGTTGCAGTTGACCATGACGGTCTCGTAGCCGGCCTCGCGCAGGGCGAAGCTGGCATGCACGCAGCAGTAGTCGAACTCGATGCCCTGGCCGATGCGGTTGGGCCCCGAGCCCAGGATGATCATGCGGGGGCGGGTGCCGGGGCGGATCTCGTCCTCGTCCTCGTAGGTGGAGTAGTGGTACGGCGTACGGGCGTCGAACTCGGCAGCGCACGTGTCCACGGTCTTGAACGTGGCGCGCACGCCTGCTTCGAGGCGGGCTGCGCGGACGTCGGCCTCGCCGGTGCCCCACAGCCATGCGAGCTGCGCGTCGGCAAAGCCGAGCTGCTTGGCGCGCTTCCAGGCACGCCGGCTGAGCTGGCTGGGGCTGCCGGCTGCTTCGAGCGCCGCCCGTTCGTCGATGATGGCGAGCATCTGGTCGACGAACCACGGGTCCACGCCGGTGGCGGTGCTGATCTCGTCGGGATCGGCGCCTCTGCGCAGCAGCTCTCCCATCTCGAAGACCCGTTCGGGCGTGGGGGTGGCGATCGCGTCGAGCAGCTCGGCCGTCGGGCGCTCGGCGTACTGCGTTTCGCCGGCATCGGCATTCAGGCCGAAGCGGCCCTGTTCCAGACTGCGCAGCGCCTTCTGCAGGCTCTCGGGGAAGGTGCGGCCGATGGCCATCACCTCGCCGACTGACTGCATCTGCGGGCCGAGCACCGGCGCGGCACCGGGCAGCTTCTCGAACGCCCAACGGGGGATCTTGGTGACCACGTAGTCGATGGTCGGCTCGAAGCTGGCGGGCGTCTCGCCGGTGATGTCGTTGGTGATCTCATCCAGCGTGTAACCGACGGCGAGCCGGGCGGCGATCTTGGCGATCGGGAAGCCGGTCGCCTTCGACGCTAGGGCGGAACTGCGGCTGACCCGCGGGTTCATCTCGATGATGATCTGCTCGCCGTTGGCGGGGTTCACTGCGAACTGCACGTTCGAGCCGCCGGTCTCCACGCCGATGCGGCGGATGCAGGCGAAGGCCACATCGCGCATCTGCTGGTACTCAACGTCGGACAGGGTCTGGGTGGGGGCGACCGTGATCGAATCGCCGGTGTGCACGCCCATGGCGTCGAAGTTCTCGATGGAGCAGATCACCACGCAGTTGTCGGCGCGGTCGCGCATCACTTCGAGCTCGAATTCCTTCCAGCCCTTGACCGACTGCTCGATGAGGATCTCGCTGATCGGGCTGGCGTCGAGGCCTGCGGCTGCGGCGGTTTCGAACTCGGCGGCAGTGGTGGCGAAGCCGGTGCCCTCCCCGCCCAGGATGTAGGCGGGACGGATGATGACCGGCAGGCCGATCTCGTCGATCGCCCGACGGGCCTCGTCCATGGAGTGCGCTATGGCCGAACGAGCGCAGCGCAGGCCGATTTCGGTCATCGCCTGGCGGAATCGGTCGCGGTCCTCCGCCGTGTTGATGGCCTGTTCGGAGGCGCCGATCATCTCGACGCCGTAGCGGTCGAGCACGCCGCTGTTGGAGAGCTCGGTGGCGAGGTTCAGCGCCGTCTGGCCGCCGAGCGTGGGCAGCAGCGCATCCGGGCGTTCGCGGGCGATGATCGCCTCGAGCACGGCCGCGTCGAGCGGCTCGACATAGGTCGCATCGGCGAACTCGGGGTCGGTCATGATCGTGGCCGGGTTCGAGTTGGCCAGGACCACCCGGTAGCCCTCTTCGCGCAGCACCCGGCAGGCCTGGGTGCCCGAGTAGTCGAACTCGCAGGCCTGGCCGATCACGATGGGCCCCGAGCCGATGATGAGGATCGAGTCGATGTCGTCGCGGCGCGGCATCAGCGAGCCTTCCTGTGGCTGCCGCCGGCGCCGAGGCCGGCGCCGTTGGGGGTTCCGCCCCAGAACTGCGACATGAGGTCGGCGAAGCGGTCGAAGAGGTAGCGCGAATCGTGCGGGCCGGGGCTGGCCTCGGGGTGGTACTGCACGGCGAACGCGGGCAGGTCGCGGCAGGCGAAGCCTTCGAGCGATCCGTCGTTCAGGCACACGTGCGTCTCGTCCACGCCGGGCACCGAGCCGGATTCGATGGCGAAGTTGTGGTTCTGGCTGGTGATCTCGACGCGGCCCGTGGACTCGTCGCGCACCGGCACGTTGCCCCCGTGGTGGCCGAAGGGCAGCTTGTAGGAGCGGCCGCCCAGTGCGAGGCCGAGCACCTGCTGGCCGAGGCAGATGCCGAAGATCGGCACCCGGTCGAGCAAATCGCCGAGCGCGCCGATGACGCTGCCCGCCATCTCGGGGTCGCCCGGGCCGTTGGAGAGGAACACGCCGTGGGGCTCGCGTGCAAGCACCTCGTCCGCGGTGGCGTGCGCCGGCACCACCTCGACTGTGGCGATGCGCCCGAGGTTGACAACGATGGCGCGCTTGATGCCCAGGTCGTAGGCCACCACTCGCCACGGCCCGTCACCGGCGGAGTACGGCTCGGCAGTGGTGACCTCGCCGACGAGATCGCCGCCGGCGGTGCCGGGCTCAGCGCTGGCCGCGGCCGCGATGCGTTGCAGCGCCTCATCGTCGGGCGCAGGCCCGAACGCACCGGGCATCGCGCCGTGGTCGCGCACATGGCGTGTCAGGCGTCGCGTGTCCACGCCCGCGATGCCGACGATGCCGTGACGGGTGAGATAGGCGTCGAGATCGCTGTCGGAGCGCCAGTTGGAGCGGCGGCGGGCCAGGTCGCGGATGACGACGCCCCGGCAGAAGGGGCGGCGAGACTCGGCGTCGACGCCAGTGGTGCCGTAGTTGCCGATGTGGGGATAGGTGAACGCGATGATCTGGCCTGCGTAGGAGGGGTCGGTGATGACCTCCTGGTAGCCGGTCATCACGGTGTTGAACACGACCTCGCCCGATGCGATCCCACCCGAGGGGCCCAAGGGCGCGCCGATCATCTCGCCCTCGAATGTGGTGCCGTCGGCGAGCACGAGTGCGCCGGCAGTGGGAGCGGCGGGGTTGTCTGCGACTGGGGTCATCGGGTGTTTCCTGCGGCGAGCGCAGCGACGGTACCGGCAGTGCTGCACGGCGCACCGTCGGCCACCACCAAGCGGCCAGCGACAACCGTTGCCGTCACCATCACGCTCATCTCGCGGCGGCGGTGGGGCGTGTTGCGAGCCATCGAGACCGAGCCGCGCTCTGCCAGCGTCCAGGGTCGGCCGAGATCGATGACCACGAGGTTCGCCGGCCGGCCGGGCTCGATAGCTCCACCGCCGAGATGGGTTGCACTGGCCAGTTCGGCAGGTCGCCAGGCGAGCGCTTCCAACGCCGTCTCGACGCTGATGTCCTGGTGGCCCAGGACGAGTGCGGCACAGGTCTCCAGCGCCGCCACCCCGGGCGGTGCCTCGTCGAAGGGCAGGTCTTTCGCCTGCGGCGGTACCGGCGAGTGACCGCTGACCACCGCATCGATCGTGCGGTCGTTGATGCCGGCGATCAGCGCTTCCCGGTCCAGCGCCGTGCGGTAGGGCGGCTCGGCCCGCATGAGCGTGTCGTAGCCGTCGGTGTCGGCATCGATGAAGAGCAGGTGCTCGGTGGCAACCGACGCGGTCACGTCGATGTCCTCGGCCTTGGCGGCACGCACCAGCTCGACCGTGCGGGCGGCGCTGATCCGGTCGAGGTGCAGCCGGCCCCCGGTGAGTCTCGCGACACCGACCGCAGCGCCGGCTGACAGCTCTTCGGAAGTTGCCGGTTCCCCGGCCAGGCCCATGCGTGCCGACACTGCGCCTTCGGCCATGGCAGCAGTGCCGCCGAGATGGGCTGTGGCGGGGCGCACCGACACGGTCCCGCCCAGCGGCCCGGCGTACTGCAGGGCCCGGCGCAGGAGGCCGGTGTCGGCCAGCGGCCCCACATCGGTGAACCAGCGGACGCCGGCGTCGGCCAGTTCGGCCATCGGCGACAGGCGCTCCCCTGCCCGGCCGGCGGTGATCGTGGCAGCGGCGACGACGGCGCAGTGCCCGCCGGCTGCGTTGCGGCGCAGCTCGGCGAGCTGGCCCAGCCGATCGAGCGGCGGGTCGGTGTCGGGCTGTGCGAGCAGTGCCGTGAAGCCGCCGAGCGCGGCGGCCGCAGTGGCGCTGGCGACGGTCTCGGCCTCCTCGTTGCCGGGCTCGCCGAGGCGGCTGAACAGGTCGACCAGTCCGGAGGCGATCATGCACCCGGTCGCATCGATGACATGAGCCGAACCGTTGCGGCTCGTGCCGGGAGGATCAACAGAGGCGATCCGGCCGTCGAGCACGGTGATGTCTGCATGCCGCCGACCGGCGCGCTCGACGATCTCGCCGCCTGCCAGAAGCAACGGCTCACCTGCGGCCGGCAGCTGCTGCTCCGTCATCTCAGACACCGCCTCCGCCCGTCAGCTCCGCCTCTGAGGGTGCGGCATCGGGTGGGCCGTCTGCATGGGGCAGGGCTGTGCCTGATCCGATCAAACGGAACAGCACTGCCATGCGGGCGGCCACGCCGTGCGACACCTGCTGGGTGACCAGCACCCGGCTGGCGGCCAAGTCCTCGAACACTGCGCCTGCGATCTCGATGCCGCGGTTCATCGGCCCGGGGTGGGTGATGACCGCATCGGAGCGCAGGCGCTGGGCGCGTTCGGCGGTGAGGCCGTAGCGGGCCACGTACTCGGGCACCGACCCGATCAGGCCGTCCGCCATGCGCTCGCGCTGGCAGCGCAGCAGCCCCACCACATCGAGCTCGTCGAGCACGTCGTCAAGACTGTGCGAGATCTCGACGCGCTTGGCTGCGTCGGCCGGGAGCCAGCAGTCGATCCAGTCACGCGGCTGCGCCGGCAGCAGCGTGGGCGGTGCGACCAGCACGATGCTGGCGCCGAGCGCCGTGTAGGCCTCGATGTCGCTGCGGGCGACGCGGCTGTGGACAATGTCGCCGACGATGCCGATCCGGAGCCCTGCCAGCGTGGGTTCATCGGCGGCCTCGGCGCCCGGCTGGCCGTCGGCCATCGGGCTGAAGTGGCGCCACAGCGTGTAGGCGTCCTGCAGGCCCTGGGTGGGGTGAGCGTGCCAGCCGTCGCCACCGTTGAGGATCGACACGCCATCGTCGGCCCAGCGGGCGATCTGGGCAGGCACACCGGCGCTGCGATGGCGCACTACGGCGGCATGGATGCCCATGGCCTGGACGGTCTCGAAGGTGTCGCGCAGCGATTCGCCCTTCGCGAGCGACGATGAGGCCGCGGAGAAGTTGAGCACGTCGGCTGACAGCCGCTTGGCGGCGGTCTCGAAGGCCAGCCGGGTGCGGGTGGATTCCTCGAAGAACAGCGTGGCCACGGTGCGACCCCGCAGGGCGGGCACCCGAGGGATCGGCCGGCGGCCCACCTCGACGAAGCGGTCGGTGAGCGACAGCAGCTCGGAGATGCCCTCGGTGCCGAGCTCGCCCAGGGTCAGCAGGTGCCCGCTCACTTGCGCATCTCCCCCAGCAGCACCCGCGCTTGTCGTGGGCGTGCTGCTTCGGCTGCGGCGCGCCCGCTCACTTGCGCATCTCCCCCAGCAGCACGCCCTCGAGCGTGACGTCCACCATCTCGTCGCGGCTGGTGGGCAGGTTCTTGCCGACGAAGTCGGGGCGGATGGGCAGCTCGAGGTGACCGCGGTCGATGACCACGGCGAGCTGCACCGCACGGGGCCGCCCGAAGTCGTTCAGGGCATCGAGCGCTGCACGGATGGTGCGGCCGGTGTAGAGCACGTCGTCGACCAGCACCACCGTCATGCCGTCGAGGTCGAAGGGGATGTCGGTGACGGCTTCGGCCATGACGGGGCGAAGGCCGATGTCGTCGCGGTGCATCGCCACGTCGAGCGTGCCGAAGGGCACGTCGGTGCCGTCGATCTCGAACAGCAGGCGCACGATCCGCAGGGCGATCTGCACGCCGCCGGTCTGCAGGCCCACCACGAGGACGTTGTCGAGACCCTCGTTCCGCTCGATGATCTCGTGGCTCACACGGGTGAGTGCCCGGTGGACGCCGCTGGAATCGAGAATGGTGGTCCGGGCAACGAAAACGCCCCCGTAGGGGGGCGTCATGCGTCGCTCGCGGTCTGCCACGCGCAGGTCCTTCCTGTCCGTACGAGCCTCACCGGACCCGCTTCACGGTCAGAACCGCACCCTAGCGCGGGCCTCCGGCAACCCGGTGCGCAATTCCGTGTCCAGCAGGGATCCGGCTCAATGATGCAGTCATGTGCTCAGTTGCGCATTTGCGTGCCTTGTTATCCCCATGTGCATGCTAGCTTACGCCCATGCGTACGACTATCGAGTTCGACGAGGACGCCGCCCGGGCGCTGGCACGTCTGCGCCAGGACACCGGCATGGGCGTTTCCGAGGCCGTTAACCACCTCGTGCGGCGGGGGCTTGCAGCTTCATCGGATGCCCGGCCCTTCAGCCAGCGGACTCATCCGCTCGGCATCCAAGTCGACGTCAGCAACGTAGCCGAGGCCATCGACGTGCTCGAAGGCTCGCGCGCGAGGTAGCTGCCGGTGCTCATCGACGCCAACGTCCTGCTGTACGCGGTCGACGAACGGAGTCCGTTCCACGACGCAACGCGGACGTGGCTCGAAGGCGCGCTGAACGGGCCGCGCCGGGTCGGGCTTCCGTGGCAGTCCCTGACCAGCTTCCTGCGGATCGTCACGAACCCGCGGGCAGTGCCGAACCCGCTCGGGCCCGCCGAGGCGTGGGCGTTCGTCGACGACTGGCTGGGCGCTCCCAGCGCTTGGATTCCCGAACCCGGCCGTGGGCACCGGACCATCCTCGGGCGTCTGGTGCGAGACCTGCATCTCAGCGCCAACCTGATTCCCGACGCTGCGCTCGCGGCGCTGTGCATCGAGCACGGCCTGGCCATCGTCTCAGCCGACTCCGATTTCGCCCGTTTCGCCGAACTGCGCTGGATCAACCCGACATCGAGTGCGTGACGCTGGACCAGAGGGACTCGGCGCATCGCGAACCCTCACCGGCAAGCCACTGCACATCGTGCCGAACGAGCAGCATTCGCTCACGTGCAGGTGGGCAGGGTTGTTCCAGCTAGGTCGGCTACGTCGAGCGCTGCGAGGCTGAGCGCGTGACGGCCGTGTGCCGGGGCGAGGCCTCGCAGCACCACCGGCGACCAGTCCAGCGACACGTCGGCTTGGACGGCGTCACCGCGCAGGCAGACCGCGCAGGTCGGGGCGGCGCAGCCCGGCGACGGCACGCAGCGGTTGGTGGCGTCGTTGCCGACGGCGCACGAGTCGAGCGTGCTGATCGCGACGCGGCGGGCCTCATCGGCGGCCTGATGCCGCAGACCCATGACCTGCGCCGTGTCAGCAGCCGCGGCGCTGAACAGCGCGCACATCGCAGCTAACGCCAGCGCGACGAAGGGCGTGCTCATGCCGCTCGCCCGCCGTCGAATGCCGGGGCATCGAGCCGGGCGGTGGCGGCGCTGCGTGTCGTGCTCATCGCTAGCGGGTGGGCGTGGGCAGAACCGGCACGGCGACGCGGGTGCTGACCACGTCGCTGAACAGGGGCGAGACGGCCAGCGCGCAGGTCACGTCGACCGTCACGGCGGCAGGTGCGGTATTGGCGGGAAGACGGTGGACGACGGCGGTGACGTTGTAGCGCTGATCGGCTATGTCGCAATCGGCGATGGCCGCGGCGCCGACGACGCGCTCGGCGATGCCCGCGGCGTGCCGGTCGATCTCGGCTTTGGTGGTGGCGGCCGGTGGTGATGCGAGCGCGCTGGCCGCGTAGTGCGCCGCTTCGACGCTGGCTGCCCGGATCGACCCCGACGCACGAGTGGCGTCGCCCGAGTAGTCCACCAGCCAGATGCCGAACACCAGCACCGCTGCTGCGCTCACCATGCCGATGGCCTCATCCATGGCCGGGCCTCTTCCAAGCGAACGACGCTGGATTCAGCACGGCGGCGCCACCGGTGCCCACAGCGCGGCTCCCTCGGCAGACGGCGGGCGGCGGCACGCCACGCCAAGCGCCTCGCCGTGGCCGAGCCAGCCGCGGGAGGACAACCGCACCGACACGATGACCGAACACGTCGAATCGGCGTGCACCTCGACGGCAGTGGGCTGGACCGCGGCGAGCTGCTCGGCGCGGTCCACCGCCACTCTGGCCGCCGTGGCCGCGGCGTCGACTGGGAGATCTGCTTCGGTGCAATCCCAGGTCGGCGGCACCAGATCGATGACTGCGATGGCCGCGGCGTCGGCCGCCCCCTGCGCCGCGGCAGCGCCGACCTGGCGGTCGAACAGCGAGATCACCAGCGCCATGAACACCACCAGCACGCTGAACAAGCGCAGAATCGAGAGCGAGCTGTCCACGGCTCATCAGCGATGGGCAGGCTGCATCGCACAGCGAGTGGCTACCTGAGCGAGGTACATGGCGAAGCGCAACGCCGAGACCGGCTGTCTCCGACCGTCATGCGCACGGCGGTGTGTTGCCAGCGGTCCATGTACCGCCTACGGCAGCGCAGAGTTCCGCAGTCGTGATCTTGGACTTGTCGACGGTCGTGCTCGTCTGCGGAGCATTTCTTCCGAGGGTGGTCCACATGACCGTCACCACCAGCACTGAGGCGGCGACGGCGGCGGCAATGAAGATCAGCTTGGTGACTGGTGAATCCATGTGTTTGCTCCTTGCCCGCTCCTGCGGGCGCTCGAGATCGTTGGGATCGGACGGGGACGTCTGGCTCACACCGTCGGCAGGGTCATGACGACGGTCACCATGACGACGGCCGAGGCCACCACCGCAAGCAGCGATGCGGACGCGCCTACCGAACGGGCGAGGCGGTCGATGGACTCGCGGCGGCGGTCGTCCATCGCTCGCACCACACGGTCCAGGACTCGATCGAGCAACTCGGAGGCCGCAGCGCCCGAGCGCTCGGCCGCATCCACTGTGCGCAACAGCGATGCCGTCGGCGAATCGCCGAGCTGCGCTGCCACGGCAGCCAGCGGGTCGCGCCCGCCGAGCACCGCTGCATTGACCGCGCCAGCCGCGGGCGCGAATGCGGGATCGGTGACGCGCTCGGCCGCGTCAAGCACCGCCACGCTGATCGGGTGACCGGCCGCCACGAAGAGACGGATGCGACGCAACCACAGCAGCACCGTCTCATCGGCGCGGCGTCGGTGGCCAGCCAGCACCGCAGCGGTCATCAAGCCAGGCACGGCCCACGCCGCCACCACGGCAGCCAGCAGCGACCACGCCAGAGCCGTCGCGGGCGAGGCACCCTCGCCCGACGCCAGCCGGCCGGCAGCGACAAAGCCCACGCCGATGGTGCAGACGGCCACGATCACGGCGAGGCTCGCCAGCCGGGCCGGACTCCAGCCCAACGCCGTCAGCCTGCGGCGGTTCCGGCGACGGCGCTCGCTCGAAGCCAGCAACCCGATTGCCGCACACGCGCCGGTGCCAGCCATCAACCACATGCCGAGCGCACCCATCGGCGGCCAAGGAAGGCTCATTGGCGCTGCTCCCACTCGAAGCTGAACGGGCCGGCGCTGATCGCCGGGCGCCTCGGAACGCTCACCGGAGCATCTCCCAGGCGGCACTCAGGGGCCGGGCGCTGATGGCCACTGCGACCACGGTCGCGGCCAGACCGACACGCTGTCCCTGCGTTCCCGACAGCCATGCCCACGCATCGGGGCTGACCAGCGCGCTGCCGAGGGCGACGGCGGCACCGAGGGCGGCTGCGAGCCCCAGCTGGGGCAAGTTGGCGGCGACATGACGGTGAAAGTGGCGCGCCGTGGACGCGGCCTCGGCGGCCTCGGATTCGAGCACGCCCAGAATCGGCACCCACTGGCCACCGCTGGCTGCGGCGACCGCCACGACATCAGCCAGCCAAGCGGCGAGCGGGCCGTCAGCGCCAGCCGCGAACTGTTGTGCCGCCGCCTCGACACCTGCGTTGCGACACTCATCGACAAGTTTGGCCGCGGTCTGGGCGATCGGCCCGGTGGCCAGCGGCGCGGCGGTTTCGAGTGCGTCCACCACCGTGCGTGAGACCTGAGCCTGATTGGCCAGGATCGCTGCGAATTGGGCCACCGACTCTGCCGCATTGACGCGTTGGCGGCTGAGGACAATGCACGCAGCGCACCACGCGCCAATGCCGACCACCGCGCCAGCGAGGCCGGCCGCCGTCGGTCCGAACGCCAGCCCAGCGACAAATGCGACGGTGCCGGTGACGAGCAACGGCCAGCGGGGCGACTCATCGCCGCGCCCCCTGTTGCCTCGTCGGGCGCCGATGAGCGGCCACAGCGCGGCCGCGCAACCCGCCATACCGATCGCCGCGAGTTTCAGCACGCTGTCTCCTCGGCAACGAGCGGCTCGTACGGCGGCGGGTCGTCGATAGGGATGAGCGGGCCGGGATCCCACAGCACTTCGTGCGACTGCCCGTAGTCGCGCGCGGGCGGGCCCGACAGCGATTCGGCTGGTCGCGGAGGTTCCACATGTGGTTCCGGTGGCTCGTCGCTGGGTGACGATGGACTTGCTTGTGGTTGCATCGCTTCGGGCTGACCGACCGCCTGAGGCCGGCCCTCTGGCGCCTGCGGTGCACGCACCGGCGGTTGCTCCTCTGTTTGCTGAACGGGGATCGTCGCGTCGATCGGCGACGCTGCTGCGGCGGGGCTTGGTGTCGTCGGCACGTCGACGATCTGCGAGTACGCCGAGGGCAGCTCGGCGTCGCCGCCTGCTGCGGCGAGGCCGGCGGACGCGAACACCTCTGCCATGCGACCAGCGGGACGTCCAGCCGGCGTCGCCCACCGGTCGCCCGGGCGCAGCGCCCACAGACAGGTTGTCGCGATGACCCCGGTGACATCGTCGATGCCAGTGAGCTGCGTGACGTCAACGACGACCCGTTCACCGGCGTCATTGCGACCCATCCAGACGCACAGGTCAACTGCAGCGGCGATCTGACGTCGCGCGTAATCGGGCTCTGCGCCTTCGGAGCAGGCATACGCCACGAGCTTCTCGAGCACACCCTTACCCGGCTGCGAGTGGAGCGTGACCAGGCAGCCGTCCAATCCCGAGGACATGGCGTCCAGCAACGCCTCGCAGCCCTCGCCGCGGATCTCTCCCACCACCAGCTTGGCGGCGTTCGCCCGCTTGGCATCGCGGATGTGGTCGGCCATCGAATGACGGCCGTGGCCGTCCTGATTGGCGTCACGGGTCAGCCGCTCGTAGGTGTTGGGGTGGATCCCGTACTCCGCCAGCCGCAGCTCCGGCGTGTCCTCGATGGTGTCGATGCGCTCATGGTCGGGCACCGCTGCGAGCAGCGCCTGGCACAGCGTGGTCTTGCCGCCGCCCATCGCGGCCGCAACCACCACGTTGGCCCGCACCCTGCCCGCGATCGCCTCGATCAGCACGCTGCCGAGCTCGTTCGAGGCGATGCCCAGGTCGTCGAGACGCATCCGGCCCGCCATGTTCGACCGGAGCACCACATTGGGCGGGCTCGTCACGAACGCCTCGGCGTGCAGGCGCCAGCGGTCGCCGACGCGCACATCCAGCCGGGGATCCAGCTCGTCAAAGCGCTGCGGTCGATCACCGGAATAGCTCGCCAAGAAGCGCACCGCCTCGATGAGATCGTTGTCGGCAGCGAACGGCGACGGCCGGCGCTCCACCCGGCCGTCCGCGTACTGCACGAGCATCGACTCCCCACCGCGAATCTGGAACTCCTCGATGTCGGGCTCGTCGAGCAACTCCGAGAGCGCGTCGGTGGCGGCACGAGCGGCGGTGCGGCGTCGCACCGCGCCGTCGGTTCGGTCGAGTCGCTGCGGGGCGCATGCCGACGACGCCAGCGAGCGTCCGAGTCGGTAGAGCTGCCGGTGGGAGCTGCGCGAGCCGGCCCGCTTGATGCGGACCACCCGGTTCGCATCGAGCGCAGCAGACAACTCGCCGGTGGGATCACCACGCCCGCCGTCTGCGTCCGGCAGCCACACCGCGGTGCGTGGCACCCCGCCCGCGGCCGCCGCGTGCCACCCATGTGCGGCGTGAGGGCTGCCGACTGGTCGAGTTGCGGCACGAGCAGCGGTCACGCCGAGCAGAAGCACCACTTCGCTGGACGCAGCCGTCGCGGCAGCGATGGCATCGGGCTCGACGTCGCTGGTCAGCCACACCACGTACGGCTCGCCCCCGTCGTCTGGGCGCGGCATCGACACCACGTCGGCTGCGAGACGGACTTGACCCGCAACGGCGGACACCCCAGCCTGCAACGCATCGCGTACCCAGTCGCGCGTCGCTGGATCGAGGGCGTCATCGCACAGCACGAGCAGCACTGCTCAGTCCTCCACCGGATCATCGAATTGTGCCGGCGCCGACGGCGTCAGGCCGCCGAATCCATCTGACTTCTCGCCACCGAACCGCGACGGAACTGCGCCGACGCTCGGCGCCGCTCGGCACTCGGGCCAGCCGTCGGGCGGCGCCGGCCAGACCACGAGTCCGTCGAGCTCGGCTGCACTCGCATAGCGAGCAGCGCCGGCCGCATCGACATGCACCACGATGCTGCCGTCCGCGCCCCCTGCCAGCGTCGTCACATCGAGCGCGCAGCCGCCCAGAACGCCCGCTACCACGGCGCGGCTGCCAGCACGCGGGCCGGGTTCCGGCCAAGCGGAAGTGTCCGCGCTCAGGCGTAGGGCAGTGTGTGTGCCTACAGCAACGCCAAGCGGGCCGAGCAACGCCGGCGTGACGAAGGTTCCCGCAGGGACATCGAAGGCCACGACGTTGCCCGCGATCGAATCAGGATCGACGAATCGGCCCGCGAGACCCTGTGGAACTCCTGCGACCTCAAACGCTCCTGGCGGCTGGCCTGCGAGCCACGCCTCGGACGTCACCGCCACAAGCGCTGGAGGAGGCTCTCGGTGTGGACGACCCCACAGCCAGATCGCCGCCACGACAATGGCGACGATCACTGCTGAGACGCCGACCCGCCACGGTTCGATGCCAGGGCGTGTCGCGCCGGGCGAGACTGGTGCCTGGTCGTCGGACCCGAAGCCGGTGTGAGCCGGCGGCGTCACGGCCGCGCCCCGCTCTGTGCAACGGTCACGCGACCATCGGCGTAGGCGCTCACCGGCCGGATCCAGTCCACGCCCGAGGCCAGCGTCGCCCAGCAGGCGGCGCCTGTAGGCGACCCGCCCCCGCCCGGGCCGGTCTGTCCCGGCGGCGGCGTCGCTGCGAAGCACACCTCGAGGCGCCAGGCGTATGCAGCAGGGCGGCTGAATAGCCAACCGCAGCTTCCTCCTGCTGCAGTCCCGGCAGCATCGGCGATGCCGCACATGACGACCGCGGGCGCCACGCCGGATCGGTGCCACTGGCGCAGGAGCTGCTGCTGGTCGGCGCCGAGCGCATCCCAGCGGTCCACCAAGTGCCTCGCGCCGGGCTCGGCCTCGATCAGCCGCCGCTCAGCGGTGATCCACGGCCGCAGCTCCGACCATGTCGTGCGCAGATGCGTCGCCGTCCACACGCAGTTGCCATCGCTGATCTGCACGGCGCGGTGAGCGCGCATCCAGCCGCGCCCGGGTGCCACCTGCAAGAACCGTCCGACGCCGGGCATGTGCTTCTGGGGTGACGAGGCCGCGCTCGCCGGGCGCACGTGCGACTGCCACACCAGCGCAGCGGCATCGGCTGCGCTGAGCGGCAGCGGCGGAAGCGCCGGGCACCGCGGGCCGGGCACCGCGGTGGTCGTCGTGGGCAGGGTGGTGGCCACGGTCGTGTCTGGTGGATCGTCGGGATCGCCACCGTTTCCGCCGCCATCGTCGTCATCGTCGACATCGCCGGTCGTCGTGGTGGTGGCGGCTGTGGTCGTGGGAGTCGAAGACGGCTCTTCTTCGGGTGCCGGCAGACAGGCGTAGTCGTAGGAGCCGTTGATGCGCGATTGCACGTACGGCGGCAGCGTGCCGAAGTTCGAACAGTCGAAGATGCACACCCGGTAGGTCTCTGTGCCGCGATCAGGGTGCACGTGCTCCTGAATCTCCGTGCTGTCGAGCTCCCCGATCGCAGGGCAGTAGGTGCGGATGGTGGTGTCTTCGCAGTCGCCGGGCGTGATGCACTTGTTCAGCAGGTCGCTTTCGGTGACACAGGTCCCGCCGTGATCGGGACGGTAGGTCGTCCCGTCGATGCCGTCGCAGACGTCTGGTTCGCTGTCCCAGGTACGGCCCGGCAGCTCGTCGCAGGGCACGTACGACAGCAGCCCGTCTGCGCAGCGATGAATGCCCAGCTCGGCGAGCCGTTCGTCGCTCTCGCCGGCCAGGTGGTGCAACGGCCGCGCACCGCCGTCGGGACTGTCGTCGGGGCCGCCGCTGTCTTCCTGATCGGTGCCGGTGTCGGGGTCTGAGCCGGGCGCAGACGACTCGCACGTCAGCGCCGACGGACCGGTTCCGCCCAGCGCGTCGCCGTAGCGGGGCACCGAGCCCGACGGACAGCTCTGCGTCGGCGCTGCGGACGGCTCGCCCAGCACGGTGCGCTGGCACTGGCTGCCGACGGCCTGCCAGCCGGCAGCGCACGGGCCCAGCGCCGGCGCAGACGTCTTCCACTCGACAACCGTCTCGTACACGGGCTCCGTCGTGTAGTGGATCGTGGGCACCCGGTCCCAGTAGCCCGTCTCGACCTCGGAGTACACCGGGTCTTCTCGCCAGTAGCCAGGAATGACGACTTCGTGCGTGGTCTTGTAGCTGTACACCGGCACGTCGCGGCAGTTGTACTCCTGGCCCGTAATGGGATCGAAGTCGCAGCGTCGGGTGGTGCCGGTCTGCACGCGCACTGGCGGCACCAGCGGCTCGATCGTCGTCTTGGGCGGCACCCAGACCCGCTTCGTGCCCGTCTGCACCGTCTCGGTGCCCGTGGCTATCCACACGTCGGAGTAAGTGGTGTGGCTGTACACCTGCTGGGTGCGGCCGGTGTCGACTGTCTTGGTGACCTTGGTCTGGCAAACATGGCCGCCGTACTCACCGGCAACCTTGGTCGAACCCGCCGGGCACGACGAAGGGCGAAGCGCGGTCTCGGTGCGTTCTGTAAGGCATGTCCCGCTCGCGCTGTCGAGCACCATGCCGCCGCCGCAGCTCAGCACCGGCGCCACCGATGATTGCGCCGCAGCCGCATCGCCACGGGCAGCAATAACAGCGAGCGGGAGTGCAACCAGCGCGACGGCGAGAGTCCACCAGGCCGCGCGGCTCCCGGCGCACCGCCGGGCGGTCACGACGAGACCTCAGCCAACGGTTCGGTCTGGGGCCACCAGTAACGGTCGGTTTGCGGCGGCCAGCTGGCCTCGGGGCACGGCGGCATCGGGCGCGGATATGCACGCCCGTCGGCCGTGAGCGGCAGCGAGCCCGGTGGCCACGGTTTCTTCGGCCGTCGCTCGATCGGCCGCGCGAGCGCCTCGTCGACGAGATCAGGATCTGCAGGGCAGCCCAGCACTTGCTCGAGCGTCTTGAACGGCGAGAGGTACATGCGCTCGTGCCAGGTCGCGCCTGCTTCCCAGTCTGTGGCCGACAGTTCGGCAGTCACCGCTGCCGCGGCTGCCGCGGCCTGCTTCAGCGCCGACCACTGCTCGGCGGTGCAATGAGGCGCCAGATCAGGTCGCTGCAGCTCCCCGTTGGCCAGTGCGCCGATGGGAATGCCGGTCTGGCACCAGAATGCCAAGTGCCACCCGTGATCGCGGTGCGCCCGCCACGCCTCGTGCTGGGGCACATCCACCCATTCACGAACGGCGATCCACTGATTGCGAACGCCGGAGCCCCACGCGCGCGGCTCGGCCCAGTCGATTGACGCAGCGTGGTCTTGCTTGGCCCGGCCGAGCCACTGCACCGCCCTCGGGAAGGCGTCGCTGTCGCAGCCGCCGTCGAACAAGGCGTTGCGCAGCACCCGGTAGCTGAGCCGGGACCAGGTGAGCCACATGGCCTCGACCTGTGCCCGATGATCGGTGCCGGCATCGAGGCGCTCCCCCGTCGACGCATCCACCAGGAAGGACTGCCCCGGCGGATGGCAGATCACCGCCAGTGCGTGTCCCGCGGCGCTGAGATCGGCCACCCAGGCCCGCTCGACGGGCGGAGCAGTGAAGCTCAGCCGGAGGCCTCGTGCCCACAGCGATTCGAGCTGGCGGGTGCGATGCGACCCGGTGTAAATGCCGGGGATGATCGTGGCTAGGTCGCTGCACGCCTCCCACAGCGTCTCAGGTCCGCTGCTCACGACGGCGTGGCCGACCAGCGCGTCGGTCACCGCGCCCTGCGCAGCCCGCCGAGTCAGCCACTGCTTGGCCTGCGCCGACCAGTCGCCGGGGAAGAACCCTGCGTCGGTCAGGCTGTGACCGCCGAGCGCCAGCTCCATCGGCTCGCCGGGGCTGTAGGCCAGCAGCTTGGCGATGTCGTTGACCGTCGTGCCCCACGAGTGCATCGGGCGACCGCCAGGCGAGCGCATCCCGGTGATGAACGCTTCGATGGCGGCGCCTGCCCGATCCCGCTCCGCACCGGTGGCGCCGGGGTCCACGCCCAGCGCTTCGGCTGTCGGGTGCGGGGGGCAGAGTGCCACGTGGTCGTAGGCGCCGCTGCGATCAGCGCTGAGACGGGTCTCATAGCCGAGTCCCGCAGGGTCGACCACCAGCTCCCACGCCGCGGGTGTCCCCCCGCGCCGATGCGCCAGCCGGGCACCGTCGTCAAGTGCTGCTCGGGCGTCTGGCAGGTAGGGCGGCATCGTTGCCCACTGCGCGCGCTGAGCAACGACATAGTTCTGACCCTGTCCGACGTCGCCTAGCAACTCAGATCGCGAGCCGTTCACTGCCGGCTGGCTGGGCGCTTCTCGATTGGGATCCAGCTCTGGGTATGGCGGCCACGGAACCCAGATCCGGCCGCTGCCGATCTGGACGGCCGTTGGAAGCTCAAGTGTCGAATGGCGCTCGGTGGCGATCGGGTACTGGCCATTGCCGGCCACGATCGGTCGGGCTTCGTCGGCGGGTCGACCGCCCAGCGCCGAAGCCTGCTGTACGGGGATGCCGCGGGCATCGTCGATAGAGGCGTCGCCGGGCTCGACCGTGATCGACGGGCCGAGGTCGACCGGCTCACCGCCGTCGCCGCTGCAGGCCACCGTGGGCGTCCCGACAAGCAGCACGAGCAGAGCCCGTGCTGTCCCCCTGCTCCACCATTGCTTCGCCATCGCCCAGCTCCTCGATGCGGTCGGGCGAGTTCTAGACGAGTTGTTTCAGAGTATTCCAATGATTTTCGAGATACGTGATACAAACAGGCAAATCACGGCTGTCTCGCACTTCCTGCGAGCGCGAAATTGTGGCTCCCGGTGCCGGCCGCAGGCGCGACGGCAGCCGCTGACTTCAGGTGTCAGCGCGGAACGAAGACAGCCGGTGCCGTCGGGCCCACAGTGCGAAGGCCAGGCTGATCGCTCCGTAGCCGGCGTATGCGGTGACCAGCGGGGTCACCGAGCCGGCGATCATGCGGTCGATGAGCATGGCGAGCACTGCGCCGCCGCCCATCGAGATCGTGCCGATCACCGCCGAGGCCGTGCCCGCCAGCTCGCCCATGGGTCCCATGGCCTGGGCCTGGATCAGCGGGTTGACGAACGTGCGCAGGGCATTGATCACCACGATCACGGCGAACCAGCCGAAGAACCACGGCCGGCCGCCGGCCTGCCACGACCACAGCGCGAGCGCGCACGACAGCGCCACGGCGATCGGCATCAGCGTCACGATCATCCGATCGGCACCGATCTGTGTCACCAGGCGGCTGCCGGTGAAGACCACCAGCCCCATGAACACGCTCATCGCGGCGAAGTAGTAGGCGAACACCCCGCCCCGTCCGTACACGTCGTCGAACAAGAGCTGGCTGCTCCCCAGGAACGAGAAGAACGAGCCCATGTCGAACATGACGGCCAGTGCCGAGCCGATGGTGAGCTTGTTGGTGCACACCGCCACGATGGCCTCGCGGGTGCGACCGAGCGTGAGGGGGCGGCGACGCTCGGGCGGGAGCGATTCGGGGAGCCGGATGATCCAGAGCGCCAGCACCACGGTCAGCGCCATCGGGGCGGCCATCACCCAGCGCCACGAACCGAGGGCCAGCACTGCCTGGCCCCCGAGCGGCGCAATAGCGGGCACCACCATGAACACCGCCATGACTGCTGACAGCACGCGGCCCAGCCGGTCGCCCTCGTACAGGTCGCGGCCGATGGCCAGCGACAGGGCGCGGGGTCCCGCAGCGCCGATGCCCCAGACCAGCCGACTGGCAATCAGGACGCCGAACGACGGCGCCAGCGCCGACCCCAGAGCGCCGAGGGTGTACAGCGCCAGGCCGGCGTACAGCACCGGCTTGCGGCCGAAGCGATCGGTGAAGGGGCCATAGAACATCTGCGCGCCGGCCAGGCCGAAGAAGTACAGCGTGACGGTGAGCGCGACCCGGGGCGAATCGGCTGCGAGCCCCAGGCCCAGCCGGATGTCACCGAAGGCGGGCAGCGCCATGTCGATGCCCAGCGCGGTGGTGGCGCTGATGGCGCCCAGCAGGAAGACGAGTTCGCGCTCGGCGATCCGTCGCGGCTGCGGACCGCCGTCGGCGCTCACGCGGTGACCGTCACGATCCGGCCGTTGTCGAGCTGATCGTCCACGTGGTGTTCGTCACCGGCCGCCGGCGGCCGCCAGAACGCCGTTCACCAGGGCGCCGCTGCGATCGGTGGCGCCCAGCCGGTGTGCCAGCTCGACGGCTTCGTTGATCACCACCGCCGCGGGGGCCGCCCCTCGCTCAAGCTCGAAGAGGCCTTGCAGCAGGATCAACCGGTCGCACGCACCGAGACGCTCGGGCGTCCAGCCCACGTTCAGCAGCTCGGCGAGCCGCTGGGTCAGCGCCTCGCGCTGGGCGGCGACGCCGGTGGCCAGCTCGAGTGCGAACGGGTCGACATCGCTGACCTGCTCGGCAAGCACATCGGCCAGCTCGCACGACTTCATCTCGGCCTCGTACATCAGCTCCACCGAGCGCTGACGCGCTTCGCGGCGGCGAGTCGGCTCGTCGGGAGCTGCGAATGGATCGCTCGGGCGGCTCATGGCAGTGGGCTGAGGCCCGTATCGGCGACCCTGCGGCGTCAGCCGCGGGCCCGCTCGATGTAGTCGCCGCTGCGGGTGTCCACCCTCAGCCGCTCGCCGGTCTCGATGAACAGCGGCACCTGCACCACCAGCCCGGTCGACATCGTGGCCGGCTTGCGCGCACCCGACACCCGGTCGCCCTGCACGCCGGGGTCGGTGTCGGCCACCTCCAGCACCACCGATGCGGGCAGCTCCACGCCCAGCACCTCGTCGCCGTAGCGCACCACCGTGGCCATCTCGCCCTCCACCAGGAAATTCGTGGCGCTGCCGGCCGCCGTGCGGCTGACCGGGAGCTGCTCGTAGGTGTCGGTGTCCATGAACACCAGCGAGTCGCCGTCGGCGTACAGGTACTGCATGTCGCGCTGGTCGATGACCGCGCGCTCCATGCGCTCGCCCGCCCGGAAGGTGCGCTCGAGCGTGGCGCCGGTGCGGACGTTCTTCAGCGTGGTGCGCACGAACGCACCGCCCTTGCCTGGCTTGACGTGCTGGAACTCGGTGAGCTGGAACAGCCCGTCGGCGAGGTCGAGCGTCATGCCGTTGCGGAAGTCGGCGGTGGAGATGGCCATGTCAACGCCTCGCGGTCAGCCTGGGGTGCTTTGCAGGTTCGCAGCGGGACGGTACAAGCACGGCCCGTCGTCACGACAGGGCGTCACGATGGCCGTTCGGATTCGTCGCCGGTATCGGGGGCATCGGCGGCGGCGGCCGCATCGATGGCCAGGGCGACTGCCCGCGGGTAGCCGGCGGCGCCCTCCCCCGCCACCCGGGCAGCGGCGAGCGGCTCCACCACTGACAGATGCCGCCACGGCTCGCGCTCGCGGGGCTCAGACAGGTGCAGCTCCACGATCGGGCCCTCGAATGCGGCGAGCGCGTCGTGCAGTGACCAGCCGTAGTGGGTGAGAGCACCGGGGTTCACCACGATCGCCTCCACCCGGCCGATGCCCGCGTGCACTGCATCGACCAGGTCGCCCTCGTGGTTGCTCTGGCGGTGCTCGAGGTCCCAGCCGCGCTCGGTTGCGGCCCGACGGGCGGCGCGCACGTGATCGAGCAGCGTGTCGGTGCCGTAGATCTCGGGCTGGCGGGTGCCCAGCAGGTTCAGGTTCGGGCCCGACAGCAGCAGCACGACATGGCGAGGCATGACTGCACTCACATTCGCTCGAGCGCGCTGCGAAGCACGCCCGGATCGATGCCGGGCACCACTTCGAGGCCACCGGGACCGTCGAGCACGAAAGTGATGTCTCCGGCAGCCTTCTTGTCGCGGCCGAACAGCTCAACGATCTCGTCGTGATCGATGTCGGCGGGCAGGCTCGCATCGAGCCCGTAGGCGTCGAGCACCCGCTCGTGCTCAGCGACACGATCTTCGTCGATACGTCCGAGCAGGCGAGCAACCACTGCCGCATAGCGCAGGCCGATGGCCACCGCCTCGCCGTGACGCAGGTCGAACCGCCCGGCGATCTCGAGCGCATGCCCCAGCGTGTGCCCGTAGTTCAGCAGCGCCCGGCGGCCGCTCTCGGTTTCATCCGACGCCACCACCTCGGCCTTGATCGCTACGCACGCCGCCACCAGTTCTGCCCCTTCGAGCGAGCTGAGCGGTTCGCCGCCCTCCAAGCGCTGCGCGAGCGACGGGTGGGAAGCGATGAGACGCGCAGCCTGCGGCGCGCAGCCGATGAAGTGGTACTTGGCCAGCTCGCCGTAGCCGGCGCGCAGCTCGCGCTCGGGCAATGTGTCGAGCACCTCGGTGTCGCACAGCACGGCTGCGGGCTGCCAGAAAGCCCCGACGAGGTTCTTGCCCTCGGCCAGGTTCACGCCGGTCTTGCCGCCGACGGCAGCATCGATCTGACCCAGCAGGGTGGTGGGAACGTGCACCGCCGCAACGCCGCGGTGGTACACCGCCGCCGCAAATCCGGCCACGTCGGTGACCACGCCTCCGCCGACACCCATCACGACGTCGCGGCGAGTGAGGCCGAAGCGGGTGAACCCGCTGCACAGCTCGCCCACGGTCGACAGCGCCTTGGCCTGCTCGCCGTCAGGAATCTCGAAAGTCTCAAACGGGATGCCTGGATCCACATCGACGCCGATGCCCGGCTGGGTGATCACTGCGGCGCGCTGCGCCCCAGCGGTCAGCCTGGACTCGCGCAGGACCGCGGCGAGCTCGTGACGCGCGCCGGCGCCGACCAGCACGGGGTACGAGCGGTCGCCCAGCGGAACATCGACACGGATGGTGCCCGACATCGGTTGCGAGGGTACCGACGCATTCCGGTTGGCTATCTGCAGAGTCGCCGAAGCGCGACGCGGATGGCTGTTGTGCAGCAAGCGGCGTGTGGTCAGGACAGCTTCAAGCGGCAAGGCCCTGCGGCATGAACCACCACGCAGCAGCCAGCGCGCCGATGACCAGCGACGGGCCCAGAGCGAACCGGTGGTCGGTGCCCCGGCCGAACGCGACCACACCGACGGCGCCGACCGCGGCGGCGATCGCGAAGCCCGCAAGCAAGCCTGCCCACACAGCGGAGAGTCCGCCAAGGCCCAAGTGCAGGCCCAGGTAGCCGCCGAGCCGCACGTCGCCATAGCCGAGTCCGCCGCGGGCAGCTCGCCAGATGATGTGCATCGCGGCCCAGCCGAGCGCTGCTCCGACGGCGGCCGCGGCAGATGCTCGCGCCAGTCCTGCGAGGCCGCCGTCGAGCATTGCTGCCACGCACACCAACGGGACTGCGACGGCGGTGCAGGCGCGCAACAGGCGCGTGGGGATCAGGTGGGTGCGCAGATCGACTGCTGCGATGAGCACACTGGCCCATCCGAAGACGAGCAGCGGCGCTAAGTAGGCGTGGGTACCGACCCGCAACGCGAGCACCGCGCCCGTGGCCATGCACGCCGCGATCGTCAATGCCGGCTGCAGGCGGACGCCGAAGCAGCGCTTCGCGCAGCGAACCGCCGCCGCACCCGCAGCAGCGCCGCCCAGTCCGGCGACCGCACCGGCCACAAGACTCGGCCCCACCTGGCTGATCACCACGCTGCCCTCGATAAGGACGCCTGCCGCACGCTGGAGGAAACCGGCGGGTTACGAACCGGCGAGGTCGAGGCCGACGGCCGCTGCCATCGTGTCGACGGGCGCATCGTGGCCGGTCCACATCGTGAATTGCTCGGCGGCTTGATACAGGAGCATGCCGACGCCGTTCAGCGTCGTCGCACCTGCCTGGGCGGCCGCCTCGAGCAACGGCGTCCGCTCAGGCCGGTAGATGAGATCCACCACGATCTGGCTGTCGCTCAGCAGCGCTGCATCGACTGGCAGCGGATCGCCGTCAGTCATGCCGAGCGGTGTGGCATTCACCACGACATCGGCATCGCGCACAGTCTCGGCGCCGCCGACTGCCGCCGAGCGTGACAGCCCGCCCGACGCCTCGGCTGCCACGCTGCCGGCTGCCTCGCCCAATGCCGCAGCCCGTGCCGCCGCAACCGGCGAGCGGTTCACCACTGTCACCAGCGCCCCATCGGCTGCCAAGGCAACGATCACTGCGCGCGCCGCGCCGCCGGCTCCCAGCACGACCGTGCGCAGCCCTGCGGGATCAACGCCCGCCTGGGTGCGCAGCGAGCGCAAGAAACCGGCGCCGTCGGTGTTCTCTCCGATCAGCCGGTCGCCGTCACGGCGCACGCAGTTCACGGCACCGAGCAGCGCTGCCGCGGGCGACAGCTCGTCAACCGCAGCGGCCACGGTGTCCTTGTGCGGCATGGTCACCGACAGGCCGTCAATGCCGAGCACCCGCATTGCGGCCACGGCATCGGCGCCCTGACCGGCGGGCACCTCAAAAGCCAGGTACGTCCAGTCGAGGCCCAGCGCAGCGAATGCGGCATTGTGCAGTGCGGGGCTGAGCGAGTGCCGCACAGGATCGCCGATCACCCCCGCGACGCGTGTGCTGCCAGTTGGAACGATCATCGGCCCCTACTCCCCGCCCGACTCATCGCGAGGCTCGACCACGCTCCGACAATATGTGAACGACCAGTGCTGGATGCCGAGCTTTTTCAGCCGCACAGACCCAGTTCTTGGCACACCGCCTTGTCACGCTGGAACTCCTCGTCGGTCTCGGAGAACGACAGGGTGCCGTCGGGAGAGGTCAGCACGAAGTACATCCAGGGCCCGTCTTCCGGATTCAGCGCGGCCTCGAGCGAGGCACGTCCTGGGGTAGCAATCGGCGTCGGCGGCAGCCCCACCAGCACCCGCGTGTTGTACGGCGAGTTGACCGCCAGCAGCTCTGCGGTCAGCTCGCTCTCTCCCACCACATAGACGACCGTGGCGTCGAGGCCGAGCGACCAGCCGCGCGCAAGCCGGTTGTAGATCACCCGCGCCACCTTGGCCCGGTCCTCGGGTCGCTGGGCCTCCCGCTCGATCATGCTGGCCACGATCAGCGCCTCGTACGGCGTCAGCCCCACACGCCGGGGCGCGTCGTCGTAGCCCAGCTCGGTCAGCACCGCATCGAGCCGGTCGACCATCAGCGCGACGAGCTGCTCGGCGCTCGTCTGGGAGTCGAAGAAATAGGTGTCGGCGAAGAGCTGTCCTTCGGCCGGATCGATGACCCCGTCGGGCAGCACGCGAGGCACGGGCGCCACCAGCGAGAGCACCGGACGCGCCCGTATGGCCTCGAGGAAGTCCCTGCCGCTGAAGCTCAGCCCCTCCACCTCGTCGAGCAGCGCCGCCATCTGGGCCACCGTCAGGCCTTCGGGAATCGTGAGCTGCTGCTGGGCGGCTTGGGCAACGCGGCTCGGCCCGGCTTCGAGCACTGCCATGGTCTCCCACACCGATGAGTTGGACTGGAACGTGTACTCGCCGGCTTGGAATGCAGGACCGCCCCGTAATCTCACGTACCACTCGTAGGCCCGCGAGCTGGGAACCACGCCGTGCTCACCGAGCAGGTCGGAGATGCTCGCCGTGCTCGATCCGGGCGGCAGCGTCAGCACGATCTCGCCGGTGGGATCGCCGGGAGGGTCGAGCTGTTCGCTCACCCAGCGGTAGCCGCGGCTGCCCGCCATCCAGGCGACGAGGCAGAGCACCAGGAGAAACAGCAACGCGCCGGGGGTGCCCAGTCCGCGACGCGTGCTCACCACCTCGAAATCGACCCCGCGACGGCCGTCGACCGGCGGCCCTGTCGCCACGCCATCGGCCGGCGGCTGTTCGGGACGCGGGGCTGCTGCGCGTTGGCCCGGTCGCGCCCGCTGCGGAGGCGGCAGGACCCTCTGTTCCCGCAATCCAGCAGGCCGCAACGTCGCAGCATCTCCTGCCGCCCCCTCCGCTACAGCGCCTGTGCGTTCAGGGACTCGAGTCCTGTGCTGCGGCGACACCGTGATTCCGGGTTCGGCCTCGGTTGGCGTTTCTCCCGGGCCGATTCCCAAGGCGCCGACGAGCCGATCCGACAGCCTGCGCCGGCGCGGCGGCGATGGCTCATCGAGATTGTCAGTCACGTGCGTCGAGCCACGACTGCAGGATGACCGCGGCCGCCACCTTGTCGATGACTTTGCGGCGAGCGGGGCCGCGCACGCCTTGTTCGGAAAGGATGCGCTCCGCGCTCACGGTCGTATAGCGCTCGTCGTGCAAGACCACCGGCACGTCGAGTGCCGCCGCTATCTCGCCGGCCTCGGCTCGCACGCCCACCGCAGCCGGTCCTTCGCCGCCGTCGAGCGAGGTCGGCAGGCCGATCACGACCACCTCCGCACCCACGTCAGCGACCATACCTGCGAGTGCTTCGTGGTCTCGGGCACGCTCGCCGCTGCGTTCGAGGACCTCATAGGGCACAGCCACCGCAGCATCGGCCGGCGCGATGGCCACGCCGATGCGCACCGAGCCGAGGTCCACGCCGACAGCCCGCATCATCGGGCCCGGCGCCCCACTCACTCCCCGAGTGCCGCCGCTCGGGCCTGGGCCAGGGCGTCGCCGATGCCGTCGGGGTTGCGGCCGCCGGCCACGACCAGCGGCGGGTCGCCCTTGGCGCCGAAGCCGCCGCCGACGGTGCGGGCTGCGTCGCGCAGCAGATCGCCTGCAGACAGATCACCGCCCGGGTCCACCGCTGCAACCAGCGCCACTCCCCCGGCAGCCGGCGCGGAGGCCAGCACCACGGCGCGGATGCCGACGCGGTCGCGCACCGACACTGCCAAGTCGCGCAGTGAGTCGCGTTCGAGGTCGCCGAGATCGGCGACAACGACGCCGTCATCGGCCCCGGCCGCCAGCTCGTCGGCGCGTGACGTGGCCATGGAGCGCTGCAGGTCTCGCACCTGGCGGCGCAGTTCCTTGGTCTCGTCCA
Source organism: uncultured Acidimicrobiales bacterium (assembly GCA_964484385.1). GTDB lineage: Bacteria > Actinomycetota > Acidimicrobiia > Acidimicrobiales > Poriferisodalaceae > Poriferisodalis. The sequence goes on from CAZAFV010000002.1 coordinate 78,758, forward strand.
GTCGCCGCTGCATCGCTGAGGCGATCTCGTCGGGCTGTGCATTCAGCATCTCGGCCAGCGAGCCCAGCGTGTCTTCGGCGTCGGCCAGCCGATCGACAGTCGCGAGGCCGGTGACCGCTTCGATGCGGCGCATGTTCGAGCCGATGCTCGCTTCCGAGACGATGCGCAGGTGCCCGATATCGCCGAGCGCAGCCACGTGGGTGCCGCCGCACAGCTCGGTGGAGTGCTCGCCCGCTTCGAGCACTCGCACCACGTCGCCGTACTTGTCGCCGAAGAAGGCGATGGCGCCGATGGCCTGCGCGTGGCTCATCGAGGTCTCGTAGTGGCGGCAGCGGCCATTGGCGATGATCTCGGCGTTCGCAACGCGCTCGATCTCGCGCAGCTGGTCACGGCTGACCGCTTCGTAGTGGCTGAAGTCGAAACGCAAGCGATCGGGCGCCACCAGCGAGCCCGCCTGCTTGACATGGTCGCCCAGTACCTCGCGCAGTGCCCAGTGCAGGATGTGGGTGCCCGTGTGGTTGCGCCGTATCGCCGCCCGGCGTTCGTCGTCGATCGCCGCAGTCACCAGCGATCCGACCTCGACGCCGTCGCCGACGACACGCCCGATGTGGCGATGCAGGTCGGCGAGTGCGTACGTGCAGTCGAGCACGTCGATGCTGCCGTCGGGACCGGTGATGGTGCCGATATCGCCGATCTGCCCGCCGCTCTCGGCGTAGAACGGCGTGCGGTCGAGGAACACCTCGACCAGATCGCCGCTCGGGCCATCGGGGTCCTGCCCGTCGCCGGGCGGTACGTCGAAGGTGGCGAGCACGCGGGCATCTGCCACCGTTGATGCGTCCCGCACGAAGTCTGTGGGCCCGAACTGCGCCAGGATCTCCCGGTAGCGCTCGTCCGCGAACGTCGGGCCGCCGGCCCGGCCGGCCCGTGCTCGCTCGCGCTGGCGCTCCATGGCGGCTTCGAAGCCGCTGCGATCGAGGCTCAGGCCCCGCTCGGTGAGGATCTCCTCGGTCACCTCCACCGGGAAACCGTGCGTGTCGTGGAGCAGGAAGGCGACCTCGCCGTCGAGCACTCTCGAATCGAGCTTTGTCGAATCAAGCCCAGAAGTCGCTTCGTCCAGGATCTTCTGGCCCGCGGCGAGGGTGGTGCGGAAACGCTCCTCCTCGCGGGCCACGACATCGGCGATGAACTGCCGGTTCTTGACCAGGTCGGTGTAGTGGTCGCCCATCACGTCCACCACGATCTCGACCAGCCGCGGCATCACGACATCGGTGACGCCGAGCACCCAGGCATGGCGCACGGCGCGGCGGATGATGCGCCGCAGCACGTAGCCGCGGTCTTCGTTGGAGGGGAACACGCCGTCGGAGATGAGCATCGCCGTGGTGCGGGCATGGTCGGCGAAGATGCGCATCGAGACGTCGGTCTCGGGATCGGCACCGTAGGTCTTGCCGCAGATGCGCTCGGCCTCGGCCAGCAGCGGTGCGAACAGGTCGATGTCCCACGCTGCGGGCACCCCCTGCAGCACCGCCAGGATCCGCTCGAGGCCGGCACCCGTGTCGATGCCCGGGGCTTCCAGCGGAGTCATGTCGCCGGTGCCGTCGGCCGCGAACTGCATGAACACCAGGTTCCAGATCTCGACGAAGCGGTCCTCGCCGCCGTGCGCCGGTCCGCCGCCGTCACCGAGCTCGGGTCCGAGGTCGTAGAAGATCTCGCTGCAGGGTCCGCACGGTCCCACATCGCCCGCCGCCCACCAGTTGTCCTTGTCGAGACGCTGGATGCGCTCGGGCGGGACGCCGACGGAGCTCTGCCAGATCTCGGCTGCCTCGTCGTCGCTGACGTGCACCGTCACCCACAGCTTCTCCCGCTCGAGTCTGAGCACCTCGGTGACGAATTCCCACGCCCACGGGATGGCTTCGGCCTTGAAGTAGTCGCCGAAGCTGAAGTTGCCCATCATCTCGAAGAACGTGAAGTGCCGGTTCGTGCGGCCGATGTCGTCGAGGTCGTTGTGCTTGCCGCCGGCCCGGACGCACTTCTGGATGGTGACCATGCGGCGCGTCGGCGGCACCTCCTCGCCGAGGAAATACGGCATGAACGGCACCATGCCCGCCACCGTGAACAGCAGCGAGGGCTCGTGCGGGATCAGGCTCGCGGAAGCGCGGACTTCGTGGCCCCGTTCCGCCCAGAACGAGTTGAACGCTTCACGCAGTTCGCCGGCGCGCATCCCCAGAGGATACCGAGGGGCCTTCGCGGCCTCCGTGGCCGGCGGGCGCCTCCGCGGCCTCGGCGATTCAGGCGGCTTCGCGGCGGTGGCGGCGCTCGGCCCAGCGGCGATCCCGCTCGTCGCGCAGGCGCTGCTCGGCATCGTGCATCTGGCGCTTGCCGTCACGCCACGCCGTCCGAAGGTCACGGCGCATCTGGCGCGCTGTGCCCAGCACATTGGCTGTTCCTCGCACCGGTGCATAGCGGTCGAGCAACGATCGGAACCGTCGCTGCAGCCAGAGCGAGGCACCAGCGCCCAAGCCAGCGCCCAAGGTCAGCCATCGCATCCGCTTCAGCATCCTCAGCGCCCTCTGCTTTCGCTGCCCGCGGCGGTGCTTTCGCTGCCGGAAGCAGTCTCGCGCCCTTCTTCTTCGGCCTTGCCGCGCAACACGGAGATCGCCGAGCGCACCTTGTCGACGGGTGTTGCGGCTACCCGGACGGTCGCAGCGCCGGCGGACTCGGCCAGCCCCGCCACCTTCTGCGCAATGTTCAGCAGATCGCGCAGCCGCCCGATCTCGGTCTGGGCCATCTCGGCGGTATCGGCCAGCTGGCTCAGCGCCGGCCCCACCTTGGAGTCGAAGTCCTCCAGCTTGCGCCGGAACTCCCGCATCAATGCGAACGCCTGGGTCAGCACGGCAATCAGGGCCACCAGCGCGACTACCACGCAGACAGTCACCACTACGGCGGCCAGATCGCTGCTGCTCATGCCTCGTCCTCATCTGCTGCGACGACTGCCAGGCCCAACTCTTCCAGCTGGTCAGCCGAGATGTGGCTCGGGGCGTTGGTGAGCGGATCTGCACCGGACTGGCTCTTGGGAAACGCGATGACCTCGCGGATGTTCTCCTCGCCGCACAGCAGAGCCGCCAGGCGGTCGATGCCGAACGCAAAGCCGGCGTGCGGCGGAGCGCCGAACCGGAACGCGTCGAGCAGGAATCCGAATCGCTCCTGCGCTGCGGCGGGTTCGATGCCCAGCAGATCGAAGACCTGCTGCTGGATGTCGCCCCGATGGATCCGGACGCTGCCCGAGCCCAGCTCCCAGCCGTTCAGCACCAGGTCATACGCCTGCGACCGCACGCCGAGCAGCGTGTCAGCGTCGAAGCCGCCGCCTGAGGCCATGCGTGCCGAAGCCGCCGCGACTACATCGAGATCATCGGCATGGGGCATGGTGAACGGGTGGTGCGCCGGGATCGGCAGACCGTCGGCGCTCACATCTTCGAACAGGGGAAAGTCGACCACCCACAGGAAGTGCAACCCGCCCTCGTTCACCGGCGGGCGGCCCAGCTCCAGCCGCAGCAGCCCGAGCACCCCGCTGGCTCGGCGCCAGGTGTCGGCCACCAAGTAGCACATGTCGCCCGGCTCAGCCCCCAGTCGGCCGAGCACGCCGTCGATCTCGGTGTCGGACATGAACTTCGCGACCGGCGAGGTGACGGCCAGCCGTCCTCCCGCTGCGCTGCGGGCGCCCTCCGCCAGCGGCTCGCCGGCGTTGACCCGCATCCACACGAGACCCTTGGCACCCCAGCGCTGGCACTGCTTGGTGAGATCGTCGACCGCATTGCGGCTGATGTCGCCGCCGCCGGGCACGCGGATGCCCCGTACCGCAGGGGCCTTGAAGGCGTTGAAGCCGGTCTCGGCGAACAGATCTGTGAGCTCGGTGAGCTCGAGCCCGAAGCGCAAGTCAGGCTTGTCCGACCCGTAGCGGTCGATCGCCTCGTGCCAGGTGATCTCGGGCATCGCCGCGGGGCGCACGCCGGTGATCTCCTCGGCCGCCTCGGCCACCGCTTCGCTGATCACGGCCCGCACTTCGGCACCGCTGGCGAAGCTCATCTCGAGGTCGAGTTGGGTGAACTCGAACTGCCGGTCAGCTCGCAGATCCTCGTCTCGCAGGCAGCGGGCGATCTGGTAGTAGCGGTCGATGCCGCCCACCATGCAGAGCTGCTTGAACAGCTGGGGGCTTTGGGGCAGCGCGTAGAAGCGGCCCTGATGCAGACGGCTGGGCACCACGAAGTCGCGGGCGCCCTCAGGCGTCGAAGCCACCAGCGTCGGCGTCTCGACCTCGATGAACTCCGCTGCCTCCATCGAACGGCGGATCGCTGCGTTCACCCGTGCCCTGTTCACCAGGTTCGAGTGCATGCGGGGGTTCCGCAGGTCGAGGTAGCGATGGCGAATGCGCAGCATCTCGTCGACCTCGGTGCGGCCGTCGATCTGGAACGGCGGCGGCTCCGAACGCGACAGCACCTCGACGGTCGCATCGCCGATCTCGATCTCGCCGGTGGCCAGGTCGGGATTGGCGGTGTCTTCCGGTCGCTCACGCACGGTGCCGGTCACCGCCAGCACGTACTCCGGACGCAGATCGTGAGCGTGATCCACGACGCACTGCACGATGCCGGTGCGGTCGCGCAGATCGACGAAGGCCAAGTGCTCGCCATGCTCGCGGCGCCGAGAGACCCAGCCGCACACGGTGACGTCCCGGCCGATGTCGGCGCGGCCCAGCCGTCCGCAGTAGTCGGTTCGCATTCGGTCGCCCATCACGTTCCACCTTCCGCATTGAGCTCGTCGAAGATGCGCCGCAGCGTGCCGAGCAGTTCGGCGCGCGGCACGGTCTGCTGCGCAATGTCGGCGTCGCCGCCGTCAGGGCGCCGCAGCGGTCGCACCGTGACGGTGCCGGCGGCGACCTCGTCGGTGCCCACGATGAGCGCAATCTCGGCGCCGGAGCGGTCCGCGGCGCGCATCTGCGCTCGCATCGACCGGTCGTCGAAGGCCCGGTCTGCCCGGATGCCCACTGAGCGCAGCTCATGGGTGAGATCGCGTGCGGTGACGCCGCCCGCCGTGTCGATCACCCACACTTCGGCCCGCTGTGCCGGAACGTCGAAGACGCCTTCGGCATCGCAGGCCAGAAGCAGGCGCTCGATGCCCAGCGCAAAGCCGATGCCGGGCGTCGGCGGCCCGCCGAGCGCTTCCACGAGCCCGTTGTAGCGGCCACCGCCGCAGATCGTGTCCTGTGCGGCGTCGAGGCTGACGGCGCGGAACTCGAACGTGGTGCGGGTGTAGTAGTCGAGGCCGCGCACGAGCTTGTGCTCGACCTCGTGGTCGATCCCGAGCGCGTCCAGACCCTCGCGCACCCGCTCGAAGTGGGCCGCCGTGGCTGCGGTGAGATAGTCGGTGATCCGCGGGGCTTCCGCGGCCACGGCCGCCGTCGCCTCGCGCTTGGAGTCCAGGATGCGCAGCGGGTGGCGCGCGATCTTGTCGCGGTCCTGCGGGTCCACATCGCCAGCGCGGCGCTGCAAGTAGCTGCTCAACGCCTCGCCGTAGGCCACGCGGGTGCCGAGGTCGCCCATCGAGTTCACCAGCAGTGGTACCTGCTGCAGCCCGATCGCGCGAAAGAACTCAGCGGCGAGGGCGATGATCTCCACATCGGCATCGGGATCGTCGGTGCCGAGCGTCTCCGCCCCGATCTGGTGGAACTGGCGGTAGCGGCCGGCCTGGGGCGCCTCGTAGCGGAAGAATGGCCCCTGGTACCACACCTTCCACGGCGTGGTGGGGCGGTGCTGGGCGAAGGCACGGCACACCGACGCCGTGCACTCGGGCCGCAGCGCCAGGTGGCGGTCGCTGCGGTCGAAGAACTCGTACATCTCCTTGCCGACCACGTCGGTGCCCTCGCCGATTCGGGCGAAAACGCCGATGTCCTCAAAGATCGGCGTCTGCAAGTAGCCGAATCCGGCACGGTCTGCGGCTGCGATGAAGGCACCCAGCAACGCCACCCAGCGGCCGGATTCCGGCGGTGCGAGATCGTGTGTGCCGATCGGCGTCCGGAACGACTTCGGGGCCGCCGCGTCGCCGTCGCCAGGAGGGCTCGTAGGCATCGAAGGCGTACCGGACATGACCAGCGCAGGCTACGGCGCTGCCGCCGCCAGTCCTAGCGATTCGGCATTCATCGAGCACCAGCAGGAGAGGCGGGTTCATCGGCCAGCGCAGCGCATCTGGCGCACTCGCATAGAGTCGCCGGAGTCAACCGGTCGAGATTCCAGCTCGAAGCGGACCGGTGGCGATGGACAACCTCGCACCAGTCGACGGAGGTGCGGCGTTTGAGGCGAAACAAGGTGCTGGCCGCTATCGGCGCCCTGGTGCTGATCGCCGCGGGCGCGGGACTGGCTGTAGGCCTTCTGGGCGCAGGAGGGGACAGCCCCGCGACGGTGGACGAGTCACGCGACTCAATCAGCTCCGAGACTGTCGTGACGAGCACGACGCCCGAACCGCAGCAGCCCGAAGGCCGCACTGAAGCCGACACCGACGACCAACGTGCCGAAACGGCCAGTTCCGACACAGCCGCGACGAGCACAGTGCCCGAACCGCAGGCTCCGGCGGACCACGCTGACGCCGACGACCAGCAATCTGAGACGGCAGCAGACACCGATGGGCAATCCGATGCCACACCAGTCGAGCCCGAGTCGCTCGCCTACACCGCCATCGCAGCCGGCGCCTATCACTCGTGCGCGCTGCGAACCGACCAGACCATGGTCTGCTGGGGCTTCAACAGCAATGGCCAGGCGGAACCGCCCGAGGGCACCTACACCGCCATCGCAGCCGGCGCCTATTACCTGTGCGCGCTGCGAACCGACCAGACCATCACCTGCCGCGGCAGCAACAACTTCGGCGAGGCGGACCCGCCCGAAGGCACCTACACCGCCATCACAGCCGGCTGGCAGCACTCATGCGCGCTGAGAACCGACAACACCATCACCTGCTGGGGCAGCAACCTCGATGGTCTGACAGAGCCGCCCGAAGGCACCTACACCGCCATCACAGCCGGCTCCTACCATGCGTGCGCGCTGAGAACCG
>CAZAFV010000002.1:85949-102479 GCA_964484385.1 uncultured Acidimicrobiales bacterium
GGCACCTACACCGCCATCACAGCCGGCTCCTACCATGCGTGCGCGCTGAGAACCGACAGCACCGTCACCTGCTGGGGTCACACCAGCGACGGCCAAGCGGAACCGCCCGAGGGCACCTACACCGCCATCACCGGCGGATCGTTGCACTCGTGCGCGCTGACAACCGACCAAACCGTGAGCTGCTGGGGCTATAACCGCTACGGCCAGACGGAGCCGCCCGAGGGCACCTACGCCGCCATCGCAGCCGGCTGGCAGCACTCATGCGCACTGCGAACCGACAACACCATCGCCTGCTGGGGCCACAACAACCAGGGCCAAGCGGACCCGCCCGAGGGCACCTACACCGCCATCGCCGCCTCTGGGGAGCATTCGTGCGCACTCCGCACCGACGGCACCGTTACGTGCTGGGGCCACAACAACTACGGCCAAGCGGACCCGCCCAATATCAGTTCATAGCGCGAGGCAGTACAGAACTTCAGTACTCGGTGCGGGCGAGGCCTTCGATGGTGCGGTAGGCGTCGAACACGCCGGGCACCTCGCGCAGGGCGGCCAGCAGCTGGTCCAGCAGGATGGGATCGCCCACCTCCACCTCGAACTGCATCACCGCCACCTGGTCGTCGCCCACGAACGTGTCGCAGCTCGCGATCGACAAGTCATGGCGGCCCGACACCACCTGCACCACGTCGAGCAGCAGCCGGTTGCGGTCGAGGCCGCGCACCTCCAGCGCAGCGGCGAACTCGCCCGCCCAGCTCTCGTCCCACTCCACCTCGACCTGGCGGGCACCGGATGCCGTCGCCAGCTCAGCCGCGTTGGCGCAGTCGGCTCGATGCACCGAGATGCCCCGCCCGCTGGTCGCAAAGCCCAGGATCTCGTCGCCGCGCACCGGGCTGCAGCAACGTGCCAATCGCACCAGCGCGTCATCGTGGCCGTCGACATGCACGCCAGCAGAGCGTCGGCGGCGCGAGCCCCGCTGCCGGGCCGGGCGCGCGGGCAGCTGCACCCCGTCGCCCTCGCCTCGCAGGTTGCTGACCAGCCGCTTGGCCACCGAGTGGGGCCGCACGTCGCCCTTGCCGACAGCTTCGAAGAGCTGGTCGAGATCGGCCCGGCTGAGCTGCTCGGCCACCGCGCGCATCTCGTCGCCGTCGATGAGCAGCGACGCCTTGAGCCCTTCGGAGCGCAGCTCATCGGTGACAGCCTCTCGCCCGGCCGCCTCCCATTCGGAACGGTCGGAGCGGGCGAACCAGCGCCGGATGCTGTAGCGGGCCCGGGGCGTGACCGCGATCTCCAGCCAGTCGCGCGACGGCCGGGTTCCGGGATCGTCGGAGGTGAATGCCTCCACCGTGTCGCCTGAGCGCAGCTGCCGATCGAGCGGCACGAGCCGGCCGTCGAGCTTGGCGCCGATGAGCGTGTCGCCGATATCGGTGTGGATGGCGTACGCGAAGTCGATGGGCGTCGCGCCGGTCGGCAGCGTCACCACGTCGCCCTTGGGCGTGAACACGTACACCTCGCCGTGACCGAGGTCGCTTGCGATCGTGCGCATGAACTCGGCCGGGTCGTCAGACTCGGCCTGCCACTCGACCAGCCGGCTCAGCCAGGGCATGTCCTCCTCGGCGACTGTGCTGGGTTGGCGCTCCGCTTTGCTGCCTTGGCGCTGCGCCTTGGCGCCCTTGCTGCTGCTCTTGTTGCCGTTGCCGTTGCGCTCCGCCTTGTAGCGCCAGTGGGCTGCCACGCCGTACTCGGCCCGCTGGTGCATCTCGTCGGTGCGGATCTGCACTTCCACGGCCGTGCCCGACGGGCCGACCACCGTGGTGTGCAGCGACTGGTAGAGGTTGAACTTGGGCATCGCGATGTAGTCCTTGAACCGGCCCGTCACCGGCTTCCACGTCGCGTGTATCGAGCCCAGCGCCGCGTACGCGTCGCGGATCGTCGGCACCACGACCCGGATGCCCACCAGGTCGAAGATCTCGTCGAACGAGCGGTTCTTGATGACCATCTTCTCGTAGACGCTCCAGTGGTGCTTCTTGCGCCCGGTCACCGTGGCCTCGATCTTCATCCGCGACAGCTGCTCGCGGACCTCGGTCAGCACCTGGTCGACGTAGCGCTCCTGCTCGGGGGTGCGCTCGGCGAGCATCCGGTCGATCTCGGCGTAGCGCTTCGGGTACAGCGCCGCGAAGGCCAGGTCTTCCAGCTCGTCTCGCACTTGCTGCATGCCGAGCCGGTTGGCGAGCGGGGCGTAGATGTCGAGCGTCTCGCGGGCCACGTCGGCCTGCTTGGGAGCGCCGAGCGCCCCGATCGTGCGCATGTTGTGGAGCCGGTCCGACAGCTTGATCATCAGCACGCGAGGGTCGTTGGCGATCGCCACGAGCATCTTGCGCAGGGTGGCGGCCTGCTGTGCCTGCTTGGAGGCGAAGCGGACTCGGTCGAGCTTGGTGACCCCGTCCACGATGGCCGCGACCTCGGGGCCGAAGTCGTCGGCCAGCGCGACCAGCTCGACGCTGGTGTCCTCCACCGCGTCGTGCAGCAGAGCCGCGGCAATGGACGTGTCGTCGAGACCGAGATCGGCAACCACTCCTGCCACGGCAACCGGGTGGGTGATGTACGCCTCACCGGTCTTGCGTCGCTGGCCGTCGTGCGCCTGTGCTGCCGCTTCGTACGCCCGGATCACCAGCTCGGGCGAGCGCTTCGGCCAGCGCTGGCGGTAGCGATCGACCACCGGCGAGATATCGGCCGCGACCGTGTTCGCGATGCGCCGCCACGGCAGCACGCGCGACACCGCAGGCATGGCCCTAGCCAAGCTTCTCGCTGCGGTGCTCGGCCGGCACCGGGCCGAACGCGGAGTGATTCACGCTCCCATTCTGCCGCGCCTCGCCGGTCATCAGGAGCCGGATCTAGCGGCGGCGGCCCTTCTTGCGAGGGCGGGGCGGGGCGCTGCGGGTGTAGCTCTCCGCCGCGAGCGCCTGGGTGGCGGCTTCCATCGAGTCGTGACGGCCGGCGGCGTCGGCCGCAGCCTGCGCGGCGGCCCAGCCGGGCTCGTAGCCCTTCAGCCACGCGACCGTGGGCATCGCCACGAAGATCGAGCTGTACGACCCGACAAGCAGGCCGATCAGCAGCGCCGTCGCGAACTCGGCCAGGGTGCCCGCACCGAGGAATCCGGCGCCCACCACCAGCAGCGACAGCACCGGCAGCACCGAGGTGATCGAGGTGTTCACTGATCGTGTCAGCACCTGGTTGAGCGACACGTTCGCGAGCGCGTGATACGTGAAGTGGCTGCGCGCCGGCAACGACCGCTCGTTGGATTTCACACGGTCGAACACGACGATCGTGTCGTACAGCGAATAGCCCATGATCGTCAGGAAGGCCACCACCGTCGCCGGCGTCACCTCGAACCCGAAGAGCGCGTAGGCGCCGACGGTCAGCACGATGTCGTGCCCGACGGCAATCAGTGCGCCCACCGACATCTTCCACTCGAAGCGGAACCACAGGTACAGCGCGATCAGCACGAAGAACACCACGAGCGCCCGGCGTGCCTTGCCGGCGACCTCGTCGCCGAACGACGGGCTGACCTGGCGCGACGACAGGCTCTCCACGTCGACACCGACGGCATCGGCCAGCGCCCCGGCCACGGCCGCGCTGTCGGCATCGGGACCCAGCACGCCGCGCACCCGGAAGATGTCGGGCGCGCCGGTGACCACCACGAACTGCACGCGCGCATCGGGCACGCCGGCCTCCGCGGCTGCCGACGCCACGTCGTCGGTTGTCACGCCGTCGCCAGATGCGCCGCCGGAACCGGTCGACGCGTCATCCGCTTCGGCACCCTGAGATTCCTCGGGCACCGGTATCTCCCACACCGAGCCGCCTTCGAACTCGATGCCGAGATTCAGGCCGCGCACCAGCAGAGCCACGACGCACACGAGCACGGCAATTGCTGAGCCGATGAGCACCTTGCGTGACAGGCGCAGGATGTCCCAGGCGTTCTCGCCCCGGTAGAAGGTGCGCAGCGCTGCAATCACGATGTGCCTCCTGTCGGCACCGTTGCCGGGGTGGCGTCGCCGTCGGCTGTGGGCAGCACGCCGAGGCGCCGCGGTTCCTCATTCACCAGGCGTCGAGCGATGAACACCACCAGCGGCCGCATGAAGAAGTACGACACTGCCAGGTCGATCAGCGTTGCGAGCCCGAGATACAGGGCGAAGCCGCGGACGGTGCCGCTGGTGAGCTGGTACAGCACGCCCGCGCCGATGAGCGACGCCAGGTCGGCCCACACGATGGTCATGAATGCACCCTTGAAGCTGGCATCGGCTGCCGAGCGCACGGCCCGGCCGCGGCGCACCTCTTCCTTGATCCGCTCGTAATAGACGATGTTCGAGTCGACCTGGACGCCGATCGACACGATGATGCCGGTAGTGCCGGCCAGCGTCAGCGCCAAGCCCCGGCTCTCGCCGAGCCAGCTGATGAGCGACCACAGAACCGACCCGCTGATGGCCAGGCTGGCCACTGCCACAATGCCGAGCAGCCGGTAGTAGGCCAGCATGTAGAGGCCCACGAGGATCAGCCCGACGATGCCGGCGATCACGCCAGCACGCAGCGTGCCCTCGCCGAGCGTGGCAGACACGGTGCGCACATCGTCCTGCACGAACTCGACGGGCAGGGCGCCGAAGCGCAATGCAACGGCGAGGTCGCGTGCCCCGTCCTCATCGAACGTGCCCGAGATGACTGCCGTGCCGCCGAATTCGGTGGCCCGGATGACCGGGGCAGACTCAACGACCCCGTCGAGCACGATCGCGACCTGCTGGCCGAAGTAGCGAGCGGCGATCTCGTCGAAGCCGACAGCGCCCTCGTCGGTGAGGTCGACATTGACGACCCACTCGTTGTTGAACGTTGCCGCTGCCTCGGCGACCGCCTCGCCGGTGAGCTCGGCAGGGCCGAGCACGTAACCCACTGGCTCACCACGACCCGGCAGCAGCACTGCCCAGTCGGCGAGATCATCCTCGGGAGCGGTGAATTCGGGAAACTGCTGAAGGCCGATGTCGGAGGGATCGAGTTCCTCAGCATCATCGGCTACGTCGGCGATCTCTGAAGTGTCATCGGCGGTGGCATCTCCGGCCTCAGCTTCGAGTCCTTCCGCTGCCTCCGGGTCGATCAGCTCGAGCAGCTCCTGCGCCGTCATCTCCTGCTCACCGAGCAACTCGTCCCCAGCGGCCTCGGAACCCGACTCGTCCAGGGACTCGGGATGGAGCGATCCGTTGTAGGCCTCTGCGAGCTGCTGCGCGCCACTGAAATCCACCTCGTCGAACGGGTTGAACGTCAGCAGCACTGGCCGGAACCGCAGCTCCGCTGTCTGCCCTACCAAGTCGACCGCACGCTGCTTGTCCTTGACGCCGGGCAGCTGCACCACCACCTGCTCGCCTTGGCGAGTGATGTCGGGCTCGGCCACGCCGAGCGCATCGACACGCGACCGGATGATCTCGATGGCACGGTCGAGCTGCTCATCGTCGGCTGGAGCTGTGGGCCGCAGCAGCACCTCCACGCCGCCCTGCAGCTGCACGCCCAGCACCGGCGCCCAGCCCGCGGCCAGCACGCCCGCGAGCGAGCCGAACCCGATCAGGATCGCGAGAAGGAGCGAGACGATCTGCGAGCGGCGCACGTCAGACCAATGCGCCGATGCCTGCGCTGCGCGCTGCGGCCGGGATCATTCCGATTCGTTGACGCCGTCCGATGCGGGCGGATCGTCTGCGCCACCGCCGCCGGCGGACGTGATGATCTCGCCGATGGCGCGGCGTTGCACCCGCAGCTCCACGTCGCTGTCCACCTCGAGGCAGACCACCTCGCCGGGCTCCTCGACCGCCACGATCTTGCCGATGACCCCGCCGACCGTGGCGACCTCGTCGCCGATGTCTGCAGCGCGCAGCATCGCGGCACGCTCGGCGGCACGCTTGCGCTGCGGCCGGATCATCAGGAAATACATGATGGCGAACAGTGCGACGAGGATGATGATCGAACCCATGACGTACCCCTCAGCGTGACGGCGGGTCAGCGTACCGGGCTTCCCCCGCCAGCAGCGGCTCAGCCCCAGACCTCATTGACCTGCTCGCGGAAGGCGCTGAAGCGGCTGGCTTCGATGGCGGCCCGTGCGTCGGCCACCAGGTCGTTGAGGAACGTGATGTTGTGCAGCGTCAGGATGCGGCTGGCCGTGGGCTCATTCACGCTCATCAGATGCCGGAGATAGCCGCGGCTGAAGCGGGTGCCTGACCTGGGGCGGCTGCCGGCGCCTTCTTCACGAGTGTCGAGGGGCGTGGCGTCGCGGGCGAACCGGGCATTGCGAATGTTGATGCGACCCTGGGGTGTGAGCGCGGTTCCATGGCGGCCGAGCCGGCTCGGCAGCACGCAGTCGAACATGTCCACTCCGGCGGCGATGGCGTCGACAATGCGGGCCGGGTCGCCCACGCCCATCAGGTAGCGAGGCCGGTCGGCAGGCAGCACCTCGGTCGCTGCGTGCAGTGCCGGGCGCATCTCGCTGCGGGACTCGCCCACCGACAGCCCGCCGATGCCGTACCCGTCGAAGCCGATTGACGCCAGCGTCTCGGCGCTGGCGCGCCGGAGGCCGGGATCGATGCCGCCCTGGCAGATGCCGAACAATGCCTGCCCACCGGCGATCCCGTCCCGTCGCGCAGTGCCCATGGCCGCCGCAGCCCTGGCCGCCCACAGGTGGGTGCGCTCGGTCGCCTCGCGCACCTCCTCGGCGGGAGCGGGCAGTTCGGGGCAGATGTCGAGCGCCATCTGGATGTCCGATCCCAAGCGGCGCTGCGCATCGACCGCATCTTCGGGAGTCAGCCGCATCTGGGCGCCGTCGTAGGTCGAGCGGAATGTCACGCCTTCGTCGTCCACCTTGGATTTTGCATCCTGAGGAGAATGATCGGGACAGCGGCCGGGCCGATCTGCGCCGCCGGGACGGCGGCCGGGCTGACTTGCGCCGCCGGGACGGCGGCCGAGGGACATGATCTGGAAGCCGCCGGAATCCGTGAGGAAATGGCCGTCCCAGCCGGAGAAGCCGTGCAGCCCGCCGAGAGCTTCCACCACCTCGATGCCGGGCCGCGCCAGCAGGTGATACGTGTTCGCCAGCACGACCTCGAGGCCGAGGTGCTCGTAGTCGGTGGCGTCAAGATGGATCACCGCACCACGGGTTCCCACGGGCATGAACACCGGCGTCTGGAACGTCCCGCGGGCCGTCGTGACCTGTCCCCGTCGAGCTGAGCCGTCAGTGGCGAGCAGCTCGAACGCCAGCGGGCTGTCTGGAACGCTCATCTCGCTGGCCTCATGAGGGCGGTGTCCGCCGGAGCAGCATCGCATCGCCGAAGGACAGGAAGCGGTAGCCGTTCGCAAGCGCCGTTTCGTACAGATCGCGCCAGCGCGGCCCGATGAACGCATCGATGAGCAGCAACAGCGACGATCGGGGCATGTGGAAGTTGGTGAGCATCGCGTCGACCAGCAGGAACTCAGCGCCCCGCCGCAGGAACAGATCGGTCGCGCCGCTGATGTCGCTGTGGACTGTCGGCGCCAAGCCGCCCCGGTCGCCGCGTCCGCCGGACGGCGCGCAGGCCGCTGCGGGCGTGCACGCAGCGCTGGCCACGCGCAGGTCGCGCTGCCGGCGGGCCGCAGCCTCCAGTGCGCGCACGGTGGTAGTGCCCACCGCAACGACGCGCTCAGCCGCGGCGCAGGCGGCGAGCGTCTGCGCTGACACCCGGTAGTGCTCGGTGTGCATCTCGTGCTCATCGGCGTGCTCGGCAGTCACCGGTGCGAACGTGGCCAGGCCGACGGTGAGATCTACGGTCGCGATGCCCACGCCGTTCGAGCGCAGCGCGCCCAGCACGCGTTCGGTCAGGTGAAGCCCTGCCGTGGGCGCCGCCGCTGAGCCATCCGAGCGGGCGTAGACGGTCTGGTAGCGATCCGCCAGCGCCGCTCGGGCTGCATCGCTGTCGGCGACATCGACACCTAGTCGCTGAGCAATGGCGCCTCGCGCAGTATCTGGGTCGATGTAGGGCGGCAGCGGCGCCTCCCCCGCCCGTTCGAGCAGGCGGGCCTGCGACACATCGTCAAGCGGCGTCTCGCCGACGAGCACACTCACAGCTCGGCGCTGGCGGTCCAGACGCTCGCCCACCACCACTCGCACGCTCGGGTCCCGCTCGGAGACCAGCACCGTCCCGTCCGCAATCCGGCGGGAAGGTCGCACCAGCGCCGCCCAGTCCGCCTCGCTGTGCGGCGGCAGTGTCGCCCTGCGGGAACCCTCTGGAGCAGTCGCTCGGGCGGCGGCCCTCGGGCGGGCTGTGTCGCTGCCCGACGGCCGGCGTCCGAGCGGTTCGAGCAGCAGCACTTCGGCCGCGCCGCCAGTGCGCTTGCGCAGCGGCAGGCGGGCAGGCATCACCCGGGTCTCGTTGACCACCAGCAGATCCCCGGGGCCGAGCAGGGACGGGAGATCGGTGACGTGCCGGTGCTCAGGTGCTCGGCACGGCCCCGGGTCAACCAGCAGCCGGGCCGAGTCGCGTGGCTCGGCAGGAACGTGCGCTATCGACGACGGCGGCAGCTCATAGTCGAACTCGTCCATCCGCAGCCGCGAAGCGCTCATCAGCGGGGAGGCTACGTCGGCTCGCAAATCAGCAGTCCGGGCTGCTCCAGCGGACGCCAATCGTCGCGGATCGCCCAGCGCCGTGCAGGCTCACCACGCTGAGTCGTCGATTTCCACGGGTGCGTCGGCGGGCAGCTCGCCGGCTGGCGCGGCCGATGGTTCTGCTGCGGGATGCTGCATCCGCTCAGGGGAGACGGCGGCATCGTCGGCCGCCCGCCCTGACGCATCGAACAGCGTGATGTCGTCGCCGCCCACGGAAGCCCCGGCGAGGTCGGCGAACGGTGGGGTGTCGACGCCGAGATGTGCATACGCCGCGGCGGTGGCGATGCGGCCCCGCGGCGTGCGCTGCAGCAGCCCGCGCTGGATCAGGAAGGGCTCGTACACGTCCTCCACCGTCTCGGTCTGCTCGCCGACGGTGATCGCCAGTGTCGACAGCCCCAACGGACGCCCGGCGTGAGTGACAGCGAGAGCGTCGAGAATCGCCCGGTCGACCTTGTCGAGGCCGAGTTCGTCGACGCCGAATGCGGCGAGCCCCTCCTGCGCCACTGCCACGTCGACGGCGCCGCTGGCGCGCACCTCGGCGAAGTCGCGCACCCGGCGAAGCAACCGGTTGGCGATCCGCGGCGTGCCCCGGCTGCGTGAAGCAATCTCCGCAGCCCCCTCAGCGTCAACGTCCACGCCCAGAATCCCGGCCGCACGGACCACAATCGCCGTGAGATCTTCCGTCGAGTAGTAGTCGAGGCGCTCAACCAGGCCGAAGCGGTCTCGCAGCGGTCCCGAGATCAGCCCGGTGCGAGTCGTGGCGCCGACCAGGGTGAACCGGGGCAGCTCGAATCTGATCGAGCGCGCGGCCGGTCCCTTGCCCAGCACGATGTCGATCGCGAAGTCCTCCATGGCCGGGTACAGCACTTCCTCGACCACCTTGGGCAGGCGGTGGATCTCGTCGATGAACAGCACATCGCCGTCAGCCAGATTGGTGAGGATTGCCGCGAGATCTCCGGCTCGCTCCACCGCCGGGCCCGACGTCAGATGCAGAGCCGCGTTCAACTCGGCGGCGATGATGCCGGCCAGCGTGGTCTTGCCCAGGCCCGGCGGGCCGGCGAACAGCAGATGGTCGGGCGTTTGGCCCCGGGCCAGCGCAGCCCGCAACGTGATGGCCACGTGTTCTCGCACCTCGGGCTGGCCGACGAATTCCTCCAGCGACCGCGGTCGCAGCGAGGCCTCGGCATCGCCGTCGTCGGCCGCCGAGCGGGCTGGGTCGGTGACCTCGCTCCGACCCGGTTCTGACACCCCCGAATCGTCACGCCGGTAGCCCTCGCTGCGGGCTCCCCCAGCACTCATCGCGGACCCAGCTCCTGCAGCGCCACGCGCAGCAGGGCGCCGGTGTCGGCTTCGGCATCGCGTGCTGCCTCGATCGTCACGGCGGCCATTGCCTCACGTATCTCAACCGGAGCGAATCCCATCTGACTCAGTGCGGCCCGCACTTCCGCAACCGCAGATCCAGCGGCGTCGCCGGCCGCCGCCACAGCGGCAGCGCCGGCAATCTCGGGCGCGCCGAGCCGCGACTTCAGGTCCAGCACCATCCGCTTGGACGTCTTGGCGCCGATGCCGGGCACGAGCTCCAGCGCCGCCGCGTCGTCGGCGGCCACTGCGCGCCGCAGCTCGTCGGGCGGCAGGTGCGAGAGCACAGCAAGCGCCAAGGCGGGGCCCACGCCGTGCGCGCTGAGCAGGGCCTCGAAGCAGCGCCGCTCGTCGAGCTCGGCGAATCCGTACAGGTCCGAAGCGTCCTCGCGTACGTGGTGGTGTACATACACGAAGCACTCGTCGCCCACCGGTCCGGCGCCGGCCAGCGTGGACGGCGCCACGACGACGCGGTACCCCACCCCGCCGGCCTCGATCAGCAGCTCGCCGCCGGGATCTTTGTCGAGCAGGCGCCCGCGCACTGAGCCGATCACGACGTGGGTGCCGCTGCGCCCGAAGCGGGCAGCAGCACACGCGCCCGGGCATGGGTTGCCGCCCCGTGCCAGGAAGCCTGGGACAGGTGGCACAGCGCGACCGCAGCCGCATCGGCGGCATCGGCTGGCTCAGGCGGCCCCGGCAGCGCGAGCAGCTCGGCAACCATGCGCTTCATCTGGTCCTTGTCGGCCCCGCCCCAGCCGGCAACGGCCTGCTTGACCTGGGTCGGCGTGTATTCGACCACCTCCAGCCCTGCGGCGGCTGCCACCGCCATGGCGAGCCCGGCCACTTGCGCGACTCCAATCGCAGTGCGCGCATTTGCCTGGAAGAAGACTCGCTCCACGGCCACCACCGAGGGCTGGAATTCGGAGATGAGGGCCTGCAACTCACCCATCTGCGTGGCCAGGCGCGCTGCGTGCGGCTCTGCTGGATCGGTGCGGATGACGCCCAGGGCGACTGCTTCGGTGCGGGCACGCTGCGTTCCAGCAGCGGGAATCTGCTCCACCACGCCGTACCCGCAGCGCGACAATCCCGGGTCGATCCCCAATACGAACATCAGTACGAACCGTAGCCTTTGGCACCGTCCGAGCCGGGTATGCGTGACACCGCTCGGCCCTAGCCGGCGATCGCCTCCAGCAGCGAATCGCTGATGTCGAAATTGGCGTACACGCCCTGCACATCGTCATGATCGTCGAGCGCGTCGAGCACCGCCATGACCTGCTTGGCCTCCGACACGCTGGTCAATTCGATGAGGTTCTGCGGCGCGTACGTCAGGTCGGCCGAGGTCACCGCGATGCCCGCTGCCTCGATCGCCTCGCGCACCGCCATCGTGTCGGCGGCAGCGGCGGTGACTCGCCAGGTATCGCCCTCCTGCTCGACATCCTCTGCGCCGGCATCGAGCGCCACCAGAATCAACTCGTCTTCGTCGGGCACCGTGCCTTCCGCCGCAGACCCATCGGGCTGCGGCTCGACCGCGGGCACCACCACCACGCCCTTGCGCTCGAACTGCCACGCCACCGCGCCCGGCTCGGCCAGCGACCCGCCGGCGCGGGTGAACACGCTGCGGATCTCCGACCCGGTGCGATTGCGGTTGTCCGTCAGCACGTCCACGTACATCGCCACGCCCCCCGGCGCGTAGCCCTCATAGGTGACCTGCTCGTACGACACGCCCTCGAGCTCGCCGGTGCCTCGCTTGATGGCGCGCTCGATCGTGTCCAGCGGCACCGAGTTGTCGCGTGCCTTCTGGTACATGGTCCGCAGCGTCGCGTTGGCATCCAGATCGCCGCCGCCCTCGCGTGCGGCCACCTCGACCTGGCGGATCAGCTTGGCGAACAGCTTCCCGCGCGCCTTGTCGGCAGCGCCCTTGCGGTGCTTGATCGTGGCCCACTTGGAATGACCGGACACAGACCCCCCCCCGAACGAGACGTGCCATCAGGCAGTGCAGCCGCGACAGTCTGCCGGGCGCGGCCGCTCAGCAGGCCACGGATGCGCAGATCATGTCCAGGAAGAGCTGGTGAATGCGATCATCCGCCGTCAGCTCCGGGTGGAAGCTCGACACCAGGATCGGTCCTGACCGGCACAGCACCGGCACCGACGACGGGACGCCGTCGGTCGACGAGTTCGAGGCGGGCGTGATCTCAGCGAGCACCTCGACGCTGTCGCCTGCGCGCTCCACCCACGGTGCTCGAATGAACACCGCCTTGAAGGGCTCATCGAGGCCGTCGGCGGCGAGCTCCGCCTCGAAGCTGGCGACTTGGCGGCCGAATGCATTGCGACGCACCGAGATATCGATGGCGCCGAAGCAGCGTTGATCCGGGCGGCCGTCGAGCACATCGACGGCAAGCAGGATCATTCCCGCGCAGGTGCCGAACGCCGGCATGCCGCCGGCCAGGCGTTCAGACAGCGCATCGAACAGCCCGCTCGTGCGGAGCAGGTGCGACATGGTGGTCGACTCGCCGCCCGGGAGCGCCACAGCATCGACGCCGTCGAGATCTGCGGGCACGCGGACTTCGACAGCTCTGGCCCCGGCGCGCCGGAAGGCGGCAACGTGCTCGGCGGCAGCTCCCTGCAGCGCGACAACGCCGATCAGCGGCTGGCTGTCGCTTGTGGTCACCGTGGCGCTGCGATCCAGCGCTTACCAGCCGCGTTCGGCGAGCTTGGTCTCGAGACCTTCCATCTCGAGGCCCGGCATGGCGCTGCCGAGACCTCGGCTCACCTTGGCCACCACCGACGGATTGCGGTAGTGCGTGGTGGCCTCGACGATGGCCTCGGCCCTCGGCGCCGGGTCTTCGCTCTTGAAGATGCCCGAGCCGACGAACACTGCCTCAGCGCCGAGCTGCATCACCAGCGACGCATCGGCCGGTGTGGCAATGCCGCCGGCGCAGAACAGGGGCACCGGCAGGCGGCCGGTCTCGGCAATCTCCTGCACCAGGCCGAGCGGCGACTGCAGCTGCTTCGCCCAGTCGAACAGCTCGGCGGCATCGGCCTGGGTGATCTTGCGGATGTCGCCTGTGATGGCTCTCAGGTGACGCACGGCCTCGACGATGTTGCCGGTGCCGGCCTCGCCCTTGGAGCGAATCATGCAGGCACCCTCGGAAATGCGCCGCAGCGCCTCGCCCAGGTTGGTGGCGCCGCAAACGAACGGGACGGTGAACGCCCACTTGTCGATGTGATGCGCCTCGTCTGCGGGTGTCAGCACCTCGGACTCGTCGATGTAGTCGACATCGAGGGATTCGAGCACCTGCGCCTCGCCGAAGTGGCCGATCCGGGCCTTGGCCATGACCGGGATCGTCACGGCCGCCTGGATGCCCTCGATCATCGCCGGGTCGCTCATGCGGGCCACACCGCCGTCACGGCGGATGTCGGCCGGCACGCGTTCGAGCGCCATGACGGCGACCGCTCCGGCGTCTTCCGCGATCTTGGCCTGCTCGGGCGTGACGACATCCATGATGACGCCGCCCCGGAGCATGTCGGCGAGCCCGCGCTTGACTCGTACCGTTCCGACCAGATGAGACGCTCCGTCACCTGAATTCATGCGCTCAGTGTAGGGAACGGCCCCAGTGCTGCCCCGGGGATTATCCCGCCGAGCTCAGAATTCGCGCAGCACCGCAACCCGTGTCTCGAGATCTGCCCGGTAGTCGGGCAGGCTGTCGGGAGCATCGGCTGCGTCGGCCCTCGGATCGGCCAACCACAGCGGCCAGGTCACCCGAGGTGCATCGGTGCGCACACCGGCCGCCGACATCGTCTGGAGCGCATCGGCGAGACCGGGCGGGTAACGGGTCAGCCGCACGGCTTCGGCGTCGTCGTCGAAGTCGCTGCCGGTGCTGGCTTCGCGCTCAGTGCGAGCCTGCACCAGCGGCCACAGGGCCGGCCACACCAGCGCCGGAAACCCCACCGTGGTGACGGCGGTGGTCAGGTAGGCAGCCCGCCCGTCACGAATCTGCGTCAGCAGCCGCGCCACGACGGCCTCCAGCTCGATGCGATTGAGCGCGTCGAGCAGTCCCTGCGTGACGACGAGGGTCGAGCGATCCGGTCGCCGGCCAAATGCCGTGGCGTTGGCGGCTGTGGTCGGCGCGACGGCGAGCGCCGGCACCGGAACGCCCACGAGCAGGCAGACGCCGTCGACAACGTTTTCCAGGCGAGGATGGCTGTCAGCATCGCTCGGCCCCGAGCCGGCTCCGAGGAGCGCTCGTTGCAGGCGCCGCTCCCCCACAGCCAGTTCGCCGACTGCGAGCACGCACGTCGCAGCGAGCGCAATCGGCAGCGCCCACCAGCCGAGCCCGGTGAACAACGCCACCGGCACGCCGACGATGGTCGCCGCAACCAGGTGCACGGCCCAGAACTCCGCCAGCAGCTTGTCGGCTCGACTGCGATAGATGGCGAACAGCGGGTCCACCCGCAGCATTCAACCGGCCCCGCTCGCCCGCCCCACCTTGCAGCCCTACAGCGGTCGCGGCGAATCGACGCCCTCTGCCGCCGCACCCAGTCGCAGGCCACGATCGGGCTCGCCGGGCCGCCGTGTCGGCCGGCGGTTCAGCCCCTGGTGGCAGCGCGTTGGACGATGGCGCGCTCGTACATGTCTGCGTAGATGTCCGCCAGGCGGGCCATCGAGAACTGCTCGGCCCGCTGGCGGCCCGCTGCGACCAGGTCGGCCGCCCGGTCGGGACGCCTGAGCACACCGATGAGTGCCTTCGCCAGCGCCTTCGGGTCGCCGGGGGGAACGAGCACCGCCTCGTCGCCGACGCTGACCACATTGCGATAACCCGGCAGATCGCTCGCCACGACCGGGGTGCGCGCCGCCATCGCTTCCAGCAGCACCACGCCGAAGCTCTCGCCATGCAGCGACGGCACGCACAGCACGTCGGCGCCTTTGATGCGCGCCAGCTTCTCGGCCTCGCTCACCCGTCCCAGCCACTCGATGCGGGTGTCGCGCTGGTGCCGGCGCTGCAGCTCCTCGGTCTGCGGGCCGCGCGACATCACCCACAGCCTGACGCCCTCAGGCAGACGCGACATGGCGTCGAGCAGCACGGTGAGGCCCTTGCGCGGCTCGTGGCGGCCGATGTAGGCGATGGTGGGCGCTTCGTTGCGCTTGGGAACCGCATCGTCGAAGTGGTCGAGCTCGACGCCGTTGAAGACGAGTTCGTAGCTGCCGCCGACGCCGTTGCGGGCCATCTCGGCGGCATCAGCCGAGACTGCGGCCCGAACGTCGATCCGAGACGCCAGCCATCGCGTGCCCGGCACCAGATACGCCATGCTGCCGCCTGCCGCGTGCCAGGTTCCCACGATGGGCGTCGAGTTCAGGAAGAGCGCCGTCTGCGTAGGCCCCGGACACAGCGGCTCGTGCAGGTGCACGACGTCGAACTCCTCGTCGCGCAGTGCCCGAACGGTGCGCAGCGTGCAGGCGAAGTCGGGTGCGATCGGGGCGACCGAACCGTTCGCGAACGTGGGAATGCTGGCGCCCAACGGTGTGACGCCGGTCTGGGGCGGTGCGCCGTCGCAGGGCGCCAGCACCCTGGTCTCATGGCCGTTCGCGGCCAGCGCACGGGCCAGGCCCAGCACCTGTACCTGTACACCGCCGGCGCTGGTCAGGCTGTACGGCGAGATGATCCCGATTCTCACTCAGCCGTTCCTCACTGTCGAAGGGGCGGTTGCATCAGATGGGCGCATCAGATCGGGCGAACCTCGCCGGCGATCTACGCGGGAATACTCACTGTCGGACGCGACGCTAGGCGCGGCGCAGACGGCGCAACAAGCCCCATCGCGGCTCGCTGCTATGGCGCCTCGGCCGCGTCGCTGGCGTCGGCGGCTCGATCCGATGGCCAGTTCGGGCCGAAGAGATGCCACTGGTGCGGTTCTGCAGCGATCAGCGTGACCAGGTCGTCGGCGAGCCTCTGGGTGACGGCAGTCACGTCGTCGCGCAGGCGGCCGTGCCGCGTGACATCGATGGGCGGCCGGACCGTGCCCAGGTGTCTGCCCCTGGGGCGGAAATACACGGCGGTCGGCAGCAGAGCCGCGCCGGACCGCAACGCCAGCATCGCCGGACCTGCCGGCAACGTGGTTCGCTCGTCTCCGAAGGTCACCTCGATGCCGTCGCTGGTGAGGTCACGGTCGCACAGCAGGCAGACGATCTCGTTCCGACGCAGTGCGCCGAGCACCTCGCGCCCGGCGTTCGGCCCCAGCGGCACGACTCGCATGCCCAGTCGTTCACGGAATTCGGCGAACCACTCGAACAGCTCCGGCGGATCGAGTGGCTCCACCACCACGGTGATCGGCAGTCGATTGACCGTCGCCATCCAGAACCCGGCCCACTCCCAACCGCCCAGGTGCGGGAGCGCCAAGATGACGCCGTTGCCGCGTTCGAGGGCCTCCTCCACATGGCGATAGGCCGGCACGTCGATGCCCCGGTCCAGGGTGAGCTCGCTCAGCGCAGGCAGGCGAAACGATTCCAGCCAGTAGCG
>CAZAFV010000003.1:0-45009 GCA_964484385.1 uncultured Acidimicrobiales bacterium
AATGCGTCCGGCCGCCGTGTACGACCTGCTGCTCGCGGCCATGTGCTACGAGGTCGCCGGCGCGGGTGTCTATGAGAATCTGGGCATCGTCGTGTTCGGCGACGATGGCGACGCCGACGAGGCGTGGGTGCATGTCGAGCCGGGAGCGATGCTGGATCGGCCGCTCAACCTGTCGGTGCCGCAGGCGTTCGGGATCCTGGTAGCGGGGCAATCGGCGCTGGCCCTGCGCGGCGCCGACCGGTCGGGTGCGTTGGCGACAGCGCTCGACAAGCTGCGCGCAGCGTACGGCGAGCGAGTACGGGTGTCGGTGGAGCTGCCGCTGCCACGCAGCTTGCCGACGCTGCGGGAAGCCGTGCGCGTTCGGACCACCGTCAGCATCCACTACTACACCCCCAAGACCTGCGCTCGTTCCGTGTCGACCGCATCGAGGAGTGCAGCGACACCGGCGAAGTGCATGGCCGTTCGGCCGAGCTTCGCGAGGCGTCAGGCGGCCCGGCCGAGCTTCGCGAGGCGTCAGGCGGCCCGGCCGAGCCCCGCGAGGCGCCAGGCAGCTCAGCCGAGCTCGGCGCCGTTGCGCCAGCCGAGTCGGACGAGACGACCGATGTGGTGCTGTCGATTCCCCGCAGCGACTTGTGGCAAGTGGAGGCGTACCCGTCACGGGCGGTACGCGACAACGGCGATCGGTGCATCGTGACGTACGCGATCCGCAGCCCGTTCGTGCTCAGCCAGATGCTGCTGCGCCTCGGCGCAGAAACGCAGGTCGTGAACGCGGCGGAGCTGCCGCCCGAGCTGGCCGAAGCAGGCAGCGCCGCCGCTGCGTCGATCCTGGAGCTCTACGGAACCTGACGCCCGCGGCTCAGTCGATCAAATCCACGACCAGTCCGTAGTGGTCGGATGGCACCACTCCGTCGACGGCTTCGGTGCCGAGCAGTCGGACACCCGTGATGTTGCCCTGGGGGACCGGGCGCGGCGTCGACACGAACACGTAGTCGATGCGCCGGTTCGGCCACATGGCTTGGTGCAGGTAAGGGTTCTGGCCGCTCCACGTGAAGCCGGGGCCGTCGCCGGCCTGGGCCCAGGCGTCGCTCCAGACCAACTCGGGCACCGGTGGGGGACGCTCGCCGGTCAGCAGGCGGATCTCCTCGGAGCTCGGGACAGCGTTGAAGTCGCCGGCCATCACGATCGGGAAGCCCCCGGGATCGTGGTGGGGTGCTGCCAGCTCGCACAGCGTGGCCACCTGTGCCTGGCGGATCTCGCTGAGATGGAACCGGTGCTCGAGGTGGGTGCAGATGACCGTCATCTCGCCGTCTCCGCGTGCGATCCGGGCCATGACTGCGGTCCGGTGCCCCGACTGCAGACCTTCGGGCGATGAGGGATCGCCGACAGCCAGCGAGTGCGAGCTGGATTCGGTGATGGCTGTGCGGCTCAGGATCGCATTGCTGAATGACAGTCCCCGCCGGCCGAAGCGCGGGTGGTGCGCGACATTCATGCCCAGCGCCTCGCCGAGCAGATCGGCCTGGTTCGGGCCGTCACGCTCGGCCCAGATCTCCTGGCAGCACACGATGTCGGCGTCGAGTGCGGCAAGCGTGGCGGCGATGGCCTCGTGGCGGGCCGCCCAGTTGTCGCCGAAGCGCCACCACAGGTTCCAGGTCACAATGCGCACAGCGTCACCGTAACGGCCGCCATCCCCGCCGAGCCGACCGACCGATGCGGGAGTTCGGCGACGTATCGTCTGCGGCGATGAGCGACGAAGAGAACGCCGAACACTCGACCGATCAGATCTACCTGCGCGACGCGTACCAGCAGACCGTCGAGGCGACGGTGGTCGCTGTGCGCGAAGACGCGGTCGCCCTCGACCGGACGGTCTTCTATGCCACCGGTGGTGGGCAGCCGCATGACACCGGCACGCTCGCCGACCAGGGTGGGAACACCTGGCAGGTGCACAACGTGCGCAAGGAGGGCGACCTCATCTGGCACTGGGTGGATTCCGAGCCGCCGACGGCAGGAACGGCAGTCTCCGGCACCGTCGACTGGGAGCGCCGGCTGCAGCTCATGCGTACCCACACCGCGCTGCACATCCTGTGCGGGGTCATCTGGAACGAGTGGGGCGTGCTGGTGACCGGCGGCAACATGGAGCCGCTGGCCGCCCGCATGGACTTCGAGTTCAGCCCGTTGCCCGAGGGCTTCGCGGCCCGGGTCACTGAGCTGGTGAACGCCGAGATCACCGCGGATCGGCCCATCGAGGTGAGCTTCCTGGAACGCGCGGTGGCGCTGGCCGACCCCGAGCTGATCCGCACCAAGGTCAACCTGATCCCCGAGTGGGTGACCGACATCCGGGTGGTCGACATCGTGGGGCTCGACCGCCAGGCCGACGGCGGCACCCATGTGGTGTCAACCGGTGCCGTGGGCCGCTTCGAGATCACCAAGACCGAGTCGAAGGGCAAGGGCAACAAGCGGGTGCGCATGGTGCTCCACGACGCCTGAGCAGGGCCCGCTCTTGGCGGGCGCGCGCTTGTTCGGTACCTTGGAACAAATGACTCCCCGGGAGCCATTGGGCGGAACGCGCACCGTTGCGCCATCTGTTCGCCGGACGGCGACGTCGCGATTCGGCGCCTCCCGGCGCGAAGGCCACGATGCCTCGGCGTTCTACGCCCGTTTCACCCCGCCGGTCCTGTCCGATGACGACGCGGTGGCTCGGGGGCCTGACATCGATCCCAAGCTGGCCGAACGCCTCGGCGACGGCTGCTTCTGCGGTGACGCGCGGCAGATGGCCGAGCTGCCCGATGCGTGCGTGGCGCTGGTGGTCACCTCACCGCCGTACTTCGTGGGCAAGTCGTACGAAGATGCCATCGCCGCCGGCACCGACAGCCGCATTCCCACCAGCTATTTCGACTATCTCGACATGCTGCGGGATGTCTTCGCGGAGTGCGTGCGGGTGCTCGAGCCGGGCGGTCGCATCGCCGTCAACGTGGCGAATCTAGGCCGCAAGCCCTACCGCAGCCTGTCGGGCGACGTGGCCCGCATCTTCGAGGAACTCGGCCTGCTGCTGCGCGGCGAGATCGTGTGGCAGAAGAGCAAGGGATCGAGCGGGTCGTGCGCATGGGGGTCGTTCCGCAGCCCGTCCAATCCGACGCTGCGTGACACCACCGAGCGCATCGTGATCGCCAGCAAGGGCAGATTCGACCGGGCTCGCTCGGCCGCGCAGCGCGAGGACGAGGGCCTGCCGCATCGCAGCAGCCTGTCCACCGACGAGTTCATGGAAGCCACGATCGACGTGTGGGACATGGGGCCCGAGAGTGCGCAGCGGGTGCGGCACCCCGCGCCGTTCCCCTTGGAGCTGCCCCGGCGCCTGATCGACCTGTACACCTACGAGGACGACCTGGTGCTGGACCCGTTCATGGGCTCGGGCACGACGCTGGTCGCGAGCGTGCTGTGCGGCCGGCGGCCGGTTGGCTACGACCTGAACCCCGATTACGTGGACTTGGCACGCGCACGCGTGGCTGCTGCGGACTCAGCTCCGCCGGAAGGTCCACGCCCCACCGCGCAGCCGCCGCTGTTCGAGTTGAGCACCGCCGCGCCGAAGGCAATTGCTGATGCGATGACGGCCGATGCCTTTGTCGGCCAAGCGGTGGAATCCGGTCGCAAGTCCCACGACATCGCCAGTGAGCTGCTGGAACGCTCGGGCTTCGAGATCGTGCGCAGCCCCGCCACGGTGCGCGGCGCTGGTGTGAAGTTCAGCTTCCTGGTGGCCGACCGGACGAGCCGTGAGTGGTGGATCGATGTGGCCGGGGCGTTCACCACCGTGCGGCCCGGACTGCTGCGCGCCGAGACCCTGTGGAAGGCGCTGGGGCGAGCGTCGGTGCTGGCCTCGGCACAGCCCGGCGCACGCGTGCTGCTGCTGACCCCGCATCTGCCCCGAGTGGGTGCCGAGGGCGACCGTGCGCTGCGCACGCTCGGACCAACTGCAGTCTTCGACGTCATCGAGCTGTTCGACGGGGCGGCTATTGACAGGCTCGCGAGCTATGCCGACGGTGCTGCAGCCCCGCGCGCCGGCTTCTGGGACGACGGCGAGATTGACACCGCGCCCTAGCGAAGCTCAGACGTCGTCGATGCGCTTGAACAGCTCCGCGTAGGCGAGCCCGGCCTGCTGGCCGCTGGCCGCAGCGACCGCATCCACCCAGTCGGCGAAGCGCTGCACCTGGGCGGGATCGTCAGGGTCGGTGATGTCGTGGGTGGTCACGAACTGGGTGTGGTGGCACAGCAGCGCCTCGGTCTTGGCGGCAGTCCAGCCCTCCACGTTCTCCGCATGGTCGGGTTCGTCGGCCTCGAACAGCAGCAGCTCGTCGGGGCGGTGCGGGGGCAAGCCTTGCTCAGGGAAGAAGAACGGGTCGCGTGCAGCCACCACGCCCTCGACGGCCAGCAGTCCCGCGTGGCGATGATCGGGATGGAGCCGGTAGCGCTTCCATGGATCATGGCCCAGCACGACGGCTGGGCGCAGTTCGCGGATGACCTGCGCAACCTGCGCTCGGGTCGCGAGGTCGCTGTCGAGCTCGCCATCGACGTGGCCGCCGAAGCGCACCTCGCCGGTGCCGCCGAGCGTGGCAGCGGCGGCCCGCTGCTCGTCCGCGCGGGTTCGAACCAGCGCCGCCTGGTCGCAATCGGCGTCCCAGGTGCCCTTCGAGCCGTCGGTGCAGACGAAGTGGTGGACCACCGCGCCGGCGGCCGCCCACTTGGCCAGCGTTGCCCCGCAGTCGAACTCGGCATCATCAGGGTGTGCGGCAATGACCAGCGCCGACGTCGGCACCGCCAGGTCAATCGAGAATCCGGCGTCAGCGGTCATCGCTGGCTGTCGGCGTCGGCGAGATGCGCCGCGAGATCGTCGGGTGTGTCGATGTCGAATTCGAGCGCTGCGACCCGCCGCACCTGCAGATCGAGCCCGCAGCGCTGCGCTTCGTCACAGTGGGCCTTGAATGAACCAGGCCCGTAGTGAAACTCGAACCCGGTGCCCAGCGGCAGTGCCATCACATTGGTGCCGTCGAGATGCCGGTCGGGCACGATCGTCACGGTGCCCGGCTCGGCCAGTCCTTCGAGCGTCTCGGCGCGGGGCAGATCACCGTGGGCGATCACGACGTGCTGCGGCCA
Organism: uncultured Acidimicrobiales bacterium; assembly: GCA_964484385.1. Lineage (GTDB taxonomy): Bacteria > Actinomycetota > Acidimicrobiia > Acidimicrobiales > Poriferisodalaceae > Poriferisodalis. The sequence continues at coordinate 5,143 of CAZAFV010000003.1, forward strand.
GCGGCCATCGGAAGCGGCGTCGCTGTCCGTCGAGTCTCGCCACGGCGGTGATTCCTCTGGCGTCTCGGCCGACAGGCGCTCGACAGCAGCAGTGAGGGCGCCATTCAGTCCCCGAATCTCGATTCGCAGCGGATGGGCCCCCACCGAATGTGCCCATTCGGCCACCTCGTCGTTGTCGCAGACAACGAGCGCCTGCATGCGACCGGCGGCCTGCACCACCCGCGCTGCCATGGAACGAGCCAACTCGGCCCGCTCACCAGCCGGAAGCTGCGGGGCGAGTCGGCCCTTGGCCAGCTCGAAGTCCTTCACGGGGATCAGCACCACTGCTTCGGGGTTACCGCGATCAGTCACCCGCGGCGAGTGTATGGGCGCTCAGAAGCCCGAGCGCACTCGTTGGGAGGGTTCGTGGGCGCATCGGCCGAAGACGGATGCGGCTCGGTCGGTGGGCTCCGATTTGCTAGGACAAGACGGTGCTGACTGAGCCGCCTGGGGGTTGGGTGCGACCGTGGTGGACTGAGCGCCAGCTCGACCCGGGATCGGCGGCGTATGCGCCGGAACCCAGCGAGGTCAGCTACTGGCTCGGCGGCATTCACGTTTCGGACACGGTGCTTGCCAACACGCTGGGCCGCTCGTGGACAACGATCGGGCTTCCCGAAACGCTCGACCGGGCTGAAGTTGATCCGCGGGGACTGGTGGTGCTGGGGAACTGGTCGCTCGACTGGTGGGTGCGTGCCGGTGACGAATGGGTCTTCCCGTCGCGGGCGGTGTCGGTGCGCCAGCGCTTGGTGGACGCGATGCCGGTGGTCGAGACCGTGGTACGCGTCGGCGGCGGCGATGTGGTGCACCGGGCAACTGCGGCTCGGGGCGCCTCGGTTCAGCTCGAAGATGCCGAGGGCCACGTGAAGCGCCGACGGGACAAGCAGGCCGCAGATGGCCCCGTGAGCGCCGTTCCCGAGGTGTTCGTGGTGGAGATCGCCAATCGCACGTTGGCGCCCGTGGCCGTTGCGCTTGCTCCCCGGCCGTTCCATCTGGGCGCGTTCGAGAGCTCGAACGGCGAGATCTGGGAGTGGTCGAACGCCTGGTGCATTGACGACATCTCCGTGGACGGTCGGGTGATGACGCTCGACGACGGCCTCGGTCATGCCGTGGGCCGCGCAGCGGTGATCTTCGATCGCGTACCGGGTGATGTCGCGGTCGGCAGTCATGGGGTTGATGGCGCTGCTGTGCTTGTGGAAGCTGGCAACCAGGGCACGGCGGGGCAGGACAGTTCTGTACCGGTGAGCATCGGGGGTGCCATTCCTTCAACTGACTCGCCATCGATGCCGCAGCATGGACGGGATCGGGCCGTGGTGACCTGCCCACAGCACCTCGCCAACGCAGCGGCGGTGTTCCCGCTGGTTGCTGGAGCGACGTTGCGCGCCGCCATTGTGGGCCGCGGCTCGGGATTCGAATGGGACGCTGCCGGCAGCCCTGCGCTCGGCGCCGCCGTGCTCGATGCGGTGCCCGGCGTGGAACGGGTGGCCAACGGTTGGCGCCGGCGTGTCGATGCAGGTTGCCGGCTCGAGCTGCCCGCCGGCCGGCTGGCTGACGCTGCACTGGCGGCGCGGGCTGCGCAGATGCTCTCGACGGCGCCATTTGATGACGGTCCTGGCATTGTCGGCCCGATGCTGGCCCCGGCGGCGCAGACCGATGCGCAGTTCGCCGGCGACGACCTCGTGCAGCTGCTGGCGCTCATCGAGTCGGGCGGGCCCGAGCAGGTCCGCGATCTCCTGTTGCGCCAGGCCCAGGCGCAGCACTTCTCCGGCGTGACCGCCAGCATGGGCATCTCGGTGACGGGCACGTCGCTCGTGCTCGCCGAGCACCTGCTGTCGCTGCATCCGGACCCGGAGTTTGCCGAGGGCGTCTCAGAGTTCGTGACAGCAGCGGCACGTTGGCTGCTGACGCGCGAAGCACGCTGGCAGGAGGAACCATGGACGATCCGGGAGGGACTGCGAGCCGGCAGCCGACTGTTGCTGCGGCTCGGTGCTGAGCGTGCAGCGACTGCCCTGCAGCGCGCGGCATTGACACTGCCTGAAGCACTGCGTGTTGACATTGCCGGCACAGCGCGCCCGCGTGCCGGCTCCCGGGAACGCCGCCGCGCTCGCCCGCATACTGCCGACGGCGCTGCCGACACCAGCGAGTCGCCGTCCTTCTACCGCGATGGGTTGGGACGTCTGCCGTGGGAGGCGTCTTCGGACACGAATGCCCGGACTCGCAGCACGGCGAGGTTCGCCCAACGTGTGCCCGGCGAGTCGGCATCGAATGAGGAGGATGAGCAGTCGGGCCAGCGCTGGGAGTGGCTGTCGCATGACACCGGGCTGTGGATCCATGCCGCCGTGCCTTGGGCGCCGCCGTTGCCGTTCGTGGGGGCCGAGCCGGCCGACGGCACGCCTGCGGACTTCGTGGACGACACTGCCGCGTCGTGCGGACACGACATGGTGGCCACTGCGCTGCTGGCCCTCGCCGAGGCTCGACCGGCGCCCGGACGCGCCTTCGACCGGCTCGAGGCACTGGTCTCGGTGGCATCGCCGACGCTGAACTGGCCGACCTACATGCACCCGACGTTGCGCACGGGCACCAACGGGACAGGGCACGACCTGATGGTGGGCGGCCTGTTCGTGCGGACGCTGCTGCGACTGCTGGTCGACGTTCCCGACGACGGTGCGGCCGGCAGCGGGGGAGCAGGCCGCGAACCGGCCCGCCTGCGGCTTGCGGCGCACTGGCCGGCGACCTGGCTGGGCCAGCCGGTCGAGGTGCACCACGTGCCGACGCGCATCGGGCCCGTGTCGTGGGCGGTGCGCTGGCACGGCGAGCGGCCGGCGCTGCTGTGGGAAGTTGCGCCGCACGATCCGGGCGGCGACCCGCCCGCAGTCACAGCGCCAGGGCTGGACCCGGCGTTCACGGCCACGGGCTGGCAGGGCGAGGCGCTCCTCGCACGCCCGCCCGCGCTGTAACCGGTCTCCCGATCAGCACGGGGTCGGCAACTAGGTTCACATCCATGACGGCGCGGCCGAGCCTCACGTTCGAGCGGCGCTGCTGGGATGCGGGCGAGACAACGGTGGTCGGCGTGGACGAGGTGGGCCGCGGTGCTTGGGCCGGCCCGTTGACCGTCGGCGCAGTCGTGGTGTCGCCGTACGGCCGCGTGAACGGCATCCGCGACTCCAAGGAGCTGCGCCCCGAGGTGCGCGAGCAGCTCTTCGAGCGCATTGACGACTGGGCCCGTGCCTGGTCGGTGGGGCATGCCACCGCCGCCGAGTGCGACGAGTTGGGCATGACCGATGCCCTGCGGCTGGCCACGCGCCGGGCCCTGGACCTGCTGCCGGCCGAGCCGGATCGGGTGCTGCTCGACGGCAAGTTCAACTTCGTGGACTGGCGTCCGAGCCGGGCGCTTGTGGAGGGCGATCGGCGCTGCTTGTCGATCGCGGCGGCCTCGATCATGGCCAAGGTTGTGCGGGACCGGATCATGACGGTGCTGGCCGGCGACTTCCCGCCATACGGGTTCGAGTCGAACAAGGGCTATCCCGCACCGGTCCACCGCGCCGCGCTGGCCACCCATGGACCGTGCGCCATCCACCGCCTGAGCTGGTCGTTCACCGAGGCACTGCCCGATGCCGAGCCGGTGCCGAGCGCCGCACACAGCGATGCCGAAACGGCGCTGGCGACCTACTCGAAGGCCTTCGCCGGACCCGACACGACGTTGTTCTGAAGCGCTGCTCCGACGAGAGGGCGTCGGCCCTGGGTCACGTGCTGCGTCGGAATGAAGCCGCGCACCGGGGCTGCTAGAAGAAGGCAGCTTCACGGAGAGGCCCTTGATGAGTGTGAACGACGACCCCAACGCCCAACAGCGCGAGTTCTGGCGCAACGCAGACGTGTGGGTGCAGGAGCAGGAGCGGCTGGACGCCCAGCTCGGCCACATCGGCCTAGCGGCGATGGAGACCGTGGAGGGCCTGCCGGCCGAAGCCAACGTGCTGGACGTGGGCTGCGGGTGCGGCCAGACGACACTGCAGTGGAGCGAGCGCGTCGGCGGATCGGTGCTGGGCCTCGACATCAGCGAAACGCTGATCGACGTGGCCCGCCGGCGTGGCGCTGCGCATGCTGTCGAGCGGCCCGAGGCCGCGCCGATCGCATTCGAGATCGCAGACGCCCAGACGGCGGACATCGCCGCGCTCGGCGCCGCTGCATCAGTCCGCAATGGAAGCTTCGGCGGTTTCGACCTCGTCTTCTCGCGCTTCGGCGTGATGTTCTTCGCCGATTCAGCCGCAGCGTTCGCGAATCTGCGGGCTGCTACGCGGCCCGGCGGGCAGCTCGCATTCGTCTGCTGGCAGACGCCACGCCAGAACCCGTGGCTGGTCACCGTCAACAAGGCAGTGCTGGAGATCGTGGAGATGCCCGACAGCGGGGGACCGGCGGTGGATCCGTTCGCCTTCGCCGATCCCGACTTCGTGCGCGGCATGCTCGCAACAGCGGGGTGGTCCGACGCTGGCTTGGAGCCGTTCGACACCGAGGTGCTGTACGGCGTGGGCAGCACGCTTGCCGACACTGCGCAGTTCGCCATGGATCTCGGCATTGCCCGGCGGGCGCTGGCTGGGCACCCGCCCGAAGTGCACGCTCAGGCGAAGGACGCCGTCATTGCAGCGCTAGCGCCGTTCGAGACACCGGAGGGTGTGGTGTTCCCTGCCGCTGCGTGGATCGTCACGGCGCGCAACTGATCCGGCAGACCGTGGCCCGCGCTCCCGCTTGTTGCGAGGCCCATCCGGCTCGACGGCAGTAGGCACGGGTTTGGCACACTCGCGGGCGATGATCGACGAACCGAGCTGGACGATCGGGATCGAGGAGGAATATCTCCTCGTCGACCGCGACAGTGGCGCCCTGGTGCGGGCACAGCCGCCCGGGCTGATCGAGCGGGTGGCCGAGCTGCGCCACGGGCTCGTGAGCCCAGAGCTCTTCAGCGCGCAGATCGAGATCGGCACGGGCATCTGCCGTGACATGAAGCATCTGCGAGCCGACGTCGGCCTATTGCGACTCGCGGTCACTGAGGCCGCTGCGGAACATGGGCTTGCGCCGATCGCCGCATCCACCCATCCGTTCGCCAGACCGGAGGAACTCCAGATCACCGACAAGGAGCGCTACCGGGATCTGGCCGAAGACCTCCAAGAAATCCAGCGCCAGCTCGTCATCTCGGGCCTGCATGTGCATGTGGGCATCGAGGACCCCGAGCTGCGGATCGACCTGATGAACCAGGTGACGTACTTCCTGCCGCACCTGCTGGCCGTGTCGACCTCGTCGCCCTTCTGGCAGGGCCGCGACACCGGGCTGGCCAGCTACCGCTCGGCGGTGTACAAGACGCTGCCGCGCACGGGCCTGCCGCCGAAGTTCGACTCGTGGGCGGAGTTCCGTCGCCATGTCGATGTGCTGGTGAACGCCGGGATCATCGAGGACTCATCCAAGGTGTGGTGGGACATCCGGCCCTCGGAGCGCTACCCGACGCTGGAGATGCGGGTCACCGACCTGCCGACCCGCATGGAAGACACGATCGCCATCGCGGCTGCGTACGTCTGCCTGCTGCGGATGCTGTGGCGGCTGCGAACCGAGAACCAGCGATGGCGCGGCTATGCGAACTTCCTCATCGGCGAGAACCTGTGGCGGGCCGAGCGGTACGGCATCCGCGGCTCGTTGATCGATCTGGGCAAGGGCACGCTGGTGCCCTACGAGCACCTAGTCGATGAGCTCATCGAGCTGGTGATGCCCGATGCCGAGGCGCTCGACTGCGTGGATGAGATCTGCCACCTCCGCACCATCTGCGAGCACGGCACCTCAGCGAACCGCCAGCTCGCCGTCTATCAAGCTGCGCTGGACGCCGGTGCTGATCACGACGAGGCTCTCGCCGGAGTGGTGCAGCACCTCATCGGCGACTCGTTGGCGCCGCCTGCCGACGATTAGTTGCAGGCGCCGTCTGCGCTGACACCCCGGTGGCTGTAGCACAGCGGCGTGGCCAAGACGCTGCGAAGCGTGTACGGCCCGGCATCGGTGGCGATGTCGCCGTCGGCCACAGCAGCCGTCCAATCGCCGGCTGCATCGGCCGAGATCAGCAGCCGGTAGCCACGTATCGAATCGTCGGGTTGGCCCACGACATCAACGGCGATGTCGACCACGGCTTCGAACGCGCCGGGGGGCGCAACGGTTCTGACGCGTGACGCGGGCTCGTCTGAGGCAACCGTCGCGACAATCCGTTCAGCCAGTGCAGTGAATGTGTCAGCGGTCGTGGCGCCGTCGATGTTGGCAGTGACCTGCGCGGTGATGTCGAGGGCGGTCTCCGGCACCAGTGGCGCCAGATAGTTCGAGCTGGCCCAGCCGATGATCGGGCCCGCTTGGATCTCGTGCCACGTGCTCGTGGCGAGGTCACGGGAGCGGCCGGTCGCGGTCACTCCCGCAACGCCGATCCTCGCGAACGCCGCCTCGGCCTCGGCATCGCGGACCAGCAGCGCGCTCTCGGCTGGCGACTGCGGCGACAGCTGCAGCGTCAGCGTTGCGACGACCTCGCCGTTGGGAACATCGCGCACGTTGAGCCAGTCGTCGTGAGCGACGCCGATGACGCCGAGTTGGGTGCCGGCCGCGGGCCCGAACGTCGCAGGAGTGCCCGGCAGTGCGTCGTCAGGTGTCGTCGCGGCGACAGGTTCCGCCGATGCAGCAGTGGTGGCGGTGATGACGGTCGGCGAAGGTGTCGCAGCGTCCGCAGGCGTGTCTGCGGTTGTGGTCGGCGGCGGCGACGTTGCAGGCTCGTCGTGGGCTTCCGCCGTGGTGGCCGCAGTGGCGACATCCGCTGTCGATCGTGCCGGTTCCACCTCTGTCGCGCTCAACGCCACGAACAACGACAGCACCGAGATCACCAAGGCGGCAAAGGCCATCGCGGCAACAAGTCGGTTCGTCATGAATCCGCCACGGCGGCAGGCAAGCTCACTGGGGTTCCGGTATATCGCAGCACCGGACGAATCTGGCGGCACCGAGCACCAGCGCGCAACCGGCTCGCCCGCTTCCCGCTGTATCGGTGGCCAATTGCGACCCACTTGTCGACGACATGCGGCCGTTCCAACGAGTTCCCGCTGACTTGCTGGCCTGCGGGCCCGTCGGGAAACGGATTGGCAGCGGCGGCGTGCTGGTACGTTGACCGGCCGTATGCCTCATGACACCGATGCAATTGCCTCAATGGACGAACGGTTCACCCGGCCTGACTGGGTGCGGCGCATCAACCACATGGCCGACTCGGTCGGCGGCCAGCCGCACGACCTCGTGCCGATCGACGCCGGCGACCTGCTCAAGCGGGCCTCCGATGCCCTCGGCGGCATGCCGGCCGGCGATCTGGACGACCCAGGATGGCAGCCTCGCTTTGAGTCTTTGGTCGCAGCAGTCAACAACGCACCGTTTCATGTCCTCGGCCGGCTGATGACCAAGCAGGAGCTGCTGCGCTCGCTGCGCACCCGGCTGCTCCTCACGGCTGCGATCGACGCTGCGCCTGAGATCACCGCCGAACCCGTACGTGCACCGGTGATGATCGCCGGCCCCGCCCGCTCGGGCACGTCAATCCTGTTCGAGCTGCTCGCCCTGCATCCAGACCTGCGTGCCCCGATCGCTGCCGAGGCGCTGCACCCGGTGTCGCTGCCCGAAGCCGGCCTCGCCGATACGCGCTTGATGGGGGAGTGCGAGCAGGACTTCTGGGCCGACATCCAGCCGGAGCTGCTGGCGATGCATGAATTCCGAGCCGACTTGCCCGTCGAGTGCATCACCCTCACCACCGGCAGCTTTGCGGGCTTCCACTGGAATCTGTTCGGTCCGATGGAGGGATGGATAGCCGACCCTGCGGTGAACTACGAGTACGAGCGCCAGATCCTCCAAGCGCTCCAGCACGGTCGGGGCCCCACCCAGTGGGCGCTCAAGACGCCCGGCCACCTGTTCACGATGCCGCAGCTCTTCGACGCCTTCGACGATGCCTGGGTGGTGCAGACCCACCGCGATCCTGCTCGCGTCATGTCCTCTGTTGCGAGCATCACCTCCATCATTCAGTGGACGCGCACCGACGAGGTCGACGTGGTGGGGAACACCGAGATCGTGCACGCGGCGTTCGCCGCCGCTCTCAACGACTCGGCCGACCTGCGTACATCTGGCGCTGTTCCGGCCGATCGCCTCGTGGACGTTCACTACACCGAGCTCGTCAGCGACCCGACGGTGGCATTGGGCAACGCACTGGAGCAGATGGGTCTGCCCTTCAGCGACAGTTATGCCGCCGCCGTGCTCGACTACCTGGCGCACAAGCCCAAGGGCAAGTACGGCGTTCATCGCTACGAGCCCGAGGACTGGGGCGCTACGGCTGAGGGCCTGCGCGCAGCAACGGCCCACTACATGGAGTACTTCGGCGTCGTGGAAGAAGGCTGAGCCAGTACCGATCATGGACCCGCTTCCCGAAACCGAGTCCCGCCGGGCGCTCGCTGAGTTGCTCGAGACGCTGCGTGACGCCGACGAGCGCTGGGTGTCGCCCGAGTGGAACCTGTACACCGCCGACGACGCGGTCGAGGCGCATCGCGCCCTCATGCACTACCTGCAGTGGGGCCTGGCGGGACTGTTCGAGCGCGACCCGTCCGCTCCTCGGTTCCGCCGCTTGGTGACGCCGAGTCGCAAGCTGCTGGGCGACAACCCCGACACCATCTACTTCGAGGCCCCGGTGTCGGCCGACTATGCGTACCGCGTGACCGGCGAAACGAAGGACGCGATCTACCTGTCGATCACCGTCGAGTCGAGCAGTGGCTGGGGGTCGATGGACAACCAGGTGCTCAGCGTGCTCAACGACACGACCTTGGAGGTCGACGCCGATGGCCGGTTTGAGATTTTCGTCGGCGGCGAGCCGCGCCAGCGCAACTGGCTGGAGCTGCCGCCCGAAGAGGGGGCGGTCATCAGCCGCCACTACTTCGAGGACACCACCCACGCAGCGACGAATCCCGCCCGGATCCCGGAGATGGACATCCAGGTCATCGGCGGCACGCCCCCGCCCCGGCCATCCGACGACTCGGTCAGCGCCGGCATTCGCCGCATTGCGGCAATGATCCGCGAGCTGACCGTGGATCGCGTGCCGATGGCCCAGGGCGAGCCCCGGTCGTGGGTGTCGCTGGTGCCCAACGAGTTCCCGCCGCCCGGTCTGCCAGGCGACCTCGGCCTGTCGGCCTTCGACGCTGCGTACGCCCTGGCGCCGTTCGTGATCGGGCCTGACGAGGCGCTGGTGATCCGGGGCCGCTGGCCCGAATGCCGCTACGCCAACATCAGCCTGTGGAACCGCCACCTGCAGTCGCTCGACTACGCGAACCGCTCGATCTCGCTCAACCGTGCCCAGATGGTTGCCGACGATGACGGCCGCTTCACCGCCGTCATCGCCCACACCGATCCCGGCGTTCCCAACTGGCTCGACTCCGAAGGCCGCCCCTTCGGCATCGCCTTCTGGCGGTTCATGCTCCCCGAAGGCGACATCGAGACGCCCCAAGCCGAAGTCGTCCCCCTCGCCGATCTCCCGACTCGCCTCTGAAGCGCTGTTCGCGGGTGCCCGCGAGCCGTCCTGATCGCCGGCGAGGCCTCAATCGGCGAAGGCGTCGACGAGAGGTTGGTAGCGGTCCAAGAAGCGGGCCAAGCGATCGCCGCCGTCGGGGGCGCCGAGGACCACCCGTTCGGCGCCGAGGCTGCCGTACAGCTCCAGCTTCTCGGCGTCAGGGTTCACATAGCAGTACATCGAGATCGGGATCGCATCGGGGTCGCGGCCTGCTGCCTCCACCGCAGTGCGGAACCGCTCGATGCCCACCCGCACGTCGCGGAATCCGACATCAAGGGGGCACCAGCCGTCGGCGTACTCGGCCACGTGGCGCATGCCGATGCGCCCTCGGCAGCCCACCAGCACCGGCGGCCCGGGCTGCTGAGCCGGCTTCGGGTACACCCAGGCTGGCGCGAAGTTCACGAACTCGCCCGAGTACTCGACCTCGTGCTCGGCCCACAGCAGCCGCAGCGCAGCGACGGTCTCGCGCATGGCGTTGTAGCGCTGCGCCCACGGCACGTCGGAGACGTTCATCAGCTCTTCGCGATTCCATCCCACGCCGACGCCGAACAGCAGCCGCCCATCGGAGACATCGTCCAGGGTCGCCACGCTCTTGGCGAGATCCAGGATCTCGTGCTCGAGCACCAGGCAGACGCCCATCGCCAGCTTGATCTTCGACGTCGCTGCCGCAGCCGTCGCCAGCGACACGAACGGATCGCGCATGTGCCAGTAGAACTCGGGCAGTTCGCCCCCGTCGGGGTGAACCGTCTCGCGGCTGGCCGGAATGTGGCTGTGCTCGCCCACCCACAGCGAGTCGTAGCCCCGCTGCTCCGCCTCGACCGCCATGTCGGCGGTGGCCGGTCCGTAGTCGCTGTTGGTCGGCGCCAAGCCGATCTTCATGCCGGTTGGCTCACTCGGCGCGCTGGGTGCCGACCTTCAGCTCCCGGAACGGGCTGGTGGTGTCGATGCCGGGCTCCTTGGGCAGGCCCAGCACTCGCTCGCCGACGATGTTGCGCATCACCTCGTCCGACCCTCCGGCGATGCGCATCGCCGGGAAGCCCAGCACGTAGCCCGCCCACGAGAACGTGCCCCACTCGCCGGAGTCGACCACCAGCTTCGGGCCGATGGTGTCGGCCACGAACTCGCAGGTGGCGTTCATCTGGCGGATCAGCCCCATCTTCGACAGCGACATCTCGGGACCGGGGGTCTTGCCGGCGCGCAGCGCATCCATCGTGCGCTGGTTCGACCAGCCCAGCACCTTGCCGTGGGTGTAGATCTCGGCCAGCTTCTGGCGGGCCAAGGCGTCGTCGGCCATCCCGTAGTGGGCGGCCATGGCCGACAGCTTGGTGAAGCTGCCTCCGCCGCTGCCGCCGCCCGAGCCGCCGCCGATCGCCGCCCGCTCGTTCATCAGCGTGGTCAGCGCCACGCCCCAGCCCTGGTTCACCTCGCCGAGGCGGTGCGAGTCGGGCACGCGCACATCGGTGAAGTACACCTCGTTGAAGTTGGCGCCGCCGGTCATCTGCCGCAGCGGGCGCACCTCCACGCCGGGAGCCTTCATGTCCACGAGAAAGCCGGTCAGGCCCTGGTGCTTGGGCAGGTCGAAATCGGAGCGGGCGATCACCTCGCCGATGTCGGAATAGTGCGCGCCCGAGGTCCACACCTTCTGGCCGTTGAGGATCCACTCCTCGCCGTCGCGCTCGGCCCGCATCTGCAGGCTCGCCAGGTCTGAGCCGGCACCCGGCTCGGAGAACAGCTGGCAGCCCACGATGTCGGCCCGGTACATCTGGGGCAGCACCTCGGCGGACACGTCGGGCTCGGCGTGGGCCAGGATGGTCGGCGCCACCATGCCCAGGCCGATGCCGAAGAAACCGCCGTCGGGCGTGTCGAACTGGCTCTCGAGCTGGCCCCAGACGCGCTCGAACTTGCGGGGCATGCCGCCGCCGCCCAATTCGGCCGGACCGCTGATCCAGCCGAAGCCGGCGTCGTACTTGGCGGCCCGCCACTCCTTCGACGCCTCCAGCTCGGCGCGCTCGCGCTCCCGGTCGATCTCCTCGAAAAGCGCCGCGTTGTCGGGCCCCTCGCCCCAGACGAACTCGCGCCGCTCGGCTTTGCGCTTGGCGTTGGCCTCCAAGAATTCCAGTGCCTCAGCAGCAAACTGCTCCTCGGTGATCTCAGCGGTGTCGGCAGCGGCCATGTCGGGCTCCTGTTTCGTACAAGAAAGGCGGAATATCTGGGATACGAGCAGCCCCAAGCTAGCGACATATGTCGCTACGCTCATCGGCCATGGGTCAGCCCGTTCGAGTAGCAGAGCGACCGTCGTCCGTTCGTGTGGGCACGGTGCAGTTCGAGACCAACCGCCCGCTGACCGGGGCGGGCCACCGCTACTACAACAGCGCCGAAGATGCCGCCAGCGCCGAAGACCCGGCCGACCTGCTGGCGTGGCGCCTGTTCCAGCGGGGCGGCGTCGACCACGTGCACGTGTACGGCAACGTGGCCACCATCGACCTCTCCCGGGGCCACACCTCCGACGGCATCGCCGAACTCATCGAAGAGCTGTTCGCCCACTACCGCTAGCTCGCTAGCGGTAGCGACCAGCACAGTCGGTAACTCGCCCGCGTGAGCGATTGGCACGGCGGTAGCTACTGTGGCACGTATGACCGAAGACGAGTTCCGTTCTGAGCTGGCAGCGCAGGGCTATGGCGAACCGCGCAACGCCGAGTTCGAGCCTCACGCCAATGGCGAGTTGCACAGCCACGAGTTCTCTGCCATGGCGATGGTGACCAGGGGCGAGTTCCGTTTGGGGCTCACCGACGAGACCCGGGTCATGGGAGTGGGGGACTGGTGCGAGGTCTCCGCCGGCACGCTGCACAGCGAGATGGCGGGTCCAGTCGGCGCGACCCTGCTGGTCGGCACGAAGTAGCCGGCCCAACCCCTGTCCCGGGGGCGGCAGGGGAAGCACATGCACGGCGGCGGCCGATAAACAACCGTTCGTAGAGACGATTGTTCGTCTAGTCTGTCGCGATGGCAGTGCAGCTGCGTCGTACCGTCGACGCATTGGACACAGCCGGCCCTCGTGGGGCCGGCGCATTGGACACAGCCGGCCCTCGTGGGGCCGGCGCATTGGACATAGCGCATGCTGCGGACATCGGGCACAGCAAACGGCTGCTGCCCGTCGCTGACGAGTTGGTACCGCTGCTGACCCAGCCGGGGCTTGTCCCCGGGACGGTGCTGGTTGCCCACGGCCCCGGGGCGTTGACCTTGGCAACGGCCTTCACGGCGGAGGTCTCGCGTACGGGCGGGTGGGTGGCTGCGGTGGGGTTGGGGCGCATGGGTGTCTCGGCGGTGGCGGAACGGGGGGCATCGCTGGACCGGTGGGCCTTCGTGGACGAACCCGGCAGCGCCGCAGCCGAAGTGCTGAACGCCCTGATCGGCAATGTCGACGTGATCTTGCTGGCTGGGAGCGTGCGGCTGGCGGCTGCCCATAGCCGGCGCCTGCGCACCCGCTTGCGGGAGCGCGGAACCGTGGTGATCGAGGTCGGCGCATCGAACACAGCCGGCGCTCGTGGCGTCGGCGCATCGAACACAGCCGGCGCTCGTGGCGTCGGCGCATCGAACCCAGCCGGCGCATTCAGTCCAGACGTGACCATGACGGTGGAACGTGCTGCGTGGACCGGTCTCGGGCACGGGCACGGCCGGCTGCGGGAACGCCGGGCCGAGGTGGTTGCTGCGGGCCGCGGTGCAGCGTCGCTGCCGCGACGAACCGTCCTGTGGCTGCCCGATGCCAACGGGCACATCACCGCCGTCCGCGGTGCGATCAGCACCGTTTCCTGGCCTGCTCAGGCCGCACCTGCCCAGAACGACATCTCGATAACCGACGCCTCGGGAAGCGGTGACGATGCCGTCGTCCCCCTGCAGCGCCGTGCGGGATAACCACGACAACCGGGCCGGCTTGGCCAGTCAGGACGAGCTGGCCGGTATCCCGCCGCGGATGCTGGCAGCGGAGGTCGGGAACTGGTCTGCAGTGGCAGCAGGGTTCGACCCGGCCACACCAGCGGCGGTGGTCTCCGCCGGGCGCATCACCGCCGTCACGCCTGCGGCTGCTGCTGCGGGGATTCGCCCAGGAATGCGTCGCCGCCAGGCTCAGACTGAATGTCCCGTCTTGGAGCTGGCCGAGCACGACCCCGATCTCGACGCCCGCTGTTTCGCTCCCGTAGTCACTGCGCTGGAAGACCTGACGCCGAGAGTCGAAGTGCTGGCACCCGGTTGCTGCGTCGTCGCCACCCGAGGCCCGTCGCGCTACTACGGCGGAGACGAGGCGCTGGCGGAGCTGGCGCATCGCACCATCATTGAAGTGCTGGCCAGCGAACTGGGCGCCGCCGGCGCATTGAAGACAGCCGGCGCTCATAGCGCCGGCACGTACGACCCAGCATCATCTGTCAGCGTCGGCATCGCCGACGGCTTGTTTGCCGCTGGCCTTGCTGGGAGGGCGGCGTCGGCCCGAACCCCGTCAATGCCGGTGCTGGTGGTGGCCCCTGGCAGCAGCGCAGAGTTCCTGAGCGGGCTGCCACTGGGGACGCTGGCCGAGGAATGCTCCCTGCTGTCGGGCTGTGCTGCCGATGGGACGACGGATGATCTGCTCCGCATGCTGTGGCAGCTGGGCTTGCGCACTCTGGGCGACCTTGCGGCACTGTCCGTGGGAGACCTCGTCGGCAGGTTCGGCACGCAAGGGGAGTGGATGCACGCACTGGCCAGCGGGCGCGATCCTCGCCTGAGCCAGCCTGCCATCGCTCATCCTGATCTCAGCGCTGAAACCGAGATCGACCCGCCCGCGGATCGGCTCGACACGGTGGCCTTTGCCGCGAAGTCTCTGGCTGATCAGCTTGACGCCCGGTTGGCCCGGGAGGGTCAAGCACTGGTGTGCGTGGAGATCAGTGCCGAAACCGAGCACGGTGAGACCAGCAGCGGGCGGTGGCGCCACGGATTCCGCTTCAGCCCGCCCGATCTGGTCGACCGTGTGCGCTGGCAGCTCGACGGCTGGCGCAGTGCCAAGGGCAAGAACAGCCCTACCGGCGGCATCTCGTTCATCCGGCTGCGGGCGGTCGAGACGCTTCCCGATGAAGGGCGCCAGCTCGGTTTCTGGGGCGGTCAGTCCGAGGCGGACGAGCGGGCTGAGCGAGCGCTGCAGCGAGTTCAGACCTTGGTCGGCTTTGACGGGGTCACCGTTGGCCGCCTGGGCTCCGGCCGCCGCTTTGCCGATCTCGAGCAGCGCCTCCCGTTCGGCACCGCCGGTCCTCGTGGGGCCGGCGCATCGGATACACCCCCGTGGCCAGGACGGCTGGGCGCGCCGGCCCCTGCGGAGGTGCTGGCCGAGCCCGAGCCGCTCGTGGTGCTCGATGCGAACGGCGATCCGGTGGGTGTGAGCGGCAGGGCACAGTCCAGCGCGCCTCCAACCATGCTGTGCCGGGCCGACGGGCGCACCAGCCGTATCGCAGCGTGGGCAGGGCCATGGCCGCTGGACGAACGCTGGTGGAGCACACAGTCGCGCCGTCAGGCACGGTTCCAACTGGTGCTCGACGACGGCACCGCCCATCTCTGCGCCGTTGAGGGCGGTCGCTGGCAGCGCGAAGCCACCTACGACTGAACTCGCACGCGCAGCGACCATCCCCCGAACGGCCCAACCCCTCAGTTGCCGTTGGTGGACCAGTGCCAGGGCTCGCTCGGCAGGTTGTACAAGCCATAGGTCGCAGCGTTGGCCGCCAGCCACCTGAATGCCGTCGAGTTGCGGCTGGTGACCGACCGGCCGTTGTGCCGGAAGTCGATGGCCAGGCCGCGCTCGTGCATGGAACGCCCGGGCCGGGCTGTGGGCGGCCGGCACTGGTAGGAGGGCTTCTGCCAGATCGCCCACTCGCTCGTCCCGCAGTGCGCCCGCCGGAGCGCAATCTGCGAAGCAGCGCTCCGGTAGCCGCCGCCGGTCAGCCGGATCCCGTCGCGAGCAGCGTGCTCGAGCAGGTCCTGCACCTTGTTCGCTATCGATTCGTGCACCTGGATGCCGCCCACCCAGGTCAGCTCGCTGAGGTCGATGTTGTTGTCGGTGGGCTGCCCGGCGGTGCCCTCACGCAGCCGGCGGGCCCGTTCCTCTGCCTCTCGCCGTTTCCGTTCCTCTTCTGCCTTGCGCCTCTTCAGTTCCGTCTCGATGCGCCTCTGCTCGGTGATGGCGCTGTTGACGCGGTCGGCGGTTTCGGCGACGTCGGCCAAGGCCTCGTTGTTCCATTCCCGCAGCGCTGCCTGCTCATACAGCAAGGCATCGAGCTCGTCCTCGAGCTCCACCAGCACGATCGCCTCCTGCTCCACGGCTTCGAGCAGGTCTTCGAGGGCTTGCTCGGATTCGACGCGGCGCACGTCCCGCAGCTCTTCGGCACGCTGGAACTCCCGCACCGCCAGCTCCGCATCGATAGTGAGGGCTCTGAGCTGGTCGGCAGTCGCGTTCAGGTCGCCGAGAGCCGCACCGATCAGTACCCGGATGCGGGCGGCGTCGTAGATGTCTCCCGTGCGCACCAGGCCGTAGGAACCCTCCACCAAGGCGTCATGGCCGATGTAGGTCTGCACGATGAGGTCGATGACCCGCTGTCCCAGCTCCCCATGCTGGGCGTCGAGCGACAGGACACGCTGGATCGCGGCCTCCACCGATGCCTCGGCAGCAGCCAATGCCAGCTCGGCCTGATCGAGATCGGCTCGCTGCTCGTTCACCAGCAGCTTCAGCTGGTCGAATGCCTCCAGCACCTCATTGACATCGGCCTGCTGCAGATCCACTTCCAGAACCTTCGCGAGCAGCTCTGCCTGGGCCTCGTCGCGGATGCGCTTCTCCTCGGCAAGCTGGGCCTCCAGCTCCTTCTGCTGCTGCTCGAGCTGCTCCTGGCGCTTGCGCAGCTCGGCGTCGGACGGCTGAGCACCGGTGCCGGCGAGCGGCACAATGCTGACAGCGAGGGCGAACGCAATCGCAGCGGCTCCACGGCGCGCCACGCTGCGGCGTGCCGTGGTGGGGCGCGAATGCCGCTGTGAACCTCGCACCGGGCGCGTCCTTGCTGAGGCCGGCCTTGGGCCGGCGCCGTCGTCAGCCTGCGGTCGCCAGTGGCCGCCGCGAGCGACGGCCGGGACCTTCGGCCCAAGGTACCGATGGGCGGTCGGTCGTGGGTGTCGCCCGTTGAGATTCTCAGCCGGCTCTCAGCTCGATTGCGTCGGGCGATGCCGTTACTCGTCGATCACCCGGTTTCGGAGGACGCCGATACGGGGAACTTCGAATTCGATCTCGTCGCCCGCAACCAGCCAGCGCGGCGGGTCGTGCGAGCCGCCAGTGCCCTCGGGCGAACCCGTGGCGATGACATCGCCAGGTTCGAGCGGCATCACCCGTGACAGGTAAGAGACGATCTCGGCAACCGAGAAGATCATCTCGCTGGCGCCGGCCCGCTGGCGTTCGTCGCCGTTCACCCGGCAGATCACCTCCAACTCTGCGGGGTCGGCGATCTCGTCGGCGGTCGTGATCCAAGGGCCCATCGAGCCGGAGCGATAGAAGTTCTTGCCGGCGGCCACGCTGTGGCGTTGCCAGTCGCGCACCGAGCCGTCGTTCAGCACCGAGTAACCGCCGACGTAGTCGAGGGCGTCAGACACCTCGATGTGGCGCCCAGGTCTGCCGATCATCACGGCCAGCTCCACTTCGTAGTCGAACTGGATCGACACAGACGGCCGTACGAGATCCTCGTCGTGGGCCACCAGCGTGCCGGGCGGTTTGTTGAAGTACACGGGCTGCGCGGGGGGCTGCACGTTGCCGCCCAGGGGATATTTCTTGTGGTAGTTGGCCCCTGCGCACAGCATGCGTGCACCGGGATCGACCGGCACGGCGAACGCGACCTGGTCCCACGCCACCGAGACAGGCACCCTCTCGAGTGCCGCCGGATCAGCCAGGGCAGCGGCGATGGCGTGGCCGATGGTGGCGATCGGATCGCCGCCCGCATCGAGGCCGTCGAGTTGCGCCACGCCGTCGTCAGATGCCACGCCGACGTGAGCCGAACCGTCACCGGCAAGGGTGTAGCGCAGCAGTCTCACGGCGCGTCACCGTACTGGTTGTGCGCCGTCCGTCTCTGGGGTAGGTGAGCGTGGTCGCTGCGCGCCGGAGGCTCAGTCGCTCGCCGTTCGGCGCAAGGGTTCGCCGCCGGCGGCGCGAATCGTGCCCTCGAACCTGTCGAGGTCGGTGCCGTTCACATGGCCCGTCCAAGGCTCGCCGACACCGCTCTCGTCGAGGGGCGGCTCGACGGATACCTCCACCCGAGGGCTGTCGGTGCGCAGCACCAGCGTGGCGTCACTGCCTGAGCTCCAGCGGGCGACGATGACCGCTCGACGGAAGGTGATGTCGGCCAGCACGAGACCGCCATCGGTGGCCGCCAGCAGTCGTTGCACGTTGAACAGGAGCTGGTGCGCGACGACTGCGGCCACGATCAGCAGCCAGCCGATGCCCCACGCAATCGCCAGGCCGGCCCCGAGGGCGAATGCGGCAACTCGCACGATCATGATGCGCCGGTGTGCTCGGCCAGTCTCGGCGTCGGTGACCACCACTGCAGTGCGCACGCCGACACCCTGCTCGCTGAGCAGCTCCACCGCCCGGTCGAGAGCCCGATCTGCCGGATTCATGGCACGCCGATCACTGCAATTCTCGTGGCAGATCGCCGAGCGGGATGAAGCCGTCGGCGTCGGCGATCTGCTGGGCAACGGCGAGCAGGAGACGCTCGCCTCCGTGCGCCGCGTGCAGCTGCACACCCAGCGGCAATCCGCCGGCGTCGACCGCAGTCGGCAGCGAGATGGCCGGCTGCCCGCTGATGTTGGCCTGGTTCACGAAGGTGGCCAGCTCGGCGATCCGTCGGGCACCGTCGGTCGGATCGGCCAGGTAGCCGAGAGGCGGTGTCACGTCGGCGAGCACTGGCGTCATCAGCAGGTCGAAGCGCCGCCGGGATTCGGCGTCCGGCGTTGCCGCCGAGGCAGCGGCTACCCGGGAGGCGGTGGCTCGGATGTCGTGAACCGAGTTCCAGAACGTCATGACGCGCCTGCGCCAGCGAGCGAGCTCTTCGAGCGCCTGCACATACACGGATGCAGGCAGTGACGCGCCCAGCTCTGCCGACCACCAGTTGGCGGGCTCGACATCGTCGGATGTCATCGGGCGTCCCAGCCGTTCTTCCCACCCGGCGAGCTCGGTTGCCATGCCGACCGTGCGCACCACAATCGTGTGGTCGGCGAGTTCGGCGCTGAACCAGCCGTCGGGCGCCGTGTCTGGCTCGATGTGGTGGCCGAGCCGGGCGAGCAGGTCGGCCGCCTGCTCGACAGCTCGTCGTACCGGCGGGCTCGCACGTCCGGGACTGCCCGTCGACACGGCGATGCGCAGCGGCGGCAGCGGGACGGTCAGCGCGCCGGCAAACGACTCGTCGGGGCCGAGCGGGGGAGCGATGTAGGGATCGCCCAGCGCCGGGCGGCCGATGATGTCGAGGCACCGTGCGGCGTCGCGCACCGTTCGGCTGAGCATCCCGTCCACTGCAAACCCGCCACGGTGCTCGCCGAGGCGCGGCGCAGTCGAGACCCGGCCCCGGGTCGGCTTCAGTCCCACCAGGCCGCACGCTGCCGCGGGAACGCGGATCGAGCCGCCGCCGTCATTGCCGTGTGCGACCGGCACGATGCCTGCTGCCACGGCGGCCGCCGAGCCGCCGCTCGAACCGCCAGGCGAGCGGTCGAGCGACCATGGGTTGGCCGTGGCGCCGTACGCATCGGGCTCGGTGGTGATGGTGGTGCCGAACTCGGGTGTGTTCGTGCGTCCCACCGAGATCAGCCCGGCACGGCGCAGCAGGCCGTAGAGGTGGCTGTCGAGCGAGCCTTGCCAGCCCAGCTCCACCAGGAAACGGGCACCGGCGTGATGGAACTCCCCGGCTTGCTCGCAGCCGAGATCCTTGATCGCCATGGGCACGCCGTCGAACGGCACGCCCCCGTCCGGCCTGTCGTTGAGCGCGTTGCCGCTGGCCCGTCGCTGCGACCAGCGCTGCGCCGATGCTGCAGCCTCTGCCAGCGCCCGCTCCGTGCGAGGGTGGATCACCGCGTTCAACCTCGGATTCAGCCGCTCCATCCGTTCGAGCGCAGCTTGCATCGCCTCTGGGGGGTCTGTCTCGCCTGCGGCGAATGCTCGCGCCAGCGCCGTGGCGTCTTCGTAGCGGCGGTCTGCAGACATGTCCCGCTCGCCCGTGCTTCCGCTGACCCGGGTCAGCCGCTTCCGGCCCACAGGCTCGGCATGCGGCCCGCCCACGGCGCTGCCCGCTCGAGTTGAGCCGCCAGCGAGAGCAGCATCTCCTCGCTGGCATGCGCGCCCACGAACTGCACGCCCACCGGCAGATCGCCGGCGGCCCAATGCAGGGGCACCGACATCGCCGGCTGGCCGGTCACGTTGAACTGCGGCGTGAACTGCAGCAGGTCGTTCAGCCGGCCGCGGCCGGTTTCGGGATTGCGCAATTCGCCGAGGCGAGGCGGCGGCTCGGCCAAGATCGGCGACACCAGCACGTCGTGCTCGGCCCACCATGCGGCGAGCCGCCGCGTCCAGGCATGGCACCACTCCAGCGCCGACACGTACTGCGCCCCGCTCACCTCGCGCCCGATGTTCATGAGTGCCCACGTGTCGCCTTCGACATCGGGGCGGCCCATCTGACGGCCCAAGGCTTCCTCGAGACCAGACAGCATGACGACGTTCTGAACGGACACGATCGTGCGGAAGTGCTCGAAGAACTCTGCGTGGAACAGCTCGTCCGGCGTCGAGTAGGTGACATGGTGTCCGAGGCTCTCCAGCAGCTTCCCGGCGTTCTCGACGGCCTGGCTGCATTCGTCGTCCACCCGTCCCCAATCGG
This sequence comes from uncultured Acidimicrobiales bacterium, assembly GCA_964484385.1. Lineage (GTDB taxonomy): Bacteria > Actinomycetota > Acidimicrobiia > Acidimicrobiales > Poriferisodalaceae > Poriferisodalis. The sequence goes on from CAZAFV010000003.1 coordinate 25,672, forward strand.
AGTGCGGGCACAGTCCGACTCGGAGCGTCTGCGGCTCGCGTTCCGCCGCGGACTCGAATGTCTCCGACGGCGGCGGTGCCCAGTAGGGGTCGCCGGGCCACGGCCTGCTGATGCCGTCGAGCACCCGGGCACTGTCTCTCACGCTGCGACTGACGACACCGTCGACGCTCCAGCCGGCCCAGCCGTCTCCGGAATCGGGACCCAGCGACACACGGCCCCGGTTCGGCTTCAGCCCGAACAGCCCGCAGTTGGCGGCGGGCACACGGATCGAGCCGCCCCCGTCGTTGGCGTGGGCGATGGGCACGATGCCCGCGGCCACCGCTGCGGCGGAGCCGCCGCTGGATCCGCCGGTCGAATGGCCGGTGTTCCAGGGGTTGGCTGCCGGTCCGTACGCCAGCGGTTCGGTGGTGATGGTCAGGCCGAATTCAGGGGTGTTCGTGCGGCCGAAGTTCACCAGTCCCAGCTCAGCGAACATCGTGGCCAGGTGAGCGGTGCTCGGTGCCGCGTACCCGGCCTCTTTGAGCGCAGCGTTGCCGGCGTGGTACGGCTGTCCTTGCGTCGTGCAGGTGAGGTCCTTGGTGAGGAACGGGACGCCTGCCAGCGAACCGCCTGTTTCGCCGGCGCTGCGTGCGGCGTCGAGCCGTTCGGCCGCACGGCGGGCGCTGTCGTCGAGCCGTCCGATGATGGCGTTGATCTCCGGGTTCACCCGGTCTGCCCGGGAGATGGCCTCGTCGAGCAGTTCGACCGCCGACGCTTCACCTGAAGCGAACAGCTCGGCGGTGGCCACGCCATCAGGCAGGTTTCCGGCGGGTGATGTCTCAACCATGGCCGCAACGTAGTTCGATTGCCGGGCGGGTGAGAGTTCGGGCTCAGGGGCTGAGGCCAGAGGCGAAACTGTTGGAGAGAACTTGCGTTCTCAAAAACTGTTGTTCTTAGAACTCTCGTTCGTTATTGTCGTGCCGTGGGTTTCACGAATCCGGGAATTTCCTGGACCGAGCTGGAGCGGCGGTTGTCCGACCGGCCGCCGTTTCCGGGCCGGCCCGGTGAGGGCCGGCGCATCAAACACCGCTATGGCGAGAGCCTCGCTGCCGGCGGCGAGCGGGTCGGGCCTGTCGCCCGACCGCGGCCGGCGGAGCTCACGGTGCCGTACGCGGAACTGCACGCTCATTCCAACTTCAGCTTCCTGGACGGGGCGTCGAGCCCGGGCGAGCTGGTGGACGAAGCAGTGCGGCTGGGGCTCGAAGCACTGGCGCTAACCGACCACAACGGGTTCTACGGGGTGGTCCGCTTCGCAGAGGCTGCCGCCGAAGCCGGGCTGCCGACGGTCTTCGGCACTGAGTTGACGCTCGACGCGTACGGCGCCGACGAGTTGACGCTCGACGCGTACGGCGCCGACGAACTGACGCTCGACGCTCATGGTGTCGGCAGCTCGGCGCCTCCCAAGCGCGGGCGAATGCCGCGGGCACGCCCTGAGCGCACCGGATGTGCTGACCCCGTGGGCTCTCATGTGGTGGTGCTGGCTCGCTCGCCGGCGGGATACGCCGCGCTGGGCGAGTTGATTTCGGCAGCGCAGATGGCAGGCCGCAAGCACGCCCCGCGCTTGAGCACCGGCGAGTTTCTCGCAGCTGCAGCGGCACACCGCGACGAGTGGGCGATTCTCACCGGGCACCGCAAGGGCGCCGTCCCCGCAGCGCTCATGGCCGAAGGACCCGGCGGCGGGCCACGCGCTGCAGCGGCCCAGCTCGGCCGTCTCATCGAAGCCGCCGGCCGTCACAACGTCTTCGTCGAACTGTGGGATCACGGTCACCCGCTCGACAGCGACCGCAACGACGCGCTGGCTGAACTGGCTGTACGAGCCGGCGTCGAGCCGATCTGTACCAACGGCGTCCACTACGCCACCCCCGCCGGGCGGCGGCTGGCTACCGCTCTGGCTGCGGTGCGAGCCCGGCGCAGCCTCGACGAGCTGGACGGCTGGCTGCCGCCAGCAGCGACAGCGCACGTGCGATCCGGTGCCGAGCAGGCCCGCCGGTTCGCCCGCTGGCCGGGTGTGGTGAGTGCTGCTGCACAACTCGGTCGCGACTGCGCATTCGATCTGTCACTGGTTGCGCCCAACCTGCCGCCGTACCCCTGTCCCGACGGTCACGACGAGATGTCGTACCTGCGGCACCTCGTGGCTCAGCGGGCACAGTGGCGGTACGGCACCCCTGAGAGCGAGCGGGTGCCGGGGGCGTGGGCGCAGCTCGATCACGAGCTCGACCTCATCGAACAGCTCGGCTTCGCCGGCTATTTCCTGGTGGTGTACGACATCGTGTCGTTCTGCCGCAGCCGCGACATCTACTGCCAGGGCCGCGGCTCGGCCTCGAACTCGGCGGTCTGCTACGCGCTCGGCATCACCAATGTCGACTCGGTCGATCTGGGGCTGCTGTTCGAGCGTTTCTTGTCGCCCGAGCGCGACGGGCCGCCCGACATCGACATCGACATCGAGAGCGGTCGCCGTGAGGAAGCCATCCAGTACGTGTACGAGCGCTACGGCCGTGCTCACACAGCGCAGGTGGCGAACGTCATCACCTACCGGGCGCGCTCGTCGGTGCGTGACATGGCCCGGGCCCTGGGCTGGGAGCCCGGCCAAGCCGATGCCTGGTCGAAGTCACTGGACAGGTACAGCCCGCTGCCCACCTCGAACGGGTCCTCGAATGGATCCGCGGCCCAGCCCCATCGGGCAGGCCGGCCCCGTGCACGCGACTGGCGCGACGCCGGGCCTGAGCCGACAGGCAACGGGCCCAACCCGTCCGGCCCCAGCCAGTCACAGCACGATGAGGCCGGCATTCCCGCCGACGTGGCAGAGCTGGCCGCTGCGCTCGAAGGGGCGCCGCGCCACCTCGGCATCCACTCGGGCGGCATGGTCATCTGCGATCGGCCGGTGACTCATGTCTGCCCCACCGAATGGGCCACCAAGGCAGACCGCTCGGTGCTGCAGTGGGACAAGGACGACTGCGCAGCAGTCGGGCTGGTGAAGTTCGATCTGCTCGGGCTGGGAATGCTGTCGGCCCTGCACCACGCCGTCGACCTGATCGCTGATGCGCATCACACGAACGTTGACATCGGCATGCTGCCCCAGGAAGACGAGGTCTACGACATGCTCTGCCGCGCCGACAGCATCGGCGTCTTCCAGGTGGAATCACGCGCCCAGATGGCCACGCTGCCGCGGCTGCGCCCCCGCTGCTTCTACGACCTGGTGGTAGAGGTGGCGCTCATCCGCCCCGGGCCCATCCAGGGCGGCTCGGTGCACCCCTACATCCGGCGGCGCAACGGGGAAGAGCCGGTCACCTACCTGCATCCCCTGCTGGAGAACTCGCTCGCCAAGACGCTGGGCATCCCGCTGTTCCAGGAGCAGCTCATGCAGATAGCCATCGACGTCGCCGGGTTCACACCCGCCGAGGCCGACGAGCTGCGTCAGGCCATGGGTTCCAAGCGGTCCCGCGAGCGGATGGGCCGCTTGCGCGAGCGCCTGTTCAGCGGCATGGCCTCCCGGGGGCTGGTCGGCGATGTGGCCGAGCGGATCGTGCGGGTCTGGGAGAAGCTGGTCGCCTTCGGCGACTACGGCTTCCCCGAGAGCCACTCGGTGTCGTTCGCTCACCTGGTGTACGCCTCGTCGTGGATCAAGCTGCACTACCCGGCAGCGTTCTGCGCAGCGTTGCTGAACGCGCAGCCGATGGGGTTCTACTCGCCGCACTCGCTGTGCCAGGACGCTCGCCGTCACGGGGTGGTGGTGCATTCGCCCTGCATCAACCTGTCCTCCGAGACAGCCACGCTGGAGCCGTGCAATGCCTCTACCGGCGGGATGGCTGTGCGGCTGGGGCTGTCATCGGTTCGGGAAGTGGGCGATGAGCTTGCTGAGCGGATCGCCGTCGGTGGCTCCTACAGCAGCATGGAAGACCTTCAGCGCCGAGCCGAACTGAGCCTGCAGGCGCTGGAGGCGCTGGCCGCCGCTGGAGCGTTCGACTGCTTCGGGCTGCCGCGGCGCGAAGCACTGTGGGCGGCCGGGGCTGTGCACCAGGGAGGCTCGGACCGGCTCGCGGGGGTCGTGACCGGTGCTGAGTCACCGCCGCTGCGGCGCATGTCAGCAACCGAGACCGCTGCCGCAGACTTGTGGGCCACCGGGGTAGCCCCCAACGGGCATCCGACGAGGTTCCTGCGAACCGAGCTGGCCGCTGCCGGTGTTCGCACTGCTGCGGAGCTGCTCACGTGCCCACCGGGCAAGATCCGCGTTGCCGGCTTGGTGACGCACCGCCAGCGACCCATGACGGCCGGCGGCACGACGTTCCTGAATCTCGAGGACGAGACGGGCTTGGTGAACGTGGTGGTGTCGCGGGGATGCTGGCAGCGGTACCGCTCGGTCGCGCGCGACAGGCCGGCGCTGATGGTGTCAGGCCGCCTCGAGCGTCATGAGAACGTAGCGAACGTGATCGCCGAGAGAATCGAAGCTCTCGATGTGCCTGCTTCGGTGGGCAGCCGCGACTTCCGCTAGCTAGGCACCGGGTCAGCCCAGCGGGCGGCCGAAGGGCAGCTCGTCCTGCCAGGTCTGCAGAAACGACTCGGCTCGATAACAGGCGGCCATGAACGGGCCGTCGTCATGGTCTGCGATTTCCGACATGACGGCGTTCACTGTGTCGGTCGTCGCCGAACGCAGGTCGTCGTGCGTGAGCACAGGATCGGCCCACCAGCCCAATGCCGGACCCGCGGCAGCCACAAAGTCGGCCGCGACTGGCGTGCCCGCTGCGCGCAGCACCGCTAGGGCCTTGGATGACACCGCGGCGGACGAGAAGGCGACCACTGGCGTGGAACCGGCCATGGACGCGCCATCGCCCGACATCGCACCGGGCTTCGAGCCGCAGAACAGCACGTCGACGTCGTCCTTCCAGACCGTCCACGGTTTGGCCGGCTCGTTGTCGCCCGACAGCGTTGCCACACACATCTCGCCGTCTGCCAGCCAGGCCTCCGCAAGTGCCACCGGGTCGAGCTGGCCGTTCGCGCAGCCTTTCGCGGTGGCTACCCGCGCGATGGTCGCCCCCGCTGCGGCGGCTTCTCGTGCGATGCCCAACCCTGCCGGTCCGAACCCCTCGATCGCGATGTGCTTGCCGTCGAGACCGCCGAGCAGGCCGGCTGCCGCTGCAGCAGCCCCGACGCCGATGAGCTCGTGGTTGAACGAGATGCCGTCGCGATCGTCGTTGCCGATGAGATTGCGCTGGTCGTGGGCCAGCACAGGTGCCAGCAGCTCAGCATCGAGCCGCAGACCCGGGCTGGTCGAGAGGCGCCCGCTGGAGAAGTCGTCGGTCAGCTCGTCCGCCAGCGCCTCGACGGCCCCGGCGGCATCGGCAGGGTCGGACTTGAGGCCGATGCTGGCGCCGCTGCGCTGCTGCTCCAGCGTGGCGAAGACGTAGGTCAGATGCCGCACCAGCATCGTTGCGTTGCCGGGGATGAGGCGGGTGCCGAGGCGGGCCTCCCCGACGTAGTGCTGGGCGCCTGGCAGGTCGAAGATGACGAAGCCGGGTGTCGATTCGAGCTGGCGGGTCTCCACGGGCTCAGTCTGCCACCGACCGCCCGGCACGCCCCGGGCACAGCTGCAGGGCCACGTCGGGTGAGGTCCGCGTCGTGCCTAGCCTTGACGGCGGTGCGACGAGTGGCGATATGTCTGTGCGCAGTGCTGCTGGCTGCTGCATGCGGCGGCGACGATGCGTCGGAACCCGGTGCGTCCAGCGCCGCTGCTGCGACCACGGCGCCCAGCGGTGCTGCCCCCGACCGGACGCAGGTCTCGGGCACGGCTTTGCCGCGGTTCGAGCAACTGGAAGACGATCCGGCCGTCGGCCGCCAGGCACCGGCGGTTGTCGGCGCCGATCTGCTCACCGGTGCCGAGGTTCGCATCGAGAACCAGGGGCGCCCGATGGTGGTGGCCTTCTACGCCCACTGGTGCCCGCATTGCCAGAACGAGGTCGAGGACCTCACCGGCTGGCTCGAGACGAACGAGCTGCCCGCTGGCGTGGACTTCTACGCGGTGTCGGTGCTCGAAGACGCCACACGCGGCAACCACCCGCCCGACAAGTGGTTGCGTGACGAAGGCTGGCAGCACCCCGTCGTGGCCGACACGCCGGCGATGTCGGTCGTTGACGCATTCGGCCTGGTGTCGGTGCCGTACCTCGTCGCCGTCGATGCGGACAACGAAGTGGTGCTGCGCTTCGCCGGCAATGTCGGCCCCGCAGAGCTAGCGGCTTTCTTCACCGCGCTGCTCGAACCAACCTCATAGAGAGTCCCGCTGCCTCAGCAGCCGGCGCACTAACGCGCGCATCGACCGGTGAGGCTGCCACCCTTGGCGTATGGCCGAGGGCGATTCCGCGCCGCGCCGCGCCCCGAGACGCACCAGCACGGCGACTCGGCGCGTCGTTGCCGGGGCCGCGCGGGGGCGATCTGCCGGCCGTGCACTGCTTCGCCCGGTGGTCCGGCTGCACCCGCTGGGGTTTCTGCGGGGCCTGCTCGGCCCCGACGTCACCGGTGCTCGCCAGAGCCTCTCGGCGCTCGCCGTCAGCAGCCTGACGGCCACTGCCGCCGGCGTGCTGCTCGCAGCCGTCACCGGAACACTCGAGCGGCTGCCGGGCCTGCTGGTGCTGGTTCCTGCCGCCATCGGCATGCGGGGCGACATCTTCGGCGCCCTCGGCAGCCGTCTTGCCACCACCATTCACGCAGGCACCTTTCGGGCGACGGCCCGCCGCGACACGATCGTGGGCCAGAACGTCATTGCCGCTGCCGTGCTGACCTTGGTGACAGCGGTGGCGCTGGGCGTGATGACCAAGGTGCTGGCCCCGGTGTTCGGGCTCTCGGGCATCATCGGCATCAGCGATCTCATCGTGGTGTCGGTCGTCGGGGCCGAACTGGCCTCGGTGGTCGTGCTGGTGGTGACGCTCGGACTCGCGACCATTTCCACCCGGCGCGGCTGGGATCTCGACAACGTCAGCGCGCCCCTCATCTCGGCAGTCGGCGATGTTGTCACGCTCCCGGCCCTGTTCCTGGCGAGCTATCTCGTGGGCATCACCGCGTTCACGCCGCTCGTTGCGGTCGCCAGCATCATCGGGGCTGTGGCCGCGACGGCCTGGGCGTGGCGGTCGGGGCTGGAGCAGCTCTGGCAGATCGTGCGCGAGTCGATGCCTGTGCTATTCGTCGGCGGTTTCGTGCTCATCATTGCCGGGGTCGTGATTGAGCACCGTCTCGAGGACTTCATCGACAAACGCGCGGTGCTCATCCTGGTGCCTGCCTGCCTGGCAGCCGCGGGCGCCATCGGCGGCATCCTGTCGAGCCGGCTGTCGAGCAAACTGCATCTGGGTGTCATCGAACCCCGGGCGCTGCCGCAGCGGGGCGCCCGCCTCGACATCCTGTTCGCCTTTGCGCTCACCGTTCCGGTGTTCGTGCTGAATGGCTTGCTTGCACATGGGTTCGCCACGGCGTTCTCGATGTCGACGCCGGGCCTGCTCCGGCTGGTGGCGATCTCGCTGATCGGCGGCATGATCGCGACGGCCCTGGCGGGGGCCATCGCCTACTACGGCACGGTGGTCGCAACCCGGGTCGGCGTCGATCCCGATACCTATGGCATCCCGCTGGTGAACAGCACCGTCGACCTGGCCGGCGCTGCGGCGCTCGTGCTGGCCGTCAGCTGGGTCGGCCTGTCGTGAATTCCTTCCTCGCCCCTCTGCCGCTGTGCCTACGCTTGGCGCAGCGGCGTCATCGTGTCCCCGAGCTGAACGGAGCCCGTCGCGTCGCTCGCTGACGATGTGCAATGCGATCAGACCCTGAAGACAAACCCCGAAACCTGAAGTCCATGCTCTCCGAGGCCAAGGACGCCTCCGAGCTCATGGTCGATCTTGCCTACGCCGCGCTCTATTTCGACGATGAGGGCATGGCCGATGCAGTCCTGGGCCTCGAAGAGGACATGTCCGCCCTCGTGCACGAGATGCGATCGCTGGCGATGCTGGCCGTGAGGCACCCGCGCGAGGTCGACGGCATGAGCTCGGTGCTGCAGGTGGTGTCGTCGATCGAGCAGATCGCCAATGCTGCGGTCGACATCTCCAAGATCGTGCTGCACCACTTGGGCATCCCCCGGGCGCTCATCGTGGACTTGGCGCAGGCCGCCGAGGTTTCGCATCGATTGGTGGTGGCAGAAGGCAGCCACCTGGCGAACCGGCCGCTGCGTGACATGGAGCTGCCGGTGGCGGTCGGCATGCGCGTGGTCGCCATCCAGCGGGGCCGTCACTGGCTGACCGACGTCGGCGGCGACAGCATCGTGGAACCGGGTGACGTGTTGTTCATGCGTGGCGACCCGGCGGGCATCGTGCGGTTGCGGGAGCTGGCGGCCATGGAGCGCTGGAACCCTCCCGAACCCGACGAAGTGCAGGTGCTCAGCGACCTCGACCGAGCCGTGGACACGCTGGTCGAGATGAAGAACATGTCGGAGGCGGCGATCGGGCTGGCCTATTCGGCGCTCGTGCTGCATGACCTGTCGCTCGCCCGCGAGGTGCGGTCCATGCAGGAACGGCTCGACGGCATGAAGGTGTCAATGCAGACCTGGGTGCTGCGCGCCGCGGCAGAGGGTGCCAACGTGGCAGAAGCCGATCCTGCGGCTCTGCGAGGCCTGCTGCACGTGGCGGAAGCCGCCGAGGACATCGGCGACCAGGCGCGCAACATTGTCTCGCTCGTGCTCGAGGACGAGGACATTCACCACGTGCTCGCGCTCGCGCTCGGCGACACCGACGATGTCGTTGTGCAAGTGCCGGTAGCGCCCGGTTCACAGGCCGACGACTCGACGCTCGGATCGCTCGGGCTGGCGGTGGACCCCGGCTATCACGTGCTGGCTATCCGCCGTGCCGCCAGCTACATCTACAACCCGCCCCGCACGGTGCGGCTGTGGGTCGGCGATGAGCTGCTCGCGTCGGGTCCCGAGGAGGGCCGTGACCGCCTCGCTGCTATCTGCGGCTACTCGATGGACATCGACGAGGAAACCGGACACATCAAACTCACGCCGATAGCTTGACCGCCGATGTCGCAGGACACGGGACTGTCAATTCTCGCGGTGCACGCTCACCCCGACGATGAAGCGTCGAAGGGTGCGGGCACTGTCCGCCGGTATGCCGACGAGGGCATCCGCACCACGCTTGTGTGCTGCACCGGCGGCGAGGAGGGCGACATCCTGAACCCGGCGATGGATCGGCCCGAGGTGAAGGAGAACCTCGCCGAAGTCCGGCGCGCCGAGCTCGACGCGTCTGCGGTCGAGATCGGCTACGACGAAGTCGTCATGCTGGGCTATCGCGACTCGGGCATGCCCGATACCGAAGCCAACGCCCATCCCGACGCCTTCGCCAATGCCGACCTCGACGAAGCGGTCGCCCGGCTGGTGACCGTGATCCGCCGGGTGCGCCCTCAGGTCATCCTGACCTACCCGCTGGTGCAGTCGCGCTACCCCCATCCCGATCACCTGCAGGTCACCGCTATCTGCATTCCGGCCTTTGCCCACGCCGGTGAACCTGCCTGGCGCCCCGAGTGCGGCCCCGCGTTCACGCCGATGAAGATGTATGCGCCGGTGTGGTCGCACAAGCGCATGAAGCTGATCCACCAGGCATTCTTGGATCTCGGGCTTGAGTCGCCGTTCGACGAGAAGTGGCTGGGGCGACCCAGCCGGGACGACCGCATCACTGCGGTCATCGAGGTGAACAACGCGGTCCGGCGCAAGGCGCTGCTGGCTCATGCCACCCAAGTCGATCCGGACTCGCCGTTCTGGTTCGGCCTGCCCGACGACGTCGCCGACTCGATCCATCCCTACGAGGAGTACATGCTGCTCGAGTCGCGCATCGCGACCGAGCCGATGGAGCATGACCTCTTCGCAGGGCTGCGCCCATGAGCTTTCTCGACGACGAGTTCCTTGCGGCGTGGGCCGACGCCGGCCACGAGCCCTTGGGGAGCGTGTCGGGCACCGTCGTGATGAAGACCGCTGGCGGCCCCGACGGCAAAGTCGCCGTGAGCCTGATCTTCGAATCCGGCGTGCTGACGTCTGCGTCTGCGGGCACCACCCGGGGTGCTGATCTGACCTTGGAGGCCCCGTGGCAGCTCGCCGCCGACGTGGTCTGCGGCGATGCCGATCCCGCCCGGTACTACATGGCTGGTGATCTCAAGGTCTCCGGTGACATGGCGCTCTGGCTGCAACTGCTGCCGGCCTGGCGTGCCGCGGGTTCGCTGGGCTCGCCGACCTGAACAACGCGGGGCTGGCTGCGCCGGGCTGGCTCAGCCGGTGCCGGATCGCTGTAACTGGCGCAGCGCTCGATATCCCACCAGACGTATCTCGCTGCGCTCGATATGGGCGCGCAGCTCCGCGTTGTCACGCAAGTGGAGCAGGTCCTCCACGCGTGATCCCCATTGGGCAGTCAGCGAACGCAGCTCCGGCAAGTCGGCCGCCGGTTGGAGCTGCAATTCGGTCACTCCCGGCTCGAGCGAGTCGAGCAGCGCTTCGATGCGCCGGTACCGCCCCATGGCCCCGGGCGCGATGCGGAGTACCCGATCCGGAGTCACGACACCCTCGGAACCGAGCAGATCCTCAGCGGGGAATCCGAGCTGACGCCGGGCGTCGCTGGAGATCAGCCGCACCGGCAACCCGAACTCCACTGCCAGCTCCAGATACACGTCGAAGAACTCGGGACGCACGCTGAGCACGTCGAGGTGACTGTCGAGGTGCGTGACGTCGAAGCCCCACAGGATCGCCCGCTCGATCTGTGCCCGGCATTCCCGCCGGACCTCGTCGAGGTCGGCGTGGTCCCACACGTCGCCCACCGTGCTGGGCATGCCGCCGTTGCCGTCGAGCAGCGACGGGCCGTAGGTGATCGGCCCCCAGCGGTACAGCTCGAACTCGGCGTTCAGCGTGAGCGCCACGCCGATGTCCTCGCCGCGGAACCGGGCCGCTGCTTCGCGTGACCACGGGCACGGCACGAGCAGCGTTCCGGTGGTTGCCAGACCGTCTCGCAAGGCGGCGTAGACGCCTTCGTTCATCGCGTGGCAGCCGCCGAGTCCGGCCGCGCTGATGATCAGCAGTCTGTCGTCGGGGCCGTATCCGAGCCGCTGGGACAGCGGTGCCACACCGACACGCTAACTGCCCCCTTCGAGTTGTCGGTTCGGGCCGCCGCAGTCGGCCCAGATCCCCCTGCCGGCAGCGCGAGCGTCGGCTTGGGCCTCGTCGAGCACGGCCCGGTGCTCCGTGTTGGGCTCGAAGTGCATGGTGCCGGCGTAGCCGTCGAGCACGAGGTAGCGATTGACGAACAGGCCGTCGTCTGCCCGGTACACGTACGCCAGCAGCCGGTCGTAGCGGTCATAGAGCTCAACGTCGCGCTGCAGCAGCACTCCGGTGCCGGGCGGGAGCAGCTCGGCCGTCCGACGAGTGGCGGCATCGCCGCCGCATTCGGCGGGCAGGTAACCGCCGGTCTTCTCCGGTGTGTCGATTCCGAGAAATCTCACGGTCGTGCGGCGCCCTCCGACGTCGACGTCCATCGTGTCGCCGTCGATCACCGCCAGCACGACAGCGTTCGGCTCCAGCGCCGCCGCTTCGAGTTCCGATTCCGGAGAGTCTGCGGTTGCACTGCCATCGGCTGCTGCCGCCTCCGTGGCGGAGGGCGCAACTGTCGCTTCGTCAGATGGGCCGAAGTATTGCCAGCCGGCCCAGGCCGCCGCACATGCTGCGGCGAAGGCGCCGAGGGAAGCTGCTCGGCGCTTGATCAGAGCCGCTCGATGATGGTGCCGGTGCCCAGCCCGCCACCACAGCACATGGTGATGAGGGCCGTGTTCTTGTCGGCCCGGTGCAGCTCGTGCACTGCCTTGGTCAGCAGGATCGCACCGGTGCCGCCCAGCGGATGACCCAGCGCGATCGCGCCCCCGTTGGGATTGACCCCGTCCATGTCGGGGTTCACCTCGCGCTGCCATGCCAGCACGACCGATGCGAATGCCTCGTTGATCTCGACGATGTCGATGTCGGACATCTGCATGCTGTTGCGCTCGAGGAGATAGTTGGTGGCCTCGATCGGACCGGTCAGCATCAGCACCGGATCGCTGCCGACCAGGCAGGTGTCGACGATGCGAGCCAGCGGGCGCAGGCCCATCTCGCTGGCACGGCCGGCACGCATGAGCAGAACTGCTCCAGAGCCATCGCTGATCTGCGAGGAACTGCCGGCGGTGTGCACGCCGCCGTCCATCACCGGCGAGATCCCGGCGAGGCCTTCCGCCGTGGTGGGCCGGATGCCGCCGTCGCGCACCACGTGCCGCATCTCGTCGGTGGGCTTGCCGTCTTCGTCGAGCACCGGTGCATCGATCTCGACGATCTGCGTCGCGAAGCGGTCTTCGGCCCACGCCCGGGCGGCGTTGTTCTGGCTTCGCAGACCGTAGGCATCGCATTCTTCACGGCTGATGCCCCACTGCTTGGCCATGAGCTCGGCGCCTTGGAACTGCGTCGTGTACTCGTAGTGCTCCTTGTAGCGGGAAGTCGCGGTGCGCTGCCCCTTCTTGTAGCTCGACCCCATCGGGTTGCGCGTCATCGACTCGACGCCGCATCCGATGGCTGAGTCGACCACGCCGCTGCGCACGAGGCCGTACGCCAGCGTGGTGGCCTGCTGGCTCGAACCGCATTGCGCATCGACGGTGGTGGCTGCGACCGACAGGGGATAGCCCGCGCCGAGCCATGCAGTGCGCGCGATGTTGGCGGTCTGCTCGCCGGCTTGGCTGACACAGCCGCCCACGAGCTGGCCGATGCTGGCCGGGTCGACCCCGGTTCGCTCCATCAGCGAGGTCAGCACGTCGCTGAGCAGATCGGACGGATGGATGCCGCTCAGGTCGCCGCCGCGCCGGCCGACGGGAGATCGGACGGCGTCGACAATGACGATGTCATCGGGATGCTGGTTCACAGAAGCGCTGCTCATGGCCGGCACTGTACTTGCGCCCCCGTGCTGCCCGCCCAATGGTTTGGCCGGCACTGGCCTGCCGCGGCCGACATCAGGCGGCGTGGAGATCGATTTCGGGCGGGCGTGCGGTGGCCGCCAGCGCCGCCCGCGCCCGAGCAACGCCCCGCAGGCCTTCCTGACGGGTCGCCCGGTTCAGCCGGTGGGGCATCCGGCTGGTTGACACCAGCCGGAGCTGAGGTGCGGAATCAAGCTGTTCTGTCATGTGCCCAGTGTGATCAGGGGGTGTGACACGAAGCGCATCCCAGGCTCGTCCGGCGCACCGCCGAGCCCAAGAGGCGAAGCCGAGGCACGGAATCGTCTCGCCTTCGCTCACTAGCCTGCGCGCCGTGACCGACAACCGACACGACTGGCGCTATGGCATCACCGTTCCCTTCGACGATCCCCTTCACGCCCAAGCCGACCTCTATCGCGAATTCGCAGATCTCGGCTACACCGAATTCTGGAGCTCGGAGGCCGACGGCACCGACGGGTTCACCCCGCTCGTGCTTGCCAGCCAATGGGTGCCCGATGTGCGACTGGGCATCGCCATCATCCCGGCCTTCACGCGGGGCCCGGCGCTGCTGGCCCAGCAGACGGCGGCCATCTGCGAGGCCGCGCCGGGACGCTTCGCCATGGGCATCGGGGCGTCGTCCAACGTCATCGTGGAGCGCTGGAACGGCATCCCCTTCGACGAGCCGTTCAAGCGAACACGTGACACCGCTCGATTCCTGCGCCAGGCCCTCACCGGCGAGCGGATCAGCGAGACCTACGACACGTTCGACATCCAGGGCTTCCGACTCGGCCGCCCGCCCGAGGTGCAGCCGCCGATCCTGCTGGCAGCCCTGCGGCCCGGGATGCTGCGGCTGGCTGGCAGCGAGGGCGACGGCGCCATCATCAATTGGCTCTCGGCCGACGACGTCGCCACCGTCCGTCCCTACGTCGATGAGGGCGGTGACGGCAAGGAGGTGGTCGCCCGGATCTTCGTGTGCCCCAATCCCGATGCCGACGTGGCTCGGGCGGGCTTCAAGCGGGCGATCGCCGCGTATCTCAATGTTCCCGTCTATGCCGAGTTCCATCGCTGGCTCGGCCGGGGCGAACTGCTCGCCGCCATGTGGGAGCGCTGGTCTGAGGGCGATCGTCGAGGGGCGCTCGAGGTGATCGACGACGATCTTGTCGACCAACTGCTGGTGCATGGCCCTCCAGAAGCCTGCCGGGAGCACATCGACCGCTATCACGCGAACGGTGTCGACGTGTCGGCCATCTCGATCATGCCGTTCGGCGGCATCGACCCAGTCCAGGCCGCCCGCGACCTGTCGCCCGCCTCTCGTAGCTAGCCCACTCATTCGCTGGGCGGCCCAGGCGCGTAACCTCCCGGTGAGCCCGGATCGGGCTCACCTGTCCGCGCATTCTTCAAGGAGCAGACATGGACCTCGAGACGATCACCTACGAAGTGCGTGACGGCGTCGCGCATGTGCGGTTCAACCGACCGGAGGGCGCCAACGCCGTCAACCCCCAATTCTCACGCGAGCTGCGGGCCATCATGCTCGAAATCGAATTCGATGACGCAGTCAAGGCAGCGTCGGTCACCGCCGAAGGCCGGGTGTTCTCGGCGGGCGGCGACCTGAAGGAATTCCACGCAGCGGGCGACGGCCTGCCCCAGCTCGCATCGGACATGGTCATCGACCTGCACGCAGCAATCAACAAGATGAATCGCACGCCCAAGCCGTTCGTTGCAGGCGTGGGCGGCAGCGTCGGCGGGGCCGGCATGTCGCTGGCCGCCTCGTTCGACTTGGTGATCGCGGGCGAGTCTGCGAAGTTCACCATGGCCTACACCCGGGCCGGCGTGACGCCCGACGGCACCTCGTCGTACTTCCTGGCGCGCCACATCGGGCTGCGACGGATGCTCGACCTGACGCTGACCAACCGCGTGCTGTCTGCGGAGGAAGCCGAGCAGTGGGGCCTGGTCAACCGCGTCGTGCCCGACGACGAGGTCGACGCCGCCACCGCCGAGCTGGCCCAGTCGCTGGCCGACGGCCCGGCGTGGGCGCTGGGCCACGCCAAGCGGGTGATCTACAACGGCATCGACTCCCCGCTCGAGCAGGCGGGCGAGTTCGAAGGCAAGACGATCACCGATGCCATGCAAACCCACGACGGCCGTGAGGGCATCGCTGCCTTCGTGGAGCGCCGCGCGCCGAACTTCACCGGCAGCTAGGAGCACGAACCATGCCCTCCCAGGAGATCACCGCCGAGCCATTCCCCTGGCTGGACACCAGCAGGTATTCGTTCTCCCAGGGCATCGACGCTTCGGGTGCCGCGTGGCTGGCGGGGCAGACCGCGGGCGCGTACGACGCCGAGTCGGGCCGGGTCGCGGTGCGCGGCGACGGCGCCGAGCAGGCCAGCGTGTGCTGGGCCAAGGTGGAAGCGGTGCTCGACGCGGCCGGGCGAGATGTCAGCGACTGCTCTGAAGTGACCGAGTACATCACGGTGGCCGGGGCGCCTGAACGCGATGCGATCGCGGCGCAGCGGCCGCACAGCCTGGGCTCGGCGGTGGGAGGCGTGCGCGCCTCGACATTCATCGTGGAGTCGCTGGTGCGGCCTGAGGCATTGGTAGAGGTGGAAGTGGTAGCCGGGCAGGTTGACGGACTGGTCCGCGTCCCGCAGGTGGTGCCCGTCGACGATGACGGCAACGTGGTGCTGCCCGGCGATTTCGTCGGCCAGTGCGAATGGGCGCTCGAAGAAGCGGGACGGCGCCTCGAGCCTCACGGAATGGACCTGTCCCATGTGGTGCGCGTGGTGCAGCAGACCACGCCGGCAACCCGGCGCCAGTACAACGAGACGGCCGAGGCGCGGCGCCGGCTGCTGAGCCCGCACTTCCCGTCGTCGACGGGGCTGCTGATGAGCCAGCTGCCGCATCCCGACGCGCTCGTGGCACTTGACGTGTGGGCGTCTGCCCATCCCAAGACGGTGGTGCCCTACCGGCCCGAGGCGTATTCGACGCTGACCTTCAGCCCCGCCGTCGAGGCCGGCGGTCTGCTGTTCATCTCCGGCACAACTGCATTCGACATGTCGACGGGCGAGACAGTGGCCGAGGGTGACATCGGCGGCCAGGCCGAGTTCGTCTACGGCGAGATCGCTGCGATCTGCGAGATGGCGGGAACCTCCATCGACAACTTGGTCAAGACGGTCGAATACGTGACGCCCGACGGCACCGACGGTTACCGGGCCGTGGGCGATGTTCGGCAGCGAGTGCTCGGGCGGCCGTTCCCTGCGTCGACCGGCGTGGTGGTGGCCGGGCTGCTGAGCCGCCGATGGCTGATCGAGGTGGAAGCCGTCGTCTCGATGCCCTGAAGCCGGGCCCGAGCGTTCCCATGACGCAGCTGTTGACCCCCGAAGTGCGCGCTGCGCTTGGTACCACGATCAGCTATGCGGCGCCCGAGCCGCTCAGCCGGGCCTCCATCCGTTACTTCGCCCTAGCCATCGGCGCCGACCCGCAGCGCTGGCGCGACGAGGCACCGCCGACGCTCATCTGCGAGACGGCGCAGCTGACCGGGCGCGCCGTTCCCGACCGGAACTCCTATCTCGGGCACACCTGGGAGCTTCCGCTGGCCGTGCCATGCGCCATGTTCCGGGGTGGCAACGACTACCGCTTCGAACGGCCGGCCCGGTTCGACGACATCATCACCACAACGTGGACCTTGACCGATGCGACGGAACGTGTCGACCGCGCCGGCGGAGCGTTGCTGCTGGTGACCGCAGAAGCCCGCTATTCGGCGGGTGACGAGCTGCTCGCAACGAACACCGAGACCATGATCTTCCGGCCGGTCGGCCCCGCGGCCAACGAGCCACGAGACGAGGCTGCCGACACCACCCCGCCCAAGGCCAGCGAACGACCCCGCGACCCGGCCGAGCAGCCCGGGGCGACGGCGGGGGAGCGACCCCAGGACTCGGCAGCCGACAGAGGGACGTCAACAGCGGACACCGCTGCGGACAGCTCCGACGGCGCAGCGCCACTGCCACGCCACCGATTGGCTCCCGGCAGGGCCATCCGGCCGCTGCGCTGGCACATCGCGCTGCCAGACATGGTGGCCTACGGCGCCGCCACTTGGGACTGGCATCGCCTGCACTACGACGAGGCGCACGCCCGCCGGCTGGGCGCGCCCGCACCACTGGTTGACGGCCAGATGCTCGGCGCACTGCTGGCTGAATGCGTGCTGCGGTCCGTCGGCCCCGGAGCCAGGCTGGTCCGGCTCTCGTACCGCAATCGTGCACCGGTACACGCCGGCGAGACGGTGATCTGCGCCGGCACGGTCGCGACATCGGACGATGCGGGCATCAGCGTCGATCTGTCGGTCTCGGTCGGCGAGCAGCCCGTAGTGGCTCCAGCGTTCGCCCAGCTCGCCTGGGCCGCCGGCTGACTGGGCCCGCACGCAGCTCTGCCTCCTAGCATCGGGCGCCGACACGGCGCCGGAGCAAGGGGGCACGACGTGGATTTCTCCATGAGCGACGAGCAGGCGCTGATCGTCGAGACGGTACGGCGTTTCGTCGAGAGCGAGATCATCCCGCTCGAGGCCCACCTGGATCCCGACGCCGGCGAGCTCGAACCCGACGATGCGGCCCGGCTCACGCAGATGACCCGCGACATGGGCTTCTTCGGGCTCGACATCCCCGCCGAGTACGGCGGGCCGGGCCTCGACACCACCACCCGGGCGCTCATGGCCATCGAGATGTCCAAGCACCGTGCCGGGCTCTACAACCCCTGCTACGGGGTGTTCGGCGGGGCAGGCCTGGCGCAGCTCTATGAGGCCACCGACGAGCAGAAGGAACGCTGGCTCTACCCCACGCTGCGCGGCGAGAAGACGGGCTGTTTCGCCCTGACCGAGCCATCGGGCGGTTCCGACCCCGGACGGGCCATCCACACCCGCGGCTACAAGGACGGCGACGAGTGGGTGCTGAACGGCTCGAAGCTGTTCATCTCCGGCGCTGACAAGGCCGACTACGCGCTGCTGTTCGCCCGCACGTCGGACGATCCCGGGCGCAACGGCGTCACGGCGTTCATCGTCGACACCGACACGCCCGGGTTCAACGTGCGCCGGGTGGTGCACACGCTGCGGGCCACCCGCTACGCCACCGAGCTGGAGTTCACCGACATGCGGGTGCCCGAGAGCCACGTGCTCGGCGAGGTGAACGGCGGCTTCGGCATCGCCAACGACCGCCTGAGCCGCCAGCGCATCCCGTATGCCGCGGGCTGCTTGGGGCCGGCGATCATGG
Source organism: uncultured Acidimicrobiales bacterium (assembly GCA_964484385.1). Classification (GTDB taxonomy): domain Bacteria; phylum Actinomycetota; class Acidimicrobiia; order Acidimicrobiales; family Poriferisodalaceae; genus Poriferisodalis. The sequence continues at coordinate 43,950 of CAZAFV010000003.1, forward strand.
CGCAGGAGATGGCGATCGACTGGGCCCGCAGCCGCGAGACGTTCGGATCGATGCTGGCCGAGAAGCAGGCGGTGCAGTGGATGATCGTCGACAACGAGATCGACATCCGCCACGGCCGCTGGTGCGTGCTCGAGGCCGCCCAGAAGGCCGACCGCGGCGAGCGCTTCCGCACCGAGGCAGCGATGGCCAAGCTGGTCGCCTCCGAGGCCGCCGGGCGGGTGGTCGACCGCTGCATCCAGATCCACGGCGGCATCGGCGTCACCAAGGACCTGCCGCTGGAGCGCTGGTACCGCGAGCTGCGCATCCGCCGGATCGGCGAGGGTCCCAGCGAGGTGCAGCGGCTGATCATGGCCCGCGACATCCTCGGCGGCAGCTTCAAATGAGCGAATCGGACGCTGGGGCCGGCGAGGCGGCCCACCCGCTGCCGCTCGACGGCGTGGTCGTGCTGGACCTCGGGCAGATCTACCAGGGGCCCTACGCCGGACTGCTGTTGGCCTACTCGGGCGCCAGGGTCATCAAGGTGGAGCATCCCCGGGGCGAGGCGCTGCGAGGCCACAGCCACCAGCTTCCCTACGCCATGCTCAACTCGTCGAAAGAGACCGTGTCGCTGGATCTCAAGTCACCGCGCGGCCGGGAGCTGTTCATCGGGCTCGCCGGCGGCGCCGATGCGGTGCTGTGCAACTTCGCCCCCGGCGTTCCCGAGCGGCTCGGGATCGACGCCGAGACGCTCTGGCAGACGAATCCCAAGCTGGTGTTCGCCCAGGCCAGCGGCTACGGCCTCGACGGCCCGGACGCCCAGCGGACTGCCATGGACGTCACCGTTCAGGCGCACATGGGCGTGATGAGCATCAACGGCTTCGCTGACCGCCCACCGGTGAAGTCCGGTGCGACGTTCATCGACTTCCTCGGCGGCACTCACCTGTACGGCGCCGTCGTGACGGCGCTGTTCGAGGCGCAGCGAACCGGCCGCGGTCGCCTGGTGTCGACATCGATGGCCGAGGCTGCCTACTACACCCTCACCACCTCATTGCAGGCGTGGCAGATGCACGGCGTGACGGGG
>CAZAFV010000003.1:45019-58559 GCA_964484385.1 uncultured Acidimicrobiales bacterium
GCCATGAGCGTCTCGCCGTCCAACGTGTATCCGTGCAGCGACGGGCACATCGCACTGATCGCAGCGATGAATTCGCACTGGCGGTCCGTGCTGGAGGTGATCGGCCGGGCCGACCTGCTGGGCGACGAGCGACTGCGGAGCAACGCCGGTCGCTGCGAGCACATGGACGAGGTGGACGAGCTGGTGACGGCGTGGACGTCGGGGCGCACCCGCGCCGAGGCTGCCGCTGCATTCGGCGCGGCGGGCGTGCCGGTGGCGGAGGTCCGTGAAGTCACCGATGTGGTGCATGACGATCACATGATCGAGCGCGGGTTCCTGCAATGGACCGAGTTGGAAGGCCTGGGCGAGATCCCGCTGGCGCACAGCCCGCTGCGCTGGCACGGCTCGGACATGCGTGAGGTGGAGCCCTACCGGCCTGTCGGCGCCGACAACGAGTCGATCTACCGCGAGTTCTGCGGGCTCGAAGCCGACGACCTGGCTGCGCTGGCAGCCGAACGCATCATCTGACCCGCCGGAGCACCGGCCGCTCGAGCAACGACTTCGCCCTGTGCTCGCCGGCGGCCTCGCAGGCCGTCGGCCGCTGCCGCTCAGGAGGGCGTGAGCCTGCCGACGCGCTGTGCTTGGTCGCGCTGCGGTTCGGGAAGCTCGCCGTGGTCGGCGAGGTGCAGCATCAGCAGCTCGTCCCAGCGGCTGCGGTAGTTGGAGGTGAACTCGCAGCGGAACTGCGTGGCGTCGCCGCGGTGGTGTTCTATTTCGCGCCGGAGCGCGGATTGAATGCCGAACGGCTCACGGGCGCCGGCGAAACCGACTGAGAGCACGGTGCCCTCATCGTCGGCCACGTGGTACACGCCCAGCTGGCCCGGCAGCGCATCGATTGCCGTGTCGTCGAGCGGCTGCCAGGGCTTGTCGAGTCGGATTCCCATCTGCGATGCCTCTCAGGCTGGGGTTGTGCGGCCGTCGTGCGATTGCGTCGGTTGGCGCGGCGCGTGCCCCGGGGCCTATGCAGCCGCCACGACCGGCACATCGGTCACCGCCGTGCCCATGAGGTCCTCGAAGTTCAGCCGGAAGAACCGCTCCTGCACGTCGGCGGGCAGGTGCTCGACCTCGCGGTCGAAGCGCCGGAGCGGGTTCCGGCCACCCTCCACGTGGGGATAGTCGGAGCTGAACATGCAGATCTCCGGTGCCGTGTTCTCGATGATCCAGCCGGTCGGCTCAGTGGGGTAGGGGGTGACACGGACTTGGCGGTGCACGTACTCCGAGGGCCGCAGGCTGAGCTTGCCGAGCCGCTGCTCGAGTCGTTCAAAGGCGTCGAAGGCTGCTTCGAGCTGGCGCATGAAGCCCGGCACCCACACGGCGCCCAGCTCGATCACGCCGATCTTCAGCTCCGGAAAGCGCTCGAGCACGCCGTCGAAGATCAGCATCGACAGCGCCTGCAGCGGTGCAGCAGAGATCGCCATGTACGACACGGAGCGGAAGTTCTCGCCGCCGCCGTGGAAGTCGGGCTCGGGCGGCAGGCCGTTGTTGCGGTGCTGCGGCGGCATCACCAGTTCGGGCGTGGCCACGTGCATCACCACCGGGATGCCTGCTTCCTGGGCGGCGGCCCAGACGGGATCGAAGCCGACGTGGCTTTGGGCGTGGAGCTTCGGGATGCGGTTGGGGATCAGCAGCGCCGCTGCGCCGTCATCGATGGCTTGGCGGGCGTGCGGTGCGGCTCGTTCGATGTCCTGCAGTGGCACCGAGCACACCGGCAGCAAGCGTGGATCATCCGAGCAGAACGCGATCTGGGCCCGGTTCGCAGCGGTTGCTGCGGCATAGGTGAGGGCGGGCTCGGCGGTGTGCTCCATCTCCTCGATGAGCGTGTTGGGCATCGAGGGGAACACGAGCTGGCTGGCGAAACCCAGGTCGTCGAGCGCTTGGGACCGATCGGCGGGATCCCACGCGCCGGGGGCGATGTAGCCCTTGCGCAGCATCACCTCGGCTGCGGCGCCGGCGCGGAACGCCGGGTCGGCCTGGCGGGCCCGGGCCTTCTCGATGTCGGCGAACATCTTGTCGTTGTCGCCGATGGAGAAGTGGTCGAGCGCGTATCGCGCCACCTCAGCGGAAGCGAACGGCTCCAGCCATTCGGGCGGCTCCATGGTGTGCGCATCCGCGTCGTGAATGATCCTGTCCTCGACATAGGCCATGCCGATGCCTCCCTGCGTTCCCGGCGGCGCACCCGACGATACTGGCGACTCCCGGCAACGTTCCGAGCTCGGATCGGTCCCGACCAGGCGATCGCCGGTGGTCGGACTCAGCTTGGGTTCGCCGCTCAGGTTGACGTAGGCAGCAGGAACGCTGACATCAGGTCCACCCGAGCGCGGATGCCTTCGGTTGAGACCTCAATGAGTCCCGCATCTTCGAGCCGGTTGAGGTCGCGAGCGAGCGTGCGCGGCCCCGTGCGTGCGTACATCTGTGCAAGTTGCGGAGTGAGGCCCGCGACATCTGACCTGGGAACTCGCGCCGCTGGTTCCAATGCCATGACCAGCGTGCGTTGGCGCTCCGAAGCGGGGCTCGTCGGGAACCGGGCCATCGTCTCTGCGACGTAGCTCTGCCAAGCAAGACCCAGGTGTTGCGCTCTCACAGCCGCTGAGTGCTCGACGAGTCCGTCCACGAGCCCTTCGATGCCGTATTCGAGGAATCCCAGGACGTCCCGTTCACGGCTGGCCGCGGCGAGCCGTGCGTAGTACCGGTCACGCGTGAGGTTGAAGTGATTGGCCATCAGATTCGCCGCCGCGAGCGGGACCATCCCCGATCTCGCGAGGATCATGTACTCGAGCAGCCGTGCGGTTCGGCCGTTGCCATCGGCGAACGGGTGGATCCAAGCGATGTACAGGTGCGCGAGGAGAGCGCTCAGCACTGTGCGAGCGAAGACATCGCGGTTCTCGTCGCTCTCGCTGCTGGTGGGTCGGAAGTCGTCTCCGTCGAGCCAGGCAGCCAGCCGTTCGAGCAGGTGCCAGCAGTCGCGTGACGGAGGGCCGACGTAGGGGCCGACGACGACTGAATGCGTGCGGATGGTGCCCGGCGCCGATGCGGCGTCAGGATCGACGCTGTAGAGCACCCATCGGTTCATGTCGCAGATCAGTTCGGCGCTCAGGTGGAGGTCGCCATCTTCCATCACCATGTCGTCGAGTCGTTCGAACGCTTCGAGGACGTTGCGGACCTCACGTTCCTGGTAGGCGCGGGACTGGGGTGCGGTGAACTCCCCGGCGTAAATGCTCTGTACCTGCTCGACGGTCAGGGTGTTGCCCTCGATGGCAACCGTGGCGTGGGCGCCTCGGATGAGAGCATGTCGGTGCAGTGCATCTGCCATAGCCGGGGCGAGAGGTGTTCCCGAGAGTTCGGCGCACCGTGCGTATGCCTCGCCGACTCGCATCCACGAGCGGGCGCCGAGACGGCTCGCGACACTCGCATCGAAGTCGATCCACGGATGGGTGTCGGTGTATTCGCGGGTTTCGTCGCGGCCGTTCACCACAGTTTCGCCTGGTATCGGGTGCTCATCCGAGCAGTGTAATCAGGCAGAGTCCACTATCTACACCTAGTTTTGTCCTAGTAACTGTCCTTGCCAGTGTCACATAGCTTGACCGACGTGACCCGATGAGCTCGGCGCTAGTCAGTTCTGGTGGAGTTCGGGGTTGATGCCTTCCCAGCGGCTCGGATCGGTAACTCGCATCTCGACGGCGCCGGTGACGCTGTTGCGGATGAGCAGCATGCCTGAGTGTCCTGAGATATCGCGGCCTTTCACGACGGATCCGTCGGGCAGCGTGATCCGGCTGCCTGCGGTGACGTAGAGGCCAGCTTCCACCGTGCAGTTGTCGCCCAGCGCGATGCCGATGCCCGAGTTGGCGCCCAGCAGGCAGTGCTCGCCGATCGACACCCGCTCCCTGCCGCCGCCCGACAGCATTCCCATGGTGGACGCGCTGCCGCCGAGGTCTGAATGCGCCCCGATGACCACGCCGGCAGAGATGCGCCCTTCGACCATGGCAGGGCCGAGCGTGCCGGCGTTGAAGTTGACGAAGCCTTCGTGCATGACCGTGGTGCCGTCTGCCAGGTGGGCGCCGAGTCGCACCCGGTCGGCATCGCCGATGCGGACGCCTTGGGGGATCACGTAGTCGACCATGCGCGGGATCTTGTCGACCGCCGTCACGCTGACGGGGTGGCCGAGCGACGCGGCCGCTGTGCGCAGATCGTCGACCCGCTCGGGCAGCACCGGTCCTGCACTGGTCCACGCGCAGTTGGTCATCAGGCCGAACATGCCGTCGAGGTTGGCGTCGTGAGGCTGGATTTCACGGCGGCTCAGCAGGTGCAGCCGCAGGTACGCATCAGCCAGGTCCGCCGGCGGAGCATCCAGATCGTCGATCGTGACGGTGACCGACTCGCACATATTCACGCCGAGCTCGACCGCCAGGCACGACCGGGCCGGCGGCGAGTCCTCCGTGGCTCCTTCCGGAAACCAAGCGTCCAGCCGAGTTCCTGTAGCGGCGTCCACATAGCTGTGGCCGACCGCGCTGATGCTCCCCGATGTATTCACCTGCGCATCCTGCCACCGCAGCCCCGCAAACACGCCGCTGCGAACTGATCGTGTGCTCGGAGGAACGTTCTCTGATGCACCCCGCTGGCGAACGCAGAGCTAGCGCGGCGGCACGCGGACGATTTCTATCCGGCGGCTGCTGTCGAGCAGTTGCCGTGCTAAGTCGCGCACGTCGGCTGGGCTGATATCGCCTACTGCGTCTTCGATTGACCGCGCCCACGGCACGTTGTCGTGGCCGATGGCCTCGCGCATCAACAGCAGGTAGGGAGGAAACAGCCGGCCGCCGAAGTGCGCGTCGTTGGCGACGATGCTGATGGCCTGCTCGAGGTCGGAGATGCTCGGGCCCTCCGACGCAAGCTGTCGTATCACGTCGTCGATTCGCTGCTCGATTGCCGGCATCGCATCGCCCGGGCCGGTGGCCGAGATGTAGGCATAGAGCCCCGGCACCGGCCGGTACTGCGGCACGCTCCAGATGTAGACCGCGTACGTCTGCCCCAAGTCCTCTCGTACCCACTGCACGAGATGCTCATTGAGAATCGCTGTCAGAACATCGGACGTTGCGACCAGGTCGGGCGACAGATCGGTGGGGAGTTCGAAGTGATACTCGAGGCCTGATTCGGCAAGAGTGTCCGCGGCTACCTCTCTGCGCGTCGGGCCCTCGGGATGCGGGGGCCTGCGGTCGACCCCCGAGTCGGGCGTTCTGGCCGGCAACGTGCCGATGTAGCTCTTTGCGAGCTCCCGTACTTGCGAACTGGCCACGTTGCCCGTGAGCGCAATGACCAGATCGTCGACGCCGACGAAGCGATCGCTGTAGAGCTTCAGCAGGCCATCGGGCGTCATGGCTTCTACCTCCGCTGCAGTCGGACTCACCCTGAAGTACTCGTCGTCGCCGAAGCGTGCCGTCGCATAGGCCGCCCGGGCTTGGCGGCCCGACGAAGTTCCCATCTCTGCTACCGCATTGCGCGCACTCTGCTGGGCGCCGCGAGCGGCGGTGTCGCTCACCCGGGGCTCGGTGAGCAGCAGGTGGACGTACGCCAACATGGTCTCGAGGCCTGCTGTGTTGGCACTGCCGAAGAAGCCCTCGGCCGTGTGCTCGATGAGCGGTGTCAGCTGGACATCTGCCTGTTCCAACTTCGCGCGGACTTGTGATGCCGACAGTTCGCCGACGCCGCTGGCCATCACGGCCTCGAGTGCGAATGGCGCCAGCGCAGCGCTGCCCGGAGGCAGCTGCGAGAGGCCGCCACGGGACTCAGCCAAGAAGTGAACAGAGCCGGGCGCCGAATTGCCCTGTTCGTACACAACCCGAGCACCGTTGGGGAAAGTCCATTCATGGATGGTGCGATGGCCGTTCGGCTGCTGCCTCGAACTCACCGGTTCCACGGCATCCGGACGCTGCATGAGCTCGCCGATGACGGCATCGATGGGTGTCGGTGCTGCTGGCGCAGCAGATGCGATCGCTGACGCGAGTTCGTCTGTCGACGGCAGCGCGGATTGTTCCGACCCGGCTGCCACCACGACCGGTTGGGATCTCGCGAGAACCCATTGGTGATAGCGATTCAGACCCTCGAGCGAAATGCCATGGAGCGTCTTGATTGCGCTGGCCAGCCAGTCATCTGCGTCGCGCAGATCTTTGCCCCCGACGAAGTGGTCCGCATAGTCGTGCGCGTACCAGAAGTCGCTGCGCGATTGCCGATCCTTCGACTCGTCGTTGAGTTGTGCCCGAATACTGCCCATCGCCTGCGCCAACTCGACATTGGTGAACGGGTGCACCGCCGTTCCTGTCACCACGGACCAGAAGTCGGTGACGGCCGCTCCGAGTTCGGGCCCCTGCAGCTCGGCCGAGTGGTAGCGGACCCACCGAGCGGGAGCCTGCTCGCGGACGAGCGGCGAGTTCGCCTGGGACAGGGTGCCCGCCTCGTGTGCCCGGGACAGCCGGGCATTCAGCATGCTCAGCAGCAGCCGGTCGAGGACGCGGAGCGCCTCGCCGCATGCGGTGCCTTCCGCCCAAGCAGGTGTCAGCCAGCTGATGGTGGCGTAGGGACTGCCGATGTCGGGATGCACGGCCGAGGCGAACCGGGCGCTGTCGGCGATCGGCGCCGCCCAAGCCCCCTGGCTGGGGACAGAAGCCCCAGCACGCAGCCTGCGGAAATGGCGTTCGATGTGCTGTTCCAGTTCGTCCACTTCGAGATCGCCGACTGCGATCACTGCCATGTTCGAGGGCACGTACCAGGTGTCGTAGAACTGCCGAAGCTGCGCGGGGGAGATGCCCGCGAGCGAGGTTGCGGTGCCGCCGATGCGGTCGCCCTCGTACGGCGTGCCTTCGAACATCAGGTCTGTCGTCACTCGGCTGACGTGCCCGAAGGCTGAACCATCTCGCAGGTCGAGCTCGTTCTGGACGATGCCGCGCTCCGCCTCGACCTCGCTCGTGCTGATGGTGGCGAATGATGCCCACTGGCTCAGGATCTCGAAGGCCACTGGCACTTTGTCGACGAGCCGTTCGGTGCCGCTCGTGCTGATCGACATGAGGTACACGGTCGAGTCGTATGACGTGAATGCGTTCTCGTCGGGACCGAACTCGACGCCGATGTCGCGAAGTGCTTGGTGCAGCTCGTTGCGCGGGTACAGGTCAGTCCCATTGAAGAGCATGTGCTCCACGAAGTGAGCAGTTCCCTCGGCACCTGGTGGGTCGGCGAGGCCGCCCGCCCTCACGACGAGACGCAAGTCCAGGTGGCCTGCGGGAACATCGTTCGACCTCGCGTAGTACGTGAGGCCGTTGTCCAGCTGGCCTATCACGAGCTCGTCGTCGTGCGGCAGGGGTTCGCCGCCCGACAGGCACTGCTCGGCAACCGTCGTGACCGAGTCGTCTCCAGCCAACTCCAACGGTGCCGGTTCGGACTCAGGGTCGGTCGATCTCGTCGATCCGTCACCGCCTCCCGTGCACGACGAAACTGCCAGCGCCGTGACAGTGAGCAGCGCGACGGCGGAGGTGCCGGTCGAGTGCTTACGGCGCTTGGGCATTCCTGTTCTCTAGCCGGTCGCAGCGACAGCGCGGTGTTGCCCGTGCGATGCCGCCGTGCTGCAGAGCGCCGCGAAGCGTCTGTCCCCTGCGAGGGGGCGCTGCGCGCCGGTAGTTTCGGGGCATGAAGACACCTGTGTGCGAGATGCTGGGCTGCGACGTTCCGATCGTCGCGTTCACCCATTGCCGGGATGTGGTGGCGGCGGTGACCAAGGCGGGCGGCTTCGGCGTGCTCGGCGCAGCCGGTCACACGCCCGAGCAGCTCGACATCGACATGGGCTGGATCCAGGACGAGGTGGGCGGCCGGCCATTCGGCGTCGACATCATCGTGCCCGCCAAGTACGAGGGCAAGTCTGAGGGCGAGCTGTCGGTCAAGGACCTCAAGGCGATGATCCCGCCGGCGCACCGCGAGTTTCTCGACGACATGATGGAGCGCTACGACGTCCCGCCGCTGCCGGCTGAGGACAAGCCCGGCGCCATTGCCGGCGACGCCGAGCCGCCCATGACCTACGCCCATGCGGTGCCGCTCATGGACGTGGCGTTCTCGTACCCGATCCGGCTGGCCGTGAACGCGCTCGGCCCGCCGCCGCCCGACATGATCGAGCGGGCCCACGACAACGATGTGCTCGTGGGTGCGCTGGCCGGCAAGAAGGTGCACGCTGAGCGTCATGTCGCCGCAGGCGTAGACATCGTCATCGCCCAAGGCCATGAGGCCGGCGGCCATACCGGCGACATCGCCACGATGGTGCTGGTGCCCGAGGTGGTGGATGCCATTGCGCCCGTGCCCGTGCTGGCAGCAGGCGGCATCGGCAACGGGCGTCAGGTGGCTGCCGCGCTGGCACTCGGCGCCCAGGGCGTGTGGTGCGGGTCGGTCTGGCTCACCACCCAGGAAGCCGAGACGCATCCCGTCGTGAAGGACAAGTTCCTGGCGGCAGGCTCGTCGGACACGCTGCGCTCACGCTCCCGCACGGGCAAGCCGGCCCGCCAGCTCCGCTCGGCGTGGACCGACGAGTGGGAGGGCGAGAACTCGCCGGGAACGCTCCCGATGCCGCTGCAGCCGATGCTGATCGGCGCCGCCAGCCGCCGCATCGACCGGGCGGCGATGAACCCGTCCAACACGGGCGCGGTGGAGCTGGCCAACTACTTCGTCGGCCAAGTGGTCGGGCAGCTCAACGAGTCGATCTCGGCCACACGGGTGGTCGAGGAGATGATCAGCGAGTATCTCGACGTCATGGAGCGCTTCGAGCAGCTCAACGCCTGAGCGCGAGCCGCAGCCCAGGCAATCTCGCAAGAGGGGGACAGACATGGAAACCATGACCGGACGCGTCGCGGTGGTGACCGGTGCCGCATCGGGGATCGGCAAGGCCCTGGCACTGGGATTTGCCGGCGAGGGCGCCAACGTGGTGCTCGCCGACATCGAGGAGGAGCCGCTGCGTGCAGCAGAGACCGAGGTCGCCAGCCACGGCGTCGAAGCGCTGGGCGTGATCACCGACGTGACCGATGCCGACTCGGTGGGCGCGCTGGCGCAGGCCACCATCGACCGCTTCGGCGCCGTGCACATGGTGTGCAACAACGCCGGCGTCGGCGGGGGAGGGCTGATCCGCAACCAGCAGCTTGTCGACTGGAAGTGGGTGGTGGATGTGTGCCTGTGGGGTGTGATCCACGGCGTGCATCACTTCCTGCCCCATCTCATCGAGGCCGAGGAATCGCACATCATGAGCACCGCCTCGGTGGCCGGGCTCATGTCGGTGCCGGGCCTGGGCCCCTACAACGCCGCCAAGTACGGCGTGGTGGCGATCATGGAGACGCTGCACCTCGAGATGCAGCGCGACCGCAACGCCGATGTGGGCGTGTCGGTGCTGTGCCCTGGCGTGGTGCGCACCAACATCGCCACGGCCCAGCGGAACCGGCCCGAAGAGCTGCGCCGCGAGCGCAAGCCGCGACCCGAGGGCGAGGCCCCGTCGGAAACGGCCGATGCCCGCCGCCGCAACGCCAACATCGCCGCCGCGCTGGAGCGAGGCATGGATCCGTCCGAAGTGGCCGCCAAGGTGATCGAGGCGATGTACGAGCGCCGCTTCTGGGTGCTCTCGCACCCCGAATTGCTGGCTGAGGTCAATCACCGCAACCAGCAGCTCGCCGACCTCGAGAACCCCACGATCTACACGAGCTTCACCGACGGCGAGCAGTAGCAGCCCGAGGCGGAGAGCGCCCCCGGGTCACTTGCTCCGGCCGCGCTTCGCCGCGCTGGTGAAGCGGAGAATCTGCAGGCGGGCCTGACAATTCTGTAGGGAGTCTGGCAAGTACCGTCAAGGTTGCTCGTCACCACATTCGGATACTGACCATGCGCAGGCGTGTCACACAAGCCGTCGCGGTTCTTGGACTGCTGGTCGCAGTGGCGCTCGCGGTGCGGATTGTTGCAGGTGCGATGAGCGACGGCTCAGACAGCACCGATGAGGCGGTCGTCGCGCCGCGTCCGGCTGATCTCGTCGATGGTGACGGTGACGAAGACGACGCTGAGGGCGACGACGAGGAGCCGCTTCCGAGGGACGGCAGCGAGACGCCCGATCAGGCGGCGCTCGTCACCCGATCGGTGGTGTCCAAGGGTGACGACGACGAAGACGACGACGATGGCGATGACGACGGTGTCACGCCGACGCCGACGGATAACGACGGCACTGATTCCGATGGGATCGACACGCCGACGCCTACCGACAATGACGGCACTGATTCTGACGGGATCGATACGCCGACGCCCACTGACAATGACGGCACTGATTCCGATGGCATCGACACGCCGACGCCCACTGACAATGACGGCACTGATTCCGATGGCATCGACACTCCCACCCCTTCGCCGCTGACCCCCGAGACGCCGCTGACGCCCGAGACTCCGCTGACCCCCGAGACGCCGCTGACGCCCGAGACTCCGCTGACCCCCGAGACACCGGAGTCTCCCGAGACTCCACTGACGCCGGTGAGTGACGTCAACTCGGTCAGCAACCACGATGACGAGAATGCTGAGGGTGTCGCGACGCACCAGTTGGCGCGCACAGCGGGTTCGTCGGCTCGCAGGAGGCGCCAGCGGCGGTCACCGTTGCACAATCCGCCGGCGCTGCCCGAAGTCGCATTCCCCGACGATCCTGCGCTTCCCACGCTGGGGCGGCTGTTCGATCCCGCGTGGGTGTGGAATGTCTCGAGCCATCGCTTCCCCGACTCGGCCGATGACCCGTGTCGGCTGCGAATCCGGCAGTTCAGCCATCTGCCTGGGCGGTCTGCTGTAGCCAACTACGAGGCGCAGTGGCCTGAGGGGTCGCACCTGCCCCCGGAGTTCTTCACCGTCTCTCTGCGGCGAGAGCGCGCTGCGGCGGTGTCGAGGTTCCCCGACGACCACGCCCTGCCGGGACTGGCTCAGGCCGTCCACCCCGACAGCGCACTTCGCCTGCTGGACGAGCACGTGTTCCGGGTGCCGCGCCGGCGGATGGCGGTGGAGACGGTCCGCTACCGGCCGGGCAGCCGTGCCGTGCTACGCCACCAGTCGGGCAGGTTCAGGTTCTATGCCCGAATCGTGCGCCCCATCGCGCTGCCGAGCCTGCTGGCAGCGGCACAGCTCGTCGACGCGTCGCGGTTCGTGAGCGCACCGGTGGTGGGCTGCTGGACCGAGGGCGGCGTGGCGTGGGTTCCTGAGGTGCCTGGTGCCAACCTGCGCGACGCTCTGCGCGCCGGGCACGCACCCGACCCGGCGTTGCTGCTCGACGGTCTCCACAGCCTGTGGGCGATGAGAGCGTCTCGCAGCTCCGCCCGCCCGTTCGATCTTGCCGGCGCGTACCGCCGCGCCGAGCGAACCTTCCGCCATGTGCTGCGCGACGACGCTGAGGGCCGACGGCTGCTGCGCGACGCCGACACGGCGCTGCGAGAGTTCGTCAACGCATGGCAGCCGACCGCCATCGCCCACAACGACTTCTACGACGACCAGATGATCGTGATGCCCGACGGCCGCATTGCGCTCGTCGACTTCGAAGAGGCCGGACCCGGTGACCCCATGCTCGACGTGGGCAACCTGCTCGCCCACCTCCGATGGTCCGCCGCCACTGCCAAGCCCGACCCGCTCGACGTCCGAGCCGGCTTCTACGACGCCACCAAGCACGCCGCCCTCGAACGCTTCGGCTGGCACCCCCACGACCTCGCCCGACGCGAAGCAGTCTGCATCTTCCGCATCTGCACCGACACCGTGCGTCGCATCAAGCCTGGCTGGCAGCAGGCGACCAGAGACGGTCTCACCCTCGCCCTCGACACGCTCGGCTGACATCCCATCCGCCGGCGCAGCAGCTTCACCGACGGCGCGCAGTAGCCGGCCGCAGCAGCAGGGGACAGCGGATCAGCGACTGTCGGCGAGCATCTGCACAGGCAGTTGGTCCTCGGGCGGCGCGGGCCGCAGCGCATACACGAGCGCCCTGATCAGCATCGTCGCGAACAGAATGGCGACGGCCGTCAGGGCCATTGATGCGCCGCCGGCGAGCCGATGGTGATAGCTCAGCAACAGGCCGACATAGACCGACACCGCTCCGATCAGCACCGCTACGACCATGATGAGCGGCACACGCCGCAGGAACATCGAGGCGGTCGCTGGCGGGGCGATCAAGAAGGCCATGACGAGCAGGCTTCCCACTACTTGGAACGAACCCACAATCGTGACGGCCAGCAACGCCATGAGTACACCGTGCGTGAGGCGTGGGCGAAGCCGGGCCATCTCTGCTTGTACCTCGCAGAAGGTCATCACGAAGAACGCCCGATAGAAGACGACTGCACCGCCGACAGCCACCACGGCAACCACCGCCTGGCGCACGAGATCTGTGTTCTGCACGCCGGTGATCGAGCCGAACAGGAAGCGGTCGATGTCGCCGGTGCCGGCGGCTGCCCCCGACGACATGATCACCACGGCGAGCGCCAGCAGTCCCACGAACAGCACGCCGATAGAGGTGTCCTCGGAGAGGGGCGAAATGCGCGGGATGAACGAGATGGCACTCACCATCACGATTGCCGCTACTAGAGCGCCGAGGCCCGTGTCGAAGCCCACGATGAATGCAATCGCGATGCCGGGAAGCACCCCGTGCGCCAAGGCGTCGCCGAGAAAGTTCAGGCTTCGCAGCACCACCCAGGTGCCCACCATCGAGGTGGTCAGCACCGCGAGCAGTCCCGCGGCCAGCGCCTTGGTCATGAACGGGTTGGAGGTGAACGGCTCGATCCACCAGCCCACCGGATCGGTGAGGAACGTCATGTCATCCCCCTGATGGGCTGGTGGTCGGCTCGCCCCTGGTCAGGGGTGGTGTCGTTGCAACGCTAGGTCCCTCAACCCAGTGCGTCCGCAATTGCTTGCGCGTTGAACCTCAGCATCCCGATCAGCGTGTCGCCCTCTTCACCGTCCGGCGCGAGGCTGCCAGTGAGCAATTGCACCACGTTGATGTTGCCTGCGGCGGTTGCCAATGCCTGGATATCGACGTCGGAGTGTGTCGTCTCTGAGAACACAGCGGGCACGCCTTCGTGCTCGATGATCTCGGCGAGCTCCTCCAGCAGAGCGGGGTTGGTCTCCGCTGCCGTGGAGACTGACGGAATCACGGTGCCCACGATCTCGAATCCGTAGCGGTCGGCGAAGTATCCGAACGCATCGTGGTTGGTGATCAGGATGCGACGGTCCGCCGGCACTGCGTCGAGAATCTCGGCGACCTCGGCATCGGTGTTTTCCAAGGCTTCTCGGTAGGAATCCAAGCAGCGGTTGACGGTGTCGGCATCGGCGCCGGCATGGATCAGTTCGTCGGCCAATTCGCCCAGCACTCCGGCGACGCGCTGCAGATCGAGCCAGACGTGGGGGTCGCCTCCGCTGTGGTCGTGTCCGTGATCGTCCTCGTCGGCGTGGTCGTCATCCATGTGCCCGTGGTCGTCGTCGTCGTGGTCGTCGTGCC
>CAZAFV010000003.1:58659-95114 GCA_964484385.1 uncultured Acidimicrobiales bacterium
CGTCCTCGTCGTGGCCTTCGTCGTGGTCGTCGTCGTGCGCCTCGTCCTCGTCGTGGTCGTGCCCGTCGTCGTCGTCGTGGTCGTCGTGCCCGTCCTCGTCGTGGCCTTCGTCGTGGTCGTCGTCGTGCGCCTCGTCCTCGTCGTGTCCGTCTTCCTCGTCGTGGTCGTCGTGCCCACCGCTGAACTCGAATTCGATGGTGTCGATGTGCTCCGCCACCTCGAACACATGCACGCCCTCAGCCGCGACAGCTTCCAGGGTGTCCTCGAGGCGCTCCTCGAGACCCAGGCCGTTCACCACCACCAGATCGGCCGCGTCCATCGTCTCGCGGTCTCGCAACGACGGCTCGAAGGTGTGCGGGTCTCCGCCCTGCGGGATGAGGGTGGTTACCGAGACGCTGTCCTCGCAGCCCACGTTGCTGACCACGTCGCCCCAGATGCTCGTCGTGGTGACCACCGACGGCACTGCCGAGGATGCATCTGTCGTGTCAGCCGCGTCGGTATCGGCATCGGTTCCCGTGCATGCAGCAGCGAACAGCGCCACAGCAGCCGTCACCACCAATCCGCTCTTGCGGATCCCTCGACGCCTTCGTTGATTCGCGCCAGCTTCGACCGTCACTTGTGCCTCCCCTATGCTCCGATTCACGTGTGGAAGAGCCCCGCTGGTGCTCTAGCCTCACGTCAGGTTTTGAGAATGAGAATCAGTTTCAGCTACCCTATCGAGGCTTGAGCACCCAAACACCTTCGCAATCGAAGTGAGGCACGCCCTGTTCCATCTCTACGACGTCCGTGTCTCTTTCGGGCCCTGCCACGTGCTCGAAACAGGCGACCTGAAGCTCGAGGACGCGTCGTCGGTCGCGCTCATGGGTCCGAACGGGAGCGGCAAGACCACCTTGCTGCGGGTGCTCAGCGGGCTGCAACGACCGACGTCGGGCCGAATGGAGTCTCTCGGCGACGTCAGGGTGGGGTTTGTGTGCCAGCACCACCAACCGCATCCCTTCATGCCAATGACGGTGCAAGAGGTACTGACCATCGGGCGCTATCGCAGTCGCGGACTGCTGAAGCGGTTTCGTCGCAGCGACAAGGAAGCGGTTCGCGTTGCGGCCGAGCGGCTCGACGTTGCACACCTGCGTCAGCGTTCCTTCGGCGAGCTCTCCGGAGGTCAGCGTCAGCGAGTCATGGTGGCGATGGTGCTCGCGTCAGACTACGACTGCTTGCTGTTCGACGAGCCGATCACCGGCCTGGACTTGCCGAGCCAGACGACCATTCTCGAGGTGATCGAGGCTGAGCGTGCGGCCGGGCATCTCGTGGTGATGTCGACGCACCACCTGCAAGAGGCACGACGCTGCGATCGTGTGCTGCTGCTGAAGGGGATGGTGCTTGCCGACGGGCCTCCCGATGAGGTGCTGACCGATGCGAACCTGACGGCGGCCTTCGGCGGCGAAGTAGTGGCCCGCGACGACGCCGAGCACGAGTTCGTCATGGAGAGCATCCACGCCCATGAGGCGGGCGATCCTGGCTGCGGCCCGAATGTCGGTGTTATCTCGCATTCCCACCCGGGACAGTTCTCGCCGGCGGGCAGCCACCACGGTCACCACCACGACTATGACCACGACGCTTCCCATGAGCACGCCCGACAACTGTGACCGCCGGGGGCGACTGGGCCTCGCCTCCTTGAACCGTTTCTGAATCGCCCCGGGAGAGCCAGATGGAGCCTCCGAAAGATCTCGAGCAGTTCCACCAAGACGTGAAGCAGCGGCTTGAGGTGGCGGGACAGCGCTACACCGACGGACGGCGAGCACTTGTCTCGGCGCTGGCGACGGCGCAGCGGCCGCTCACGCTGCGAGACATCGTGTCGAGAATCCCGGAGGTGCCTCAGAGCTCGGCGTACCGCAACCTCGAAGCGCTGCGCGAGGGCGGTGTGGTGGTTCGCATCAGTGCGGGCGGCGACCGGGCTCATTTCGAGCTTGCCGAGTCGCTGCTCGGCCATCACCATCACCTGATCTGTGTGTCGTGCGGGACGATCGAGGACATGCGCATCGACGGCGCGCTCGAGGCCGAGGTGGATCGTGCACTGACCGGGGCGGCCGGCGAGGCGGGCTTTACGCCCCTGCGTCACAGCCTCGATCTCTACGGCGAATGCTCTGATTGCGGCGAGGTCGCCTAGAGCAGCGCTCGGTGTTCCGCTTGGCTCAGGAGCGGGCCTGCTCGTCGGTCACGATGGGCGGCTCGGTCGACCAGGGGAAGTTGATCCACAGGTCGGTGCGGCGCCACACCCAGTCGCAGTTGACCGTCGACCACGGCTTCTCGTACAGCACGGCGGTGCGCACGCTGCGCACCCGCGGCAGGCAGAAGTCGTACACCAGCTTGAGCGTGTGGCCGGTGTCGGCCACGTCGTCGGCGATGAGGATGTCGGAGTCGCGGTGGTCGACCAGGTCGGGCGTGGGCGGCAGCATGATCGGCACCTGCAGGCGCTCGTCGACGCCGGTGTAGTACTCGCAGTTCATGACGTAGATGTTCTTGACCGACAGGGCGTAGCCCAGCGAGCCGGCGCAGAACAGCCCGCCCCGGGCGATCGCCAGGATCATCTCGGGCCGGTAGCCGTCGTCGGCGACCATCTGTGCCAGCTCCCGCACGGCGATGCCGTAGCGCTGCCAGTCCATCACCTCCCGTTCCTCAGCGTCCGTTGCCTCGCTCACCCGTCCTCCCAGTACGCCTCAGGCCGGCCTCCGCCTGCCTCGCCCCGAACCTAGGCGCGCCGCGACCACTAAGTCGGGCTTCGTCGCAGGAGGCCCGTGCCGTGGGGGTTTCGACCCTCAATCCAATGCTGCATCACTTGCATCAAGTGATGCTCAGTGACAGACGATGTCGGTATCGTGGGGCCATGCGGCGCGTGACGGTGACGATTCCGGACGATCTCGAGGCTGCCCTCGACAGCTACATCGCTGAGCAGGCTGCCGCGCCGTCAGTGACAGCGGTTCTTCAGGCGAGCCTCAGGCGCTTCTTGGCTGAGAGCTCAAGCAGGGCGTCGGCGCCGACGCCTGGCGACGTCCTGCGAAACCGCGGTCGGATCGTGGAGGTGTTGGACCGCCGGGGCGTGTCGAATGTGCGCCTCTTCGGTTCGGTCGCACGCGGCGAAGCGGGCCCAGACAGTGACATCGACCTGCTCATTACCGTTCCCAAGGGCACCAGCTTGTTCGACCTCGCCGACATGCAATCCCAACTCCAGGAACTGCTCGATGCGCCAGTACACCTGCTGACCGATGGCGCGATGACCGATGAGCAACGAGCAGCGGTGGCAGCAGAGGCACTGCAGTTATGAGCCGACGCTGCTACCTCGATGGCTGATTCCCTAGGAGAGGGTGTCGGGTAGCCGGCGGGCTAGTCGGGGAAGGGGTCGTCCCAGTCGTCGGGGAGGAGGATCTCGAATGCGTTGAGCGTCACGGCGATCGGGCAGTGGTAGCCCACGTTGGTGATGAGTCCGGCCATGCCTGTCTCGGCGGAGGTGTCGATGGTCGCTACGTAGGTGGCGTCGCTGATGCGGTGGTCGCGCACGAACTCGGCGACGACTGCGTGGGGGGTGGGCCACGACGCTGTCGGGCGTCCCGTGGTTTACATGATTGCGCGAGCGGGCTGTTTGAAGAGGTTGGCCTGGTGCCACTCGATGTGCTCGATGGCGGGAGGGCTATAGCCAGTTTGGGGTAGGCGCATCGGTCGGCCCGACAAGTCCAGCAGGCTGCTCCGTGGCGAGCGATCGCCCATCGCGACCTCTTGGCTGACCAAGATTCGCCTTCGGTGGTCCAGCCCGATCGCACCTTTGTCGAAGAGACGGTGGTGGAGAGCGCAGAGCAGGATGCCGTTGTCGATGGTGCTCGGCCCGCTTTTGCTGTGCATGCGGACATGCGCAGCGTCGAGTCCCACGTGTTCGCCGAGCATGAGTGCCCCGAAATCGCAGAACGCACAGCGGAACTCGTACGCACGGGGGACAGTCCTTTGGAATTTCGGGTCCCGCGGCGCAGTTCGAAGCCGCACGTGCGCATCGAGGCCAAGCGCTGCGAGGATGCCCTCGTGGGCGGTTTCGGGAAATTCGATGTGCAGCAGTTCGCTCACGAGACGGTCTCGGAGTTCGGGGTCGCCAAGCGCGGCCGCAAACCGTGGCGCCAACTGGCCGACGGCATGGGTGCGCAAGAACTTGGTGTGCTCCTTCACGGCTTGCGGCATCGCATAGATGTCGTCGCCCTCCGCGGTGCGAACCGTCCAGAGTTCGCTGTCACCGGCCAAGTACACGAACGGGTACTTGGCCGGTGGTGCGGCATCGGCCACACGATGTGAACTGAGGAGTCGACGAAGCTCGCCCTCGGCCTCGGCAAATCGGACTGAGGTACTGCCGTCTTTCGCCAGGCGCGCCGTGAGCCACAGCAGCACCAGAGGCTTATACGGTGCCCGCGCACCGTTCTTGGACCTGAATCGGGTGGTCTTGAGAACCCGTTGGACCCACGCGTCTGCTCCAAGCGGTGTCTGTGGCATCACAGTGCCGATACCGGCAGGCCGGGTGCACGCTTGCGCGCGTCTCGACTGCCTATCGGAGGCGAATTCGTGTACGCAAGATCAGGTGCACCGATCGGGCACTCGGATCTCGCCTGCCGGACGCTGGCATGCGCCGAGCAGAAAATCCCGGCTGTCGAACGCGTAGCGATGACTACGCTGCCCACGGACACTTCAGAAATCCCAACACGCTTGCTACAGACGGGAGCGGTCAATGCCGACAATAGCGCATCTCTTGGATCGGATTGACGACGGCAGAATCGTCATTGCGCCATTTCAGCGCGGCTTGGTTTGGAAAGCCGATGCAGTACGAAGCCTCATGGATTCCTTGTATCGCGGCTATCCCATCGGTTCCATTATCGTCTGGCCTCGCCATGAGGGTGCCGAAGCCGAAGAGAGCGTCATTGATGGTCAGCAACGTCTGACCGCACTGTACGTAGTGATGCGCGGGCAACTGCCTGCATGGCTTGACGCGGATAAGACTCCACCGCTCGGAGGACTTCAGTTTGATATCGCTGATCAAAAGTTCTTCTATACCGGCAGCACTCTATTGCCCAACGCCGCATGTGTGAACGTCTCTCGGTTGTTCTGTGAGGGGACCGAATGGTGGTTGAGCGAACTAAATGAGAGTTCCATCGATGGAGCAACGCGTGCCGAATATATGGCGCGCGTGATGAAATTGCTGGCAATCAAGGAGAAGAGCATTCCACTCGAATCACTTCCGCGCGCAATGGAACCGGAAGATGCCGAGCGGGTCTTCGAAATCGTCAACACAGCAGGAACTAGGGTTAATAAGGGAGACCTGACGCTTGCGCAAATGAGTTTGTCTTGGCGAGAGGCCCGTGAGAATATTGAGACCATATGCCAGTCATGGGCTGAGGCCGGGTATCAAGTGAAGGTCGACTGGCTTCTGCATGCCATGGCAGCGTTCATTTCTCATCGAATTGACTTCAAGGGTCTCTTTGAATCTTCGCAGGTTGAACTTGAGCGCGCAAGCAGCCATGTTCGATCGTCGATGGACTCGACGCTTAATTTGCTTCAGCAACACTTGGGACTCGACCCGCGAGTAAAACTTGCGATCAACAATGGCCTTATCCCTGTTGTCGTCTATCGCGCACTTAATAGCCCCGATGCAGCCGACTTCGCTCGTGAAGAACAGGCGCTGCTGGCTTGGTGGATGTGTGGAAATCTGGTCGAGCGTTGGTCTCGGGACACTCGAAATCGGACAAACACTGATCTCATCGATGTGCTTCACAGTGGCGCGTCAGGGCTCTTCAGGTCTCTACTGAGTGAGCACGGCGGTCTTGCCCTGAAACCCAGTGACTTGCAAGTGAGCTACAAGACAAAAAGATTCTCGCAGCTTCTCTACAGTGCCACACGTTGCCGTGGTGGCCTGGACATAGGAACGGGATTGGCGCTGTCACCGACGCTGGTCGGTTCGCAGCAAGGACTACAGCATCATCATCTGTTTCCTCGGAGATTTCTCAAGGCGAAAGGCTATGAACAGCGAGAAGTTGATCAGCTTGCCAATATCGCGTATATCAGCCAAGGATCCAACCTGAAGATTGGTTCTAAGGCGCCGGCGGCATATCTTCCGGCCTTAGAAGAGCGACACCCTGGCGTCTTGGCCTCGCAGTGGATACCTGAAGATCCAGCCCTTTGGGAAGCGCGGCGATACCGTGATTTTCTGGCAGAACGTCGAGAACGGGTTGCAGTAGCTGCGAACGAACTTCTCCGTGGGCTGGCTGGAGATGCATGGGCCACGCAGTCGTAGCCCAATGGCCGATGTTCCACGTTGAGAGACGAGCGAACCGTTGAAGCCTGCGGAATCAGCATTGATGCTTGGCCTCACCGCTACCCGAATGCCCCGTCGGGATGCTGTCGAGTGGGGCCGACGCTCACCGGGCCCACCGCCGCAGTTGGCCAATCCCACTCGAGCAGCTCGCTATCGAGGCAACCTCGCCCACGAGTCCTGTGGAGATGCAGTTGAGGCCCAACGTGACTGCTGCGCTACGCGACCCGGCGCGCAGCGCGGAGCTCCCTCGTCAAGCCGTTTTGCAATCTGCCCCGCATGGGTGTGCTCATGCTCGCCGTGGTGTCGGCATCGTCGCAATCTTGGGGCAACGGTGCCATCCTTGTCACACCCCTAGGCCATGGTGCTCTGCCCAAGGACGGCCACAGCGGATGTCCGTCTCGGGGCTGAGCAGAACGGAGCAGCACATGACCTCAGCGGCACTGACGGCAGTACACGCACCGGCGCTGAGGAGGCAGTCGCTCGGCACGCTTCGATACCGCGATCCATCGCACGCGGACCTCCCGCACGTTGTGAGTTTCTCGGGCGGGCGCTCGTCTGCTGCCTTGGTGTTCATGGCAGCCGAAGAAGGCCTGCTGCGCCCAGAGCGGCGTGATGTGGTGCTATTCGCCAACACCTCGGCAGAGCATCCAGGTACCTACGAGTTCGCGGCCGAGTGCACGTCGAGGCTTGAACGCGAGTTCGGACTGCCGTGCTTCTGGTTCGAGTTCTGCACGGTCGAAGACGCCTGGCGCGGTGACTATCACCGAAAGGCCGCTTACCGGCTCGTCAAGCCGGTACCGCTCGAAGACGACCCTGACGGGTTTCGCTCGCGGGGTGAGCTCTTTGAAGAGATGGTGTCACTACAAGGCATGCTGCCGAACCCGCACTCTCGGACCTGCACAGCAAAGCTGAAGTTGTACCCGTCTCATGAGTTGCTCGGAGAGTGGCTGGGAGGTACCGCTGGGCCAGCGCATGCTGGCCATCACTGGTCTGACCATGAGTGCGTTTCACCCGAATGTCAACCGTTGTCGGACACGGCCCGCACCAACACCAGTTCGGGACTGGTGGATCCTGAACGGGTTGCGCAGCGCTATGTGCGCAACGGCGGCACGGCGTCGCTTGAATCAGTTCGGCAGCGAGCGGCGTTTCTCGCTACTCACCCGCCCTCCCGGCGTCATCAGCGTTGGGCGGACTTCACCTCTGTCCCGATTCCTCTGGCGCCCGACGGTGCCAAGCCCGCGCCAATGCGGGGGCCAGATGCAGCTCAGCATGTGCGGCTGCTGGGTCTGCGCGCTGACGAGCCCAGTCGTGTATCCCGCGTGCTGTCGAGGACGCTTTATGCCGAAGGCGCCACCACTGCAGCCTGCACTGTCAAGACGCAGCCGCCCGGCGAGCGACCGTACTTCCCGCTGCACGACAGCGGATTTGGAGCAGGCGACGTCGCTGCGTTCTGGGCGGAGCGCGATTTTGACTTGGATATTCCACCGGGTGCCGGAAACTGCGTCTTCTGCTTCATGAAGGGAACACGCCAACTGGCTGAGTTGGCGACGATTGGGGATCCACGGCGCCTGCTCGACACGCCGACCGATGTTGACTGGTGGGCAGACTTCGAGCGGCGCCACGCACGAGTCATTCCTCGCCGCGGCGGTGGCGGCACGTCGAGGTTCGGGTTCTTCGGCGTCAACAGGGCATCTTTCCAAGAGGTGGCGCTTGGCCGTCCGCCGGAGGATGATCGCTACGCCAACGGCACGCCAGCGTGTGATTGCACCGACTGAGGGATCGCACTATGGGACTAGAGCGCGCTGATCTGTACTTCGGGCGCACCCATGCGCCGTGCGGATTCACTAGTGGGGTTGTCGCGCAGTTTGACGGCTCCGCTGAGCCTGTAGTGCGCGAGCTGTTGCAAAACAGCCTTGATGCGGCGCATCAGGCCGGTCGCGCCGCGCAAGTGCGGTTTCGCATCACGGAAGTTCCTCGGCGCATGATCCCGGGCTGGGATGCGTACGAGCACGCATTCGAGAGAGCTCTCGAGGCTCGTCATCAGTGGCACGGGGGCTCACCGTCGCACGACGAGAAGATGGTCATCGAGCGGATTGAGCGCGCTCGCAGCGAGGTGGAGATCCCCCTGCTGCTGTGCGTGGACAATGGCATCGGCCTTAACGGGCACCGCATGGATGCGTTGCTCACGCCGGGCAACACCAGCAAGGGCGAACAAGGTGCCGGTTCATTTGGTCTAGGCCATCACGCAGCGTTCGGCGCGTCCAACCTGCGCTACGTGCTCTATGCAGCCAGGTATCGAGACGATCCCGACGACAGCTTGAGGACGATTGCATCGGGCCATACCATTCTCGCCAGCCATCGCGACCCGGATGAACCTGGGCACGAGCTAGCGGCCGACGGTTACTGGTTTCGCCTCGGCCAAGGTGAAATGGCATTCGACGGCAGTCACACCAGCTACCCACGGAACCCGCCGGATCTGCTCGCTCAGCAGCTGGATGACGTCGTTGACACCGGCACTGTGGTGTGCATTGTCGGCTTCAACGATTTCTATAGAGACGACGACGACCCCACCACGGCCGAGTCGATTTGCCGTGTCGCAGCTGCCAATTTCTCGGACGCCGTCCACGCAGGTCGGCTACACGTAGTCGTGGAGGATGAGCAGCAGGGATCTGTGGCAGAAGTGACTGCAGACACGCTCGGACCGATCTTGGGCCCGATAGCAGGCCAGCGTCGAGCACTCAAACAAGGACAGATCAATGGCTCGCGCGCTCATGCAGCATGGCGAACAATTGAGGACGGGACACGCGTCGGGGCGACGGACGGCACCTTGGTGCGCTGGCGTTCGGTCGAGGGCGAGGAACGCTCCGCGACCCAAGTCCATGTCTTCCGCAAAGGAATGTGGATCACCTCAAGCGCGCCTGGCCTCAATGCCTCGGACTTTTCCAACGTGTACGCCTTTGACGCTGTGCTCTCGCTGGACACGGGATCGCTAGAGCATCTGGTGCGTAGCGCGGAGGGCCCTGAGCACAGGGGTATCGACCGGCGCCGTCTGAGCAACGCCGAGAAAGCGAAGTTACGCGAGCTCGTGTCAGGAATTGCGGAGCAACTTCGCCTAGCGGTGGGCAAGCGTCGCGACCTGACAGAGTTCACGCCCCCGGGGTTTGCCACCGTCGAGGGACAGCAAGTCAGGGCCGCTGAGACGGTCAAGCGTCCACGGCTTCCTGCGGGAGGCGGAAGCGGTGAGACTGACGTCTCACGGGGTGAGAGAGAAACTGGAGGTGGTAAGGCATCCCCGAGGCGTGCCGGACAGCCCCAACGGGGCACAACCCCGCGCTACCGATCATCGCTGAGGGCTGGCGGTCAAGCCGATGTCGTCGAAGCTCTGATCGCGTATGACGAGGAGGTCTCCGCTGGTAGCAAAATCGGGGTTCGACTTCGCGTCGCCTCGGGGTCGGATGGAACATGCGACAATCCGCTGCCAGACAATTGGCTGCGACTCCGGCGCGTTGTTGATGAGTCAGGAAACAGTTCGAGAGCGTCGAGTACTGGGGGCGATTTCGAGCTGGCACTTCCGGCGGTCTCGGGGGAGCGATTGCTGACAGTTCATTTGGCCGAAGCGGTATCGCAGCCTGGTTTGCTGGAAGTCGACATCGTCAAGCGAATACCGCCGAAGGAGAAGACTCAGCCGGCTAGCGAAACCGATCCGGGCGAATCCGATGGCATGGCCAGATCAGCAGACGGGCTGGTTGGGGATGCAAGCGACTTGGCTGACCAGGTTGCATCCCAAACGGATGCCGTTGTTTCGCACGCCGATGCGGCGAGCCCAAGCCGGTGACAGAAGCGCCTTTTCCCATCTTGGCCGCTGACGGCTCGCGCCTCGACTGGCTCAGCGCGAGGTACGCGACGAAGGTGACGCTTAGAGATCGCCAAGCTGACATCAACCACGTCCTGACGGATGCGCCGATTCTTGAGGCCCTGATTGAGACGGGCGAAGCAGAGTGGGTGACTGAGTTCAGATGCCCACGCACCCTGCTGAGTCGCCAAACGCGGACGAACTCGCCTCAGCAGAGAATGACGTGGACACACGACGAGGCGGTTGGCGAGACATTCCTGTTGCCCGGCCTGGTAGCGGCGCGCGAATTGCGCTTGGACACCTCCGATCTCAATCCATTCGCATGGACGGCTGGCAGCACGGTGTCGGTGCCCGGAGGATGGTGGCTGGCTCGCGGCGAGGCCTATCGAGTGACGCCACTTGTGGCCTCACTTGTGAGATTCCGGCGCGACAACGATTGTCGTCTCGAGCCGGGCCAGATGTCGATCTCCGAAGACAGCGACGCATCCACGCCATGCTTCGTAGTACGGCTCGCGGCGGACCTGTATGACCATCGTTACCGTGACCGTGACATCTGGATGGCTGGGCTGATCGCAGCTTGTGCTCGGTTGCCGGGCAGCACGATGGGCCCAGAGCGAGATAACTGGGATCACCCGATGGCGCAAGAATTGCGCGAGCGGCTTGAGGACGCTGGTATCGAGACGTGGGACAACCTGGAGGGGTTCGACCCAGCACGTATGGCAACGCTGCTGGAGCGCTTCCATGTCGACCTCGATGAGGACGACGAGGAATGAGCACCACTGGACTCGCGGGGATTATCGATCCCGGCCGTTTCGAGGATTGGCAGCAGCAACTGATCTATGAGCAGAGGCTGTTTCGCAACCAAGACAACGACGCGGTGCGAGATGCTCAACAGCGCGTTGCGCAAGAACAGAAGGCCCTAGCGGACGCAATCGACGCCGGACCGAACGCGGCCTTCACGTATCTTCTGAGGAGACTCGGAGTCAGCGAGGCGGAGATCGGCGCAGACACCATCCCATTGCTTCCGAAGCCACTGACGGTCGCGGAGATGCGCAGCATGCCTGCCTTCGCTGAAGAGCAGGTCGCAGTTCGACTCCACCAGAGCGTCTCCCCGGCTCAGGCCGCCGATCCGGCCTTTTGGACTCTGTGTCACGCCTTCTGGATACGGTCGTACTTGTTCGGCGGTGACTTGGGAGCGGTCTTCTTCGACGGACCCAAGGCCGACAATGACGAAGCACGCACACGTAACTTTTTGCGTCGTACAGGTGGGCTACGCCGTGTACGCGGAAACGTTTCACCGCTGACGGACTGCCCGATTTCGACGGCTTGGTGGCGTTATCGCATAGCGCTTGAAGCGAGTGAGGAGGCCACACGCCACGGTGATCGACTCACAGCGACCGACGCCCACGAAGCGCTTCGGCAACCGACCGTTTGGGAGAACCTGGCCCTATGGTCCATTAGGCGCGTTACGTCGCTATCCGCCCCTCGCTCTCGCGCCGCGGTCATAGCTGTGTTGGTACGTCAAGAGCAGGTTCCAAGCGGGGCGCAGGCGACTCATCGGATACAGAGCATGATGCGATCAGTGGCGCGCATCGGCCATACCCATAGCTACTTCGATGTCTCCTGGCCAGAGCTCCTTGCCGCGGCAGAGGCGGGGATAACGGAGTCAGGAAGCAACGCAACGAGTGAATAGGGCGGGGTTTCCGATTGACGTAGGGCCTGGCTCTACATCCAGCTGTCAATTGGGGCGGGGCCGCGATAATGGAGGCAGGGATGCAGAGGGGTCGAAGTAGGTTCGCCGCGTCTGCCGCCGAAGGCAGCCGCAACTGAGGAGACATCATGGGATTCACCTACACCGACGTCAAGGTATGCAGCCCTGCCGAGCCTGAGCGCTCCTGGGAGGGGCGTTTTCTTGTGGATACCGGATCGACCGACACGCTGGTGCCACGAGATCGTCTGGAGGAGTTGGGCCTACGGCCCTACGGGAGCGATTCCTACGAGTTGGCCGACGGCAGCAGCCAGACCGCCGAGTTCACTGGGGCGCGGCTTGAATTCATGGACTCGGATGCCTTTGTGCGCGTGGTGTACGGGCCGCCGGGCTGCGAGCCGCTGCTGGGTGTGCTGGCGCTGGAGTCGGCTCGCTTCGAGGTGGATCCCGTCAGCCAAGAGATCAGACGCGCCAAGCGGCTTCGCCTCTGAGGCGCCCTGCACCACGTGACTGCACGACGGCCGGTACCGGACTGCCCTGGGTACGGCTGGCGGGCCAACAGGCTTCATGGCCGCTGGCCGGCGATGGGTGGCTACTGTCATGCGAGCGTCGCCGGAGCCCGGCGGCTTGCGGCGAGCGCCGCATCTGAGCGAAGCGAGGGAATCATGGAACTTGGCGAGGCAGCACTGACGTCGATGACGACGCGGTACTTCACGAAGGATCCGGTGTCAGACGAGACGCTGGAGCAGGCGTTCGACTACGCCCGGCATGCACCGCAGGGCGGCAACCGCCAGCCGGTGCGCTTCATCGTGGTGCGCGACGAGGCGAAGAAGCAGCAGCTGCAGGAGTGGTACCTGGAGCCGTGGAAGGCCTACCTGGGCATGGCTCGCAGCGGCGACATCGAGATCGTCGGCGACAAGGCGAAGCGGCTGCTCGACAGCGCCGACTACTTCGCTGAGCACTTCGCCGAGGTGCCGGTGATCGTGGTGGCCTGCGGGTACATCGACGGTGTCCATCCCACCGACACCGAGCTGGGCCGGCTCAGCGTCGTGGGCGGCGGCTCGATCTACCCCGCCGTGCAGAACTTCCTGCTCGGCTGCCGGGAGGCCGGCCTGGGCACTGCGCTCACCACCCTGCTGTGCATGTACGAGCCACAGGTCGCCGAGATGCTCGACATTCCCGAAGGCGTGGCCACGGCCGCCCACATCGCCGTCGGCTACCGGTCGACGCCGTTCCCGCGCAAGCTCGACCGGCTGCCGCTGTCGGAGATCGTCTTCGACGAGACCTGGGGCAACGCCACCTACTAGCTGCCATGACTGAGCCGGGCGATCCACCGGCCGTCGATCCGACTGTCGCGCACGTTGCTCTGCAAGCGGAAGCTGAGGTGCTTCGGGCGGCGGGCCTCTCCGCTGACGAGGCGCTGCTTGTCGCGGCACGACGGTTGGCTGCCACCGATCCAGCGGTGCGCGCTCTCGCCCGGGAGCGTTTCGGACGCCTGTGGGATGAACCCGAATCGACGCACGCCGTTGCTGAGGCCACCTCAAGCGCGACTGTCGCCGAACCGGGGTCATTCGTCGCTGAGCGCGGCGCCAGGCGACGCGGGTTCTTGATCATGGCGGCGTTCGCCGTCGCGGCAGCGATTGCGGTGCGCCTGCCCGAGGCATTCGGATTCAGCCTGACTGACTCCGATGACGCCAGCTTCTATGCGCGCAACTTCAGCCTGCTCGTGTTGCCGGCGCTGGCGGGCTGGTTCGTGTGGCTGAAGCGGCCGCCGTACTGGGTGACGGCCGTGATCGGCGCGGTCGTCACCGGCTCGGCAGCGGTCATCAACGCCTACCCGTTCGACGACAACAGCTCCACGTTCGTGCTCGCCGCGCTGCACCTGCCGGTGCTGCTCTGGCTGGTCATCGGCCTCGCTCGGACCGGAGAGCGCTGGAGGCTGGCCGGCCCGCGCATGGACTACGTGCGCTTCACAGGCGAGTGGATTGTGTACGGCGTGCTGATCGCGCTGGCGGGCGCGGTGTTCAGCGCCCTCACCGTCGGCGCCTTCGTGGCCCTCGACATCGACACGAGATGGATGACCGAGTGGGTGATGGTGGCCGGGTCGGCCGGCGCCGTTGTTGTCACCGCCTGGCTCGTCGAATTCTGGGCGGGTGCCGTCTCGAGATTCGCCTCGATGCTGGCGTACATCTTCACGCCCCTGTTCGCAGCGATGCTGGTTGTCTTTCTCGTGGCGGTGCCGGCAACGGGCCGGAGCATCGAGGCCGACCGAGAGGCGCTCATCCTGTTCAACGTATTGCTGGGTTTCGTGGTCGGTTTGCTGCTGTTCTGCGGTGCCGCGAGGCGCCCAGGCGATCGGCCGGGATTCTTCGACTGTGCTGCCACGGTGCTCGCCGCTGCGGGGCTGCTCACCAGTGTCTTGACGCTGGTTGCCGTCGTCGGGCGCATCGCGGACTTCGGCTGGAGCCCGAACCGAGCGGCGATTGCCGGCATCAACGCCATCTTCCTGGTGAACCTGGCCGGGAGCGTGTGGCTGTATCTGGAGCTGTGGCGCCGGCGGCGCCCCTTCGGCGACATTGTTCGCTGGCAGACCGCCCACTTCGGCATCTACGCCGCCTGGGCTGCGCTCGTGGTGGTGGCCTTCCCGCCGATCTTCGGCTTCGCATGAGCCAAGCCCCGTTCGCGGCGGCCAGCCGATCTGTCGGCACGTTCGCCGAGTTCTGCAGCGGCGAACGACTGGGGCCGCGCAAGCTCTAGCGTTCTCGGCTGACTGGGTCGGCTGGTCATGAGGCGCGCGAAGGCGCTGGAGGCGGGGAGCACGACATGGCGATGACTGACGAGCAGCGGCGTGAGGCAGCTGCGGCGCTGCTGCATGCCGAGAACACCCGCGAGTGGATCGACCCGATCACCGACACCTACCCGGGCGCTGACAACGACGACGCGTATGCCATCGGCCAGTACGTCACCGACGCCAAGGTGGCAGCCGGCCGCGTCATCAAGGGGTACAAGGTCGGGCTCACGTCCAAGGCCATGCGCTCGACGTCGGGCGCCACCGAGCCCGACTACGGCACGCTGTTCGACAACTGGTTCCTCGACGAGGGCTCGATCGTGCCGGCGTCGATCCTCAACGTTCCGCTGGTGGAGATCGAGATCGTCTTCGTGCTGAAGTCCGACCTCGGCGGGCCCGACACCAACGCCATCGACGTGATGCAGGCGACCGACTTCATCCTGCCCGCCATCGAGGTGGTGGACCGGCGTTACAACCGGCGCAGCACTCAAGCCGGCGTCGCCGACAGCATCGCCGACGCCGCCTCATGCGGATTCATCATCGTGGGCGGCCGCCCCACCAAGCTCACCGACGTCGACATCCGCCACATCGGCGGTGCGCTGTATCTCAACGGCGATCTCGAAGAATCCGGCACTGCTGCCGCCGTCATGGGCAACCCGCTCAACTCGGTGGCCTGGCTGGCCCGCAAGCTCCACGAGTTCGGCGTCACCATGTCGGCCGGCCACGCCATCTTGTCGGGCTCGTTCATCCGTGCCCGCACGATCCGCCCCGGCGACGCCATCGTCGCCGACTTCGGCCCCCTCGGCCAGATCAGCTTCGGAGTGGGCTTGCCCGAAAACGAGGATTGAGGCTCAGCAGCTCAGTCTTCGACGTAGGCCACGAAGGTGCAGGAGATCTGCACCGGCCCGCCGCCCTCCAC
Source organism: uncultured Acidimicrobiales bacterium (assembly GCA_964484385.1). Classification (GTDB taxonomy): domain Bacteria; phylum Actinomycetota; class Acidimicrobiia; order Acidimicrobiales; family Poriferisodalaceae; genus Poriferisodalis. The sequence continues at coordinate 74,265 of CAZAFV010000003.1, forward strand.
CTTCATGTTGTGGCGAGCGGGGCGCGATTCGGGATCGGGGAAGCGCTCCAGCCATGGGCCGTTCAGCGCCGGGCGTGACGCCGCCGGATCGGCGACGTAGAACGTCATCTTCGCCATGTCGTCCCAGGTGGCGCCGGCGCCTTCGAGCATCTGGCCGACGTGTGTGAACAGGTTGTCGATCTGCTCTTCGAGGGTGTCGGGGACGTCGCGGCTTCCCGGGTTGGTCGGCGGCGTGATGCTGGACACCACCAGCGGCCCGATCCGCGTGGCCGCCGGAATGGGGTTCGCGTGCTGGAAGCTCTCGATCTCGATCGACGTGCGCGCCATGTTGCCTGCTCCTGTGTGCTCGCTACCCGAACGTAGGCGTCCGCGGCGGCCCGGCTAGACGCCCTCGACGACCACCATCTGAAACTCGGCGGCACCCGCCCTCACGTCGCGAGCGTGACGGTACTTCTCAGAGTCGTAGAAGTTCTTCGCCGAGTCCACATCGGGGAACTCCAGCACCACGATGCGACGATTCTCGTCAGGACCTTCGAGGGTCACTGAATCGCCGCCGCGCACGATGAATTTCCCGCCGCTCTCGGCGACAGCGGCTGGCGACAGCGCCTTGTACTTCTCGTACTGATCCGGATCGGTGACGTTGACCCGCGTGATGACGTACGCAGCCACGATGTTCCTCTCGTTGCAGGTATCGGACCGGCTACGAAACCGAGTTCATGATGGCGTCGCGGCCGTGCTTGAAGCCCGCCGTCTCGGCCGTGTGATTGAGCGCCAGCTCGGTTTCGAGCTCACCGGCGATGCGTGAATGCCACATCTTGCGCGGCTGGGACATGTCGAACGGCACGCCCTGGTGCATGAGCCGGCGGTTGTCCCAGATCACGGCCTCGCCCTCGGTCCACGCGTGCTGGTAGGTGCGCGGCGGCTGGCAGGCCTCGTGATTGAGCCGGTCCAGCAGTGCCACCGACTCGTCTGGATCCATGCCGATGATGTCGTGCGCATGCCGGCCGATCAGCAGATTGGGACGGCCGGTGTCGGGGTGGTACTTCACCATCGGCCGGACCGAAATGTCCATGTCGTGATAGCCGTACATGCCGTAGGTGCCGTCGTCCTTCTTCTTCGGCAGCAGACCGGCCCGGCCCTGGCTGTAGTAGAGCGAGTGGTGCGCTTCGAGCGTGTGCACCAGCTCACGGTCTTCGTCCGACAGCACCTCGTACGCCGCCCGCATGTCGGCCCAGCCGGTGTCGGCGCCGTCTTCGGGTACCAGCTCGGCGGTGAACACAGCACCCTTGGCCTGCAGCGGCATGTAGGTGCTGTCGTGGTGCCAGCCCCAGTTGCCCTTGAGCGACTTCACGAGGTCGTCGCTGGACTCGTGGTGCACCTTGCCGTCTTTGCCGACATTCGAGATGGGTGCCGCGTTGAACTCCAAGTTGCCGAAGCGCAGGGCGAACGCGTCCTGCTCGTCGTTGGTCAGGAATTGACCGGAGAAGATCAGCAGCGCGTACTCGAGCCATGTCTCATGCAGGGCTTCGAAGGTGGCGTCGTCGATGGATCGGAGCTCGATGTCGTGCACCCACGCTCCGAATGTGGCATCGAGCGGTTCGATATTGAGCGTGACAGCCGTCATGGCCGGATCGTACCACCGCGCCCAAAACCCCTTCAGGGTGCAGGCGTCGTCCGCGCCAATCCAGCCCGGGCGGCGGGTGACGCGCCCGCAATCCGGCGAACGGGCGGCGCGCAGGCAAGACTCACCCCGGTCCGTCCGACCCCCGCCACCAGAAGGAGCAGCGCAATGGCCGATGTCGCATGGTCCTCCGCGACTCAGCGGCCTGCGCGACCGACGTCCGCCGGAGGGCGATGACTGAGGATCTCGCTTCAGCGTCAAGCCCCGCACCGCAGGTCGTCCAACTCCGGCTCAGCGAGGGTGCAGCGCGCCTGGCGCCCAGCGGGGCCGGCGAGGCGCCGCCGCGCATCGACCGCGTCACGTCCGAGCCCGCAGATCACATCGCACCGCAGCGCATCGACCGTGCAGCGTCGGCGCGCCCGCCGTCGGCGCCGGGCCCGCACCGGTCCTCCGGCGATGCCGAAGCTCCCCGCAGACGAGCAGGCCTCGCACTGGCGACGGGATCGCTGGCTTTCGTGCTCGGCACGGTCAACGTCACGGTCACCAATGTGGCCTTCCCAGACATCGTCCGCTCATTCGCCGGGGTCTCCGACGCCATCACCGGCTGGATCGTCAGCGGCTATGCGCTCGCCTTCGCCTCGACGATCATCGTCGGGGGACGGCTGGCTGATCGCTACGGCCGCCTGCTGGTCTTCCGGCTGGGCGTGCTGGGGCTGCTGGTCTCGTCGATCGTCGCGGGGTTCGCGCCGGGCATCGGGGTGTTGCTCGCTGCCCGTGCGGTGCAAGGCCTCTGCGGCGCGCTCACCGTTCCGTCCTCGCTGGCGTTGGTGCTGCCGCAATTCCCCGCGGGGCGCCAGGCAAGCGTCATCGGCATCTGGGCGGCCGCCGGCATGGTCGCCTCCGGCATCGCTCCCGGAATGGCCGCGGTGATCCTGGAGTTCTCCAACTGGCGCGGCGTCTACCTGGCAATCGCGCCAATCGCGGCCCTCGCATTCTTGGGCTCGTTGCGCTTCCTCTACGAGACAGCCAAGCGAGACCTGCGCACGCCATTGGACCTGCTCGGCGTGATCATGGGCACCGCGGCGGTGTTCCTGATCGTGCTCGCGACGCTGCAGGGCCGCCACTGGGGCTGGTCGTCGGCCTGGACCTTGGCGTGCTTCGGCGGCGGGGCAGTCCTGCTGCCGCTCTTCTTGCTGCGGTCGGCGCGGCACCCCGAGCCGCTGTTCGATCCGCGGCTGTTCCGGATTCGGAGTTTCGCAGTGGCCAACCTCGCGGTTGCGCTGTCGATGATCGGCGCCTTCACGAGCTGGTTCCTCTGGCCGCTGTTCCTGACGGGAGTGTGGGGCTACAGCCTGCTGGGAGTCGGGCTGGCGTTCACTCCGGCGCCGGTCGTTTCAGGTGCCGTCGCGATCCTGAGCGGACGCTGGGCCGACAAGCACGGCTTCCGGGGGCTGATGACCTTGGCGTCGCTCTTCGCGACCGCCGGCATGCTGTGGCTGCTGTTCTTCCTCGACGAGAACGTGCGCTACTGGCTGGCCTTGTTCCCCTCGACGATGCTGTTCGGGCTCGGCTTGGGCGTGCTTGCCAGCCACCTCAACTCGGCAGCGCTCGCCGACATCCCTGCCGCTTCGATCGCCACCGCCAACGGCGTCCACCAGTCATTGCGCTATGGATTGGCTGCAGTCGGCGTGGCCGCAGCGATCGCAGTGCTCGGCGGCACCCACGAGGTGCATCTCTACAACTGGATGTGGCTGCTGCTGGGCGCGCTGCAGGCGCTGTGCATCCCGCTGATGTGGTTCGGCTACCCGCGCGGACCCGCAAGCGCCAGGTGATGCAGCCCGACCCAGCACCGGGGCGGCGCCGACCGGCTACAGCAGCTCGTAGACCTCGTAGGCCAGCTTGCCGTCGTCGAGCGAGCCGATGCCGATGGCCTGGATCTTGTTGAGCCAGTTGTACGGGCCCTCCATCGACGTCTGGAAGGTGGGCGCGGACCGCGGCGAGCCGTCGCCGTAGATCTTTCCCTGGTACTCCATCAGGATGTCGATTTCGTCGTCGGTGCGGATCGAGATGCGCACGTCGAGATGCATCGTGCCGTCGGCAGCGCGGTACAGCCAGTCGCCTGACGGGCCCAAGATGGTGCCGTTGATGCGCTCGCCGGTGACGGTGCCGCCGTCGACCGAGGCGACCATCCGGGTGCCGGCTGGCCCGCCGCGGATGCGAGCGGCATTGGACAGGTCGGCATCGATGTCCATTCTGAACAGGTGCCGTACTGGCAGTGACGTTTCTGACATGTGGGTGCTCCTTGCTTATGGCTTATGGAGATCAGGGCTTATGGAGATCAGGGCGCCTTGTGGGACTACATCGTGAAGCGCAGGCTGCGGGCGGCGTGGGCGCCGAGCTCGGCATCGCCCGACCACGTCACCAAGCCCGCAGCGATCGGGCCCTCAGGATCGATTCGTCCGCAGGTGAGGTCCATGAACGCCATCGAGTCGCAGTGCAGCGTGACGGTGGGGTTCTCGACGTGGTCCACCTCGCGGGCGCGGCCCTCAACCTGCACGTAGATGTCGCGCTCGACAGCGCCGGTGATGTCGAAGCGCATCGTGGCGCCGTCGGGCAGGCCGACCCGCTTGCCTGCGATGTAGCCGATCGACAGGTGTACCTCGTTCAGCGCCATCTCGGCGGCGGGGCCGCCGTTGCCGGTCGGCAGGCCCAGCGGGGTGCGGCAGTCGCGCTCGTGCATCCAGTGATCGAACTCTCGGATGGCCATGAAGCGACCGTAGGTGCCCGGTCCGACGGGGGTCATCGATCCGCGGTCGAACACCTCCTCGTCGAGCGCCTCGAGCTGTGCAGCGCGTTCGTCCCACACCTGGGCGGCCAACGCCGTCAGCTCCGGCCCGCTCATCGCCATGGCCGCCGAGAAGAGGCCGGGAATCTCGCCGAACGGGGGCGGTGTCTCGACTGATTCGGGCAGCCAGCCCGACAGGCCTTGCTCGACGGACACCTGGTGTGCCAGCACGCCCTTGACGGTCCAGTCGGGGCAGTGCGACTGCACGTCCCACTGGTCACCCGCGAGCGAGCCGTAGAGCTCCTTCGAGCTCGCCCAGCAAGCCTTGAGGTTGTCGATGATGAGTTGCGGCTGACTCATGGTGGCTGTCCTGTTCTGTTCTGGGCCTGTGCTGTGTTGGCCCTGTGCTGTTGGTCTGGTGGTGGAAGATCCTGCGGCTTCAGCCGGTCTCGGCGCGGATGCGCTCGATAATCTCGCCCAGCCGGTCGATCATGGCCTCGACCGAGCGGGCACCGGCTTGGAAGATGGCGGTCACGTTCACCGAGGCCCAGTCGAATCCCAGCGCCGCGACCACTGCGGCCCGCTCGCCGATGGCCTCCAGGTCTTTGTAGAAGCCCTTATCGGCGTCGGTGCGCGGCGGCGGGGCCAGCATGAGCTGCATGCCGATGGAGTCGGGGTCGCGACCGAAATCGTCCTCGGCCCGGCGGCGTATCTCCGTCATGCACTCGAGCGCCCGCTCGTCGCTGACGCCCGACGCCATCCAGCCGTCGCCCTTCTGGGCGGTGCGTCGCAGCGCGGCACGGCTGTCGCCGCCGATCCACAGCGGGATGCCGGCGCCCTGGGGCGACACGGGCTCCATGCCCATGTCGCGGCTGTTGTAGTGCTCGCCGGAATACTCGATCCGGCCGCCTGCCCAGTAGGTGCGCATGAGGTCGATGGCCTCGTCCATGCGCTTGCCGCGAGTACTGAAGTCCTCCTCGAGGGCGTCGTACTCGGAGTCCTGCCAGCCCACGCCGATGCCGAGGCGCACCCGCCCGTTCGACAGCGTGTCCAGCGTGGAGATCTGCTTGGCCACCAGCACGGGCTGGCGCTGCGGCAGCACCAGCACTTCGGTCGACAGCGAGACTCGCTCGGTCACGGCTGCCACGTTGGCCAGCAGCATCAGCGCCTCGAGAATCGGCATGTTGGCGGGGTAGATGGTGAAGCGTCCCTCGCCTGGGTGCCCCATCACCACATGGTCGAATGCCGCAATCTCGTCGTAGCCCAGATCCTCGATGGCCTTGGCCAGGTCGAGTACACGCTGAGGTCCTTCCCGGAACGCAATGGACGGGAAGTCGACGGCGATCTTCATGCGTGAACCCTCTCCTACGTCGTGGGCAGGCGGACCCTAGCTGTCGCCGGCATGAGCAGCCTCCCGTCGGAGGTGTGCTCGGCGATCTCCAGCTCGACGACGCCCGTCTCGGAGTCGACGGACGTCACCGTGCCCGAGAACACCAGCTCCTCGCCCGGGAGACCGCTGGCGCGGTTCTGCCATGTGACGCCCAGCAGCCGGGCGGCCGGTCCCGCCCAGTCCGTCACGAACTGCGTGAGCCATGCGCCCTGCAGCGGACCGTGCACGATGATGTCGTCGTGCCCCTCGAAGCGGGCGTACTCGCGGTCGTAGTGGATCCGGTGCGGGTTGTGGCTGGCGGCGCTGTAGAGGAAGAGTTGCGCCTCGTCGGGGAACTTGTGCATTGGCGGCAGTTGCTGGCCGGCCTTGAGCGTCTCGAGGTGGGGTACTGCGGCGGCTGTGTCGGTGTCAGTGCTCATCGTGCGATGCCGATCATGCGGGAACGGGCGACTTCGTCGCCGAATTGGTTGACGAAGGTGGTCTCGCGCACTTGCCGCACGAACGGCCCCTTGCGGCCCTCCTTCTGGTCGACGGCGGCGAGCCGGACAGTCGCGGTGATCTCGTCGCCGACGCAGACGGGTTCGAGAAAGTCCCATTCCTCGCCGCCGAACATCACCCGGTCGACTCGCAGCCGGATCCTGGTGCCCTCGCGGTACAGGCCGTCGGTGCGCAGGTCGGATGCCGTTCTCGGCTGCACCACGGCATGGGTGACGTAGGTGGGCGGCGCCACCAGCGTCCGGTACCCGGCCGCCTGGGCCGCGACCTCATCGAAGTAGATGGGGTTCTCGTCGCCGACGGCGTATGCGTACCGCTGCGCCTCCCGACGGTCGATGACGGTGGTGACCGGTCCCGACAGCACTTCGCCGACGCGCTCCAGCGTCTCGGCCGGAATCAGCGACTCGCTCATGTTGTTGACATTACGTCGCTAGCGTCTGTGACACAGCAGGAGGAAACACCGTGGCGTTGTGGTCGAGGAAGCTGGAGATTCCGGAAGCCGACGCCGCGTTGCCCGGTCGCAGCCAGACGATGCCGGTCGCTCCGGCGCATGTCGTGCTCGGAACGTCGATGACGCCGCCGTTCCCCGACGGCTTCAAGCAGGTCGTGGTCGGCATGGGCTGTTTCTGGGGAGTGGAGCGCATCTTCTGGCAGCTGCCCGGCGTGCACACGACGGCGGTGGGCTACGCGGGCGGCCACACGCCGAACCCCAGCTACGAAGAGGTGTGCTCGGGGCTGACCGGGCACAATGAAGTGGCCCTCGTGGTTTTCGATCCAGCGGTCACGAGCATCGACGCCATGCTGAAGGCCTTCTGGGAAGGGCACGACCCCACCCAGGGCATGCGGCAGGGCAATGACATCGGCACGCAGTACCGGTCGGGCATCTACGTATTCGACGAAGCCGACCTGGCAGCCGCGGAGGCCTCCCGCGACATGTTCCAAGGCGTGCTCGACGGCGCCGGACTCGGCCGCATCACCACCGAGATCTGCCTGGCCGGGCCCTTCTACTACGCCGAGGACTACCACCAGCAGTACCTGCACAAAATCCCGTGGGGCTACTGCGGCCTGGGCAGCACCGGCCAGACCTGCCCGGTGGGCGTCGCCGCCGCCGACTGAGCTGCGCCCCCTCGGCGTGCCGCCGAATCAGGCGAAGGCGTCCGCGAACGCCGCCATCGTCTCATCGGTCACGGCGCGCCGGTCGTCACCCCACGGCAGCGGCATCAGCACCGGGTACTCCACGCCCGCGTCCACGTAGGCCCGTGTGAACTCGCCGATCTCGGCGGGCGTGCCGATGAAGTCGATCGCCTGGATCATCTCATTCGAGATAGCAGCGAGCGCGCCGTCGCGATCCCGCTCGGACTGGCGGGCGCGGGCTTCGTCCACCTCGTCGCCGAAGCCCGCGGCCCGGAAAGCGTTGGCGTAGCCGTCGGCCATGGTGTAGTTGAGCAAGTCGCGCTGCGCTGAGCGGGCCGAGCGTTCCAGCTCGCCGGCCGCGGCATGGACATAGCAGATGATCTGCGCGTCGCCGCCCTTGCGGACCTCGGCCACGACGCTCGGGACGTGCGAGGCGGGCAGGTAGTTGAGCAGGACACCGTCGGCCACCTCGCCCGCCAACCGCAGCATCTGCGGGTTGAGTGCTGCGAGCACGATCTTCGGTCGGCGCTCGCCCAGCCGCATCGCGAGACGGAACCGGCGCACCTGCCAGAAATCGCCCTCGAAGGTCACCGATTCGCCGCTCAGGCACTCGCGCAGCAGTGCCACGTACTCGCGCATCATCGCAATGGGGCGCTCCGGCGGCGGTTCGCCGTGCTGGCGGAGGATGCCGGGTGCCGAGACGCCGAGCCCGACCAGCACGTCCCGGTCGTCACTCAGCGATTGCAGGGTGGCGGCCGTCATGGCCACAACTGTGGGGGCGCGCAGCTGGATGGGAATGATGCCGGTTGCCAGATCGAGGCCGGGCGCAGCGTGGGCGACGGCACCCAGGAGCGAGAAGGCATCGGTTCCGGTTGCCTCGACTGTCCAGATCGACGAGTATCCCTGTGCCTCGGCAGAACAGGCGATGTCGGTGACAGCGGCTGGCCCCAGCACCCCCAGGCTGCCGAAGGTCACGCCATAGGGAAGTGGTCCGTTCGCGCTCATGGCGGCGCACCGTACCCGCCGACCGTGCCGTTCGCCGGTGCTGTTGCGCGCGTTTGTGAGCAGTTATGTGACGTGTCAGTGAACTGACGGTGACCGGCGTCGGGTGCGAGATAGGGTGAGGTTCACAGCCAGCAACGCCGTCTGCACAGACGTCGGGAGCGGGGAGGAAACAGAGATGACCGAGACAACGGAACCGACTCGGACAGCTGAGCCCCGGATCATCTCCGACGCACTCGAGGTCATCGACAGTGCGTTGGGCGACTTCTTCAGCCGCGAACTGGTCTCGTCGGTCGAGGTCACCGATGTGCTGCTCGACGTGCGAACACTGCTGCGCCGGGGCGACGAAGCCACAGAGCTGCCCACGATCACCAAGGCCGATCAGGACGTCGCCCGAGCCTGAGTCAACGGCGCTGGCACCGCGCCTGAGCTCGGCTCAGCGCCGCATCAGCCGCGACGCCAAGCGCCCGATTGCCTCGCCGACGGCGGCGCCTGCGATGACATCGCTTGCGTGATGCAAGCGCACGTGGATGCGTGACACCGCCACGATGGCTGCTACCAGCCGGTAGACGGGCCCCAGTCGCGACCCGCGCGACAGCACGACCGCAGCACAGAATGCCGCCGAGGCGTGGCCGGAAGGAAAGCTGGACGTGATCGGCTGGCGGAGCCGGTGGCGGGTCGGATTCTCTGCGGCCGTGCCGGGCCTGCGCCGTGCGAACAGCCGCTTGACACCCTGATTCACGACCAGCGACTCGAGCGCCATGAGTGCGCTGAAGCGCAATGCGTCGGAGGCTTCCCGGCGTGGGCCCAGGGCTCGAATAGCACCCAGCACGTGCCAGATCTGGCTGAACTCGCCCACGTCTGAGGCCCCGTACATCACCCGATCCATCAGCTTGCGGCCGCGGAGCACCTCCCACCACCTGTCGACGGCACTGTCGAAGCGAGCGATCTGCTGCGCTCCCGCCGACAGCGGATCGTGCGGCTCGGCTGGCCCAGGGTCAGTCGGCGGCGATGCAGACATCATCCGGACCCCGAAAGCGTGATCGGCGGCGCGGTGGTGGTGGGCAGCAGCGGCGGGAGGACCGGGTCGGTGGCGGGAGCGATGGTGAGTGCGGGCCCGGCATCGGGGTCGGGTGGCGGCGGGATCAGAAGAATCTGGCCGACGAAGATCTTGGTGGGGTCGGCGATGTTGTTGACCCGCACCAGGTCGTTCAGGTGAATGCCGTACCGGTCGGCGATCTGGATCAGCGTGTCGCCGCGCACCACGGTGTACGGCGTCAGCACCGGGGGTTCGGTCGTGGTGGCCGGTGCGACCGTGGGCGCAGGAGCGGTTGTGGCGGATGCCTGGGTGCGAGACTCGCCGGGCAGCAGCGTGCACCCGATTGCCATGCCCGAAGCCGCAATAGCGATTGCCACGCTCATCACCCCCCGGCGCTGCGAGCAGGAACAGTCACTGGCCTTCGTCACTGTGAGCTGTTGGCGCCGACCACGGTCGGCGGGATGACGAGCTGCTCCCCGATGCGGAGCAGCGTGTCCTCCTTGCCGTTCTCTTCCATGAGCGCCTGGACTGAGACGCCGAATCCGTTGGCGATCTTGCTGAGGGTGTCTCCCGGCTGCACCACGTAGATGCGGCGCTGCGGAGGCGGCGCGGCGATGGTCGTGGTGGTGAGCTGCGGGCGCAGCGTCGTGAGCACGGGAAGGGTCGTGGGGATCGGCTCTGCTTCCGGCTCGGAAGCACAGGCGCCGCCTATCGCAGCCACGGCCACCAGTGCCGCAGCGAGCCGGCCGGCGCATGCGGCATCTGCCCCACGTCGTCGAGGCATGGCTCAGCCGGTTCGAACGGCCGCCGTGGGGAGCTGCCGGGGCCAGGCGTCGGGATGGAGCCGGCTCGCGGCGCTGTCGGAGAGAAACGGCTGCGGCTCGTCGGCGGTCACGGTCAGCAGTTCGGCGCCGTCAGCGGTGACCAGCACCGTGTGTTCGAACTGCGCGGTGCGGCTGCGATCGGCCGTCATGGCAGTCCAGCCGTCAGGCCAGAGCTGGGCGCGCGGTGTGCCCGCCGTGATCATCGGCTCCACCGTGAAGGTCATGCCCTCGACCAACTCGGTTCGCGCAGAGGGGTCGAAGTAGTGCGGGATGTTGGGCAGCCGGTGGAAGATCTGCCCGATGCCGTGGCCGACGAACTCGCGCACCACGCCGTAACCCTCGGACTCTGCCCGAGCTTGGATGGCGCGTCCGATGTCGCACACTTGGGCTCCTGGCCGTACCGCAGCGATGCCGTGATACATGGATTCGCGTGTGACCTCGACGAGCCGCCGCGACGTCTCGTCGACATCGCCCACCAAGAACGTCTCGGAGTGGTCACCGTGCACACCGCCGACGAAGATCGTCACGTCGCAGTTCACGATGTCGCCGTCGCACAGCCGCCGGTCATCGGGGATGCCGTGACAGATGATCTCGTTGGCCGAAGTGCACAGCGACTTCGGGAACCCGTTGTAGTTGAGCGGGCTCGGGTAGCCGCCTTCGGCAATGCATGCCTCGTGGCAGACCTCGTCGAGATGATCGCTGGTGACGCCCGGCGCGATCTCGGCGGCCACGGCCCTCAGCACGCGCCGCGCAGCCGAGCCTGCCGACCGCATGGCGTCGATCGTGGCGTGGTCGGAGGGCTCCACGCCGCTCGGGGCCGGTGAGGACTTGCCGCTGAGCGCGTAGGGCGGCAACTCGATGTGCGCGGGCACCGCCCGGCGTGGCGAAACCAAGCCGGCAACCACTGGCTCGAAGCCAGAAGGCCTCATGCGCGCTGCTGGCACTCGACGCTTGCGCCTGCCCATCGTGGTCACGCTACCCGTGGGTCAGGGGTGCTCTGTGATCGTGCCGCCTGCCCAGCGCGCGATCAGTCGCCGAGCTCGCCGGGCACTTCGTCATTGTGCTCGCCGAGCTCGCCGAGCACTTCGTCATTGTGCTCGCCGAGCTTGGGAGCGCGGCGGTAGATACCCGGCGGCGTGGCGCTCATGCGAATCGGCGGCGCGATCTGGACGATCGGCCGGCCCACCGGTTGCTCCACCGCCACCAGCATGTCGCGGGCTGCGACATGGGGATCGGTGAACAGGTCGCCAGGGTGGTTGACCGGGCCGCACGGCACCTTGCCGCCGATGGCCGCGATGACCTCCGCATTGGTGAGCGTTGCGGCCCACTCGGTCAGTGCCGTGATGATCTCGTCGCGATGGTGGTAGCGCGCTCGCAAGGTGCGGGTCTCTTCAGCCCAGGCCCACTCGGGTCGGCCCATCGCAACCGCCAGCTCGCGCCAGTGGTTGTCGGTGGGGGCGCCGATGGCGATGGCCCCGTCGATGGTGTCGAAGATGTCGAACGGCACGATGTACTGGTTCTTGTTGCCGCTCGGTGGGGTGTCAGGCTGGCCCATCACGCTGTAGCGGGTGACCCCGACTTCGCTGAGCGCCATTACCGCGTCGACCATCGACACGTCCACGAACTGGCCCTCCCCCGTCCGCTGAGCATGGAAGAGCGCCGCCAGCACGCCCATGGCGCCAATAGTGCCGGGATAGGTGTCGCCGATGTAGGGACCTACGACGTGCCGATCGTCGGGACCGCTGCCAGTGGCCGAGACCATGCCAGACATCGCTTGGGCCACGACGTCGTACGCCGGCCAGTCCACGTACGGGCTCTCTCCCGAACGCGGGTCGCCGAAGCCGCGGATGGCGCCATAGACGAGCTTCGGGTTGCGCTCGTGGAGCACCTCCCAGCCCACTCCGAGCGCATCCATCACGCCGGCGCGCATGTTCTCGACGAGTGCATCGGCGGTGTCGACGAGCTGCAGGAATTGCTCCCGCTGATCGTCGTCGGTGAGGTCGAGCGCGATGCCTCGCTTGTTGCGGTTGTAGTTGGCGAAACCGGCGCCGAAGTTCCGCTCCGTGTCTTCGCGGGTGTACGGCGGCATCTTGCGTGCGAGCTCGCCCCGCGGCGGCTCCACTTTGATGACATCGGCGCCCAGGTCGGCCAGCATCATCGTCGACCACGGCCCGGCCAGCGCGTGAGTGCAGTCGATGATGCGGACACCTTGGAGCGGGCCCGAGTTCTGGGCAGCCATCGGGGCCGCCCGCTCGTGCGCAGTCAGGTGCTCTTCATCGGGTGGGTCCAGCAGTGCCATGTCGTCGCCCTTCTGAGGTTCTGATGTGGTGCCGTGGTCAGGCGAAGTTCGGGCGGCGCTTCTCGACGATGGCGGCGTGGCCCTCCCGCACATCGGCACCTGTGAAGCCCAGCATCTCCAGCGCGGCAGACGTGTCGAAGATGGGCCCTGCCATCCGCATCCAGTTGTTGAGGCTGTACTTCGTCCAGCGGATGGCGCTCTGGCTGCCCCCCGCCAGTCTGCGGGCGACCGCAAAGGCCTCGTCGAGCACGGCATCGTCGTCGACCACCTTGCTGACGAGGCCCATGTCGTCGGCCTCCTCGCCCGTGATCGTGTCGCAGGTCAGCAGGTAGTACTTCGACTTGGCCATACCGCACAGGATCGGCCACACGATCGCGGCGTGATCCCCGGCGGCGACGCCGAGCTTGGTGTGCCCGTCCACGATCCGCGCGCTGCGCCCGGCGATGGAGATGTCGGCCATCAGCGCCGCCGCCAGACCGGCTCCGACGGCAACGCCCTCGATCGCCGAGACGATGATCTTGGAGCAGTTGATCATGTTGTAGACGATGTCTCGCGCCTCGCGCAGTGCCCGCTGGCGCGTCTCGAAGTCGTCCATGATCTCCTGGATCATGTCCAGGTCGCCGCCGGCGGAGAACGTGCCGTTGGCGCCCCGGATGACGGCCACCCGGGTGTCAGGATCGTCGTCGACTGCCCGCCAGACATCGGCCAGCGCCAGGTGCTTCGGCGCATCCACCGAATTCAGCCGACCTGGCGTGTCGATCACAATCTCGAGCACGCCGTCGTCGTCGGGACCGGTGATCTGCAGCGCGGAGAAGGGGGCGTAGCGGTCGTTCATGGCGCCCGAAGCTAGTTGTTCGGGGTGGCAGTCGCCGGGGCCTGTGAGCTGGGCGCGCTGAGCAACCGGTACGCCGATTCGATCTCGCCTGCTGGCGCAAAGATCCGCTCCCACGGGTGCAACAGCCGGTCGCGCCCATAGCGCGGGATCACGTGGATGTGGAAGTGAAACTGCGTTTGATCTGCAGCGGCGCCGTTGTTGTTGAGCAAGTTCACGCCCGCCGGCTGCAACCGCTCGCGCACCAGCCCGGCCACGCGCCGTGCAGCTTGCATGACGTGCGCAGCATCGTCATCGGTGAGCTCCCAGATGTCGGTCACGTGCCGGCGGGGAATGACGAGACAGTGACCGACGGTCATGGGCAGTCGATCCATGAAAGCCACGGCGTGATCGTCCTCGTAGATGCGCAGTGCCGGGATATCGCCTGCCACGATCGAACAGAACGTGCAGCCAGGCTTCCGGGCCGCAACGGGGTCAGCGTCGGGCGAGGAATTCGTCACGATTCGAGCATCCACTGCGGCTCAGTGGTACCGGAGCTCGACGTGGTCAACGACGTGATCGTGCCCCTTCGCGAGCACCAGGTCGGCTCGAGCCCGTGTCGGCAGGATGTTCTCCTGCAGGTTGACGAGGTTGATCGAGCGCCAGATTGTGCGAGCGACCGCGTCGGCGGCAGAAGGCGGCAGATCGGCGAACTGAGCGAAATAGGCGGACTGCTCGCGGAACACCGTCTTGCGCAGCTGCTGGAAACGCTCGACGTACCACTCCTCGAGGTCTTCGGCCTCGGCGTCGACGTAGATCGTGAAGTCAAAGAAGTCCGACACGAACGGCGTGCTCGACGGTGGTCCGGTCTGCAGCACATTCAGACCCTCAACGATGAGGATGTCGGGCTGGTTGATGAGCTGAACCTCATCGGTCACGTCGTACAGGCTGTGCGAGTAGACGGGCGCAGCGACATCGGGTTCGCCGCTCGAGATCCGCTGGAGGAAATCGCGCAGTTCGCCGCGGCGGTACGACTCGGGGAAGCCCTTGCGCCCGAGGATGCCGCGCGCGGTGAGCTCGGCATTCGGCAGCAGGAACCCGTCGGTCGTGACCAGATCCACTTCCGGGTGATCCGGCCACGAGGCCAAGACTGCTCGCAGGATGCGTGCCGTAGTGCTCTTGCCGGCCGAGACACTTCCGCCGATGCCGATCAGGTACGGGCGTGGCGGCAGCACCCTGCCGAAGAAGCCTTCGGTGGCGGCGCGAAGCTGGCGTTTAGCTGCGACACGCAGGTTCAACAGTCGCGACAGAGGCAGGTAGATGTCGCGCACCATGTCGAGCGTCACAGGCTCGACGAGGCCCGCCAGCGCCTCAAGCTCGGCTTCTGTCAATGACAGCGGCGTGGCGTCTCGCAGCTTCGCCCACTGCTCGCGGGTGAACCTGCAATGCCGGTCATCGATGCCCGGCTCGAGCCTTCTGTCGAAGGTAGCGGCGTCCGTCACCCACCTAGCTTGGCGAACTTAGGGCACTGACCGCAACCGGGTCGTATGCGCCCTGTGCTGTCGTCATGCCCCGGTGCCAGCGACGAGGTGTCGCAACGGCGGCTCGCGGATAGTCCTCGAACATCCAACGGGCGAATTGCCGGCGGGTCCAACCGGACCAGTCGACCGCTCGCAGCGAGAGTTCGGCCAGACGATTGTGCGCCAGGACGCGGCTGAGGCCGCGCGCCAGCCGGTGGTCGAGCGTGAACTCGCCTCGCGCCTCGCGCACGTAGCGAGCCGTCACGCTGTGCGGGGGGCCGCCGCGCGCGATCGCCGCCGCCGCCATCCGCCCCATCTGCAGAGCCTGGCCGATTCCCTCGCCGGTGAGCGGGTCTGCGGCCGCAGCGGCGTCGCCGCACAGCAGCGTGCGGCCTCGGGCCAGCTCCAGCTCTCCCAGCCGCGCCGGTATCGGCCACGCCCGCGTCGGGCCGTCGGGTTGGTGAGGGCCGAGCACGCTCGCGATGTGACGACGCTCGGTGAGGCTCGCCCAGACCGAAGCGATCTCGCTGCCGTCGAGCTTGCCCGCGTCGCCAGCGGAGTCGTGGCCGCGGCGGTCTCGTGGCACTCCGAAGCCGACATTGACTCGCCCGTCCCCCAAGGGGAATGACCAGGCGTAGCCCGGCAGCAGGTCGGGCTCGAACCAGACCCACATGTCGCGGGCAGCAGGGCCGTCCGCGCGCAGGTAGCCGCGAAACGCATGCCAATCGCCGCGGTAGCGATGTGGGCCTATGCCGAGCGCTTTGCGCACGGCGGAATAGACGCCATCGGCAGCCACCACGAATCGGGCCTGCACGACGCTGCCGTCGCTGAGCCGGACGGACGCCGAGCTCGCTCGCTCGCCGAGGTCCTCGAAGCTGTCGAATGCGATGCCGAGACGCACGTCGGCCTGCGCTGCGGCCGCGAGGTCGACGAGCTCCGCATCCAGCTCGGCGCGCCGGCACACGCTCGCAAACTGCCCGCGCCCTTCGGGGAGGGGCAGCCTCATGACGCGCCCGCGCGGCGTGCGCACGCACGCAGCCGCAACTGGCATCCACGAGTTCATCCGGTCCGGCTGCAGGCCGAGTGACTCGAGCTCGCGCAGCGCGAGCGCTGTGAGGCCGTCGCCGCAGCACTTGTCGCGTCCTGGCGCCGCTCGATCGACGAGCATGACCCCGAGTCCCGCGCGCCGTGCCCACACGGCTGCGGATGCGCCCGCCGGGCCGGCACCGACGATCAGGACATCGACGATGGTCACCCGCTCATGACCTCTGGGGCTCGCCGGTTTCGGTGATCCCATCGCCCGTGTCGGACTGCCCGTCCTCGGCGTCGTCGCCTTCGGTGCCGGTGCTGCCGGTTTCGCCGGAGTCGTCAGGCTCGGTGGAGTCGCCCTGGCCGTCGGCTGCGTCGCCTTCGCCGGATTCCGTTCCCTCCTCGGCCCTCAGCGTGCTCAGATCGACACCGAGACAGGGATCGTCGGGATAGCGCGGCAGTTCCGAGTCGCGCTCGCCGGGCTGTTCGACGCATTCGAGCGGCGGGCACTCCACGATCGACCCGTCTGCACGCTCGCTGCCGTCATCGACCAACTCCGGCTCAGCCCCTTCGGCATCGGCGGTGCCCGAAGCACCCTCCGGCGCCTCGCCGTCGGCAGCTTGGCCGCCGCCCGGTGCATCCGAGGGTGCGAGCAGCGGATCCACGCACTGCCGCGGCACCGAACGCGCGCCGTCGCAGTCGCGTCCTTCTTCGGGCCGGTAGCGGGCGTGGAACGTGTCCGTGTCGACGGTGCCATCCGAGAACACCCGTATCCGCTCCGTCCGGACCCGTCGGCAGAATTCCCGCATTTCCTCCTCGGGCTCGCCGATGGTCACCTGGACATTGCGCGTGGAGTACAGCTCGACAGTTATCGATGTGTCGGTGTATGTCGGCCAGATGAGCAGGCCGTACGGCGTGGGATTGGTGAACTTCAGATCGGGCTTCGGGTACGAGATGGTGGGATCCAACCCGAACGGGTACCGGCTGAGGTACAGCGAGTGCGTCTGGTACTCGTCGATGGTCATACCGGCCCGGATCAACGCATTGAAGATGGTGGTGGCGAACTGCGACACCCCGCCGCCGATGTCGTCGACCAGCACGCCCTTCTCGATGAAGCCGCCCTCCACGAAGCCCTTTTCCTCGGTTCGCCGGCCGACATGCCCGTTCAGCGAGAGGCTCTCACCTGGCTCAACCACCGCGCCGCGCATCAATTCCGCGAAACGGTGGATGTTCTCGACGCGTCCCTGGCAGCACGCGTGCTTCGTGGTGAAGGTGCCGACGAGCTCGACGATGCCCAGCGCTTCCAGGTGTGCCTGCTCCTCCCGGCTCACCGCCGGGCGCGACGGCAGCGCCAGCGGTCCTTCGATGCGCGCCAGCAGCGCTTCTTCGATCAGGGCGCTCACATCCTCCGCACAGCAAGCGACGCTGCCGTCGCTCGCCACCACCGTCGGTACGCCGCTGACAACGGCCATCGCGCCGGTGGTGAAGGGTGCCGATGATGCGGCAAATGCTTCCTCGAGGTACGGCCCGACCTGCGCGTGATCGAAAGCGATCTCCGGAGGTGTTGCCCCCGGGTCGAGCCGGAGCCAGCCGGCGATCGTTTCGATGGTGAGGTCGTGGGTCGCTTCTCCGTAGGCCACGAGGAGGCTGCGCCCGTAGTTCTGGTGTGCCGTATTGACGGCCTGCTGCAATTCGGGCGTGTAGGCGATCGGCTCGCTCTGCGTCAGCTCTGCGGCGATCTCGATGCGGGTGAACGAACGTGCGATGCCCTCGAGCACCTGGTCGACGATGGCATCTGCGTCGACGACCTGCCCGGGCAGGCCGAGGTCGACCGCCAGCGTGTCATTGACGACGACCACCGATGGGGGAGTCGCCGTGACACCGAGGTCAGTGGCGCTGGCCAGCACGGCTCGGGCCATCGACCGATCGACGAGGTACCGGCGCTCGGTGAACTGGGGGTCGGTGGACCACGCCACCCACGACTCAGCGTCCCCGCCGGTCGCATCGGCATCGGCTGCTCGCAGCTCCCGAACGGCCTCGAACGTGGCGTCTCGCTCCAGCGCGATGCCGAGGTCGGCCACCGTGAACGTCTGCTCACCGGCGTCGGTGCGCACGACGACGGGCGTGGCCGCCAGCTCCGCTGCGAGCGCGGCAATCCGCAAGTGCACGGTGTCGGGGCTCACTTGGGTCGGCGTGCCTGGAGCGGTCGTGGGAACGACGATTGGCGCACTGGTTGTCGCAGGCGCGGCTGACGTCGTGGGGGCAGCCGGAGGGGGAGCATCATCGGGATTCCGGATCGCGAGCACAGCCGTCGCGAGGATGGACGCGATCAAGATGGCGGCCGCCGTGATGATCGACCAGCGAGGGGCCCACGTCGGCCAGTGCACGAGGGTTGATCGTACGGGTCACTTGCGGGCTGCGGGCGGCGCGTCGAGCGTGCGATACTCCGAGCCGTCATCACCGCATACGAGGCCGCGCGGCGGCGCCGAGTGAGGCCCGTCGTCGGCGAGTGGGAAGGGATTCACAACATCATGAGCAAGCTGTGCGAAGGTCGGGTCGTCATCGTGACCGGAGGTGCCCGGGGCATCGGGCGTGAGCACTGCCTGATGCTCGCCGAGCACGGCGCGAAGGTGGTCTGCAACGACTTGGGCGGTGCGCGCGACGGCACCGGTGCCGACACCGGTCCCGCCGACGACGTCGTCAACGAGATCGCGGCGATGGGCGGCGAGGCGGTGGCGAACGGCGACGATGTCTCCGACTGGGAAGGCGCCCAGCGTCTCGTGAATCAGGCCATCGAGACCTTCGGCGACCTGCATGGCGTCGTGAACAACGCCGGCATCCTGCGCGACCGGATGCTGGTGAACATGACCGAGGCCGAATGGGATGCGGTGATCAAGGTTCACCTCAAGGGCACGTTCGCCCCGGCGCGCTGGGCCAGTTCCTACTGGCGGGAGAAATCGAAGGCCGGCGAGCAGGTGAACGCATCGATCGTGAACACGACATCGGTGTCAGGCATCTACGGCAATCCGGGCCAGACCAACTACGGCGCCGCCAAGATGGGCATTGCGGCGTTCACGATCATCGCAGCGCGCGAACTGGCGCGCTATGGCGTGCGGGTGAACGCAGTGGCGCCGGGCGCGCTCACGCGCATGACCGAGGACTTGGGCATGGGCGAAGCCTCCGAGGAAGACCAAGCCATGATGCACCCCCGCTATATCGCGCCGATTGTCACCTGGCTGTGCTCGGAAGAAGCAGCCGGCGTGTCCGGCCGTGTCTTCGAGGCCTCCGGACGCATGCTGGCTATTGCCGAGGGCTGGGAGCGCGGCCCGACCATCGACGCCATCGACGACCCGACGAAGATCGGCGATGCAGCCCGACAGCTCGTGCGCGATGCCCGCCTCAACAGCGGCATGAGTGGTGCGCCGGCCGACGGCGGCGTGGCCGACTGAACCGTACGCTCCAAGAACCCGCACACCACAAGAACAAGAGAGGCCATCAATCATGGGACTCAATCCGGAAGCAGTCGGCGCCACCGGCACACCGACCAAGCGGTCGTGGACATTCCGCGATTCGCTGCTGTATGCCGTCGGCATCGGCGCCGGCGCGGAGGATCCGTTCGGATCCGAGCTGGAGTTCACCACCCATAACTCCAAGGACATCGCCCACCAGGCGTTCCCGACCCAGGGCGTCGTCATCGGATTCGGTGCTGGCGGTGCCATGGCCAACGCCGGTGATCTCGACTGGGGCAAGCTGCTGCACGGCAGCCAAGGGATCACCGTGCACCAGCCGATCCCGACCGAGGGATCCGTCGAGATCACCGATCGCATCGCCGGCATGTGGGACAAGGGCGAGGGCCGCAACGCCATCATCGACACCGAGGCCAGCGCGGTCGATCCTGATTCCGGCGACGTCATCTTCGAGCTTCGCAGCTCGGTGGTGATCCGCGGCTCCGGCGGTTTCGGGGGCGAGGCGGGCAGCACTGCGCCGCTGGTCAGCGCGCCCGACCGCGACCCCGACTACGAGATCTCGTACCAGACCCGCCCCGATCAGGCCCTCACCTACCGGCTGAGCGGCGACTACAACCCGCTGCACAGCGACCCGTGGTTCGCGACCGAGCTCGCAGGCTTCCCCAAGCCGATCCTGCACGGCCTGTGCACGTATGGCTTCACCGGCAGGGCGCTGCTGCACACCCTGTGCGAGGGCGATCCCGCCCGCTTCCGATCAATGGATTCCCGGTTCTCTGCACCGGTGTTTCCCGGTGACGAGCTCACCATCCAGGTGTGGGACGACGGCGAGGGCCGAGCGATCTACCGCACGGTGGCCCAGAAGGGCACCGACGAGCAGCGCGTGGTCATCGACAACGGCCTGTGCACCTACGCCTGACCCAGAGGGCGATCTAGAACAGCTTGAGAGCGTCGCTGGTGATGCCGCGTAGCTCGTCGTAGTCGAGCACGACACAGCGGATGCCCCGGTCGGCCGCGAGCACCCGCGCTTGGGGCTTGATCTCCTGAGCGGCGAAGACGCCGCTCACGGGCGCCAAGCGGGCATCCCGATTCAGGTACTCGAGATAGCGGCACAGCTGCTCGACGCCGTCGATCTCGCCCCGCCGCTTGATCTCCACTGCCAGCGTCGAGCCGTCGCTGTCGCGGCACAGCAGATCGACGGGACCGATGTCGGTCGGGTACTCGCGCCGCACCAGCTCAGCGCCGTCGGCCAGCGTCTCGGGATGCGCGGCCACCAGTTCTTGCAGGTGGGCTTCGACGCCGTCCCGCTCGAGGCCGGGATCGATGCCCATGTCATGCGCGGTGTCACTGGTCACCTCGTCGAGGCGTATCTCGAGGCGCTCGCCCTTGTCGTTGGTGACCCGCCACAGGCCGGGTTCGCAGACGAGTCGGTTGGGC
>CAZAFV010000004.1:0-36856 GCA_964484385.1 uncultured Acidimicrobiales bacterium
GTAGGTGACCTGCTCGGCGAACAGCCGGATATTGAGCGTGTGCAGCACCCGGCCTGAGCACGGCGCAGCGAAGTACAGCTCGAGGTGGCGATCGGTGTTCCACGCGAAGGTGGCGACTCGCCCGCTTGCAGAGATGCCCAGATCGTCCAGCGCGCCGCCGAGCAGCCTGGTCCGTTCGGCCCAGCGCCCGTAGTTCGTGCGTTCGATGCCCGTTGCGGTGGCAGTCACCAGTTCCTTGTCCGCGAACAGCGTCTCGGCGCGTTCGAACAGTGGATCGAGGGTGAGCGGCAGGTCCATCATCGTCGAGTCCATGACGCCGCAGGCTAGAGGCCATTGCCCCGCACGTCGGAGGCGATGCCGGTGGAGACCTGCGCTACTGCGTAGCCTCGACAGAGGTGGCAGACGACGGCCGAGATGACACAGCGGCGGCCGAAGGCGCCCATTCCGAGCATGCATCGGCGGGTCCAGTGATCACCGACGCCGATCGTCGGCGGATGCAGCTGCTGGCAGCGGTGCCTGTGGGCTTCGCCTTGGCGGCCTATGCCGGGCAGATCTTCTTCGCTGCGCTCATTGCGCGGGCGCCGCTGCTGCTGCTCTCGCTCAACGCCACCGATCCCATCCTGCTCGGCGTGGCCCATCAGGCCCCGCTGTGGGCGTTCATGGCCATCGGGCTGACTCGCCTGTTCATCACCGACCCGTTCCTGTACCGGCTCGGCTACGACTACGGCCCCAATGCAAAGGCCTACCTTGCCGAGGAGTTCGGACCCCGCAGCCGTGTCATCCGCACCATGGACTGGCTGGAGCGCTGGTTCCCGCGCGCAGGCTGGCTGCTGCTGTTCGCCATTCCCGGCTACCCGATGTGCTTGCTGTCGGGCATTGCGCGGATGCGCCAATTGCTGTTCGTGGTGGTGAACCTGGCCGGCACCATCACTCGCCTGGCGCTGGTGTGGTGGGTTGCCGATCTGTTCGCGGGGCCCCTCGGAGCGGTCATCAGGTTCATCAATCGCTACTCGATCCCGTTCACCGTGGCGATGTTCGTGCTGGTTGTGGTGCAGACGGCCCGCAATCAGCGCCGGAACGCGGCCACAGAGCAGCATTCGTTCGAGGCAGGAACCGACGACGTATAGCCAGCGGGGTCTCCAAAGGTCCGGCCCCGCCTCGGTACTCTCGCTGAGGTGAGTGCGCGCAGCGCTGCCGGGGCCAATGGCTCAAATGACGCGTCCAAGTCGTCGTCTGCACACGACGGTCGTAGCGGGCTCTCGCGGGTCGTTCGCAATGCCCTGAGCGGCCGATCCCGCGAGATCGTGGCGCTGTCGCTGTTTGCGCTTGCCGTGATCTGCGCGTTGGGGCTGCTGGGCGACCGAGCGGGTGTCGTGGGCCGAGTTTTGGGGAGCGCGCTCGCAATTCTGCTGGGCGTGTTCCGGTACGTCGTGCCGATCCTGCTCGTCTGGATCGGCGTCGCGCTCGCCCGCATGACTGCCTCAGAGCGGAGCGGCCGTATCGCTTTCGGGCTAAGCATGCTCACGGTTGCATTCGCTGCAGCCGCACACCTGTCCGGATCCGCCGACGGCTTCGGATCGCTGGAGGACCTGCGGGGCAGCGGGGGAGTGCTGGGTGCCGTCGTTGCCGAGCCCCTGCGACGCCTGATCGACGATCCCGCGACATGGGTGCTGCTGCTGCTGGTGATGCTGTTCGCAGTCATGATCGTCGCCAACATCGGCCTCGGCCAGGTGTTGCGATGGATATGGACCGGTCTGTCTGCGCTCGGTCAGAAGCTGAGCGGCTCGCTGTCGAAGGGTGCCCGAAGCCTGCAGCGCGTCGGCGAGGATCCCGAACCCCCGTCGTTCGGGGAAGAGCAGTACGACCTAGAGACTGAGCCGGCTGGCGAGACTCCGGGCCTGGACCTGGGCACCTCCGATGCCAGCGAGGCGGCACCCGACGAGGCTGTCTTCGAGCCATCGCCCCCGCAGTTCGTCGAGCCTCCCTCCGAACAAGCCGTCCCGACGCCTGTGCCGGCGGCCCTCGCGACCAGCAAGGGCACGGGAGGGAGCGGCCAGCGTCCGCGCTGGAAGCTGCCGAAGAAGTCGATGCTCAAGCGCAGCGGCACCCAGCAGTTCGACCGGGCACAGCTGTCGGCGGGTGCAGCGGCATTGGTGGCGGCGCTGGCCAGTCACGGCGTGGAGACCCAGGTCACCGGCTGGGAGCCTGGCCCGACGGTCACGCGCTACGAGCTGAAGCTAGGCCCGGGCGTGAAGGTGTCGCGGGTCACAGCCCTCCATAAGGACATCGCCTATGCCATGGCCGCCGCCGATGTCCGGATCCTCGCGCCGATCCCCGGCCGGTCAGCGATCGGCATCGAGGTTCCCAACTCTGACCGTCACCTGGTCGCGCTCGGCGACATCCTGTCCGCCAAGGCCGCGACCGAAGCCGTGCACCCGCTCGAAGTGGCGATGGGCAAGGACATCTCGGGTCGTGAAGTCATGCTCAATCTGGCCACGATGCCCCACGTGCTCATAGCCGGCGCGACCGGCTCGGGCAAGTCGTCGTGCATCAACTCGATTATTGCGTCACTGCTCATGCGATCCACACCCGATGAGGTGCGGATGATCCTCGTCGACCCCAAACGGGTGGAGCTCGGGCAGTACGACGGCCTGCCGCACCTGCTGACAGCCGTGGTGACCGAGCCGCGCAAGGCGGCGAATGCCCTGGCGTGGGCTGTGAAGGAGATGGAGCGCCGCTACGACGTGCTGTCGGAGGCGGGCTTCCGTGACATCACTGGATACAACGCGGCCGTGCTGGACGGGGCACTGCACAGCGACGAGAGCGAGCTGCTGGGCAACGACCAGCCGCACGAGTCGATGCCGTTCATCGTCGTGGTCGTCGACGAGCTGAACGACCTCATGATGGTGGCGGCCCGCGACGTCGAGGAGTCCATCACGCGCCTGGCTCAGATGGCCCGTGCCGTCGGCGTCCACCTCGTCGTTGCCACCCAGCGCCCGAGCGTCAACGTCATCACCGGGGTGATCAAGGCCAACATCCCCAGCCGGCTGGCGTTCGCCGTGTCCAGCCTGGCTGACAGCCGGGTCATCCTCGACCAGCCCGGCGCTGAGCGGTTGGTGGGCCAGGGCGACATGCTGCTGCTGTCGGCGAACTCCAGCACGCCGCGCCGCATCCAGGGTGCGTGGGTGAGTGAGTCGGAGGTTGCCCATGTGGTGGCTCACTGGCGCCGCCAAGCACCCGATGTCGAATACGTGGAAGGCGTGGAGGGCACTGACGATTCGGATGGCAGCAGCATCCTGCCGGGCGGCACCACCGGCGATGCCGATGACGACGAGCTGCTGCGCCAGGCAATGGCCATCGTGGTGGAGACCCAGCTCGGCTCGACATCCATGCTGCAGCGCAAGCTGAAAGTCGGCTTCGCCCGCGCCGGACGGCTGATGGACTTGCTCGAGCAGCGGGGCGTGGTGGGTCCGTCGCAGGGCTCCAAGGCCCGCGACGTGCTGATGACGCCCGAGGAACTGTCGAGCGCGCTGGGAGAGTGACGGCGAGCGGCACCGCCCGCCGCTGGCTCAGATGCCGACGCGGATCTGCAGGTTGCGGGGGCCGCGCACCTGCACGCCGCCCCATTCCACGCCGCCGTGACCGACATCGGTGGCGAGCTCGAAGTTCGGGAACCGGGCCAGCCATTCCTCGATGGCGACCTTCAGCTCCATGCGGGCCAGGTTGGAGCCCAAGCAGCGGTGGATCCCGAGCCCGAACGCGAAGTGGCGGTTCTCGGCCCGATCGATGACGACCTCGTCGGGACGGTCGAACTTGGACGGATCGCGGTTGCCGGCGCCGAACGGCAGCAGCACCTTGTCGCCCTTGGCCACGGGGCAGCCGCCGATCTCGGCGTCGTCGGTGGCGGTGACGCGGGCCATGGTGACCGGCGAGTAGGCACGCAGGAACTCTTCGATGGCCATAGGGATGAGCTCCGGATCGGCCACGAGCCGCTCGCGGTCAGCAGAGTTCATGGCCAAGTGCATCAAGCTGGCCGAGATCGAGCTCCACGTGGTGTCGATGCCCGCCAGCAGCAACAGGAAGCTGGCACCAGTGATGTGGTGGTTGGCCAGCGGGTCGCCGTTGGGCAGCTTCATGTCGAGCAGCTTTGATGGCAGGTCGTCTGCGCGTTCCTGACGCCGCTCGTCGGTGAGCTCGCCGAAGTAGTGGAGCACCTCACGGGTCGCGTTTGCCCGCCGGTCGAACTCGTCGCCCTTGGACTGCAGCACGTCGACCGCCCAGCGGGTGAACTTGGGCTCGTCCGACTCGGGCAGTCCCAGGATGCGGGCAATGACCCGCACGGGAATGTGCTTGGAATAGGTGTCGGCGGCATCCGTCACGCCGCTGCGGCCCTCATCCGCCCCGGTTTCGGCTGCGATGGCGTCGATGCGCTCGCGGGCGATGCTGCGAGTGACCTCGACCATTTCCTCCACGGCCGTAGGACCGAAGAACGGCAGCAGCAATCGGCGCGCGTCGGTGTGGAACGGCGGATCCGAGGTGATCGGCGGGGCGGTAAGCAGCCCGACGCCTTCAGGCGTGGGCGCCACGGCGATGTCGCGGGAACTGAAGTTCTCGGTGTCGTAGGCGACCGCTGCGATGTCGTCCCACGTCGTGGGCATCCAGTGCCCGTCATTGTGGGGGCTGTGGGCGACGGGACATTCGGCGCGCAGCTCGTCCCACACGTCTGCGGCGCCCTGGATGTACTCATCGCTGTAGACGTCGAAGTCCCGCTCTGCAGAAGCGCTGTCGGTGTCAGCAGTCGTGCTCATGACGGCTCCTTTGAGTCCCCGCGGGCGCGGTCCGAGGCGCCTCCCAGCGTAGGCGACGGGTTCTACGCTGCGCCGTAGTACTGAACAAGCACGAGCGGCCGCTTCGGCAGGTTCGAGGGGGGCACATGTCGGAACATGCAGGTCATGGAGCACACGCGTCAATCGAGGCGGCGCAGCTCAGCGAGGTAGCCCCGGGCGTGTACAGCTACGTGCAGCCGGATGGCACGTGGTTCATCAACAACATGGGGTTCATCGCCGGCTCCAGCGCTGTGGTGTCGATCGACACCACCTCGACGGAGCGCCGCAACCGGGCGTACCTGGAGGCCATTGCGTCGGTGACGTCGAACCCCGTGAGGGTTGTGGTCAACACGCATCATCACGCCGACCACACCCACGGCAACTACCAATTCACTGACGCCGCGATCATCTCGCACGCCAAGTGCCGTGACGTGATGATGGCCGCGGGTATCCCCGACTACAGCGCTGTCTTTCCCGGTGTCGAGTGGGGGGACCTGCAGTTCCGGGCGCCTGACGTGACCTTCGAGGGCTCGATGGTGCTGCATCTCGACGACCGTCGGATCGAACTGTCGGACCTGGGCTTTGTGGCCCACACCGACGGCGACATCGTGGCGTGGCTGCCCGATTGCCGGGTGCTGTTCTGCGGCGACCTGATCTTCCACGGCGGCACGCCCTTCGCGCTGTTCGGATCGGTCGCGGGGACCATCCGGGCCATGGACGTCATCGAGAGCTTCGGCGCCGAGGTCATCGTGCCGGGCCACGGCCCGCACTTCGGCGGCGATGACATCGAGCGGGTGCTCGAAGAACAGCGCTCATACCTGCGTTTCGTGCAGGAAGCGGCCGCAGAGGGGCTGGCAGCAGGCAGGTCACCGCTCGAGCAGGCCCAGGCCACCGACCTCGGCCCGCACGGCCGCTACACCGACCCCGAGCGACTCGCCGGCAACCTGCACGTCGCCTACCGCGAAGCAGCATCGGGCGGCTACGAATTCCCCGGCGTCCCCCAGGCGATCATGGACATGGTCGCCTACAACGGCGGCGCCCTGCCGCGCTGTGTTGCCTAGGAGGCTGTGCTGGCAGTAGTCGGCCCATCCGAGACTGCGCCTATAACGGCGGTGCCCTGCCGCGTTGTCTGGCCTAGAACGGCAGCTTGAGGCCGGGGCGGGGCCAGTCGCCGACGGCGAGGCGGCCGGTGCCCGACAGGGTGACGTACGCCGTACGCATGTCGTCGCCGCCGAAGCAGATGTTGGTGGTTGCCGAATCGTCGGTGGGGGCGAACTCGAGCTCTTCACCATCGCGGGTGAAGGTGCTGATGCCGCCGGTGAGGATCGTGGCCACGCTCACGTTGCCCTCAGCGTCCATGGCCAGCGAGTCGAAGTACTTGCGGCCGGCCGGTCGGGCCAGGAACCAGCCCCGCGCCGGTACACCGGCGGCAACCTTGCCCGGGCCCTCGAGGTCGAACGCGAACATGGCGCCCTGGAACGTCTCGGCCACATAGACCCGGTCTTCTTCGGGGGAGATGCCCACGCCATTCGGACCGTCCATCGGGAATGCAATCTCCTCGATGTGACTGCCGTCGGCCTTGGCGTAGTACAGGCCGCCCCGGTCCCGGTCACGGGTGCGCGTCTTGCCGTGATCGGTGAACCAGAAGCCGCCGGTGGAGTCGAACATGATGTCGTTCGGCCCCTTGAGCGACACGCCGTTCACATCGGCGTACAGGATGTCCACCTCGCCGGTCTCGAGGTCGATGCGCTCGATGCGGCCGGTGGTGTAGTCGGATGCCACCTCGCCAGGCACGGTGCGGCCCCGCACGGTGATCCACTCGAAGCCGCCGTTGTTGCACACGTACAGCGCGCCGTCGGGGCCCAGTGCTGCGCCGTTCGGCCCGCCGCCCGGCGTGGCCAGGATGTCCTTGCGACCGTCGGAGACATCGACGCGGGTAATCGTGCCGCGCCCGATCTCGACGACGGCCACCGAGCCGTCTGCCAGCACCACCGGTCCCTCGGGGAAGATCAGGCCGTCGGTGATGGTCTCGAAGTGGTCAGGTCCGAAAAAGCTCATGGCCGCCGACGCTACTTCGCGGCCATGCCTGGCTTCCTGCCAAACCAACGTTGCAACGCTGTCAGCTCAGCGCGTCGCGCCAGGGTGATGCGTCGATGCCGCGGTAGCGGTGTTCGAGAGCGTCGACCAGTTCGGGTGTCCAGTACGGGTGGCCAGGCAACGGGGCGCCGAACAAGGACAGCTCGTCGGGTGTGCAGGAGGCGGCGAACTTGGACCACAGGGGTCCATTCGAGACCGGCTGCACGTTGTCGTAGCCGATCCAGTCGGCGCCGCCGGGCTTGAATGAGGCGCTCATCAGGAATCGGCTGCCGCCGGGACGGGTGAGGTCGACGCCGCGGTGCCACACGTCTGGCCGGTACGCCAAGAACGAGCCGCGCACTCCTGCGGCAGAGATCCGATCGCCGTCGGGCGGACCGTCGTAGGGCTGGGTGGCGTCGGCAGGGCCTCCGGCCAACTCGGTGGGTGCCACGCCGTCATCCACATCGCTCAGGTACAGGAAGCCCTCCAGGTTCCACCAGCCGGCTTCGAGACGGTCGGGCACCACGTTGTGGTTGCGGTCCTGATGGAACGGCTGCTCGTAGTTGGCAACCCCGGTGTACTTGCCCCAGATGCGGGCCTGGTAGATGCGGATGTCGTCGATGCCCATCGCCTTGCGGGCGAACCGCAGCACATCGGCGTGTACCTGCAGCCGGTTCAGCCGGTGCGAGGTGTACGGGAACAGGATGTGGCCCAGGAACTGCTCAGGGCGGAACGCCGCCCCTTCGGAGTCGGCCTCGGGGAACTTGTGGCCTTGGTTGTAGCTGCGTCCGACGAAGCGTTCCCGAAGCGCCGGGTCGCCCGAGTGGAACTCCACGGGCCGGGGGTACAGGTCCCAGAGCTCTTCGACGGCATGGTCGATATCCGCCGTCGGCACGAGCTGATCGACCAGTACCCAGCCGTGCTCGCGCCAATGCTGTGCCGCCTCGTCGAGATCGGCAATGCCGACGCTCGTGGCGCCGGCATCGGTGCGATCGTCGACGCTCGTGGCGTCGGCGTCGGTGCGATCGACGGGCGTGCTCACGAGCTCAGTCGGCGCCCTGTGCGTCGTCGACGGTGATGCAGGTGCCGGACACGAAGTCCGACAGCGGCGACACCAGGTACAGCAGCGTCGAGTCGAGCTGCGAGGGCTTGCCGAGACGGCGACGGGGGAACATCTGGGTGAAGTCGCCCATGCGCTCGAGCATCCCATCCATCATCTCGCTGTCGAACGCACCTGGGGCGATGGTGTTGACGTTGATGTGGTAGCGGGCGAACTCCTGGGCCAGCACTTCGGTCATGCGCACCACGGCGCTCTTGGTGATGGCATACATGGAGGTGCCCAGCGGCGCCCTGAATGCGGCCCCCGACGAAATGTTGACGATCCGGCCGGGCAGTTCGGCAGCGATCAGGCGACGTGCGACCTCGCACGACAGGTGGAACAGCGACGTGAGGTTGGTGGAGATCATCTCGTCGACGAAGGCTGGGTCCATCTTGAGTGC
This sequence comes from uncultured Acidimicrobiales bacterium, assembly GCA_964484385.1. Taxonomy (GTDB): domain Bacteria; phylum Actinomycetota; class Acidimicrobiia; order Acidimicrobiales; family Poriferisodalaceae; genus Poriferisodalis. The sequence continues at coordinate 8,402 of CAZAFV010000004.1, forward strand.
CAAGCGGGCGTCGGGCTTGCCGGCGTTGTTCACGAGGATCTGCACGGTCCCGAGCTGGGACTCGGCGGTGGCGACGGCCTCGAACAGCGCCTCGGTGTCGGTCACGTCGAGCGGGATGGGCAGCACGGTGGCGCCGCTGGCCTCCAGCTCGCCGGCCAGGGCATTCAGCCGTTCGACACGGCGACCGCAAATCACCACGCTGGCGCCGCAGGCAGCCAGCACCGTGGCGAAACGGCGGCCCAATCCCGACGAGGTGCCGGTGACGAACGCCGTCTGACCGCCCAGGTCGGCCGACCACTGGGGCGGCAGGCTGACCTCGGCTCCGGCGCTGGCGTCGTCGTTCATGTTGGCCTCCTCGGCCGCCGCACCGACAGCCCACACACTGCCCACTCTGCTCGTGGGTTCAGCACCGCAGCGTATTGGCCGCCGTGGTGTGGCTCACAGCTTTGGCTGGTCCCGGGCTCACAGTGCCTGGCGGCCGTAGCCTCGCTCCGGTGAGGGGTGCGGGCGGGCCGGCAGCGGCGAGCGACAGCGGACCAGCCGTGCCGTCGGGCGCCGTCTTCCATGTCGCCCCGGCCATCGACCGGACGGGCGGCGCCGAAGCGCCGCTCAACGGTGCTGCGACGGTCGCGCGGCGCGCACCGGCCGAAGGCTCGGCTGGGGGCGCCGCGACCGGTGCCACAACCGTGCGGACCGCCGGCGGCGCGCTGCCGCTGCTGGTCATGGGCCTCGTGGTCGTCTCGTGGGGTCTCGGGCCGCCCATCTCCAAGCTGCTCACCGCACCGGCGATGGTGAGCGCCTTCATCCGCTTCGGTATGTCCACGCCGTTCCTGCTTGTGGTGCTGGCGCTGCGCGGCCGCTGGCTGTCTCGGCGGGTGTTCACCCAGACCGCGCTGCCGGGCCTGTGCTTCGGCATCAACATGGTCTTCGTCTTCGCTGCGGTGCAGGAAGTCACGATCTCCGTGATGTCGGTGATGATGGCCTTGCAGCCGGCCATGCTCCTGGCGCTGGTGGGCCCGATCTTCGGCGATCGGGTCAGCTTCCGCCAGATCGTCTTCACGCTGATCGGAGTCGGCGGTGCCGTCGGCGTGATCATGGGCGCCGGCGGCGAGTTCCGAGCCAGCGGGTTCGGGCTGTTCCTCACCGCGATGTCGGTGCTGACCTTCACCGTCTACTTCGTGCTGACCCGGATGGCCCGAGCGTCCACCGATGTGGATCCGATCGAGTGGATGGCCGGCATCAACTTCTGGTCGTTCGTAGCTGCAGTGCCGCCCACGGTGCTGATGGTGACACCGAGCCAGTTCTTCGAATTCGGCGGGCTGGACTGGCTGTGGATCGTGATCGTGGCGTTCGTGACCGGGGTGTTCGGCCACGTGCTGATGACGTGGTGCCACGGTCACATCGAGGTGGCCCGCTCGTCGCTGTACGTGCTGGCGATGCACATCGTGGCCGTGGGGACGGCGTGGCTCATCCACGGCGAGCCGGTGACGCCCATGCAGTTCCTGGGCGGCGCCGTCGTGCTGTTCTCGGTGGCCATGGTGATCCGCACGCCGGCCGGTTCGCGTGCCACTCCTGAACCGGCGAAGCAGGCCACCGAACTCGATCCGCCTGTCGCTGCGCGTTCGCAAAACTGACGATCCGGTGTCGCGCGGGCTGGGTACGCTCGACCGTGCACGGTGCGCCAGCCGCGACGCCGGGGGTCGTCATCGATCCGCCTGCGGGGCTGATGAAGCAAGGAGCGTTCCTATGGGCCGATTCGCCAATACGTGGCGGCTGACCAAGAACTCGTGGTCGCTGCTGAAGCAGGACCGTGAGCTGCTGTGGCTGCCCGTTCTCAGCATGCTGACCATCCTGGCCATTGTCGCTGCGGCGGCGGTGGTCGGTTTCGTCACCGGCAGCTTCGATGCAAGCGGGGGCGCCGAGAGTGTCGAAGGCAGCGCGGTCGTGCTCGGGCTCGTATTTGCCTTCGTGGCAACAGCCACAGTGGTGTACTTCGAAGGCGCGCTCGTGGCCGGCGCGCACGAGCGCATGACCGGCGGCGATCCCACGGTGCGCAGCGCGATGGGCAAGGCAGCGTCACGGCTGCCAAGCCTGCTCGGCTGGGCGCTCATCACGTTGACCGTCGGGCTGCTGCTGCGCATCCTGCGAGACATTCCTGGCCGAGGCGGCGTGGGGCGTGGCCACCTACCTCGTCGTTCCCGCCATCATCATCGACGACTACCGGTCGTTCGCCAGCGTGAAGCACTCCATGTCGCTGGTCCGCCGCACCTGGGGCGAGAACCTCATCGCCCAGGCGGGGTTCGGCATTTTGGGCTTCGTGATCGCCCTGCCGATCATCCTGGTCGCGGTGCTGATCGCCACGTTGGTGCCCGGGATCGGCCTGTACATCGGCATCGCCGTCGGCGTGATCGGCGTGCTCGCCGTGAGCGTCGTGGTGAGCGCGCTGAGCCTCTACTTCAAGACGGCGCTGTACGAATACGCCGCCGACGGCGTGGCACACGGCGGCTTCGACATCGACGAGATGGAGGCCTCGTTCCGCCCGAAGTAGCCAGACCGAACGGCCCGGCGGTTCAGCCGCGGATGCCGTGTTCGGCAGCGAAGGCGGCGAGGCCCTCGCTGATCTCGGCGACGTCGCCGGTGTTCCAGGAGACCACGAGCTCGGTCACCCCGACGGCTGCATAGCTGGCAGCCAGCTCTGGCGTCACGTCGCTGGCGGTCCGGCGCACGGATACCTCGGCGGGGATGCCCGGGCGGCCTGCCGCCGCGGCGGCCTCTCTGATCACCGGCAGGCGCTTCGCGACGCTCTCGGGCGACAGCATCATCGGGTGCCAACCGTCGCCCAGCCGTCCGACGCGCCGCAGCGCCGGCGGGCGGTTGCCGCCGAAGAGGATTGGGGGTCGGGGCTGCTGCAGCGGCTTGGGCGAGCTCACGGCGCCCTCGAACGAGTAGTAGTGCCCGTCGTAGCTGGCGCTCGGCTGTGTCCACAGCAGGTCAAGTACCTCGACGAACTCGTTGCTGAGCCTGCCGCGGTCGTCATACTCCACGCCCAGCAGGGCGTTCTCCTCGGGCAGGCTGCCCACGCCCAGCCCGACCACCAGGCGACCGCCGCTCAGCCGGTCCAGCGTGGCGAGTTCTTTGGCCAGCACCATCGGGTGCAGGTACGGCATCACCAGCACGCTGGTGCCGAGGCGCACCCGTGACGTGTGTGCCGCCATCCACGTCAGCGTCACCAGCGCATCGTGGTAGGGCCGCTCGCCCAGCCGGTCCCACACGTAGCCCACGTTGACGACGTGATGATTCACCCACACCGAGTCGAAGCCGAGCTGCTCGGCCTCGACAGCCAGCGCGACTACCTCCGCGGGATCATCGACTCCGAAGTTGTTGGGCACGGTGAAGCCGAACTTCATAATCAGAGCCTCCCAGGACGAGCGCGGCGCGGACTGCGCAAGTGTGGTTGTGAGCGGTCGCGAGCCTCAGGCCAGAGCAGCGAATGCCGCGTCGGCGATGTCGCAGGTGCGCTTGATGTCGTCGTCGGTGTGCGCCGCGCAGACGAAGTTGTTGTGATAGCTGAGCAGGTAGGCGCCCCGGCGGATGCACTCGGCGACCCAGCGTGCGTGGAACTTCGAACCGCCCTCGCCGACGATGCGCAGGTACGGCATGGCGGGCACGCCGCTCACACGCAGCTCGTGCCCATGAGCCGCCGCCACGTCGGTCAGCGCCTCGCCCAGGCGGGTGCCGATCTCGGTTGCTGCGTTGGCAGCATCAGCCGTACGCAGCTCCCGCAGCGTGGCGAGACCCGCAGCCATGGGCGCTGCGTTGAAGAACTGGGTGCCAGTGAAGAACGTCTCACCGGCGGCCTCCTTCAGCGCATCAGAGCCGGCCAGAGCAGCGAGCGGATGCCCGTTCCCGATCGCCTTGCCGAAGCACATCAGATCGGGTGTGAACCCGTACGCGACATGCGCGCCGGCCAAGTCGATCCGGAACCCGCTGCGGACTTCGTCCAGGATCACCACGATGCCCGCAGCCTGGCAGGCGTCTTCGACAGCGGCCCAGTAGCCCTGCGCCGGCTGCTCGTTGTCGGCGAACACGGGATGGTGGTACGGCGATGAGATGAAGCAGGCGATGTCGCCCGGATGCGCGTCTATGGCCGCTTGCACGGCCTCGGCGTCGTTCCACGGCACCTCGATGACGAAGGCCTGGTCCTCCGCAATCGTGCCCTTGTTGCCGGGCGCCTGCATCCACGGCGCCGAGCCGTGATAGCCGCCCTGGATCTTGAGGATGTACCGCCGCCCGGTGGCTGCGCGGGCCACCATCACGGCCAGTCCTGTGGCATCGGCGCCGTTCTTGCCGAACAGCGCCCAGTCGGCCCCCTCCACGAGGTCGACGAGCTCCTCGGCGAGTTCCACCATGACCGGCGCGGCGAGGCTGACCGTGCTGCCGTCGGCGGCCTGCTTCTCGGCGGCCTCCTCGACTGCCGGATGGTTGTAGCCCAAGATGTTCGGCCCGTATGCGCACATCCAGTCGATGTAGGAGTTCCCGTCCACATCGGTGAACCGTGCGCCCTCAGCCGATGAGAAGAAGACCGGGCCGTCCTCGATGACTGCGGGTCCGTAGTGGCCGTACACGCCTTTGGGAACCACGGCCTTCGCCCGCTCGTACAGCTCCTGAGACTTCGAAGTTGGCATCGGTTCGCTCATGACCTACCCCCTGTGAATGCAGCTAGAGCCTGACATACCGCATGCGGGGTCGCAGCAGCCGCACCTGGCGGCAGACCGGGCTGTGGGGACGTGCCCGCGAGGCGATGAGCGAGTGCCCCGTCGGGTTGTGGCGATCAGCCCGTCCAGGCCTCGCCGAACGTGTCGCGGAAGGCCATCTCGGTCGGCGGCTGCCGGGTGATCGGGCCGTTGCCCCTGCCCACCGGGTACCCGATCGGCACCATCGCGACGGTGGCCCATCCGTCGGGCACGCCGAGCAACGATTTCACCTCGTGCTCGCGCAGGCAGTGCAACGTCGTCAGCGTGCAGCCCAGCCCCTCTGCCACGCACGCCAGCATCGAGTTCTGCACAGCGGTGTACACCGAGCCGCCGCCGACCATGCTGACCCGATCCAGGTTTGCGTCGGTGATCGCCATCTTCTCCGGGTTGGCGCAGAACACCAGGATGGCTGGGGCCTCTCCCAGATGATCGGCGAGGTAGTCGCCCGCAGCCACGACTCGCTCCCACTTGGCGACTTCGTCGGCAGGAAGGCCTTCGAATCGCTTCAGGAACCCGCTGGCGAACTTCGCCCACTCGGGCGCGTAGATGTCGGCCAAGCCCTGCTTGACGGCCGGGTCGGTGGCGACGACCACTCGCCATGGCTGCTGGTTGCCGCCGGTCGGCGCCCAGCATGCGGCCTGCAGCACCCGTTCGAGGACATCGGCGGGAATCGGGTCGGTGCGCAGGCGGCGCACGGCGCGCAGGGTGCTCATCGTTTCGTAGAGATCTGCAGAAGGTCTTTGCAGGGTCGCGGCTGACATGGTCACCGTCCTGTGAGGTGTGGTCTGCGCAGTCTGGCAAACCCCGATCGGAAGTGCCGCGCGAACGGCGGGGGTTACGATCCGGCGATGGGAGCGCTTGACGACTACACCGTCCTCGACCTGTCCATCTTGGTGCAGGGCCCTCAAGCTGCCGCCACCTTGCACGACATGGGAGCGTCAGTCATCAAGATCGAACTGCCGGGCATGGGCGACCTGGGACGGGTCATCCCCGTGTCGCCCACCGATCTGCGCAGCCCGTACTACGAGGCGTGTAACCGGGGGAAACGATCGGTCACGCTCGACCTACGCACTTCGGGCGGCAAGCGCGCGCTTGAGCGCTTCGTCGAGACAACCGACATCCTGATCCACAACTTCGTGCCCGGGACCATGGAGGCCTGGGGCCTGTCGTATGAGCACCTGTCTGGCATCAATCCCCGGCTCGTGTACGCCACCGGCTCGACTTTCGGGCCGATCGGCCCCAAGTCGACGCGGGAGGGAGCCGACTCGTCAGGTCAGGCAGAGGGCGGGCTCATGTTCGCCACCCGGATCTGCGATGGCCCGCCCGTCATGAATGGGGCTGTCATATCCGACCATGTCGGCTGCCAGAACATGGTCACCGGCATTCTTGCTGCGCTGCTCCATCGCACCGAGACCGGGCTTGGACAGCGGGTCGACGTGTCGCTGGTGGGCGGCATGATCTACGCCCAAGCGTCGGAGATGACCTACACCCTGCTGACCGGTCGCAACCCCGAGCGCATCGATTCGGGTCACGCCTTCGTTCCCACGTTGCTCCACACCGTGGAGGCGGCCGACGGCTGGATCCACCTGCTCAGCGGCACCGGTCCGGGGTGGCCCGAATTCGCCAAGCTGCTCGACCGGCCAGACCTTGCCGACGATGAACGGTTCCTGGCACTGATGCTGAGCTCAGAGGCCAGGGCCGAACTGGTCGCCATCATCGATGAGGTCTTCCCCACTAGGACCCTCGACGAGTGGGAGGCAGTGCTCACGGACGCCGGCGTCCGCTACGGGCTGGTCCGCGACTACGAGGCGATCGTGGCCGACGAGTCGATGTACGAGAACGGCTATCTGCAGCGGGTGGAGCACCCCGAGGGCGAACGCACAGTGATCGGCACCCCGATCCGCATGTCGGCCACGCCGCTCGAACCCGGCGCCGTCGCGCCCGAACTCGGCCAGCACACCGAGGAAGTGCTGCTCGAGCACGGCTACACGTGGGACGACATCACCGCATTGCGGGAAGAGGGCGTCTTCGGCTGAGGGTGCCCGTTCAGCCTGTCGCGTAGGTGGCAGCGAGCGAGCGGGCGATGCGGTCGGTCTGGATTTCGGTGCTGCCGTCCACGTAGTTGGCGATGCGCGCTCCGATGAGGTGGTGACCCCCCGGGTGATCGCTGCGCAGGCCCTCGGCGCCCATGGCTTGGATGCAGGCGGCGATGTCGGCTTCGGCCGTCTCGGTGGCGAACTTCTTGGCATGCGCAGCCGGCAGGATGGCGCCAGAGGCGTCGCCGGTGCGCAATGACTCGGTGACTGCGTCGACGGCCCGGGCAGTGAGCAGCTGGGAGGCTTCGAGGCGGTTCTGCACCCCGGCCAGCTTCCATGCCAGTCCTTGATGGGCGATGACGGGCCTGCCGAATGCCTCGCGCTCGGCTCCGTAGCGGACTGCGCTCGCGAGGGTGGCCTCCACCATGGCGCAGCACATGGCGGCGACGTAGGTGCGGGCACCGTTCACGCTCGACAAGGCTGCGATGAAGGCTTCCCCCGCAGGGCTGAGAAGATCTTCGGCGGCGGCGATGTAGCCATCCAGCCGGAACCCGCCGGTGCCGATGAGGTGACCTCCGGCCAGCTCGTACGGCGGCAGCCGCTCGAAGCCGGGCTGGGTGCCGTCGATGAGGAACAACGCGATGCCTCGACCCCGGGAGCCGGGCTGCGTCTGCGCGTAGCAGAAGATCACGTCGGAGTGCGCGGCGTTGGTGATCCAGGCCTTGGCGCCGTCGAGCCGCCAGCCGCCGTCGACAGGCGTCGCCGTCGTAGCGATGTTGGCGAAGTCGCTGCCGGCGCCCGGTTCGGTCAGCGCGGTGGAACCGAACCGTCGTCCGGCCATCAGGTCGGCCAGGTAGCGCTCGCGGTGGGTGTCGCTGCCGAGCCGAGCCACTCGCGCTGCGACGTTGCCGGTGTTCACCAGGCTGAAGGCGAACGGCATCGACACGGCGCTCAGCACCTCGACGATGCGGCACTTCTGGGCGAAGCTCATCCCCAGCCCGCCCAGCTCGGCAGGTACCTCCATGGCGAGCAGCCCGATCTCTGAGGCATCCCGCAGGGCCTCGGGTGCCATGCGCTTCTCGCTCTCCCAGCGGTTCACGTTCGGCGCCACGAACGTGTCCCGGAACTGCGCGACCTCGCTCACGAACGCTTCAAATGACGCTGCGTCCATGCCCGTCGGCTGATCGTCTGCAACGATCGAATTGTCAACGTCGGCAGCAGTCATCGCGGCGACGGTAGCAGCGGTGTTCGAAGGCGAACCGAGAGCCGTCGCGTGTGTCCGACCTACGCTGCGAGGCCGTGGTCGGTCTGCACTCTGTCACTGAGGCGTTCGAAGCGGAACCTCTGTCGGCAGTGCTCAGCCAGGACCTCGACACACCGCATCACGGCCCGACGGCAGCCGTCGCCGCAGTGGTGCGCTCTGGAGACAGCAGCCCCGAGATGCTTTTCATCGAACGAGCTACCCGCGACGGCGACCCGTGGTCGGGCCACATGGCGTTTCCGGGCGGGCGCACCGAACCCGACGACGACGACACGTTCGACACGGCGGTGCGCGAGAGCCGCGAGGAGATCGGCTTCGACATCACCGCGCACGCCGGAGTGCGCTGGCTCGGCCGGCTCAACGATCTCGAAGGCAACCCACGCTGGCGCGGCGCGGCACTGCGGGTGACGCCGCACGTGTGCTGGCTAGACGGCACACGCCCCGCACTGACGCTGAACTACGAAGTAGCCGACGCGTTCTGGGTGTCGGTGGCAGAACTGGCCGACCCTCGACGCCACATCGACTACCACTACCCGCCTCGACCCGACGAGCGCTTTCCGGGCATCGAAGTCGGCCACGGACGGGTGATCTGGGGCATGACGCTGCGGATGCTGCAAGACCTGTTCACCCGCACTGGCCACCCCCTCCCGATCCAGTTCAGCCCGTCCAGCTGAGCAAGCCCCGCCGCTGCGGCCTTTTGTTCGGTCGTGACGATCGACGGGACTGCGGCGTCAGCGCTGGCACAGCGTCTGAAGTCGAGCGATCAGTGGTGAGCGACGGTCGCGAGTTCACACTGAAAAATATTGAAAAATAATTATCCATCATGAAACCAGATGTCACATAACCGTAATCTGTCTTATAGCGCATAAACGTTCCTTTGTCACACCAGGCCGCTAGGGTGAACGCATGTTCTCTCAGGTGCGGCAGGCGCTCGACTCGCTCGCAGCGGCCCTCGACTGTGTCGAGGGTGCACCCACCGCCGATCTGCGCGAAGCGCTCGCGCTGGCCAAGCCGCTGCGCGCCCGGCTTGAGACGCTTGAGACCGCCGTTGCGTCGCAGATCGCGAAACGCGAGCGCCATGGCGACGGCGGTGCCGGGGTGCTGCACCAGATCGCCGCAGTCCCGCGTTCCGATGCAGCGCGCAACGTACGAACGACTGCCGAGCTCGAGCAGTTGCCCACTGCCCAGTCCGCGCTGGCTGACGGTGAGATGTGTATGGCCAATGCCGCCCGCCTCGCCCGCGCCGCACGCCGGACCAGCGCCGAGGCAGTGCAGGGCGACGCCGATCTGATGAACCTGGCAAAGACGCTGCCGCCTGATGAGTTTGCCCAGGCATCGGCGCGCTGGGCCGCGAAGCACGAGAGCGCTGCGAGCCTTGCCGAACGGCACCGTCGCAACCGGCGCAACCGCAACGTGCGCTTCTGGAACGGTGACGACGGCACTGTGCAGATGCGCGGTGCGTTCGACGCAGAGATGGGTGCTCGGATCCAGACCCGCATCCGCGACGAAGCCGAACGCCTCCGCCAAGCCGACCGTCGCCTACAGCGCGACGGCCCAGCAGACAACAGCGCGGTGCGCACCCGCGACCAGCGCATGGCAGACGCCCTCGACGGCATCCTCACTCACTCTGGCTCCGCGCCCACGGCCGCCGACGAACCCCCTCAAGGCGGCACCGCTGCGGGCAACGAGACGACCGGCTGCGGGCACGCGGCCGGCGACAGCACGGGCTCTGCGGGTCACAAAGCCCAAACGACCCAGATCATCGTGCGAGCCGACCTCGCAGACCTGCTCGACGATCACGGCGGCATCGGAGAGATCGCTGGCACCGGCCCGGTGCCCGCCAGCGTCATCGACCGGCTCTGCTGCAACGCCGACATCTCCGTCGTGCTGTTCGGCAAAGAGCTCACACCCCTCTACGAGGCAGTCGCTGCACGAGCGCCCACCGCAGCCCAGCGCCGTGCCCTGATCGCCCGCGACGGCGCCTGCATTGGCTGCGGCGCCCCGCCCGGCGACTGCGAAGCGCACCACATCATCCCCTGGCTCTGTGGCGGTCCCACCAAGATCGACAACCTCGTGCTGGTGTGCTGGTCTTGCCACGACAAGATCCACGACCACAACTGGCAGGTCATCAAGCGCAACAATCGCTACCGGCTCATACCGCCCGACGCGGAGTCGGCGCCCAACCCCGCCAGATCCAAGAAGCCGACCCCGCGCCGCAACCCTGCGCCGCTGCAAGACGCCGCGCCGACCCACACACTCGATCTATCTCGCGAACCCGCCCTGTTCCCGTAGCACGCACAACGGCAACATGGCCGTTCGAGCTAGGGACTCGGTGAGCGGTGCGTACCGCCTCCTCGAACGCGAGGCATCGCGTTTCCTCGACCCACATCCATTTGGAAGTCAGAGTTCGGAGATCGCACCGACGCTGGTGTGGGAGCCCTTGTCGGTTCGGTGGACTTCGATGCCGGTGCGGATGCGTACACGCAACTCGGATACATGACTGATGAGGCCGACGGCACGACCGCCCTCACGCAGACGGTCCAGTTCGTCCATGGCGAGGTGCAGCGCTTCGCTGTCCAGGGTCCCGAATCCTTCATCGACAAACAGCACTTCGAGGCGCACGCCGCCGGTGCGAGCAGTCACCACATCGGCGACACCGAGCGCCAGCGCCAGCGACGCTTGGAAGGTCTCGCCGCCCGAAAGCGTGGAGACCTCACGCTCCGCTCCGGTGTGAGCGTCGTGCACTCGCAGGCCGAGTCCTCCCTTGGCACCATGCCGCTCGCTCTCCCGATGGACGCTGAGCCGATATCGGCTGCCGGACATGGCACCAAGCCGTCTATTGGCGAACTGGCATATCCGTTCCAAATAGGCCGACAGGATCCATCGCTGCAGGGACACCCTTGGAGCAAGTCGTCCACTACAGCGGTCGGCGACGGCGGTCCAAAGTTCGGCGTCGGCGAAAGCGCTGGCGTACTCGGCGTCCACTTCTCGATGGTCGTCGGCCCAGCCGCGAATTGCATCGCGCGCACTTGCGATCAGGGTGTGATGATCTCCGGCCTCCTTGGCCATTACGCGCTCCGCGTTCGCCGCCTTTTCAGCGGCCTCAGTGTCGGGTCGATCATCCGGAAGGCACTGCAAGTCATCGGCACCGAGGTCGCGTCGGGTGTCGCGCATTGCGTCGTCGTGGCTCTTCACTTCTTCCCGCAACTCGTCGCGCTCGGCGTCGTCGAGCAAGGCAGATCGGGCCTCATCAGCGGAGGCGAACGGAGACTTTTTGAGTTGGGCTTCGAGGGTGCCGGCCAATGTGTGGAGCGCGGTTCGAGCCTTCGTCTGTTCCCCAACGGAAGTCTGCAAGTCGCTGAGACACGATTCGACAGCTCGCAGAGCCGCCACAGCTTCGTCGGGGTCAACCTCGCCGATCGCTTGGCTGATCTTGGATCTCAATTCTCCGGCTTCGCGCTCTGCCCTCTCGGCCGCGTCGAGAGCGAGTGCCGCGTCGGTCTCAGCTCTGCTGGACTGCTGCCGAGCCGAGTTCTCTTGGCGCCGGTGGTATTCGCTCGCCTCCCGCAGTTCGTGCTGGTTGCCGGCTAGCTCGTTTGCCGCAGCCAACTCGGCGGCAGCAGATTCAGATTGTCTGGCCGCTGCGTCAGGATTATCGGCAGCGTCACCGGCCCGTCCGCGCAACTCATCAATCCGCGAGTTGATTCCCCGCAACACTTCTCTTGCACCGTCTTCGGCTTCGACGGCGCGCTCGACGGCAGCCGAAGCAGCTTCGAGATGCTCGTCGCGCACGGCGTCGTCGGCAGGCTCGGCCGGAATCGGATGCTCCGTCGATCCGCAAACTGGGCATGGAACAGCGTCGAGCAGTTCGCCTGCGAGTACGGCGGCCATGCCGTCGAGGCGCCGCTCACGAAGGTCGAGCTCTTCCTTGCGACGCTCGAGGGTTGTCTGATTCGCGTCCCTCACAGACTTCTCGGCGGCGTCACGCTTGGGTGCCAGAGACTGAAGCTTCGCAGCCGCTGCTGCCTGCTCGTGAGCGCTCTCGGAAGTGGTCGTGAGCGCCGAGATCCGACCAGCGGCCGACTCGGCAGCTCGCAGTCCTGCTTCCGCGAAGACTCTCTTGAAATCATGCTCCTCAGCGGTTTCGCGCCGTGCTTGCTGCTGTTCAAGATGGCATGTGGCGGACTCTCGCTTGGCAGCAGCCTCGGACTCTCGCTTGCTTGCAGTGCAGGCGTCCTTGGCGAAGTTGCCGAGTTCGTCCAGACGGTCGGAGACCTGTCTGCCAATTGGAGCGAGATTCGTCTGCAGCGCTGGGTCGTCGACGGCGGGGATGGCGAGTTCATCCGGGAGGCTCAGCGCATCGGCCATGCATTCTCGCAGGGTTGCGTATTGCGCTGAGAGTTCGGCGGTGCACTGATCAAGCTCGCTGCGAGCGTCCGCTTCGTCATCGAGCACTTGCCGTATCGCTTGAGCGTCGTCGGCCCGGCCAAGGGCTTCCCGTTTCGTGTCGATATTGGCCTCGGCGGCGACAAGTCTGCGCAGCAGCTTCTGAAGCCCATTGCGCCGATTCCAACGGCCAGCGAGCTGTCTCGCCTTGCTGTGGTCCTCGTTCGCCGCCTCGTACCTCGCATTGGCAGTCTTTGCGGCGTGAGCCGCATCGTCGGCGACCGATTGCGCTTGTTCGACGAGATCGTCGAGTTGGCTCTGATCGGCGGGCCACGGCGCATCGACCCGCTCGACGGCATCCGACGAAGCCACTGAACCAAGGGCGGGCCGTGACGCATCGGTTGACTCGACGGCGTCCGACGAAGCGCCGGAGCTATGGACAGTGCCGTCGCGTAGTCCGCTGCTTTCGTCTGCGGGCGACACCTCACGCCACCGTTCGGCGGCCGTTCGACGCAGATCGTGGAGCCGTTCTTCGAGACCTGTCGCCGTTGTCCGGTGCCGTTCGGCCTCGGCGTCCAGCCAGCTTGCGGCCGATTCGTAGATCGAGGTTTCGAACAGCGTGAGCAGCAGCTTCTCGCGCTCCCCGGACGTGGATCGGAGTGCTCTCTCGAATCGGCCCTGCGGGAGCAGCACTACCTGCTGGAACTCTGAGGCGGTGAGGCCGAGCAACTGCACGACTTCTTGGTCGACTTCTGGGATCTTCTCCGCGACTGGTTGCCACGTCTCGCCCACGAGACGTTCGAGAGCAGCGCTGGCCTTCTCGCCGGTGGTTCCGCTGCCGCGCTTCTTGGCACGTTCGTGTGCTGGGACGCGGTGTATGCGCCAGCGATCGCCTTGGACGGTGAACTCCAGATCCGCCCAAGGCGACACCTCAAGCGGAGCGTGGTCTGAACGGAGCGTGTCATACGGGCGCGCCCCGGGGACCTCGCCGAACAATGCGAAGCACAGCGCGTCGAGCAGGAAGGTCTTGCCCGCACCCGTTCGCCCCCAGATGAGGAAGAGTCCCTCGCTGACGAGTTCGTCGAATTCGATCTCGACTTTGTCCGGGTAGGGACCCAGGGCGCAGAACGCGAGGCGGTGCGGCCTCATGATTCGTCCATTCCCGCGGCTGCTTCGAGTGCAGACGTCAGCGCTTTCTTCTGCGCATCTGACGCATCAGCGCCCTGCTGGTCTGCCCAGAAGCGAAGCGCAAGATCGAGCGGATTCTCCGAGTGTTCCACGGCGTGGGCCACGTCTTCGCTGCCGTTTCGAATCTGCCCGTCGGGCTGGTGTTCGAGCGTCACAGCGTGCTGAAAGCGAGTTTGGAGGAGCGCCATGGCTTGCAGGGGCAGTTCGGGGTCGGTGAGCAGGAAACGCACTCGATCCTGCTCGGCCTCGCTGAATGCCGCGCTGCCGAGCAGGTCGGCCATGCGGCCCCGCAACGTACGCAGCGGGCGGCCGACACCCAGCGGGACAACCTCAGTGCTGCATCGGCCCTCTGCGTTCATCTCGACGATGCGCACCGACTTGGTGTCGTTCTCCTCAGAGAACGAGTAGGGGAGCGGGCTGCCGGAGTATGCGATACGGCCATCGTCGAAGGCTTGGCAGCGGTGCAGGTGGCCCAGTGCCACGTAGTCGAACCCGCCGAACACGTCTAGGCCCACCCTGTCGATGTTGCCGATGCTGAGATCGCGTTCGGAATCCGACGGAGTTGCCCCGTCCACGAAGGTGTGCACCACCACGACGGTGCGAGTCGGACCACCGGCGGCCGCCGCCCTGCGGATCAGCGTTGTGGCGAGTTCCGTGACGTCGTGGTGGCTGGCGCGTCGGGTTGCCTCGGCCTCGGGAGACTGCCGCCCGGCTAGCAGGGCGATGGCCGGGTCGTGGCGATCGGCTCGGCGAGACCCTGCCGTCCCTGCTTTTTTTGCCGCCTTTGCCTCTGTTTCCTCAGCCTCTGCTTGCGCGGCGCCTGCCGCCTCAGCGTCTCCGTCGAGTTGGTCGAGGTGCTGGCGGGCCAGCAGCGGCTCGAGGTAGGGCACCGGATAGACCCTGACCGGCGGTCCGCCGTCGTCGGCTTCCAATTGCAGCGGTTCGACGCACCGGGCGACCGCGCCCCGGACGGCGACACCCGCCTGCTCGAGGATCCGGTCGGCAACTGCTACCCGGTTCGGCGAATCGTGGTTGCCGGCAATGGCGACAACCGTCGCGCCCGTTTCGCGCAGGCGTACCAAGGCCTCGTCGAACAGACGCACGGCATCGGTTGGCGGGATCGCCCGGTCGTACAAGTCACCCGCGATCACGACTAGGTCGACTCTGCGGTTCCTAGCCAGTTCGACGATCCGGTCAATGACCTCTTCCTGCTCGTGCATGAGCGATGCGCCGTGGAAGCTGCGGCCCAGGTGCCAATCGGACGTGTGCAGGATGCGCACGGCCGCAGAGTACCGAGGGGCTGTGACGGGGAGCTTGGGGAATCGGGATTCCCATGGGTTGAAACAGTGCGATCACGTCGACTCGCCGGCTCTGTGCCAGCCAACTCCCGGTTCGTTAGTGTCCGCACACCGCCGGTCCCTGGCTCGGGGTCGGCGGATGAGCGTCACGGCTCGGAGCAGGGGAGATGTCGATGAACACTGATTTCGAGTTGGAGCTGCTGAGTTCGGGGTGGGGCCTCATCGAGGGTCCGCGGGTGGACGAGCATGACAACCTCTATTTCTCCGATGTGCCCAACGGCGGGGTGCGGCGGCGGAGGCCTGACGGTGAGATCGAGATCGTGGTCCCGAAGCGCCGGGGCGTGGGCGGCATGGTGCTGCACGCCGACGGCGGTGTGGTGGTGAGCGGGCGCAACATCCAGCACGTCACCGACGCCGGCTCGGAAGTGCTGTTCGCTCCCGAGGTCGCCGGTTTCAACGACATGCACACTGATTCGTTGGGGCGCGTCTACGTGGGCTCGCTGAGGCGCAACCCGTTCGATCTGTCGTCACCCGATGAGGCCGGCGAGCTATATCGCATCAACCTCGACGGCACTGCCGACGAGGTGTATGGCGACGTGCAGCTCACCAACGGCATCGGCTTCTCGCCTGACGGATCGCGGCTGTATCACTCCGACAGCATCCCGGGCAGAGTGTGGGTGTCTGATGTCGACGGCGATTCGGTGACCAACCGCCGGGAGTTCGTGCGCGAAGGCAAGGTGCCCGACGGCCTTGCCGTGGATGTCGAAGGCGGCGTGTGGGTCGCGCTGGCCGAAGGCGCACGCGTGCAGCGCTACACGCCCGAGGGCGAACCCGATCTCGCCGTTCCGGTTCCCGACCAGTTCGTCACCAGCGTCTGCTTCGGCGGCGCCGACATGTGTGATCTCTACATCGTGACCGCTGGGGCGTCGGAAGGCGGCGGCACGTCGGGCGGAGGCTGCATCTTCCGCACCCGCGCCCCTGTTGCCGGCGTCCCGACCCCGCTGGCCCGGGTGCGCTCGAGCCAGTGAAACTCGCGTCGATGGGAACAGTCCGGTGAGCAACATCTTCCGCTGGTCCTACGGGGCGCATGACGCACCGGTGCTGCTGTGCCTGCACGGCATTGGTTCGTGTGCGGATGCGTTCTTGGGTCAGCGCCCGCTGGCCGAGCGGCTCGGGATGCGGCTGGTCGCGTGGGACGCTCCCGGCTACCGCTATTCGGCCGATCCCGCCAGTGCCCCTGGCATCGACGGCTGGGCTGACGCGGCTGCATCGCTGATCACGGCTGAATCGGACGGCCCGGTCGCTGTGCTGGGCGTGTCGTGGGGCGGCGTCACGGCGACCCGTCTGGTGCTGCGGCACCCTGAGCTGGTCTCTGGGCTTGTCCTGGCCGACTCCAGTGCAGGTGCCGGCACGAAGCCCGAGCAGGCCGAAGCTATGCGGGCTCGAGCCGTCGATTTTGTGGATCTCGGCCCCGAGGGTTTTGCTGCGGCGCGGGCGCAGCGGCTGGTCAGCCCTGACGCCTCCGACGAACTCCGGGCTCACGTTGCCGACATGATGATCCCGTCAATCCGCATGCCCTGCTACCAGTGGGCGTGCGACTCGATGGCAGAGTCGAACCACTACCCGGAGCTCGAGCGCATCGCCGCGCCGACGCTGGTGGTGGTGGGCGAGCACGACGAGGTCACGCCGCCCCGCACGTCACAACGGCTGGCGGAGGGCATCGCAGGCGCTCGTTACGCAGAGATCGCCGACGCCGGCCACCTCGCCAACCAAGAACAGCCAAGCGCCTTCAACGACGCCATCGCCGAGTTCCTGGCGGACGCGACTGGTTGAGAACCCCGGTGTGACAGTGCCGCTCAGCGGGGAGGCAGCCGGATGCCGCCGTCGACGCGGATCACCTCGCCGTTCATGTACGGGTTGGTGATGCACTCCATGACCATGAAGGCGAGCTCCTCGCCGTAGCCCAGACGCTTGGGAAACAGCACGCTCTGGCCCAGGTGTGCCTTGAACTGCTCAGACTGCTCGCCCTCGCCATAGATCGGCGTGTCGATGAGGCCCGGTGCGATCGTGTTGACGCGGATGCCGGTGGCGGACAGGTCGCGGGCGATCGGCAGGGTCATGCCCACCACGCCGCCCTTGGAGGCCGAGTAGGCGGCTTGGCCGATCTGGCCGTCGAAGGCTGCTACCGAGGCCATGTTGACGACCGCGCCGCGAGAGCCGTCTTCGTCGGCGGGCTCCGTCTTGGCCATGGCCGATGCCGCCTGGGCGAGCATGTTGAACGAACCGATGAGGTTCACGTTGATCACGAAGCGGAACTGCTCGAGATCCATGGGCACGTTGTTGCGGTCGATCGTGCGCCCGGCACGGCCCAACCCCGCCGAGTTGACCAGCGCACGCAGCGGCCCCATCTCCGATGCGGCATCCACGGCGGCACTCGCGTCATCAATGCTGGTGACGTCGCAGCGCACGAACAGCCCGCCGACCGACGATGCCACTTCGGCGCCGAGGTCGTCCTGCAGGTCGGCGATGACCACATGGGCTCCGGCTTCGGCGAGCTGGCGGGCGCTGGCCTCACCGATGCCCGACGCTCCGCCGGTGACGATGGCTGATGCTCCGCTGAGGTCAAGACGCGGCATGTTGCTGTCCTCCAAGTCGTTTACGCCGGATCGAAGCTAGCGTCGGCATCCGGTATGTCGGAGGGTCCCGCGATGAAGAGCGAGCGGGTTGCGACATTCGCCGCGCTGGGGGTACCCGGGTTCCGGCTTCTGTGGCTGAGCGGGGTGTTCTCGTTCATGAGCATCCAGATGCAGTTCCTGCTGCGGGCGCTGCTGGCCTGGGACCTCACTGAGAGCGAGAGCGCACTGGGCATCGTGTTCTTCGCCTTCGGCCTGGCACTGGGCGTGTCGACGCTCTTCGGCGGCGTCGCGGCGGATCGACTGTCGAAGCGGCGGTTGATGCTGTTCGGCCAGATGGTGCTGCTGCTCGGCTCGGTCGGCATGGGCTTGGCGCTGGCCACCGATGTCATCCACTACTGGATGCTGCTCGTCTCCAGCGCGCTGCAAGGCCTGATGTTCGGGCTGATCGGCCCTGCTCGCATCTCGATGACGACCGAGCTGGTCGGCCGTGAGCGGCTGGGCAATGCGATCACGCTGTCGTCGCTGTCGCTGAGCGGCAGTCGGGTCATCGCTCCGACCGCTGCCGGGCTGCTGGCCGGGTGGGCGCTGTTCGGGCTCGCCGGCGCCTACTTCGTCTCGGCGGCCATTGCGACGCTGAGCTTCGTGCTGCTGATGCCCCTGCCGGAGACGAAACGATCCGTTTCCGGCTCCAGCGATGACGCCCGACCCGTGCGCCACGCTCGCAGCAGTCCTCTGGCCGAGATCCGCGAAGGCATCCGCTACGCCATGAGCCGACCTGAGCTTCGGCGACCGATCGTGACCTCGATCATCGTGATCATGTTCGGCTTCAGCTACGTCGCCTTCCAGCCGGCGCTGGTCGAAGGCGTCTTCGGTCTCGGCGACGCCCATGTCGGGTTCATCTCCGGGGCGTCGTCGATCGGCGCGGTGGCTGCGTCGATCGTGCTCGCGTCACGCGCCGACTCGCCGGGCGCACACTCCATCCTGATCGGCCTGGGCTTCGCCTTCGGCGCTTCGATCGTGGCCCTCGCGTGGGCGCCGACCTATGCGATCGCCTTGGCGGTGACTGCGGCCATCGGGGCGGCATCTGTCGGGTTCATCTCGCTCATTCAGACGATCGTCATGCGTGCCACCGACGAGGCCTACCAAGGGCGCGTGCAATCGCTGGTGCAGCTTCCGTTCGCGGCATTCGCCATGGCGGCAGCGCCGCTGGGCGCCTTAGCGGAATGGGTCGGCGTGCGCGCCATGTTCTTGACCATGGGGATCGCCGTCACGCTCAGCATGGTCGTCTACTCGATGGCCGCCGTGAGCAACCGGCGACTGCCCCAGCCGGCGGGCTCGCAGTAGGCACGGCAAGCCCGCCGGGGCAGCCGCTCGACGGCCTCACAGGCGGCGGTCTGAACGGACGCGCCTGGCCCGATGGCCGTAGGCGGCAGCCCTCTCAACGCAACTGTTCGAGGATCGAGGTCTCCGACAGGCTCGTGCGGATGTCGGTATCGGCCACCGTGGGCACGTCGGGGCACCAGCGTGACATGGCAGCTTCCAGCGCTGACTTGACGTCCGCGGCGATGGCGTGAGCTTCGGCTTCGTCGCACTCGATGACGACGCTGTCGTGGACGGTCTGCACAGCGTCGGCTGTGGGGTAGCGCTCAAGCGCTTCGCTCAGCCGACCGTAGGCGTCGAGCATCACGTCGGCCACGCCGCCTTGGATCGGGGCGTTGCGGTAGGCATTGGCCATCTGGCCGACCCGGGTGTGCAACGCGCGCCGCAGCAGGAACTGCTGGTCGGCATCGCCCATGGCAACGCCTACCTCGTCGATGACGGCCCGCCGCAGGTGCCGTTGCTCCAGCACCTTGTCCACGGCCGGCCGCAGCGTGCCGCCCGCTGCGGCCGTCGGCGGAGCAAGGTCGAAGCGGGCCAGCACTCGCCGCCACACCTCGGCCGGCCGGGGCTTGGTCGAGCAGCCGACCACAGCAGCGGCTTCGCCCAGCACCCAGTCCACGGAGAACGTGAACTGTTGCCGGCGACCAGCCGGCGTATGCGAGCTGAACGACAGCGGCGAGCCATCGGAACGGACGACTACCGGCGCGGCAAACGACAGCGCCCACGCCACCTCGGCAACGTCAATCTCGCTCAGGCCGATCGTCGGGCCGCCGGCGAACCGGCCCGGGTCGATCGCGCCGGCCCGATCGGCTGCGAGCAGGGCCTCGTGGACCTCCTCGGCGCTGTGATGCCGGCGCTGCTGGCTCCGAAGCGTCCGCCGAGCGTCATCGGTGCGGGGCCACAGGGCCCCCAGCCGCAGCGTCAGCGGCCAATCGGCATCCAGCGAGGTGGCGGCGAAGTGACCGATGAAGCGGTCCCGCTCGTCCACCCAGTGGGCGATGCCGGGGTACGCGCTCAGGTACGCCTCGATGAGCGCGTCGGCCTCGCCGCGGCTGGTCGGCACGCCGGCGTCGGTGAGGCCACGCGACAGCCCCGCGCCGCGCTGCCCGTACAGGATCCCGAAGTTGATGCGCTTGGCCTTGGTGCGGAATTCCTCGTAGCGGGGCCGGTCGAGCGCCGCCAACCCCGCCGGTCCGTCGAGGCGCACGTCGAACATCCGCTCAGCGGTGGCGGTGTGGATGTCGAGACCTTGCTCGAACGCCGACCGAAGGCCGTCGTCGCCCGCGAGCTGGGTGGCGAAGCGCAATTCGGCCTGGCTCAAGTCGGAATAGACGAAGACCCGCCCGGGCGAGGGCTTCATGTAGGGCTTCAGCCGAGGCGTGAAGTTCTGCGCATTCGGGTTGCGGCTGGCCAGCCGACCCGTGTTGGTGCCCACCACCTGCAGGTACTCCGGGTGCAGGCGGCCGTCGTCCCACAGGTGCTCGGCCATGGTGTGCCCATACGTACTCAAGGTCTTGGACAGGTCGCGGTAGGCCAGCAGCGCGCTGCAGAGTTCGCCGCCGATGCCCGCCAGCACCGAGGCGCCGAGCGAATCAGTCGGCGCCAGCGGCCGGGCTCGGCCGTCGGTCTTGACCGTCCATGCCTCCACCTTGTCGGACGCGAAACGGTTCAGGACCTCACGTGCCTGCTGTTCGCTGTCGGGGTTCCAGCTGGGCTCGAGACCGCCGCCGAAGAGATCGCCTTGACCGCCGCCGGTCAGCTCGGCCAAATGGGTGAGCACCTCGACGCGCCGCGACGCCAGCTCCGCCAGCTCGGCTTCCCAACCCTGCACGTCGAAGGGCAGACCGGCGCGCTCCATGCGGTCGAGAAACGGCCGGGCCGCCTGCTCCAGACGGCAGACCTCCTCCAGCCCGGCGTCTCGCAGCCCCTCACGCAGCTCGTCGGACACCCACAAGGTCTCCACTGCGTCCGCTGCTGCGTAGGCCACCTGGCTGTCGCTCAGCGGCCCGTTGGCGGAGTAGGAGAGCTGTGTCGTGGCCTTCCCTTCGACGCTGAGGCCGAGATAGCGCTCGGCGGCCCACGCAAGCCCATGGAAGAAGCTGAATCCGGTCAGCCCCTGATGCAGCAAAGCATCGGCCAGCTGTGCGTCCCACCAGCGCAATGACCCCACCGCCGCACCTGCAGCTGCGGCCGGCTCCATGAGATGGGTGTCGATGACACGATCGTCAAACGTCGCGTTCCAGGCATCCGACGCCAGGTCCTGGAGCCGCAAGCCCTCGTGCAACGCTGTCGCCAGTTCACACAATTCGTGCAAGGCGACATCGACGACCCATGCGTGCTCGGCACCGTCGGGAGTGCGAGTTGCCGCGGATATCACCCGCAGTTGGGGAACGCGACCGCGCGACCCCGCATAGCGAGGCTCATAGACCGTCTCGGTATCCATTGCACGGGCTTCGGACGCCGACAGCGCACCGACGAACTCGCCGAGCCGGTCGGGGCCCACGACCGTGACGGGCACCTGAGCCGGATCTCGCGAGGCTTCTGGACGCGGGTCGAGCCGCCGGACGTCCGCTGGGGCGCGGGCAAGATCGGCAACGGCGTCCACGAGCGCACCCTAGGACGGCCCTGTCACAGCCACCGGACAGCTGCAGCGCGTGTTGCGGGCGTCCGGATGGGTGGCCCCCGACCACCTCAGGCGTACTGCACTTCGATGAAATCCTCGGGTGAGCCGTCACCGGCTTCGGTCTCGGCGGTGATGAGATCGTGCAAGCGCTTCGCCACAGGGCCGACTGTGCCGTTGCCGATCGGGGCGCCGTCCCACTCCACGACCGGGAAGACGTGGGTGTCGCCGCCGGACATGATGACCTCAGCGCCCGCACGCGCCTCGTCGGCCCGCAGTGGCCGCTGTTCTACGCCGCGCAGCAGTCCTTCGTCGCTGAGCGGCCCCCTGGCCAGATCCAGCAGGCGCCGCATGGTGGTGCCGTGCAGGATGCCCTCGAATGGGGGAGTCACGAAGACGCCGTCGTGGCTCACGCTGCACACGTTCAGTACGCAGGCTTCCGCGATGAAGCCGTCGTCGTCCACGATGATCCCGAATGTCCCCCCGCCGTCGGCCGCCTCGAGGTGGGTCAGGACGTTCAGCAGGTAGTTGTTCGACTTGATCTGGGCCAGCAGCGGCGGCTTTTGGGGCGTCTCGCGCACCGTTGCTTCGCGGAAGCCGTCCCGCATCGGGTCGAAGCCTCCATCGCCGAAGCTCATGGGGTCGAGCACGACGCAGTAGAAGCACGGCTCTTCGCATTCGGCCGGCATGAACGAGAACCCGCCCGGGCCCGCCGTCAGCCAGTAGCGGACGATGGCGTTGTGGGCACCGGAGGCTGCCGCGGTATCGGCGATCATCTGGATGAGCTCGTCGCGCGACCACGGGATCTGGAGGCGGGCGCCCGCAGCACTCGCAAGCAGCCGATCGATGTGGATGCCGAGCCGGTACAGCCGGCCGTTCACCAGCGAGCAGGTGTCGAACACGCCGTGGCCCCGGTGCACCATGTGATCGTCGAGCGGCACCGTCATCACGGTGGGGTCGGTGACGACGCCTCCCAGATAGGAGCTGAACATCGCGTAGCAGCCGCGCTTGCCCTGGCGTCGAGCGGCCATGCGCTCGACGGCTTCGGCAGCACTCAGGATCTGCTGGGCCGGGCGCAGTCTGCCGCCGGGCTCGTCTGGTGCGGCAGCGTCGCCGTTCCCCGAGCCGTTCCCAGAAACCGTCCGCAGCGCCACGTGCCGATACTAGGTGGACCGCCGTGCCCGGCTCCCGGAGCCGCTGCTGATCCCAGTCGGTCGCGGCAGAGTCGCAGCGTCCATTGAGGGCCACGCCGTTGCGGGTCGGCGCGCGTAACCTCGCTGGGCAATGGCGGTTCCGGATGGGGAGGACGCGCCCCCGGCGTTCGGGCCGACGGCGCTGGCGACGCCGGCCAACTTGGTGACGGTCGCCCGGATTGCGGCCTCGCCCGTGTTCATCTGGATGATCGTGCGGACCGACGAGGCCCGCTGGTCCACGTTCGTCGTCGGTTTCGCCATCGCCATGACCGACTACCTCGACGGCTGGCTGGCCCGCCGACACGGCACGACGCGCGCAGGCGCGTTCCTGGACCCGCTGGCCGACAAGGTGCTGGTGCTCGGCGGCATGGCGGCGCTCGTGTGGAACGGCCAATTCCACGCCATCCCGGTGATCGTCATCGCGGCACGGGAGCTGCTGATCAGCGCCTACCGGTCACGCGCCGGCCGCCGAGGCATCACGGTGCCGGCGACCAAGCTCGCCAAGTGGAAGACGTTCGTCCAGCTCTGGGCCATCGGCTTCGCCGTCATGCCGCCGCTGGCCACGAACGCCCACTGGGTCGCCACGCTCACGCTGTGGCTGGCGGTGGCGCTTACTGCATGGACCGGCTGGTCGTACCTGCGGTCGGCTCGTGGCGTGGCGGCCGCGCAGCTCGGCGACGACACTTCCGGCTGAACCGCGCCAGCCTCTGCCCCTAGGGTCACGGCTTGTGAAGACAGAGATCGTCGCAGTGGGCACCGAATTATTGCTGGGCCAGATCGTCGACACGAACTCCTCGTGGATGGGCGAGCAGCTCGCCCTGGCCGGCATCGACAGCCACTATCAGACGAAGGTGGGGGACAATTGGGATCGCATCGAGGATGCGTTCCGGCTGGCGCTCGACCGCAGCGATGCCGTGATCGTGTGCGGTGGCTTGGGACCCACCCAAGACGACATCACCCGTGAGGTGCTGGCGTCGGTGATGGGGGTCGAGCTGGTGCTCGACGAGCGCATCGCGGAGCGGATCCGGGCCATGTTCGCAAGCCGCAGCCGCCCGATGCCCGAGAACAACCTGCGCCAGGCCATGGTTCCCGTCGGCGCGTCGCCGATCCCGCAGCTGCCCGGCACCGCGCCCGGCCTGGTGGCGCCCATTCGCTGGGTGCAGGGCACCGGGGCCGTCGCTCCCGGCGCTGAGCCGCCGGACGGGGCGGAGGTACTCGACCGCGTGGTGTACGTGGTGCCCGGTGTGCCGTATGAGATGCGCGAGATGATGAACGGCACCGTGCTGGGCGACCTGCAGCGGCGCGCTGGCGTCAGCGCGACCATCGAGAGCCGGGTGCTGCGCACGTGGGGCCAGAGCGAATCGGGGCTGGCCGAGATGCTGGCCGGCCGCATTGACGAGCTTGACGAGGCTGGCAACCCGACGCTGGCGTTCCTGGCCAGCGGCATCGAGGGCATCAAGGTGCGGATCACCGCTAAGGGTGCGGACTCGGCCGAAGCGTGGCGCCTGATTGAGGCCGAGCAGGCAGTGCTCGAGCCGCTGCTGGGCGACCTGGTCTTCGCATACGACGACGACAACATGGAAACGGCCGTGCTCGCCGAGCTGGACCGGCTCGGTTTGACGCTCGGTGTCGCCGAGACGATCACCGGCGGCCGCATGGCGAACCGTCTGTCGTCGGCAGAGGCTGCGATGCGTGCCGGCCGGGCGCCGGGCGGGGCCAGGCTGGGCGATCCCGGGCTCGCATCCGCGGCCGACACCAGCCAATCTGACGGCGGGACCGGCCCGCGCACTTTCGCGGGCGGCATCGTGGCCCGCTCAGAGCACCTGACGGAGTACCTGCTGCATGCCGGCTCGTCGACGGTGTCGCCGATGGGCGACGATCTCGTGCCGCCGCTCGCGTCGGCCGCTGGCGCCGAGGCGCTCGCCCGAGCGGCCCGCCTGCGCACCGGTGCCAGCGTGGGCCTCGCTGTCACGGCGATCGAAGACCGCAGCGCAGCCACGCCTGAGCATCCCTTCGGCACGGCGTTCCTGGCTGTGTCGATCTCGGCGCAGCCTGCGCGCGGCGACATTCCCGCAGTCGCTCACCGCGACAAGACCGACGAGATCCGCCTGCCCGGCGACCGCGAGCGGCTCGCCGACTACAGCGCCATCTCGGCGCTCAACCTGCTGCGCCTCACACTCACCGGCCGCCGCTAGAGGCTGAGCCCCGGGCCCGAGCGGCCCGCGAGCGCAGCGAGCTAGAGCGGGAAGCTCAGGGCGAAGCCGTGGCCCGCGCAGCCCACGGACGGCCACTCCCACATCCCGCGAATGCGAACTCTGGATGGCAGGCTGTCCCGATGCGTTTCGGATTCTGGACGAAGAACGACCAACAGACCTCGGCGGTCATCGAGTGCTGCCAGCACGCGGAGGCCACGGGCTGGGATGGGCTGTGGTTCGCCGACCACTTCATGCCCAACGAGGAGAACGTGGACCAGCCGGTGCACGAGGCGTGGTCGGTGCTGGCGGCGCTTGCAGTGGCCGGGCCCCGGGTGCGTCTCGGCCCGCTCGTGGCCGGCAACACCTACCGCAACCCGGCGCTCACGGCCAAGATCGCCACGACGATCGACCACCTGTCGGGCGGTCGGGTGGTGCTCGGCATCGGCGCCGGGTGGCAGGAGAACGAGCACGAGGCGTACGGGTTCGAGTTCGGCACGCTGCGCAGCCGCATGGATCGCTTCGACGAGGCCGTCGAGATCATCAGCTCGCTGCTCGGGAACACACGCACGAGCTTCGACGGCGAGCACTACACGCTGGCCGGGGCACCGCTCGACCCCAAGCCGGTGCAGTCGCCAGTTCCGCTGTTGATCGGCGGCGGCGGTCGGAAGCGCACGCTGCGGACCACTGCCCGCTGGGCCACCGAATGGAACTACTGGGGCATGCCCGACGACATCGCCGAGCTGTGCAGCGTGCTCGACGGGCACTGCGAGGCGATCGGCCGCGACCCTGGCGAGATCAGCCGGTCGGCGTGCGCGCTGCTGTTCATCCACGAGGACTCGGCCAAGCTGGACCGCTTCCGCGCCATGGACCTCGGCCGGGCCACGATCGTGGGCACGCCCGATGAGGTCAGCGAGGTCGTCGAGCGGTACCGGCAGGTCGGGGTCGACGAGTTGATCATCCCCGACTTCACCTTCGGCCCCATGGAAGCCAAGAAGCACTCCATGGACCTGTTCATCAACGAGGTAGCACCCAACTTCCGCTGACGGCAGCGCAACACCACACCACACGACACTCCGACGACGGGAGAACGAGATGAAGATCGGTCTGTTTCAGATCAACATGGGGGCGCTGGGCGATGCAGCCGGCGCTGAGGGCGCCGGCCGCATTGCCGTGGCCGCCGAGCAAGCCGGCTTCGAGTCGGTGTGGACGGGGGAGCACGTGGTGCTGCCCGACCCGCAGGCGCCGCCGTCGCCGCTGCCACCGCTGCATCCGATGCTCGACCCTGCCGTTGCCCTCGCGTACGTCGCAGCGCTCACCAGCGAGATCAAGCTGGGCACCGGCATCATCATCGTTCCCCAGCGCAACCCGCTGGTGCTGGCCAAAGAACTCGCCAGCGTGGATGTGCTGTCGGGCGGCCGTCTGCTGTTCGGCGTCGGCGTCGGCTACCTCGGCCCGGAGTTCGAGGCGCTGGGCATCCCGATGGAAGATCGTGCCCGCCGCACCGAGGAATACATCGAGGCCATGCGCGCCATCTGGTCGATGGACGCGCCCGCGTACGAGGGCGAGTTCGTCAGTTTCTCCGATGTGCAGGCTCGACCGAGGCCGGTCCAGCAGCCGGGCCCGCCAGTGGTGATGGGCGGCCACACCGCGCCCGCCTACCGCCGATCGGTCACGATGAGCGAGGGCTGGTACGGGTTCGCGCTCGACTACGACGCCACGCAGCGCTGCATCGACGGTCTGTCGGAGGCAGGCGCCCGCTACGGCCGGCCCGCCGAACTCGGCAGGCTGGAGATCACCGTGACGCCGCGGGTGCGGCCGACACCGGAGATGGTCGAGCGTTTCGCCGAGATGGGCGTGGACCGCCTGGTGCTGCTGCCGAACGGCCAAACCGTCGACGAAGTAGCTGCGTTCGTCGACCACATCGGCTCGACGATTCTGAACTGAGTCCGGCCGGGGCCGGGCGTGACCGCCGGATTACCGGCGCCCCGCAGCATTCGGCCGGCGGATGGCCTCGCCGGCAGACACGATGCCTTGGTCTTCGAGCGCATCGATCGCTCTGTCGTCGAGGCCGGCGAGCTCGCGCAGCACCTCGCGATTGTGCTGACCCCGGTCACCGGCAACGGCTCCCGGCGCCACGCCGGCATCGGCCGCCCGGAAGCGCCACGGCGACTGCGGCACGGTCATCGGTGCGGCGGCTTCGCCCCCCACGATGTCGACAAAGGCGCCGCGCTCAGCAGCCCAGTCGGTTTCGGCGAGTTCAGCCACGGTGCGCACTTCTGCTGCCATCACCGACTTCACGCCGATCGCTGTTTCGACCGCCTCGGCGCTGTCGAACTGGCTCACCCATTCGCCGAAGATGGCTTCGATCTCGTCGCGATGCAGGACGCGATCCTCAATGCGGGCGAAACGCGCGTCGTCGCGCAGATCTGGCCGGTTCATCGCTGACGCGATCACCTTGAAACCGAAGTTGGCGGTGAGATCGAGTGTCACGGTGACGTGCCGGCCGTTTGACAGCGCGTACACCGCTGCCCAGTTCTGCCCGCCTTTGAAACCGATCAGCGGGTCCTCGCCGGTCAGGTCGGTCGCGGCCTGGTCGTTGCACATCAGCGTGCTCTCGGCCATGGACACCTCGACGGTCTGGCCGCGCCCGGTCCGCACGCGCATGTGGAGCGCCGCCAGAACGGCGCCCAGAGCATGCAGCCCGGTGTAGGTGTCGGCGTGGGACATCGGGTCGTTGCGGTAGGCGTCCCCTCCCCGCCGCCGGGAGACCATCTCGGTCACGCCGGCCTCGGCGTGCAGCACCGACGCGAACGCTCCCCGGCCGCTGCGGCTGTTGCCGTGCCCCCAACCCGAGACAGACGCCACGATGATTCCGGGGTTGATCTCGCTGAGCACGTCGTAGCCCAGCCCCAGCTTGTCGAGCACTCCCGGCCGGTAATTCTCCAGCACGATGTCGGCCTTGGGGACCATCGACAGCAGCACGTCGCGGCCGGCGGGCTGGGTCAGGTCGAGCGAAATGCACTCCTTGCCCACGTTGAACTGGGCGAAGTAGGGCGAGAACCCGTCGACGTTGGGAACGATGAACCTGGTGAGGTCGGCATCGGGAGGCTCGATCTTCACGACGCGAGCGCCCAGATCGGCCAACAGGCGGCCGGTGATCGGCCCCGCCACCGCGCGGGTCAGATCCAGCACAAGCACGTCTTCGAGCGGGCGTTCCACGGCGCACGACGATAGAGCCGCGCGGCGCCCGCTGCCCGCGATCAGCGGCCGATGCCGCTGCTCGCCGGCACCGGCATCCAGACGCTGGGCGGCGACAGCTGCGAGGGCAGTCGGCGCGCCGGTGCAGCGTCGGGCGGCTCGAGCGGCACCGGATCGCGGGTCAGTCTTGAGATGACCAGCGTTCCTGCCAAGGCGAACACGGCCACGACCGCGATGGGCACGAGCGTCCCGCCGGTCTGCTCGTGCATGGTGAGCATCAGGATCGGGCCCACCATGCTGCCGATGCCGT
>CAZAFV010000004.1:36866-50757 GCA_964484385.1 uncultured Acidimicrobiales bacterium
GCCCGCTGCCCGCGTTCAGCCGCCGATGCCGTAGCAGAAGAACAGGCGGCCCAGGACCGACCCGATGCCTGCTACGCCGAACAGGTGCGGCGTGACATCGCCCTGCAGCGCGACGAAGCCGCCGTAGCCCACGCCCAGCAACACGGCGAACACCACGATCTGCCAGTAGCGGTCGGAAGCGAAGAACCAGATCACGTACGCGACCGGCAGCATCCCGAACGAGATCGTCAGCAAGCGCACCGACCCGAGGGCTCGGGCGAAACTGGTCAGCAGCAGGCGCCCGACGATGCTCGCGCCGCCGACAACCGAGAGCAGCAACGCCGCCGCGCTGGCGCTGATGCCGGCCGAGCGGGCGAAGGGGATGATGGCAGCGAGCGAGCCGATCACCGGCACCGCGAACAGCGCAGAGCCGATCGTCAGCAGCCAGAACGCCTTCGTCCGGCACACGAGGCGAACGTGCTCGCGCGGATGAGCGGTCGCGACGATCGGCGTACGCCGCACCAGCACGAAGCACACGACGAAGGTGATCGCTGCGATGACGGCCAGCCACCGGAAGGCCTCGCGCCAGCCCAGGTTCTCGATCATGCGCTCGGCCAGCGGTACTAAGAACATGGTGCCCAGGCCGGGTCCGGTCGCGACCAGCCCTTGAGACACTGCCCGGTTCCGCAGGAACCATGACGCTGCGGTCGCGAACAGCGGCGAGACGAACAGGCCGGCCCCGAACCCGCAGCCGATGCCGTACACCACGTAGCCGTGCGAGATCTGCGACACCGACGAGGTCAGGACCAAGCCGGCCACGAACATCGCGCCGCCCACCGCCAGCAGCGGCCGCGGCCCCAGCCGATGCAGCAGCGGGCCCGAGATGATCCCGGTGCTGAAGAACAGCAGCGTGGCGATCCCGATCATGACCGAGGTGCCGCCCTGGCCGGTCCCGAATTCGGCCGACATCGACTCGATGAACGCACCGAAGGTGTAGATGGTGCCGAAGGCCACGCCGCATGACAGGCCGGCGCCGACCGCCACCAGCCAGGCGCGCCACGAGTCGATCAGCTCAGGCTGGCTCGCGAGCGGGGGAGCGGCACTTGCCACAGGGATGGAATTCAGTCGTCTGTGCTGGCGCCGTCAGCGGAGCCGCCGGTGTCGATGCCGGCCACGAGGTCGCCGACACGCATCTCGCCATCGCGCGTCTGGCCGCCCAGTTCAATGAACTGCTCCATGGCTGGCTGTGCCTCCGGCGTGCGCAGGAGCCGCTGGAAGAGGTACCGCTCCTCGAACATGCCGTCCCTGAGGGGAAGCTCGTCGGCCGCATTGACGGCTTGCTTGGCCAGAGCGACGGCTCGGGGCGGGAACTTCGCGATGCGGTACGCCAGCTCGGTGACGAACGGCCGCAGCTCATCGGCGGGCAGCGCCCGGTTGAGGTAGCCCCATTGCTCAGCCGTGCGCGCATCGATGTCGACGCCGCCGAGGATCACCTCCATGGCGCGGCCGCGCCCGACCAGACGGGGGAGCCGCTGGGTGCCAGTGCCGCCGGGCAGAATGCCGATCGGCACCTCCATCTGGTTGATGACCGTGCGGTCGAGCGCGCCGAAGCGCATGTCGCACGACATCGACAGCTCGCTGCCGCCGCCGCCGACCCGCCCGCCGATCTCGACGATGGTGGCCTTGGCCATCGTGCGGTACGTCTCGCACATGGCGTGGAACCCCACGTGCTCTGTGGGCCGTTCGGCGGGACCGTCGGTCGGGTAGCCCAGGATCGCCGTCACGTCGAAGTGGGCGATGAAGAAGTCCGGGTTGTCGCTGCGCAGCACCACCACCCGCACCGAGTCGTCATCGGCCACGTGAACGCTGAACTTTGCGAGCTCGCGGAACAGCGCCGGGGTCATCACATTGATCGGCGGAGCGTCGATGGTGGCGAACACGACACCCGCGTCGCGCTCGATGTGCAGCAGCTCGAAGTCGTCATCGGTCATCGCCGTGGGCCTCTCAGCAGGGGAATTCATGGAGCGCAGCGTGCCACATAGCTGTGACGCGCATTCGAGCAACGGGCTGTCTTGACACGAACTGATGTTCGGAACTACATTGCTGTCATTCGGGACCGGCAGAAAATCACCCGAGATGTGTCACACCCCGCTTCTACGGTGCCCCAAGACGGCATCGCACACCGGGTGCGGCCGAATGGGAGTCCGAGGAGGACGACATGAGTCAGCAAGACACAGAACGGGACCGGGCGCTGGACATGACGCTCACGCAGATCCGCCGCCAGTTCGGCGACGGATCCGTGATGAAGATGGGCGAGAAGCACCACATGGCGGTCGAGGCGATCTCCTCGGGCAGCCTCGCGATCGACTTGGCGCTCGGCATCGGGGGCTTTCCCCGCGGCCGAGTGGTGGAGGTGTACGGCCCGGAGGCATCGGGCAAGTCCACGCTCGCCATGCACTTGGTGGCCGAGGCGCAGCGAACCGGCGGCGTGTGCGCCTATGTCGATGCTGAGCATGCGATGGATCCGGTGTATGCGAAGAACATCGGCGTCGATGTCGACGAGCTGCTGATCTCCCAGCCCGACACCGGCGAGCAGGCGCTCGAGATCACCGACATGCTCATCCGCTCGGGCGCCATCGACGTCGTGGTCGTCGACTCGGTGGCGGCGCTCACGCCGCGGGCCGAGATCGAGGGCGAGATGGGTGACACCCACGTCGGCCTGCAGGCGCGCCTGATGTCCCAAGCACTGCGCAAGCTCACCGCCAACCTGAACAAGACCAAGACGATCTGCGTGTTCATCAACCAGCTGCGCGAGAAGATCGGCGTGATGTTCGGCAGCCCCGAGACCACCTCGGGCGGCCGGGCGCTGAAGTTCTATTCGTCCGTGCGGATCGACATCCGTCGCATCGAGGCCATCAAGGTCGAGGGCGAGGTGGTGGGCGGGCGCACCCGCGTGAAGGTCGTCAAGAACAAGGTGGCGCCTCCCTTCCGCCAGGCCGAGTTCGACATCATGTACGGGCAGGGCATCAGCCGTGAGGGCTCGCTGCTCGACGTGGGTGTCGAGCACGGCATCGTGAAGAAGTCGGGTGCTTGGTACACCTACGAGGGCGAGCAGCTGGGTCAGGGCCGCGAGAACGCCAAGAAGTTCCTGATCGCGAATCCCGAGGTCACCGTCGAGATCGACGGCCGGATCCGCACCGCGCTCGGCATCGGAGCCGAAGGCGAGGCAGACGACGATGCCGACGTGCTCGACCGCCTCGACGACGCGCAGTCGGCACGCTCCGAGGGCGCCAGCGTCGACTGAGGACGTCGACGGGCAGCGGTCGCCAGCGCGCTGGGCGCTATTGGTCTCTACGACACTGCGGCGACCCACTGGCTCCCGGCCATCCTGACGAACCGGCACCGCACGGCGGTGTTGTCGTAGCCTGATCCGGTCGTAGGCGAGCGGGGCGATCCGGTTTCGGATCAGAAGCCTCGGATCGGGGAGAGTCAGGTGGCGCAGCAGACCGGGAATCAGAAGGTCGACAAAAAGAAGACCGACAAGCCGCAGAACGTCTTCAACTTCGACTATTCCCGCGACGTCGACGGTCGCCCGCCGCAGTCGTACTACGACGACATCAAGGCGCGATTTGCCGAGGAACGAGATCTGCGGCTGGGTTACCGGCCTCCGGGAACGCAGATCTACACGTCGGAATTTGTCGGCGAATTCGCCCGCTACGAGGAAGACCCGTATGCGAGCGAGCGCATCGAGCGCCCGCCCATCAACGACGAGGTCGAGGTGCTGTTCATCGGGGGCGGGTTCTCAGCACTGCTGACCTCTGCTCGGCTGCGTCAGAAGGGCGTCGAGAGCATCCGCATCGTCGAGCGCGGCGCCGATGTCGGAGGCACCTGGTACTGGAACCGGTACCCAGGGGTGGCCTGCGATGTCGTCTCGTACGACTACCTGCCCTTGCTGGATGAGACCGGGTACGTGCCGTCGCGGCACTACGCCACCGGCGACGAGATCTACGAGTACTGCCGGCTGATCGCCCGCAAGTACGACCTCTACGACCTGGCGATGTTCCAGACCACCGTGACGTCGACCGTCTGGGACGGCGACGCGGAGGTGTGGCGCATCGGCACCGACCGTGGCGATGAGATCACCGCACAGTTCGTCATCTGCGCCAACGGCACCCTTGCCAAGCCGAAGCTGGCCGTCATCGAGGGCATGGAGCGATTCACCGGTCATTCCTTCCACACGTCGCGGTGGGACTACGACTACACCGGCGCCGACCTCGAGAACCTCAGCGACAAGCGGGTCGGCATCATCGGCACCGGCGCGACGGCAGTGCAGGCCATCCCGCAGCTCGGCGAGATGTCCAAGGAGCTGTACGTCTTCCAGCGGACGCCGTCCTCGATCGACATCCGTGACGACTGGGAGACCGACCGGGACTGGGCGGCGAAGCTGAAGCCGGGCTGGCAGGCGCGCCGGCGCGAGCGAGCCATGGCCGGGCCTCGCCTCAGCGACGAGCAGAAGGCGCGCCGTGCGGCGATGTCTCGCGAGGAGAAGATCCGCCGCCAGGAGAACGCCAACATCGACGCCATGATGCGCATCCACCGGCGCATCGACGAGGTTGTGGA
Organism: uncultured Acidimicrobiales bacterium; assembly: GCA_964484385.1. GTDB lineage: Bacteria > Actinomycetota > Acidimicrobiia > Acidimicrobiales > Poriferisodalaceae > Poriferisodalis. The sequence goes on from CAZAFV010000004.1 coordinate 41,466, forward strand.
AGACCCCGCAACGGCCGAGGCGCTCAAGCCCTGGTACATGCTCATGTGCAAGCGGCCGTGCTTTCACAACGACTACCTGCCCACGTTCAACCGGCCGAACGTGCACCTGGTCGATACCCAGGGCAAGGGCATCACCCAGATCACCGAGCAGGGCCCGCTCTTCGACGGCACCCAGTACGAGCTCGACCTGCTGATCTACGCCACCGGGTTCGAGGTGCAGAAGACCGGTATCTACAACCGCATCGTCGGCGAGAACGACCTGGAGCTGACCGACAAGTACGCAGACGGCATCCGCACGCTGCTGGGCATCCACACCGCCGGCTACCCGAACCTGTTCATCATGGGGGGCTACCAGGCGTTCTTCGCGTTCAACCTGACCGACGTGCTCAACAGCCAGGGCGAGCACATCTCCGAGTGCATCGACTTCGTCCGCCGGGGCGGCCTGCAGACCATGGACTGCCTGCCCGAAGCCGAGGAATGGTGGGTGCAGCAGGTCATCGCCAACCGCGGCAAGACCACCCGCAACCGCGACTGCACCCCCGGCTACTACAACTTCGAAGGCGCCGAGAACCGCCGGCAAGACGGCAACTTCAACGGCAACATCAAGCAGTACTTGGGCTTCATGGCCCACGCCCGCGAGAACATGTCGGAGAACTTCGCTTTCACGCAGCGCTGACCGCGGCCTGATCTGACTGAGTTCAACCTGCCTTCCGCCTTTGGGCGCGCCCCTAGCCTTGACGCCGTGACTGCGGGCGAGCGAGCGGGCGAGAACGGGAGCCGGCGCAGCTACTTCGTGCGCACCTACGGGTGCCAGATGAACGAGCACGACTCCGAGCGGATCGCTGGCCTGCTGGAAGCCGACGATCTCGTGGTCGCGCCCACGATGGCTGACGCCGACGTCATCGTGCTCAACACGTGCTGCATCCGAGAGAACGCCGACAACAAGCTCTACGGGCAGCTCGGACACCTCAAGCGCCTCAAGGAGGAACGGCCTGAGGTGCAGATCGCCGTCGCCGGCTGCCTCGCGCAGAAGGATCAGGATCTCGTGCGCCAGCGAGCGCCTCACGTCGACGTGGTGTTCGGCACGCACAACGTGGCCCGTGCTGCCGACCTGCTGAGCGAGGCCCGCGTCTCAGGCCCGGTGACGGAGATCCTGGCTGAGTCCGACGAGTTCCCCTCCGCGCTGCCTGTGCGACGAGATGCCCAGCACGCTGCATGGGTCACAATCCAGATCGGCTGCGACAACACCTGCGCGTTCTGCATCGTGCCGTCGGTGCGGGGCCGGGAGATCTCCCGGCCGTTCGGCGAGCTCATCGACGAGGTGGGCCGCCTGGCAGCGGACGGCGTCAGCGAGGTGACGCTGCTGGGGCAGAACGTCAACAGCTACGGCCGCGACGTGACCCTGGCCCTCCGCCGCGCAAACGGTGCGTCTGGCTCGGACGGCCCAGCCGATGCGTCATGGCGAGCCGGCGAGGCCTGGGCGAGTGGGCGGCGCACTGCTCGCCCGCTGTTCGGCGATCTGCTGCGGGCGGTCGGTGCGGTCGACGGCATCGAGCGGGTGCGATTCACCAGCCCGCACCCGAAGGACCTGCGGGCCGACGTCATCGCAGCCATGGCCGAGACGCCTGCGGTGTGCGAGCACCTGCACCTGCCGCTGCAGTCCGGCAGCGACGAAGTGCTGAGGGCAATGCATCGCGGCTATAGCGCCCAGCGCTACCTGGAGCGGCTGGAGGCCGCCCGCGCCGCCGTTGACGACCTCGCAGTCAGCACCGACATCATCGTGGGCTTTCCCGGCGAGTCCGAGCGCGACTTCGCTGACACGCTCGAACTAGCTGCGGCAGCCGGTTTCGACAGTGCATTCACCTTCGTCTTCTCGCCGCGGCCGGGCACCGAAGCCGCAGAGATGGTCGACCGGTTCGTGGCCCCCGAGGTATCTACTGACCGCATGGAACGACTGCGAGCCGTGATCGAGCGCTCTGCACGCCGGGGCAACGAATCCCGGGTGGGTCGTGTCGAAGAGCTGCTAGTGGAGGGACCGTCGAAGCGAGATCCGGGCACGCTTACCGGTCGCACGCGCCAGAACCGTCTCGTCCACTTCGCGTCGGCCGAGCCGCTGCGTACCGGCACCTATGCGCGGGTGCGGGTGACCGGCGCCGCCACGTTCCACCTCAGCGGCGAGCTCATCGAGGTCATCGCCCCAGCGCGACATCGCACCCGCATCCCGGTTGCCGCCCGCTGAGAGGCGGGACGCCATGGGTGGTAACGGCGGCCATCGGCCCGTGGTCATCGTGGGCCCGACGGCGTCGGGCAAGTCGGCGCTCGCGCTGGAGTTGGCCAGGCGTGCCCGCCCCGGGCCGGACATCGCGGGTACGACGGAATTGGTGTCGGTCGATTCGATGCAGGTGTACCGGGACATGGACATCGGCACCGCCAAGCCCACGGCCGCCGAACAGGCTGACGTGCCGCACCACCTCATCGACTTGGTTGATCCCGCAGAGCGGTTCACCGTGGTCGACTACGCCACTGCATTCGAAGCTGCGATGTCCGACATCGCTGACCGTGGCGCGGCCCCATTGCTGGTCGGTGGCACCGGCCTGTACCTGCGCGCCGTCATAGACGGTCTCACGCCGCCCCCGGAGTTCGCCGACATCGCCGCCGAACTTGAGGCCGCGGTAGGTGCCGAAGGTGAACCCGAGGGAACCGTCGCTCTGCACCGTCGGCTGGCGGAGTTGGACCCGCTGGCCGCTTCGCGTATGGAGCCGACGAATCTGCGCCGAATCGTCCGGGCGCTGTCGGTGTGCTTGGGCAGCGGCCGGCCGTTCTCGTCGTTCGGGCCGGGGCTGCAGAGCTATCCCGAGGTCCCGTTCCGGATCGTGGGCATCGATCCCGGTCGGGCGGCGCTGGACGAGCTCATCAGCGACAGGTACCGCCGACAGATGGAGCAGGGAATGCTCGAAGAGGTGCGCCGGCTCGCTGCTCGGCCGCTGTCGCGTACGGCTGCGCAAGCTCTCGGCTACAAGGAACTGCGAGCGCACCTGGCAGGGGAATGCACGCTGGACGAAGCACTCAACGTCGCCGTCGCACGTACCCGGCGATTTGCCCGCCGCCAGCAGCGCTGGTTCGCCCGCGACCCCAGGATCACCTGGATCTCGCACGGAAGCCCTGCGGAGATGGCCGACCAAATGCAGCAGCTTGAATCCTGAAGGCACTTGGCCGCACCAAGCTTCAAGTTTCAATCGAAGGTTTAGCGCAGGCGGGATTCGACCATGTCGAGGGCGTCATCGGTCAGCACGGCGGCCACCCGGACACGATCGGCTGCGGCCGATCCGTAGAACTCACCCGGCGATACGAGAATGCCCACCTCGGTGAGCAGCGTGCGAGTGAACGCCCACGCGTCGCCGTCGGGGGCTGCAGCCCAGAGGTAGAACCCGCCGCGTGGCAGCGCGGGTTCGGGTCCGAAGCGGCCGACGATGCGCGCGAGCCGCTCCAGCCGGTTCCGATACCGCTCTCGCTGTTCGGCGACATGGTCTTGGTCGGCCAGTGCTGCGACCGCTGCCGCCTGCGCCGGGCCCGGCACCATGAACCCGGCGTGCTTGCGAACCTCTCGCAGGTAGTGCACGAGCTCGGGATCGCCTGCGTAGAAACCCACCCGTACGCCAGCCAGGTTCGATCGCTTTGACAACGAATGAACCGCGACAACGCCGTCGACCTCGGCGCGCACGCCGCCGCTCTGTCGTGTGTCGACCTCATTGCCGTGGGCCTCGCCGCTGCCAGTTGTCGTCGCGGAGGTCGGTGTCAAGATCGTTCTGGGCACTCCATCCCATGTGAACTCGGCGTAGCACTCGTCGCTGAAGACAGGCACATCCCGTTCGCGTCCCCAGCGCGCAGCGGCATCGAGATCATCAAGGCCGCCGGCGGGATTGCCGGGTGTGTTGACCCACAGCACCAAGGCCCGCTCAGCGTCGGCGTCGGAGATGGCGTCGAGCTGGATCGACCAGTGCTCGTCAGCCGGCACGGGCACCGCCCTGCAGCCGGCCAGCTCAGCTCCCATCGCATAGCTGGGATAGCTCACTTCGGGGAACAGCACGGTGTCGCGCTCGGGCGTGCGCAGTCGCAGCCAGTGCGGCAGCCCGGCCACAAACTCCTTCGAGCCGATCGTTGCTGCCACCTCGGTACCGCTGTCCACCTGCACACCGAGCCGTGCCGCGCACCAGCGCGCAGCAGCCTCCCGAAGCTCGGGCGTGCCGATCGACGGCGGGTAGCCGCGCTCGGAATCCGACCCGCCCAGCGCCGCCAGCACAGCCGGCGTGGGCGGATCCACCGGCGTGCCGATGGAGAGGTCCACCAGCCCGCCATCGTGCCGATCAGCGAGCGGTTTCAGTTCGTCCAACCGGTCATAGGGATACGGCGGCGGCACGTATCCGACATCTGCGTTCACCGCATCAGTGTGCACTGATCGGCGTCCAGACGATTCCGTCGACGTGCTCGAAGTGTCGGTCGGCTGAGACGAGGTCGGCGCCGGTTTCCATTGCGTGGGCAGCGATCCAAATGTCGTTGGTAGGAATTGGACGGCCCTTCGCCCGAAGCGCGGCCGCGATGCGTGAGTAACGATCGGCGGTCACCTGTCCGACATCCACGAGCGAAGTGCGCGGGCTGTCCAAGAATGACCGCAGTGCATCCAGATTCTGCTCCTGACGGGAACCGCAGCGGAATCCGTGCATCAACTCGCCGACCACGACTGCGGAGAGCAGCAGCTCACGAGCTCTCCTCACGAGCTGCGTGACTTCCTGCTGGCCTCGCATCAGCAGTGTGTAGGCATTGGTGTCGAGCAGCAGTCTCACTTCCATATCACTTCGTCGATGACGTCGAGTTCCTTCAGCACGGCATCCATCTCGTCGTATTCCTCTTGCGACCACTTGCCGATGAGATGATCGAGCGACGAGCCGATGGAGTCATCGGCACTGGCGATATCGGACAATCCGGCGCCCTTGCGCAGTAGACGCAGCGCCGCCTTGTTCAGTGAGACACCTTCGCGTTGGGCGAGGCGCCGCATCGCGTCCTCAAGATCCTCATCGAAACCTCTGACCGTGAGTTGCTTCATGTTCGAACTCCTGAGTGAGTCAGTTATGAGTCACTATAGATCGTCACATGACTCAACCATCATGCGTCAACTTCTCGGGTGCCGCCCTGGGCAGATGCTGACCGGACGACTTCGGATTCGTGGCTGTCGCCGGCATCGAATGCGAACTCGGTGAACAGGCTGCGGGCGACGTCGTCGAGCCGTGCATGGACCACGGTCCCGTGGTCGTCGTGGGTCTCCGAGAGCACTTCGCCTTCGCGGTGCACTGCGGCGAGGGCGTCGCCTCGGGAGTAGGGGATGCGCAGTTCGGTGACCTCGGTGAGGTGCCGGAGACGGTCGCCGACAGCGAGCAGGAGCTCCTCGACGCCGTCGCCGCTGTTGGCCGATATCGCATGGGAGCCCTCGTAGCGGTCCAGCAACTGCCCCACGGTGCCGCCGTCGGCAGCGTCACATTTGTTGAACGCGATGAGCTCTTCGACGTCGCCGGCGCCGATCTCGCGCAGCACCGAGCGCACCACATCGATGTGCATCTCCGGCTCGGCCGCCGAGGCGTCGACCAGGTGCACCAGCAGGTCGGCCTCGGCCACCTCCTCCAGCGTCGACATGAAGGCCTCCACCAGCGAGGTGGGCAGCTTCTTGATGAACCCGACCGTGTCGGTCACCAGCACCGTCTCGCCGCCGGGCAGCTGCAAGCGCCGCGTGGTGGCGTCGAGCGTGGCAAACAGCCGGTCTTCCACCAGCACGTTGGCCCCGGTGAGACGCCGCAGCAGGGTCGACTTGCCGGCATTGGTGTAGCCCACGATCGCCACGGTGTGGTAGCGGGAGCGCCGGCGCGACTTGCGCTGGTTCAGCCGGGTGCGCCGCAGCCCGCGCAGGTCCTTCTCGAGCCGCGCCAACCGCCGCTGGATCCGTCGGCGATCCACCTCGAGCTGGGTCTCGCCCGGTCCCCGCGTGCCGATCCCGCCCGCCTGCTGAGAGAGCTGCCGCCCGCGCCCGCGCAGCCGGGGCAGGCGGTAGCGGAGCTGAGCCAATTCCACCTGGGCCTTGCCCTCGAGCGTGGTGGCGTTCTGGGCGAAGATGTCGAGGATCACCGCAGTGCGGTCGAGCGCTGTGCGCTTCAGGATCCGTTCCAGGTTGAACTGCTGCGCCGGCGACAGCTCGTCGTCGAAGACCACGGTGTCGGCATCGTGCTCAAGCGAGGCGTCCAGGATCTCGTCAGCCTTCCCCCGCCCCACAAACGTCGCCGGATCAGGAGCATCCCGCCGCTGAACAATCCGCTCCACCGAATCCGCCCCTGCGGTGTCCACCAACCGCTCCAGCTCGTCGAGATTGGCATCCACCTCATCAGCAGTCCGCTCCGCCAGCTGCACCCCCACCAGCACGATCTGCTCGCGAAAAGCCCGATCAATAAGCCCCGACTCAGCCCCGCCGAACTCCCCAAACCCACCCCGATGGCTCTCGTCCACCGCTCGGCCCACCTCGTCAGCTTCAGCCATCAAGATTCCAGTGATGGTGCGCCTAGTGACCACTCATGGTCACCGAGGTTCTCCACCCAGACGCTGAGGATGGGGTGACCGTCGTCCTTGTCGGACGAGACGGTCGCCTCGCCGCCGGGCATCTCAACGAGCGTTTCTGCGCCGGGCTCCACGAGACCCCAATCCTGTGCCCGCACAGCCGCGGTGACGGCGCCCGTGCCACATGCCTGCGTCAAACCTGCGCCGCGCTCCCAGACAGACATGCCGATTGACGAATAGTCCGCTGAAGCGGAGTCCTCTTGCTCGGTCTGCCAGATGAATTCCACGTTGATGCCACGGGAGAAGTGCGCTTCGAATGCTGCACCGAGTTCGGCGGTTTCGCGTGCGTTCATCGGCCGGCCAGCGTGGATGACGAGATGCGGATTGCCGACGTCACCGGTTTCTCGCTGCACGCTTCCCAGCGCCTGGCTGATTTGGTCGTCGAGTGCAGCCGAGATGTCCGGTCCGCAGGCCACGTGAGGCATATGGACTTCGGCGAGCGGATCGCGGAGCTCGGCTGAGCCGCCCTCGCCTGTGGCGAGTTCGGCACTCAGGGTCACGCGCCTCACTCCGCCCACCGTGTCAACGGCAAGTTCGAGAAGGTCTCTGGGCGCGTCGGCACCGTCACCAATCTCCATGCCTGCAACGAAGGTGCGGGCGATCTCATTGGCCAAACACGCGAGTCCGTTGCCGCTCACTTCCGCTCGCGATCCGTCGGAGTTGAAAAGCGTCATCTCTACGCGCCTGACTTGTGGTGCGGAAGCTGTTTCGTTTGCTTCCGATGCCGAGTTCGGTTGCGTAACACTCATGCCAGTAGCCAGGATCAGGCCGTCGGCACCGATGCTTGCGCGTCGGTCGCAGATCACTCGGGCGAATTCAGCCAAGTTGCCGACGCGTCGTTCGAGGTCGGCCTTCTCGCCGTCGCTCAACAGAGCAACGAGAAAGTCGTTGCCGAGACCCTGATGCTTGGCGAGTCGGAGCGTGTCCACCGCTCCATTGTCACACCTGGACCCTGAAATCCACGAGCGAATTGCGGCGCGAGGGCCAGCTGGCGTAGCTACGTGGTGGGTTCGCGCTGGCCGTAGTTCTTGAAGGTGTCCCCGATCGAGGTGGCTACCGAAGCCAGCTTCGAACGGCCCTCGTTCAGCCGGGGAGCCATGGCGGTCAGACCTTCGACGGTCCAGCGCCCCTCGGTGACGATGATGTCGTCATCCGCCAGCGACCAGCCCTGGTACAGGCCCACCTCGTTGGCGCCCACATGGAACACCCCGCCAGTGAACGGGCAGTCTTCCGTAGAGAGGTACGCCACCAGCGGGCTGACGTTGGCCGGGTCGTACACATCGAACTGCGCGGGGTCGTCGGGCGCCTTCACCACGTCGCCCAGCCCGGGCGTCTGCAGCGTCAGGCGGGTGCGTGCCACCGGCGCCAGGCAGTTGACGCGCACGTTGTAGCGGGCGAGCTCGCCGGCTGCCACGAGCGTCATCGCAGCAATGCCCGCCTTGGCGCCCGTGTAGTTGAACTGACCCAGGTTGCCGAGCATCGCGCCCGATGCCGTATTGATGATCGAGCCGTTGACTTCCTTGCCCGCCTTGGACTGCTCTCGCCAATACGCAGCCGCCCACCGGGTCGGGCAGAAGTGGCCCTTCATGTGCACTTCCACGACGGCATCCCACTCCGGCTCGGTCATGTTGACCACGACACGGTCGCGCAGGATCCCTGCGTTGTTGACCAGCACGTGCAGGTCGCCGAAGGCCTCGACGGCCTGATTCACCATGCGCTGGGCGCCCTCCCAGTCGGTGACGCTGTCGCCATTCGCTACCGCCTCACCGCCCATGGCCTCGATCTCGGACACCACCTCTTGCGCAGGTCCCTGGTCTGCGCCGGTGCCGTCGGCGGAGCCGCCGAGATCGTTCACGACGATCTTCGCCCCCTCCGACGCCATCAGCAGCGCATGCTCACGACCGATGCCGCGGCCGGCGCCGGTGATCAGCACGACACGTCCGTCAAGTGCACCCATGTTGTTCTCCCGTGATGGAACTTGGAGCGGATGACCGGGGTCGAACCGGCGACCTCAACCTTGGCAAGGTTGCGCTCTAACCAACTGAGCTACATCCGCGCGGCGGATCACTGTAGCAAGCGTCTATCGCAGAGACCCGTGGATCTGGCGGGGTGGAGCCGCGTTCGGACGGGTTATTCGGCAGGGGGCCGCAGGTCGATCCGCAGCGTCAGGATCCCGTCATCGAGCGTGGCGGTGGCATCGCCGATCATGGCGTAGTCCATGAAGTCGAGCTCGGCCTGACGGATGAAGTGACGCCGCTCCTCGCCCCCGATGGCGGGCAGGTTTCGCTTGCGCACCGCCACGGCACGCTCGGCGAAGCGGGTGATCATTTCCTGTGGGTCGAAGTTCTCGCTCATGTCGTTCTGGCTCTCATGATGGCTCGGCCGCGGTGCTCACGTCACTTTGCCACCGCTGCGCGGCCGTCCGCCGCAGGTACGCGACAAATCCGGTTCCGCATGCCACAGTGAGCAGGCCCAGCACCGCAACCAGCAGCCACCACACGCCAAGGCCCGAGCCCACGGCTTCCGACGGCACGTTGGCATGCCCATCGGCCAGCAGCGCGGTGCCGCCGGCGATCAACGGGTAGCTCCCGGCGGGCCGCGCGCCGCAGGCGCGGATGGCGTCGTAGACCGTTTCCGC
>CAZAFV010000004.1:50767-69465 GCA_964484385.1 uncultured Acidimicrobiales bacterium
GTCGATGAACTCGCCCATCGGCGGGCCGGTCTGGTCGGGCTCGGTGAGGAAGCCGTCATGGCCGTTGTCGCTGTCGATGTCGACGTGCTCGACTCGCATGGCCTCCCGGCTGCGCAGCGCCTCGACAATCCTGAGCTGCTGGGGTCGTGGGTACAGGAAATCGGTGCGCACGCTCATCACCATGGTTGGCGCCACGATGCGTGCGAGCGCTGCATCGATGCCGCCGCGGCCCCGCCCGACATCGTGCAGGTCCATCATCTTGTTGAGCACCAGGTAGGTGTTGGCGTCGAAGCGAGGCACGAACTTCGCTCCTTGGTAGTCGAGATAGCTCTCGACGTCGAAGCGCTGCTCGAGGCGCAGCGGCAGCACCGGGTCTTCGCTGTGGCGGGCGAAGCGGCGATCGAACTCGTCGCCGGAGCGGTAGTGGATCATCGCGATCCGCCGTGCATTGGCGAGACCACGATGGGGCCCGTCGCCGTCGGGCGCGTCGTAGTAGCGACCGCCCCTGAACTTCGGGTCGTCATAGATCGCCTGCCGCCCGACTTTGCTCCAGGCAATCTGCTGCGCGGATGCCTCCGCTGACGCGGCGATTACGACCAGCGAGCCGACCCGCTGGGGGTAGGTGATGCCCCACTCCAGCACGGCCATGCCCCCCATCGAGCCGCCGACGACGCTGAGCCAGCGGTCGATGCCGAGGTGCCTGCCGAGCGCCCACTGCGAACGCACGACGTCGCGGTTGGTGACCACGGGAAAGTCGGGCCCGTAGCGCTCGCCGGTGGACGGGTTCAACGACGACGGGCCGGTGCTGCCTTGGCAGCCGCCGAGCACGTTCGCGCACACGATGAAGTAGCGGTTGGTGTCGAGCGGGCGGCCGGGGCCGATGAAGTCGTTCCACCAGCCCTCAGTGATCTGAGCGGGCGGGTGCGCTGCGCCATGAGCGTGCGCATCGCCGGTCAGGGCATGGCAGACCAGCACGGCGTTGGAAGCGTCAGCATCGAGTGCGCCCCAGGTCTCATACGCGAGCACCGGCTTGTGGAGCACGCCGCCGCCTTCCAGCGTGAACGGCCGATCCGGCGACAGCTCGAAGAACTGCCGCCCGGCCGCGCCGAGGCCCGGGTGCCATGCACCCGAGGCGGGCAGCGGCCAGGCCGCCGCATCGTCGTTCGGGGCGCTTGCGCGCCTCGCACTGTCCACAGCTGAGCCTTCGTCCTGGGCCTTCGATTCCGGAGGCCGGGTTCCAGCGGCCAGATTGCCGCTGGATAGGCAAGGGTACCGGTCGCTTCTGGCCCGTCTAAAGGGAATTTCAGCGGCTGGCGTTGTCGCCGCTGGCCGCGAACGCCGCGAGATCGTCGAGACGCTCGTCGTTCGAGAACACATCGTGCAGCCGCAACCGCAGGCCGAGCCGGCGCTGCAGCTGGCGCACCTCGAGTTCTTCGTCCCACAGGAACATGGTCACGGCGGTGCCGCTGCGGCCTGCGCGAGCCGTCCGACCGGAGCGGTGCAGGTAGGTCTTGTGCTCGGGGGGCACGTTGTAATGCACCACCACGTCGACCTCATCGATGTGCAACCCGCGGGCGGCAACATCGGTAGCCACCAACGCAGTCAGCTTGCCCTTGGCGAAGTTGGCGAGCGCACGCTCCCGCTTGACCTGGGGCAGGTCGCCGTGAATGGCGCCTGCCTGCACCCCGGCTTCTCGCAGTTCACGAGTGAGCTGGTCGGCGCCCCGCTTCGTGCGGGTGAACAGCAGCGTGCGCCCGTTCGCCTCGATGATGCGGGCGGCGACCCGTACCCGGTCCATCTTGTGCACCGAAAGGAACAGGTGCCCCATTTCCGAGACAGTCACCTCGCGTTCGGTGACTTCGTGGAAGACCGGGTCTCGCAGGTGCCGCTTGACCAGCGTGTCCACCACGCCGTCGAGCGTTGCCGAGAACAGCAGCGTCTGATGCTGGCCGTCGATGTGACGCAGCACCCACTCGACCTGGGGCAGAAACCCCATGTCGGCCATCCGGTCGGCTTCGTCGACCACCACCCGCTGGATGCCCGACACGTTGACCGCACCACGGTCGATGAGATCGATGAGCCGTCCGGGGGTGGCGATGACGACGTCCATGCCCCCCGACAGCAGCTCGATCTGCCGATCGAGATTGGTGCCGCCGTAAGTGGCGATCGACCGCAGGTCAGCTGCCTTGGCCAGCGGCTCGACCACGGCGGCGATCTGGTTCGCCAGCTCGCGGGTCGGCGTGAGCATGAGGGTGGTGGGGTGGCCGTCGGCGGCACGCGGCGTCAGCGCCAGCATGGGCAGGCTGAACGCCAGCGTCTTGCCCGAGCCCGTCTTGGCTTTGCCGCAGACGTCCCGGCCGGCGAGTGCTTCGCCGATGGTCAATTCCTGGATGGCGAACGGCTCGGTGATTCCTTGGTCAGCCAGGGTGTCGCAGAGGGGTTCGGGTACGCCTAGTTCACTGAATGTTGTCACGGGGGTCTTTTCGAAGGTCGTGGCCCAAGGGTTGCGCTGCCAGCTACGCGAACTGCGACAACGCTGGGCAGTGGGGCCACACGGCGAACTGCCTTGGCTGCCGAGTGTATGGGAGCAGGGCTGCCTGACGGCGGAGCAAGGCCTGCGCGGCACCGTCTGGCTATCGGCGCGCCGCGGCGTACGGCGCTGGAAATGCTGCCGTCATTCGGGGGGCAGACCACTACCCTGCGAAGACCCGGGCGGAGTGGCCGAGTGGTTAGGCAGCGGCCTGCAAAGCCGTGTACGCCGGTTCGAATCCGGTCTCCGCCTCGCCGGCCCGGCGGACCCCGAGCAGGCTGAAGGCGTCGGCCGAGCCAGATGGGCAGGGTGCTAGCGTGAGTCGCCCTCAGGGCGCTGCGTTAGCTTGCATCGCCCTTCGGGCGATTGGCGCAGTTGGTTAGCGCGCTTGCATGACACGCAAGAGGTCACAGGTTCGACTCCTGTATCGCCCACCCCCGGGGTCATCTGAGGCACATGCTTTTGGCGTTGCGTCACCTCGGGGCGACGAGCGTTATCTCGTCACGCTCGCAACGCACCTACCGACCTGTTCAAGTTGACGGCTGGTCTTCGGGTGCGATGTGTTCGAGGAAGCACACCGGGTAGCTGGTTGCCGCCGTGAAGCTTGAGAACTCGTCCTTGTTGTCGGAATAACCCTCCACGATCTCGCCCTCGCGCAGCAGGATCGGGCTGCGCGCGTCACGTCGGGACTGACTCTGATGCAGCATTTGGTCGAGCTCGTCGCCCGTGTCGACCACGACGTAGATGCACTCCGACGCCGACTGCTCGGCCCACTGCCACCAACCCGGCAATATCCCTACGCCGACTTCGCACGAGACTTCCGGATGCGATGAGCCGAATTCGCCAGTCCAGTCGAGTCGGTCCACTGGCTCGGGACCTGCGTGTGCGTGGCAGGTCCAGCTCGACGACCACGCGGACTCGTCATCGTCGTTTCGTTCGCCATACCGCTCCAGAAGAATCTCCGCCTCTGGCCGGTCGTTCTCCGCAGTCCACTCCAGGAAGCAGTTCGGATGTGAGGTGCCCGCGATGATCTTCGAGGCATCGTCGACGTCGCTGTAGCCAAGCAACCTTTCGCCCCGCAGGAGGGCCACCGGTTCATGCGCATCGAGATGAACAAGTTGATCCAGCCAGCTGCCACTAATCCGTGGTTCATCGAGGATCGTTGCCGGAGTCATGACCAAGTAGATGCAATCCGACGCCGAGCGATCCGACCACTGCCACAGTCCTGGAGCGACATTCTCTCCGATCACCCACTCGATCGGCCCCTCATCATCGGGCCGATCAGGATCGATGATGAAGTCCAACTCGGTCCTCAGCTCGACGACATCGGGAGCGGCGGCCGTGGTCGTAGTGGGCGTCGGTTCCGAGGTTGCAGGCACCATCGACGTCGTCGATGTCGGAGGCTCCGATACGGCCGGCGTTGTCGTCGTCGCCATCGTTGGCGACACCGTCGTGACCGTGACAGACGGGGACGAGGTCACCGGCGCGACGCTGCCGGCGACAGCGTCCGGCGCGTCAGCCGCGCATGACACCGCAGCCAGACATGCCGCCGTCAAGGCGAGCACAACTCCATGACGTCGGCAGGACGCGCCAAGCAGATGAGGCGATTGCGCAGTTCGATTCATGACAGCACAGCGGAACATAGCCCCATGAGTGCATCTCATCGCGGTTGCCGGGTCGGCTCTGAAACGCTCACAAGGCCGTGCCAGAATTCGCGGCGCTATGAGCGACAGCAGCGCGGACAAGGCGGGGGAGCGGCCGCTTGAGGGAGTTCGGGTGTTGGACTTCACGCGTGTGGTGGCGGGGCCGCTGGCTACCCGGATGATGGCCGACATGGGTGCAGAGGTCATCAAGATCGAGCCGACGGACGGCGATCTGAGTCGGACGTTCCCGCCCTATGTCCCGGGTGACGTCAACCCGTATTTCTCCCAGCAGAACGCCGGCAAGCGCTTCTGCTCGATCGACCTGCGGGCGCCCGGGGCCCCGGAGCTGGTGCGGGAACTCGTCGGCCGCTGCGACGCGGTGGTGGAGAACTACCGGCCCGGCGTGATGTCCAAGTTCGGGCTCGGGCCCGACGAGATGTGCGCCGCACACCCCGCACTCGTGTACTGCTCGGTCACCGGATTCGGCCAGACCGGACCGTGGGCCGACAAGCGGGCATACGCACCTGTCGGCCACATGGAGTCGGGCTACATCGACTACGCCGTCCGCGAGACCGGCGCCCGACCTGAGAACCCGCCGCTGGTGGTGGGCGACATCGTGACAGCGATGTCGGCGGCCGCAACCGTCAACGCCATGCTGGTGAAGGCGGCACGGACGGGCCGGGGCGGCCACATCGACGTGTGCATGGTGGAAGCGATGGTGTACATCCAGGAGTGGTCGGCACTGGAGCTGGCGGGCGGCTGGGACGGGCCCAACGCAGGCCTCGCCCACGAATGCCCGATCCTGGTGCTGCCCGACGGGCGGGTGTGGGCCATCGCCGGCAACCCCGCAGCGTGGTTCGACGACCTGCTCAAGGCGATGGGCCGACCCGAGCTGGCTGATGATCCTCGATTCGCCACTCCTGCAGCCCGCATGGCCAACCGCTACGAGCTGTACGACGAGATGACCCAGTGGGCGGCAGGCTTCGCCGACGTGGACGACTTCCGGCAAGCCATCGAAGCGGGCACTCCGTTCAGCGTGGCCGAGATGCGTTCCCTCACCGAGCTGGCGGGAACCGATTGGGCTACGCATCGCGGGTTGCTGGCCGACACCGCCTCGGGCTTCGCCGTACCCGCACGTCCGGCGCTCGGCTCAGGCATCGGCACCGACGGCCATGTCGCGGCCCGCGGAGCCGACAACCGTGACGTCATCGGCGGGCTGCTCGGGTATGACAACCAACGGCTCGACCAGCTCGAAGCTGCCGGGGTGCTCGTCACCGCCTGAACCCCCTCGATCAGAAGGCCCGCCCTCGACGCCTTCGACCGCAGCCGGTGCTGCTGGGCACTGCGATTAGCTTGAGCCCGTGCGAATCGGGGTGCTCACCGGCGGGGGCGACTGCGCAGGCCTGAACGCGGCCATCCGGGGGGTCGTGCGGGCAGCCGGACACGAGCTGGACCGCAGCGTCATCGGCTACCGGCGCGGCTGGAACGGCGTGCTCGACGGAGACAGCGTGAAGCTGGATTCCGAGGCGATGCGGGGTGTGCTGCCGCGGGGCGGCACGATGCTCGGTACCTCTCGCAGCAGCCGTCGCCTCGAAACCGAGGGCGCGGCGCCGCTGATAGCACAGCTCGAGCGCGACGGCGTGGACGCGCTGGTGACGATCGGCGGCGACGGCACGCTGATCACGGCCGGACGGCTTTCCGACGCCGGGTTCCCGGTGATCGCCGTCCCCAAGACAATCGACAACGACGTACAGGGCACCGATGTCTGCATCGGCTTCGACACGGCTCTGGGAGTCGCCACCGAGGCGGTCGACCGGCTGCACACCACCGCCGAATCGCACAACCGGATCATGGTGCTCGAGGTGATGGGCCGCCAAGCCGGGCACATAGCGGCCGGTGCGGGCATCGCCGGGGGCGCCGCTGCGATCCTTGTCCCCGAAGCGCCGTTCAACATCGACGAGATCGCCGAGCGCCTCATTGCACGGCATCACCGCGACCGCAATGCGTCCATCGTGGTGGTCGCCGAGGGCGCGATTCCCAACGGCAGCGTCGAGGCGCCCAACACCGGCACCGACGAATGGGGCAACCGGGTCCTCGACGGCATGGGTCAGTTCGTCGGTGATCTGCTGGCGGAACGCACCGGTTATGACACACGTACGACTGTGCTCGGGTACATCCAGCGAGGCGGGCCGCCGACGCCGGCCGACCGGCTGCTCGGCAGCCGGCTCGGGGCTCGTGCAGTCGAAGTGCTCATGGAGGGCACGTCGGGATGCATGGTGGGGGTGCACTCCACCGGTATCGCCCTGCGACCGCTTGCCGAGGTCGCGGGCCGCACCCGTTATCTGAGCGAGGACCAGCTGGAGCTGCTGGACCTCATCTCCACGGCGCCGGTGCTGACACCCCTGCATACCTCGCGGCGCTGGTTCTGAGGCAGGTTCTCAGGCTGGCCTACGGCACCGCACGGTAGGGTGACGGCGACAACACATACCGGGGAGCCCATGGGGCTGAGAGGGCGACAGCAGTGCCGTCGCCGACCCGAGAACCTGATCTGGGTAATGCCAGCGGAGGAAGCACATGACCACCCACCGAGTGCGTAAGCCGTACCGACTCGCTGTTGCCGTCGCAGCCGCCTTGCTGCTGGTCGCAGCCTGCGGCGGCGGCGATGTCCCCGAGACAGATTTTCCGGCGCCACCGCCCGAGACGGAGTCTCCGTCGGCGACAGCCCCGGAAACCGCAGAACCGGCCGATGAGACGCCGTCGATCGACGGAACGACCGTGACGCTGATCACCCATGACTCGTTCAACCTGTCCGACGGGACCCTCGAGGAATTCACGGCGCAGACCGGCGTGACGGTGGAACTGCTCGAGGTCGGCGACGCCGGCACACTCGTTGCTGAGGCGATCCTCACCAAGGACGCGCCGCTGGGCGACGTCCTGTTCGGCATGGACAACACGTTCCTCCAGCGGGGCCTCGACGCTGGCATCTTCGAAAGCTACGAGTCGCCAGCACTGGCGGGGGTGCCCGAGAGTCTCCAGCTCGATCCTCGTCATCGGGTCACACCAGTCGACTACGGCGATGTGTGCGTGAACTACTGGAAGGACGCCGTGCCGAGGGTGCCGGACAGGCTTGAAGACCTGGTGCATCCCGACTTCACCGATCAGTTCGTCGTACAGCATCCCGAGACCTCGTCACCGGGCCTGGCGTTTCTGCTCGCCACCATCGCCGCATTCGGCGAGTCTTGGGAGCTGTACTGGGAGGATCTCCGGGCTAACGGCGTGACGGTGACCGCCGGCTGGGAAGACGCCTATTACGGCGAGTTCACTTCAGGAGGTGGTGAACGGTCCGTCGTCGTGTCATATGCCTCCAGCCCGCCGGCAGAGGTGATCTACGCCGATCCGCCGACCGACGAGGCGCCGACGGGCGTCATCACCGAGTCGTGCTACCGCCAGATCGAATTCGCAGGAATCCTGTCGGGCACCGACAACGAGGCCGGAGCGCAGGCGCTCATCGACTTCATGCTGAGCGAGACGTGGCAGAACGACGTTCCGCTCAACATGTTCGTGTATCCCGTCATCGAGAGTGCGATGCTCCCGCCCGAGTTCGTCGAGCACACCGCGGTGCCTGAGAACCCGCTGATGCTGGACCCGGCGGAGATCGAGGCCAACCGCGACACCTGGACTGAGCGGTGGGTGGAGATCGTGCTGCGCTGAGCGCACTTCCCGTCCACTGGCCGAGGCGATGGGCAATGTGACGGTGGCCCGGCCGCCGCGGCGGCGCCAAGTGGCGGCAGTGCTCGGCTGGGCACTCGCCGCCGCAGCTCCGCTCGGGTTCCTGGCGGTGTTCTTCGCCTACCCGGTGCTCACCGTGGTGGCAGACGGGCTCAACAGCATCGGCGATCTGCTGGGGCGCTCCTCGATTCGCGGGGTGATGTGGTTCACCGTCTGGCAGGCCGTCGCATCGACCGCCCTCACCCTCGCAGTGGGCATTCCGGCGGCGGCAGCGCTGGCACGGCTGCGACCGAGGACGCGGCGGGTCGTTCGTGCCGTGATCACCGTTCCCTTCGTGTTGCCGACAGTGGTCGTGGCCGGTGCCTTCGAAGCAGTCTTCGATCGCTTCGGTCTCGACGGCGGCACTTTGTCGCTGCACCACACCGTGTGGGCGATCCTGCTGGCGCATGTCTTCTTCAACTACGCCGTGGTGGTGCGGACAGTGGGTTCGTGGTGGGCTGGCCTGGACGGGCGCAACGCTGACGCGGCGGCCGTGCTCGGCGCGACGCCGCTGCGCGCGTTCCGCTATGTGACCTGGCCGCTCCTGCGGCCTGCCGTCGCCGCGGCCGCGGCTGTCACCTTCCTGTTCTCGTTCACGTCGTTCGGGGTGATCCTGATTCTCGGCGGCCCGACACGCGCCACCGTCGAGACCGAGATCTACCGATACGCCATCACGCGGCTCGACTTCGAAACTGCCGCCGCGCTGGCGCTGTGCCAGCTCGTTGCCGTTGCGGCCCTGGTCGCGTTGGCGGGCGTGGCCGAGCGACGCCGGGCAGTGGCTCGGCGGGCGCCCGGACGTACGGCACCGCGGCGGCGCCGCAGTGTGATCGCTGTCAATGCCGTCGTGGCCGTGGTGCTGCTGGGTGCGCCGATCATCACGTTGGTGGAGCGGTCGTTTGCGACCGGTGGCGGATACGGCGTCGCCAACTTCGCCGCGCTGGCCGATCGCGTACAGATGCTGCCGACGACCGCGCTCGCCGCGCTGCGCCATTCGCTGGGATTCGCCGTGCTCGCGACCTTGGTTGCCACCGGCGTCGGCGCATTGGCGTCGTTCGTGGTCGTAGGGGGTCGGGCACATGCCGCGACGGCCGGCGCGAGCTGGCTCCGGCGTCTCTTCGATCTCGGGTTGACCTTGCCGCTCGGCGTGTCCGCCGTGACCGTGGGGCTCGGGATGCTGCTGGCGCTGGACACGCCTCCGCTCGAGTTCCGCACGGCGTGGTGGATCATTCCTGTAGCGCACGCCCTGGTCGGGATGCCGTTCGTCGTCCGCACGCTGGTGCCGACGCTGCGCTCGATCGACGACCGGCTGCGGGAAGCGGCATCGGTGCTCGGTGCCTCGCCGTTGCGCACTCGTCGTGAGGTCGACGTTCCGATTGCATCCCGAGCGGTGGCGGTAGGTGCGGCATTCGCCTTCGCCGTATCACTGGGCGAGTTCGGTGCGACGGCGTTCCTGCCTCGGCGGCCCGACACGCTCACCGCGCCGCTGGCGCTGTTCCGGCTGCTCGGCACGCCGGGGGAGACGCTGCGGGGTCAGGCCATGGCGCTCGCTGTCGTGCTCATGGCCGCGACGGCTGCGTCAGTGCTGGTGATCGAAGGTCTGCGCCGCACCGACGAATCGCTGTTCTAGGCGTCCTTGGAGGGGCTAGGAGGCCTTCCAGAGGCGGTGCCCCTCCATCCACAGCAGGATCGGCAAGGCGGTGTCGATGAGGTGCCAGATCGTGAAGTTGTCGCCGCCGTCGACCATCGCCCGAAACCAATTCGGGACGAAGGCGATCGTCACGGCGACAGCGAAGATGAACATGGCCCGGGCGCCGCGATCGTGGAAGCTGGCCGCCGACCGCCGCTGCCATGTGGTGAGCAGCACCAGTGCCAGTGCGACTGCCATGAACCAGTCGAGAACGTTCCACACATCGAGGTTTGCGGGATCGCCGGGTTCGTCACCGGGTCCGTAGAACGGGAACACGAAGAAGTTCACCACCACAGCGGCGGCGACCAGCTTGAGATAGATCGCTACGGGCTTGGCGAAGATCATGTGCCGGGCCTCCTTCGACAGGGCTGACCGACCCAGCACCATGGTGGACGCCGTCAAGCCTCCAGTGCGGGATGATCGGCGAAGTGGTCGAGCGCGTCGGGGTCGTCGATGGCCTCGACGTTGGCCACCGGTCGGCCCTCGACGACGTCCCGAATCGCCAGCTCCACGAGCTTCCCTGAGCGGGTGCGCGGGATTGCCGGCACTTGGGCGATCACTGCGGGCACGTGGCGAGGCGATGCCCCCGAACGGATCTGCGAGCGGATCCGGCCCATCAGCTCGTCGTCGAGCGTCACGCCGTCGCGCAGCTTCACGAACAGCACCACCCGGGTGTCCGCGCTGGCTGTCGAGCCTTCGTCGGTCGCGACCTGCTGGCCGATCACGACGCTCTCGAGCACCTCGTCGATCCGGTCGACCTGGCGGTAGATCTCGGCGGTGCCGATGCGCACCCCGCCAGGATTCAGCGTGGCGTCGGATCGCCCGCTGATGATGATCCCGCCGCTGGGCGTCCATTCGGCGAAGTCGCCGTGATGCCACACACCCTCGAAGCGTTCGAAGTACGCGGATCGGTAGCGCGCGTCGCCGGGGTCGTCCCAGAAGCGCAGCGGCATGGACACGAAGGCGTTGCGACACACGAGCTCCCCCTGCGTGCCCGCGCCGAGCGACGCGCCGTCGGCATCGGCCACGTCGACGTCGAGGCCGAGCGCAGCCGCCTGGATCTCGCCGCGGCGGACCGGGCCCGTCGGGTCACCGATCACGAATCCGCCGCAGATGTCGGTGCCCCCGGAGAACGAGGCCAGGTGCACGTCGGCCTTCACCTGCTCGTACACCCAGTCGAAACCCTCGGGCGCCAGGGGAGAACCGGTGGAGGAGATCGTGCGCACGGTGTCGAGCGCATGAGTCTGCGCCGGCCGCAGACCGGCCTTCATGGCGCCCTCGATGAACTTGGCGCTGACGCCGAACAGCGTGACGCCCCAGTCGTCGGCCACGTCGAACAGCCGCGCCGGGCTCGGATGGAACGGCGACCCGTCGTACAGCACCAGCGATGCGCCGCTGGCCAGCCCCGCGACGAGCCAGTTCCACATCATCCAGCCGGTGGTGGTGAAGTACATGACACGATCACCGGGCCGGACATCGAAGTGCAGCCGCTGCTCGCTCCACAGCTTGAGCAGCGCGCCGCCCGCCCGGTGCACGATGCACTTCGGCTTCCCAGTGGTGCCAGACGAGTAGAGGATGTACACCGGCTGGTCGAAGCCGAGCCGTTCGAAGGTCAGGTCGTCGCCGCTGGCGACGCGATGAGGCGTCAGCCACTCTGTCCACGATGTCGCCGATCCCGACACATCGCCTGATGGAGCGGGTGCGCTGCGGTCGTACGGAGCAAGAACGAGCCGCCGCAGGGACGCACCCGTCGTTCCCAGGTTGGCGGCCACTTCGGCCGCCTTGCCGGCCGTGTGATGGCGCACACCGTTGTAGTAGTAGCCGTCGACGGCGACCATGACGGTCGGGGAGATCTGGCCGAAGCGGTCGAGCACGCCGTCGATGCCGAAATCGGGGCTGACCGACGAGTACACGGCGCCCAGCGACGCCGTGGCCAGGAACACGATGAGCGCTTCGGGGCCGTTGGGGAGCATCGTGGCCACCCGGTCGCCCACGCCGACTCCGTCGGCCGCCAGCGCCCGCTGGCACGCTGCCACCTCGGCGCGCAGCTCGCCGTGCGTCATCGTCAGCTGCGCTGCGTCCTCGCCGATGAACGCCAGGGCCGTGTCGTCGGCGTGTGGCCCGCCCGCAGTGACGGGCCGCAGGTAGTGCTCGGCGATGTTCAGGCTGGAGCCGGCGAAGAACTCCAGACCAGGGCCTGGCGTCGCGCCACCTGCTGTCGAGGCGGCGTCGCCCTGCGACCCTGCGGCGACGAAGTTGGGACCGAGCTCGCCGATGCCGTCGCAGAACTCCCACACGGCGCGCCAGAAGGCCCCTGGATGCTGCACGGACCACGCGTGCAGATCCGCGTAGGTGTTCCGGTCGAGCCCGATTCCGACCTGTTCGGCGAACTGCCAGAGCTGGGTCCCTACACGTCGCTGGGCATCAGGCCGCCACAGCACGGGCGCATCGTCGACTGCGGGGCTCTCGCTGTCTGCTGAGCTGTTCATCGAGCGCAACATAGTCAGCCGCTGTCACGTCCCCCGTTTCGATGGGTGAGGCGGCAACCACGGAATCGCTCTGAGCCGTGCGGGTAGTGTCCCCACCCATGGACGGCATCTGCGACGACCTTCAGGCAGAGAACGACGCGCTCGGCGACGTGGTCGGCGACCTCAGCGAGGAACAGTGGCGCCTGCCTACGCCCGCAGAGGGCTGGGACAGCCGCGAGACCATGGTGCATCTGGGCATGACCGACTGGGTGGCCACGGTGGCCGTTGTCGATCCCGAGCACTTCGACGACTTCAAGGCCGCTGCCTCGCGTGGCGAGATGGATCTGCACACCGCAGCCGGATTCGACTTCGCCTCCATGTCCGGGGCGGAGATCTGGGACTGGCTCTGTGCCGAGCGCACCAAGATGCTGGACGCCGTGCGCCCGCTCGATCCCAAGGACCGGATTCCTTGGTTCGGACCGTCCATGGGAGCGCTGTCGTTCGTGACCGCCCGGCTCATGGAGACTTGGTCGCACGGGCATGACGTGGCCGACACTCACGGCAGGGAGTTGCCGCGCACCGATCGCCTTCGCCATGTTGCCCACATCGGGGTAAGCACGCGCGGCTGGAGCTACGCGAACCGGGGCCTTGAGGTACCTGAGGGTCCGGTACGGGTCGAGCTGGATGCCCCGAGCGGGGACGTGTGGACGTGGGGTCCCGAAGATGCGGCCGACAGGGTGAGCGGCGACGCCTACGAGTTCTGCCTCGCGGTCACCCAGCGGCGACACCACACCGAAACCGGGTTGTCGGTCACCGGCCCGCTGGCAACTGGGTGGATGGACATCGCCCAGGCATTCGCCGGACCGCCGACCGACGCCGAGAGCCGCCGCGCCGCCTGAGCGCGATGCGGATCGGCGCTCGGGCGAAGGCAGTGCTGAGGCGCGCACAGGGGGCGCGGTGCTGATCGTCGGTCTGACAGGCGGCATCGGCGCAGGCAAGAGCACTGTGGCGCGGCTGCTCGCCGGTCACGGAGCGGCGGTGGTGGATGTCGATGCCTTGGGCCGCGAGATCGTCGCTCCCGGTGGGTCGGCGGTACAGGCCGTGCTCGAGCGATTCGGCAGCGAACTGGCCGGTCCCGACGGCGGCATCGACCGTCCTGCCCTCGCATCGATCGTGTTCAACGATCCCGACGAGCTCGCAGCTCTCAACGACATCAGCCATCCGGCGATCAACGAGCTCCTCGACGAGCGGATCGAGTCCATCGGGGCGGCTGGCACAACCGACGTCGTCGTGCTCGACATGGCCGTGCTCACCGAGAGCACGCTGGGCCGCAACACCCGCTTCCCCTATGAGATCGTGGTCACCGTCGAGGCGCCGCCCGACGTACGGCTGGAGCGGCTCATCGAGCGCGGCATGACCTCCGAAGATGCCAAGGCGCGACTGGCTTCCCAGGCAACCGACGAGCAGCGACGCGAGGTATCCAATTTCGTCATCGGCAACGGCGGCGGGAACGACGAGTTGGCCGATGCCACGGAGAAGCTGTGGGATGCCCTGTGCCGTCTGGCAGACGAGCGCGCTGCATGAGCCCCGAAGCGCCGCCGCCCGCTCGGTACCCGCCGCAGAACCACATCCTCCGGCACCTGCGCCTCAGCCATGAGATGAGGGGTGACGGCACGCTGACAGCAACCATGCCGATCCTCGACGACCTCGCCGATGGTCCTCTGGCCGAGGGAGGCTGGCTGCGGCTCGGTGCCGTAGCCACGCTGGTGGACTCGGTGGCGGGACATCACGCCGTGCTGCAGGTGACGCCCGACTGGTCTGCCACGCTGCACCTGTCGACGGTGCTGGCTGCCCGGGCCGAGGGCGAGGTAGTGACCGCTCGCTGCACGCCGTTGCGAGTCGGCCGGAACCAAGTGGTCACCGAAACCTCGGTGACGGATGAAGCGGGAACCGAGGTTGCCCGCTCGACCTGTACCTATGCGCGCCTGCCCCGGCGCGACGACACGCCGGTCGTGGATTCCACAGCGCGCGAGAACACGGTGGACTATCGGGAGGACCACGAGCTCGATCCTCGGCCCGCGCTCGACGATTACCTGCAGATCACCCCAGTGCCCGGCGAGCCGCGCATTGAGCTGCCGATGCACAACCGCATCCGCAACTCCTTCGGCTCGCTGCAAGGGGGCGCGTCGATCGTCGTCGCCGAGGTCATGGCGAATCACCTCGCCGGCATGGCGGCTGGCGGCGAGCGCACCTCACGCTGTGTGTTCGCCGATGTGCATTACTTGGCGCCGGGTCGCGGCGGTCCGTTTCGCGTCGACGGCGAACTGCTCGCACGCACCGATCACCTGGTGACGACCCGCACCCGGATCTTCGAAACCGCCGGTGACACTGACCGGCTGCTGCAAACCGCCACTGCGACGGCTGCCTATCTCGACTGAGCGAGCTTGGCCGAAATAGGCATGCCGCGTGTCACACCGGCCCTCTACCGTGCAGGGCATGACCACACCGCCGCGCAACGCTCCGGCCCGGCCTCGGGCCGGCTTGCCGCGGCTGGCAGCGTTCGATGTTGACGGAACGCTGATCAACCGCCATGGCGTGCTCACCGAGCGGACTGCTTCGGCGCTGCGGGCACTTGCCGCGGCGGGCGTCGTCACTGCTTTGGCCACCGGCCGCCCGTGGCCGCAGGCCCAGTCGGTCGTGCGCCAGGCGTCGGGCGTGTCCTATGCGGTGTGTCTCAATGGTGCGGTGGTGATGGACGCCGTCGCGGGCGAGCAGATCGCCGATCGCGCAATGACGCACATCGAGGCCATCGAGGCGGCGGAGATTGCCCGCAAGCTGGTGCCGGACGTGCGGTTCGGGCTCGACATGGCCGACGGCCGGCACGTGTGGGAGCACGACTTCGCTCCCGTCATGCCCGTCGACCTGCTCGCAGACATCAGCGTTGACCGCGTCGACGATGCGCTCAGCGCTGTCGACGGGCCTGTCCTGACGTGGCTGGTGCATGCGCCGAGCGTCGACACGCTGACGCTCATTGACGAGCTCGCTTCAGAAATGCCGCTCGGCACCGAGATCCGGCCGTCGGGTTTGGATATGGCAGAGATCGCGGCGGCTGGGGTGAATAAATCAGCGGGGCTGGAGATCATCTGTCAGCGCTACGGCTTCGACGCAGCAGACGTCCTGGCATTCGGCGACGGGCTGAACGACATCGACATGCTGCGCTGGGCCGGCCAGGCGGTCGCGATGTCCAATGCTCCCGACTCGGTCCACGATGCGGCCGACCGGGTCGCTCCGAGCAATGAGCACGATGGCGTGGCGGTTGTTGTCGAGGCGATGCTTGCCTCCGAAGGCGGGCCGCCGGCTGGGCGAGGCGGTGCGTTCGACGCTGCGCCGCCCGACGGGAGGTCCGATGGCTGAGCAGGAGCGCCGTTCGGTATGGGAGCGAATGCGGCGCGGCATGGCCGACCACAACGCCAAGGCCCCGCGCACGCCCTTGGGAATGCCCGAAGTTGTCGATGACGACGACGCGACCGACGCTGCGGCTGACACGCCCGACGGGGCGACCGCCGAACTCGTGCTGGAGCGCATCCATCACTACCGGGACACCATCCGCAGCTACCAGGTTCTCATTGAGAACCAGCGAGTCGGGCAGATCCGCGACGACCAGACCGAGCACTTCGTACTGCGTCCAGGCAGCTACACGCTGCGTCTGCAACTGATGTGGATCTTCAGCCCCAGAGTGGTCGTCGAGCTGCCCGCCGGCACCGAGACGCGCCTGATCTGTGGCCCCAACGGCGGCATCCTGCAAGCCTGGCGCCTCTTCTTCGCCCCGACCACGGCAATCTTCCTTCGTTTTGCGCCCGAAGCGTGATGCAGCCTGCGCTTTGCAGCCGAAGCCTGAGCAGGGGTCAACGGTAGGGTTCGCCGCCATGAGCGAGCGGCGGGCATCTGTAAGCGCAACGTCGGATGGCGAGCTCAGGTCCGAGCTCGATGCCTGGCTCGCGGACAACTGGGATCCCGAAGCCAGCGTGCGGGAATGGTGGGCGCGGCTAGCTGCTGCTGGCCTGGCCAACCCGACGCTGGCTGCGCCGTTCGGCAGGGGCTGGGGCCGTGCCGAGACACGAGTCCTGGTGGACGCGATTCGCGCCGCGGGCGCCATCGGCTCGCCGGCCGGTCTGGGCATGCTGCTGGCCGCGCCCACTGTCCTCGAGCACGGCACACCCGAACAGATCGAGCGCTTCGTGCCGGCCATCCTCGACGGCACCGAATCGTGGTGCCAGCTGTTCTCCGAGCCGGGCGCGGGCAGCGACCTCGCCGGGCTGCAGACCAAGGCCATCCGCGACGGCGACGAGTGGATCATCACCGGGCAGAAGGTGTGGACATCGGAAGGCTCCCACGCCGACTTGGGCATGCTCGTCGCCCGCACCGATCCGGAGGCGCCCAAGCACCGCGGACTCACCTGGTTCGCGTTCGAGATGGACCAGGACGGCGTGGAGGTGCGGCCCCTGCGCGAGATGACCGGCCGGTCGCTGTTCAACGAGGTGTTCATCGACGGGGCTCGCGTCCCCCACGCGAATGTCATCGGCGAGCTGAACGACGGCTGGCGGGTGACCAATACAACGCTCATGGTCGAGCGGGCGGGCATCGGCGGCAGCCACGGTCTCGCATTCGCAGCGGCGCATCCCGGCTCCATCGCCGGTCACCTTGACCGGCCTGCCGGCTCCTTTCGCGGCAAGCGGCTCGCGCTCGCGGCCGGCGGAGTGGGACCAGGCACGTTCAATCAGCTCAGCGAGGAGGCCCACGCTCGCAACCGGGATCGCGACCCGGTCGTTCGCCAGGAGCTCGCGGCGCTGCATACCGAGATCGAGCTCATGCGGCTCTCCGCCATCCGCGGGCGGCAGCGATCCCAGCGCACCGGCGGCGAGGGCAACCTGGCGAAGCTGCGCATGACCGCGGCCCTGCGCCGCGCCCGGTCGCTCGCGAGCACCATCCTCGGCGCGGACATGACGCTGTGGGGCGACGAGGCCGCGACTGAAGGTGTGCTGCAGGAGATGGCGGTCTTCTCGCCGGCGCCGTCGATCTACGGCGGCACCGACGAGATCCAGCGGAACATCCTCGGCGAGCGGGTGCTGGGTCTCCCCAGAGAGCCCGGCCCCGATCCGGCTACGCCGTTCCGGGAACTTGCCCAGAACGCAACGTCTTGGTAGCGCGCTGTACCTTGCTCGAGGCCATCGGGGAACGCACGCCCAGCGGGCGGCACAGAATGTGAAGCGGTGAGCATGACCGAACCGCCCGAGGGTCCGGAGTCGCCGCAGGGCCTTGAGATCCTGCCGGAGGGCGGCGCCGATTTCGCCAGCGTGCAGGAGACGGTGGTGGAGCGACGGCCGTCGTCGGCGCCGCGCTTGGCCGTGTTCGCAAGCCTCGCCGCGGCCTTGGCCGTGGCTGCGCTGGTCGTGGCGTGGGTACGCAGCAACGGCGAGCCCGATGCCGCACTGGCGCCGACCACCACCACGACCGAACCCCCCGCGACGACGACCACCACCACGGCACCGGCGCAGCCGCCGCGCACGACACTGCCACCGCCTACTGCGCTCGACGCAGCCGTCGGCGAGCTGCCGCCAGCACGTCCCGCCGCCGAGATGATCGCCACGCTCGCCGGCGACCCGACGGGCGACATCCGCGGCTTCCTGTACCAGCTCGATCTGCTGACCGGCGAGGCACGGTTCGTGCCATTGCCCGGCCTGCCGCACACGCTTGTCGATCTCGACGGGGCGCTCGTGGTGGGCATCAGGCGCGACGTGCTGCGGGTGGACATCGACAGCGGCGACACCGTAGTCATCGCCGAAGACGTAGCCGAAGTGCTGCCCGCCTACAGCCCGCCCGGGATCGTGGGCGTGGTGCGCGGCACTGAGCATCTGTTCGCCCGGGTGGTCGGCCCCGACGGTGTGTTCCGCTCGGCGGTGCAGATGCCCAACGAGGCGATCGTGCACGGGGCGCTCGGCGATCACGTCGTCGTGTCGATGGCGGGCAGCGTCATGGCGCTCGACGGGCGAAACGCAGCGCTGCAGCTCGGTACCGGCCGAGTGCTCGCCGTGGGCGATGGTCATGTTGTTCGGCTGCAGTGCGAGGAATACGGCTGCCAGATCACTGACATCTCATTCAGCGCCACTGTGGGCCCAGATCGCCGCGACGACTGGTGCGAGGAGATCTGTGCAGAGGCGTCGGGCCGCTTCGGCGAGCGCGACGACCAGGCCGAGCTGGCGCAGGACTGCTCGACGTTCTGCGAGGGCTACCCGATTTCCACCGGGGTGATCTCAGAGCGGCGAGTGGAGCTGCCCGCGGAGCTGCAGGCGGCGTCGCCGGACAGATGGAGCGAGCAAGGATTGATGTCGCCGGACGGCAATCGCATCGCGCTGCGGCTCCTGCATGGCAACGGCACGCCAGCGGGTGTGGTGGTGGTGGACTTGGCCGAGGATTGGGGTCGCCACTCGCCCGAGATCGGCGTCGACCTCGGAGACATGGCGTGGGCGCCCGACAGCCGATACCTGCTGTACACGCTCGACAACGATGTCATGGTCTGGGATGTCGAGGCTGCCGAGGGGGAG
>CAZAFV010000004.1:69565-85236 GCA_964484385.1 uncultured Acidimicrobiales bacterium
GTACACGCTCGACAACGATGTCATGGTCTGGGATGTCGAGGCTGCCGAGGGGGAGCTGCCGTCGGGCCGGGCTCATGTGGGCGAACCGCTGGGACAGCTCATTTTGCGTTCGCCTACTGGCTGAGGGGGTACGCGCGCCCGCAGCGGAGGCGGCAGGATCCTCAGCGACCAGCGATCCGGCAGGTCGCAACGTCGCCGAGTCTCCTGCAGCCTCCGCAGCTCGGTCGTCTGTGCTTAGCCGTTGTCGGCCAGTTGATCTGCGGTGACGATGACGAACAGGCCGGTGGCCTCTATGAGCGGGGGAGCGTCGGGTGCTGCGCTGGCTGCGCGCACGGCGAGCTCAACGTGCGACTTGCGGCCCTCGCGGCGGGTTTCGCGCCCGGCGAAGATCACCGGCTCGTCGATGGGGACGCCGCCCCGGTAGTCGATCTCCAGGCGTGCGGTGTAGGCGGCGATACCCAGGCAGACCATGAGGTAGCCCAGAACGTCGTCGACCACGGCACATACCGAGCCGCCGTGTGCACGTCCCGGCGCGCTTTCAAAAGCAGCGCCGAAGGTGACCAGTGCCCTCACGCCGTCGCCGTCACGGCGCATGTCGACTTCCATCGCGGTGGGATTGGCGGGTCCGCTGAAGGCTCGGTCGCTGAATGCCATGACTTCGGCACCGTCAGCGGGCCGAGGATCGGTGTAGCGACGGGCGAAGTAGTCGGCCGGCCGCGGAACCGGTGCTGAGCCGGCTTCGAGCCGCCCGGCGGTCGCCTCGGCCCACGCAGCGATCTCCGCCAGCGTCTCGGGGTCGGTGCGATGACGCACAAACGCGTGTGCCAGCCGTCGCAGTGCTCCCGCCGCAGCGCTGCGCTCGGCGAGCTGGGCATCGGGATAGATGAGGTGCAGGTCGCCGCCTGCCTCGACATCGGCGTCGCGGCGCGGCGACGGGTCGTTCACGGGCTGTCAGCTGCCGAGCCGGTCAGGCTCGCCGTAGGGGTAGTCGACCAGTTCGCTGGACGGGTGCTCGAGGTCGAATGTCCAGTACTGGCGGATCTCGGCGATCAGCCGCTCGCCGGAACCGTCGCGCGGGCCGAAGTCGTAGTGCTCGCTGCCCCGCACGGCGAACGGCACCTCGCCGTCGGCGCCCGCTGCGCTCGTGCCAGACATCTTCCATTCGATCGCTGCGGTGTCGCCGTCGGTCACCAGCCGCTCGCAGTGCCACGACGCGCCCTGCCACTTGGAGGCGATGCGCGACCAGAAGCGCCCGATCGTTGCCGCACCTCGCACTGGGGCATGGTTCGTGTCGTAGACCACGGCGTCATCGGTGAAGTGTCCCGCCACTGCCGCCGCGTTGCCGCTGGTGCAGGCATCGAAGTAGCCGGTGATCCGCGCTTCGATGTCCGCGGCCGCTTCCGGAGTGCCTTCGGTGATGCCTGTGCTGGCGTGCTCGCTCATGCCGCCAGTCTCGCAGGCCCCCTTTTGGCTAGTCCACCGCCCATGACAGCCAGCGGCCATCGCGCCGTTCGAGCCTCAGCTTGTGCGAGAAACACTCCGACAGCGACTCGGCGGTGAGCACGTCGCCCAGAGGGCCGCACGCCAGCGGCAGACCGTCGCGCAGCAGCAGCCCGTGGGTGAACGACGGCGGGATCTCGTCGGTGTGGTGGGTCACCAGCACCGTTGCCGGAGTCTCAGGATCCGCAGCCAGCGATTCCAGACTGGCCACGAGCTGCTCCCGGCCCGCGAGGTCCAGACCGGCGGTCGGCTCGTCGAGCAGCAGCAGCTCCGGACGGCCCATGAGCGTGCGAGCCAGCTGCACGCGTTGCTGTTCGCCCGACGACAGCGTGGCGAACGCCCGGGCAGCCAGCGGACCGGCGCCCACGCGTTCCAAACATGCCCGCGCGCTCGATCGGTCGGCATCGGTGTAGGCGTGCCACCACGTCTCCAACGCGGCGTAGCGCGCAGTCATCACGATGTCGAGGGCGCTGATGTTCGGCCGGAACTGATCGCGCAGCGACGAACTCGCCAGCCCGATGCGCCGCCGATGTTCGCGCACATCGACGGCACCCCACCGCTCGCCCAGCACCTCGACCGTGCCGGTGGTGGGGAAGCGGTAGAGCGACAGGATCTTGATGAGGCTGGTCTTGCCCGATCCGTTCGGTCCCAGCACGATCCACCGCTCGTGGGGAGCGATCTGCCAGTCGAGCGGTCCCAGCACGGTGGTGCCGTCGTAGACGACTGACACATTCCGCAAGGATGCGGTCACATTCCGCAGGGAGACTGTCGGCTGGGCTGAAGGCCGATCTGCAGGCAGAGGCTGGGCGTCACTCACGAGCGCTCACGTCTCGCCGCGGCGGCCTTCGCCGGCGTGTGCCACCCACGTCGCATACATCCCGGCGTATTGCCCGCCCAGCGCCACCAACTCGTCGTGGGTGCCCAGCTCCACCACGCCACCCTCGTCGATCACGGCGATGCGGTCGGCTCGCATCGCCGTCGCCAGCCTGTGCGCAATGAGCACCGCCGTGCGGCCTTCCAGCAGCAGGTCCAGCGCACCCTCGATCTCGGCCTCGGTGCTGAGATCGACGCTGGACGTGGCCTCGTCGAGCACGATCACCCTCGGCCGCGCCACGAACGCCCGGGCCAGCGCCAAGAGCTGCCGCTCGCCGGCCGACAGCGACACGCCCCGCTCGTGTACCTGGGTGTCCGCGCCCTCGGGCAGGCTGTCGATCAACCGGCGCAGACCGACCAGGTCGATCGCCGCGTCGATGTCGGCGTCGAGCTGGGTGTCGCCCTCGCTCCCGGCGCGGTCGCGCAGGCCGAATGCCACGTTGTCGCGGATGGTGCCGTGGAACAGGAACGGCTCCTGGGGAACAACGCCGAGCTGGTTGCGCAGCGACGACAGCGTGACGTCACGCAGGTCCCAGCCGTCGATCGTGATCCGGCCTGCTGTCGGGTCGTAGAAGCGGATGATCAGTTTTGCGATCGTGCTCTTGCCCGCGCCCGTCGGCCCCACCAGGGCGAACGTCTCGCCGGGGCGGATGTCGAGGCTGACATCGCTCAGCACCTCGGGCGGGTCATCGCCAAACGGCTCGTCGCTGCCGGCAATGCCGCCCTCGGCATCGCCGAAGGGTGGCTGGCCGGCGCCGTTGCGCTCTGCGTGCTCGCCATTCGCCGTCGGCGCCATCCCCAGTGGGTCGAACGACACTCGCATCCGTCGCGACTCGTCTGCGTCGCCATTCACCCTGTCGCCGGCTGTGCTGTTGCTGCCGTCGCCGGCAGTGCTGTTGCTGCCGTCGCCGGCAGTGCCCGCGGTGGCCGCATCGTCGTCATAGGCGAACGACACGTTTTCGAGCCGGATGTGACCGCTTACCGGCGGCAGCTCAGCCGCATCGGGATGCTGGCGCACGGTCGGCTGTGTTGCCAGCACCTCGCTGATCTTGCGGAGACCGGACTGGCCTTGCTGGTAGGTGCTGTAGAGCTGCGCGAGCTGCTGGATCGGGGCGAAGAACCTGGTGACATACAGCACGAACGCGCCGAGCTCCCCGACGGTGAGGCTGCCTCGCACCACCATCGCCCCGCCGATTGCCAGCACCAGTCCCTGGGCGGCAATGCCGATCGCCTCGGTGCTCGGCCCGTAGATCGCCTGCACCCGGGACATGGACAGGTTGGCGTCGCGGAAGCGAGCGGTCACCTTGCGGTGCCGCACTGCGTTCTCCAGGCGACGCCCGGTGGCTGCAATCACCCGGATCCCGGCCAGATTCTCGGACAGGTCGGCCAGCACGTCGGCGATGCGGTCGCGGATCTCGCCGTAGCCCGCCTCGCTGCGTGCTCGGAACCACAGCGTCAGCGCCACCAAAGGCGGCACGATCCCTACGAGCAGGATCACCGCCAAGACCGGG
Source organism: uncultured Acidimicrobiales bacterium (assembly GCA_964484385.1). GTDB lineage: Bacteria > Actinomycetota > Acidimicrobiia > Acidimicrobiales > Poriferisodalaceae > Poriferisodalis. The sequence goes on from CAZAFV010000004.1 coordinate 73,450, forward strand.
TTGTAGGTGAACAGCACCACGGTCACGACGCACACCGTGAGCACCTGGATCAGCAGGTTCACGAAGCCTTCGTTGATGAGCAGCGCCACGTACTCCATGTCGGAGGTCATGCGGCTGAGCAGCACGCCGGACTTGGCCGTGGTGTACCAGTCGAGCGAGAGCCGCTGGTAGTGGCTGAACAGGCGCAACCGCAGGTCGAACATGACCTGTTCGGCAATGCGCCCGTTCAGGCGTTGACGCAGCCGGCTGAGCAGGATGCTGACTGCGACCACGCCGAGAAAGATCAGCACCACCATGTTGAGCGCGAAGCGGTCGCCCGCCTCGATGCCGCGATCGATGCCCTGCTGGAAGAGCACCGGCACCGCTTGCATCGCCGTGGTCTCGAGGCAGAGCAGCAGCAGTGCCAGGCCCACGCTCCAGCTGTGCGGCACCAGCATGTTCCGCAGGCCGAACGGGCGCGCCCGCCCGCCCCCGGCACCTCCGGCCACATGGTCGAAGTCGACGTCCGGCTCCGGGTGGGCCGGCTCGGCTTCCAGCAGCTTGTTCGCGCCTTCCTGCATCTCGGTCGGCACACCGGCGAACGGCAGCCCCGCCGCGGCGCTGGCCTGTGTCGCAGTCGGCCCCATGTGGCCGGGGCCGCCGACCATCACCATGATCTGCTGCTCCCGGGCGTGCCGTCGGCGGTGGCGAATCGGTCCGGATCGCTCGCGTCGCCCCCCGCGGCCAGCACCTCGACATAGCGGGGCTCGGTGGCCATCAGCTCTGCGTGGGTGCCGTCGGCAGCAACTCGCCCGCCGTCCAGCAGGATCACCCGGTCAGCCAGGCTGATCGTGGACAGCCGGTGAGCGATCACGATGGTCGTGCGCTCGGCGAGCAGCTCGGTGAGTGCCTCGTGGATCCTCGCCTCGTGCGCCACGTCGATGGAGCTCGTGGCGTCGTCGAGAATCAGCACGGCGGGATCGGCGAGGATCGCCCGTGCGATGGCGATGCGCTGGCGCTGGCCGCCTGAGAGGTCGTAGCCGCGCTCGCCGACCACGGTGTCGTAACCCTCGTCGAGCTCGCTGATGAAGTCGTGGGCCTGTGCCGCGGTGGCAGCGGCGACCACATCTGACCTGGCGGCATCGGGCCGTGCGTAGGCGATGTTGTCGTGAATGCTGGCCGAGAACAGGAACGGCTCGTCGGGCACGAGGCCGACGGCTCGGCGCAGGCTGTCGCCGGTGAGGGCGTTCACGTCGTGACCGCCGACCGAGATGGTGCCGCTGCCGAGGCTGTAGAAGCGCATCAGCAGCCGGGCGAGCGTCGATTTGCCGCAGCCGGTACGCCCGACGACCGCGACCCGCTCGCCGGTGCCGATGTGCAGGTCGAGTCCGTCGAAAACCAGCGGCGCATCGCTATCGGCGCTCGCAGTACCTGCGACGCCCCCGACCGTTTCGGTGCCGTAGGCGAAGCGCACGCCGTCGAATCGCACTTCCATACCTACCGGACCATCTGGCGTTGTTTCCCGCTCATGCTCGCTTCGCTCACGGGCCGCTCGGGCCACGGCTTCGCCATGCGGCTCAGCCTCTGGGCGCTGCGGCAGGTCGATGGCCCCGGGACGGTCTGCCACGAGCACCGGCTCATCGAGCACCTGGAAGATGCGCTCTGCGGACGCCTTGGCCCGCTGGCCGAAGATGAACAGCATCCCGATGAACCGGAACGGCGCCTGCAGCAGCAGGATGTACAGGTAGAAGGTGGCCAGATTGCCCACGGAGAGCGAGTCGCCGATGATCAGGTGACCGCCCACCAGCAGCACCATCGCCATTGCCAAGTTCGGCAGGTTCTCTACGACCGGCGTGTAGTGCGCCCTGGTGTTGTGCTGCAGCATGTTGGCCCAGCGCAGCCGTTGGGTCGCCCGGGCCATCTCCTCCACCTGACGGGCCTCGGCGGCAAAGGCCTTCACGACACGAACGCCGTTCACGCTCTCGTGGGTGACGGTGGCGACCTCGGCGTTGCGTGACTGGATGATCCACGACAGCGGGAACATGATGCGTCGCAGCCGCTGGCCCAGCACGTAAACGGCGGGCATGATCAGCATCGTGATGGCGGTCAGCGGCAGGCTGATCCATGCCATGACCGCGATCGCCACCACGAAGCTCAAGAGCTGCACTGACACAATCGGTGCGAAAGCCAGATACATCTGCACCGAGCGGATGTCGGAGTTGGAGCGGGAGATGATCTCGCCGGTCTGCACCCTGTCGTAGAACGCGAACGACAGCCGGCTGAGGTGTGAGAAGAGCAGCGTGCGCAGCTGGAACTCCACCCGGTGGCCCATGGAGAAGAGCCCGTAGCGGTAGGCGTAGGTGAAGATGCCGCGTGCGACGCCGAGCCCCACCAGGGCGATGACAAACGCCCACAACGCGCCCGAGCCGGCGCCTTCGAGACCGGTCACTGCGGCGTCGACGGCCAAGCCGGCGATCCATGGAGCGATGGCTCCCGCGCCCGTCGCCAAGATGGCGGCGATCACCGCGGTGACAATGCGCGCCCGCTGGTGCCGCAGCAATGGCCCGAGCCGCCGGATCCAGCTCAGCGACGGGTCGGCGCGAATCCAGTCGGCGTCGGGATCGGGCTGCGCGGCGGACTCCGCGGGCGCAGTGGGTGGGGCCACCCGCATCCCGGCGAGGCTACCGGCGCCCCTGTTCGGCAGGCCGGAGCTTGCGGGTACCGTGGACGACGCCACTGGGGCGCTCGGGGGTGCACGGCACCGGCATGACGCTGGGACTCATCGCAGGACTCGGGATCGTCGTCGCGCTCATCGTCTTGAATGGCGTGTACGTGGCAGGCGAGTTCTGCTTGCTCGCTGTGGACACCTCGCAGGTCGACGTTCTGGCCGGCCAAGGGCAACGACGAGCCCGCGGCGTACGGTCGCTGCTGCGGCGGCTCAACTTTCATCTCGCCGGCGCTCAGCTCGGCATCACGCTGACGTCGCTGGTACTCGGCATCATCGCCGAGGACACCGTGGGCCGGTTGATCGAATGGACGCTGGGCGGCTGGGGCTCCTCGCTGGCATCGGCCGGGGTGGTCGCTGTGGTGGCAATTGCGCTCGCCGCGGCCTTCCAGATGGTGTTCGGTGAGCTGCTCCCGAAGAACCTGGCCGTGTCGCGGCCGTTGGGCACCTCGCTCGCACTGGCACCGGTCCTGCGCCTCTACGGCACCATCGCCGCGCCCCTCACGCTGCTGTTCAACGGCATCGCCAACGCCACTGTGCGCGGGCTGGGTCTCGAGCCCACCGAAGAGCTCCGCATCGTGCGCACCCGCGACGAGCTGGAGTACGTGGTGCGCTCGTCGCGCCGCAGGACGCTCAGCGACGCCCAGGCCGATCTGCTGGTGCGAACGCTGCGCCTCGGTCGCAAGGACGCCGCCGACGCGCTGACGCCGCGTACGTCGATGTCGGCCGTGAGCGCTGCAGCAACGCTCGGGGAGCTGGTGGAACTGGCGCGCACCAGCGGGCATTCCCGATTCCCGGTGCTCGGCGCAAGCTCTGACGACGTGCTCGGCATCGCTGAAGTCCGCGATGTGTTCAGCATCGAAGCGGCCGAGCGTGACCGCACGCTCGTGGCGTCGATCATGCGGCCCGTCGTCGCGGTGGCCGAGAGCCGCAAACTCGATGGCGTCCTCGCCGACATGGCAGCCTCGGACTGCCGGCTGTGCGTGGTGGTGGACGAGCACGGCGGCACCGCCGGCATTCTCACCCGCGAGGACATCGCCGAGGAACTCGTGGGCGACATCGCCGACGAGTTCGACGAGCCCGCTGTGCTCACCTTTCGCCGGCCGGGCCAACCGGTCACGCTTGCCGGCACGGCCACGCTCGACGAGGTGGAGGAGGCAGCAGGCCTGACGGTGCCGCCGGGGCCCTACGAGACGCTGGCGGGTTTCGTGCTGGAACGCCTGGGCGAGATCCCCTCGGTGGGAGCCGCTGCCATGTGGAACGGCTGGCGCCTCGAGGTCACGCAGACCGATGGGCTCCGTGTGGTCGAGGTGCGCATCAGGCCGCCCGAGGTGGCCGAAGAAGGCGACGCTGACGCGGGGGGCGGCGCATCATGACCACGCTGGCCATTGCGGTGGGTCTGGTGCTCATCGTGTTCAACGGCGCCTTCGTCGCCATCGAGTTCGGCCTCATCGGCGCGAAGCGCGCCGTGGTGGACGGCGCCGCAGCGACGGGCAAGCGATCGGCCCTGGCAGCGCAGCGCATGCAGTCCGATGTGCTGACCACGCTCGGGGGAGCGCAGTTGGGCATCACCCTGTGCTCGCTGGCGGTGGGTCGCCTGACCGAGCCGGCCATCGCCAGGCTGATCGAGAGCGCCGTGCACGGGATCGTCGAGATCCCCGACGCCGTGCTGCACACCATCGGCTTCGGCATCGGGCTGGGCATTGTGACCGTGCTGCACATGGTGTTCGGCGAGATGGTGCCCAAGAACCTGGCGCTCATCGGGCCCGAGCGCACCCTGTTGGTGCTCGCCCGGCCCATGGCTGCCTACCTGTATGTGGCCCGCCCCATCGCCCGGGCGCTGCAATGGGTGGCAAATGGCATGACCCGCATGCTGCGTGTCGAGCCGACCTCGGAACTGGCCGATGTGGCAACTCCTGCCGAGCTGACACTCATGGCGCGCGACTCGCTGGCCGAGGGCCATATTGCGCCTACCGACGTGGCTCTGCTCGAACGGGCGATGCGTTTCGAAGCCACCACCATCAGCGAGGTCATGGCGCCAGCGGGGGAAGTCGCGGCCGCGCGCCTTGCTGATGGGATCGCCACGGTCGAGCAGCAGTTCGCTCGGACGGGCCACTCGCGGCTGGTGGTGCTGGGCAGTGGTCCCGATGATGTGCGGGGCATGCTGCACAGCAACGATCTGGCGGCGTTCGTCGAGCGTGATGCCGCGGATCTCGCCGCAGCGGACCGGATGGTCGCTGCGACCCAGCCCGCGGGCCGCGGCCTCGTGCGCCGGATGCTGCAGTTCGGCCCCGACGTGGCGCTCGATGAAGCACTGCGCCGCATGCAGCGCGCTCGCATCCATCTCGCCGTCGTCGCCGATGCACATGGGCGCACGCTCGGGGTCGTTGCGCTGGACGATCTGCTGCGCCGCCTGATCGGCGAGCCGGACGCCAGCGTTCACGAACAATCCACCGCGGCGGGTGGGCCCGGGAGTGGCACACTCCCTTCTGACTAGGCCCTGCTGGTTAGGCTTCGCCGCTCGTTGCGAGGCCCGGTGCGGCCGAGGGCCCCACATCATGACTTGGATCGACAAAGCGCTCGACGGCTGCTCCCCGCAGGTTGTGATCAATGATTCCAAGACGCCCAGCGGCCGTGCGCACGTCGGTTCGCTGCGTGGCGTGCTGATCCACGACGCGTTGGCCCGGGTGGCCCGAGAGCGCGGTCTGGACACGATGTTCATGTACGGCTGCGACGACATGGACGCGGTCGACGAGATTCCGCACGGCACCGGTAAGCAGTTCGTAGAGCACCTGGGCAAGCCGCTGTGGGCAGCCCCGGCGCCCGAGGGTCTTCGAGGCGCTTCGATGGCGGAGGCGTACTTCGGCGAGTTCACCGGGCATTGGTTCGAGGCCGCTGACTCGTCGGACGACGACGCCCTCGGGCCGTTCGCCACGCTCGGCGTCGAGGTCGAGTTCTACCGCATGAGCGACATCTACCGGTCTGGCCGGCTCGACGACGTCATCGACACCTTCCTGCGAGCCGCGGCCGATGTGCGGCAGATCTACCTCAGGCTCAGCGGGGCCGAGCGTTCAGACGACTGGCTGCCGTTCCAGCCCATCTGCGAGCGGTGCGGCCGCATCGGCACCACCTACGCCTCCGATTACGACGGCGAGACCGTGGCGTACGAGTGCAGGCCCGATCTGGTGACCTGGGCCGAGGGCTGCGGGCACCGCGGCCGCATCAGCCCGTTCGGCGGCAACGGCAAGCTGCCGTGGAAGCTGGAGTGGGCCGCCAAATGGAAGCTCTTCGGCGTCTCGATCGAGGGTGCCGGCAAGGACCACATGGCGGCCAGCGGATCGCACGAGGTGTCCTCCGCGCTCGCCCGCCAAGTGCTGCGGTGCCCGGTGCCCGTGCCCGTGCCGTACGAGTTCTTCACGCTCGGCGGCGCCAAGATGAGTTCGTCGCGGGGCATCGGCATGACCTCGTCAGACCTGGTCGAGATGCTGCCGCCCGAACTGCTGCGCTATCTCGTGCTGAGAACCCAGCCTCGGCGCTCGATCAATTTCGACCTCGACGTACCCAGTCTCACCAAGGCATTTGTGGAGTATGAGCGGCTCTGGCGATCCGCGGCCGGCAGCGAATCTCGCCCCAACGACAGCCAGCTCTACTCGGTGACACGTGCATCGCTGGGGCCAGATGTGCCGGCGGCGCCCGAGTTCAGCCCGCCGTTCGACTCGGTGCTGAGCCTCGCCCAGCAGCCTCACATGCAGCTCGCAGACCACGTCGCATCGCTCGGCGTCGATCTGTCTGCAGCAGAGTTGGAGTGGCTGTCTCGCAAGGAGGCCACTGCACGACGGCTGATGGCAAGCAGCCCCGACCTCGCTGGTGTGGCCAAGATGCTCGATGCATCCGAGGCCTCGCGGCAGCGCAGTGCGCTGGACGAACGCCAGCGCAACTTCCTCGACCATTGCTTGCAGCGACTGAAGAATCTGCCCGAGTGGGATGCCAAGGCCATTCAGGACGAGATCTTCGAGTCGGCCCGCGATGTCGGGATCGACCCGCGCTCGGATGCCGCACTCGTATTCGGAGCTGTGTATCAGGTGCTTTTCGGATCTGAGACTGGACCGCGAGCAGGCAGTTACCTGGCATTCCTCGGGCGCGAAGAAACACTCCAGCGATTGAGCTGAGCAGCGGGTGATGCCGCCTCCGCTGCGGGCGCAGCTGCCTGTGCAGGTTTAGGCGCCCATGGCGTGGTAGCCGCCGTCGACATGCACGATCTCGCCGGTGGTGCCGCCGAACCAGTCCGACATCAATGCGAGGGTGCTGCGGGCCACCGCCTCGCTGTCGGTGATGTCCCAGCCCAGCGGCGCCCGTTCGGTCCATGCGTCCTCGAATTCGGCGAAACCGGGGATCGACTTGGCAGCCATGGTGCGGATGGGACCCGCCGAGATCAGGTTCACCCGGATGCCCTGCGGTCCGAGCGACTTGGCCAGATAGCGCGCCGCTGATTCGAAGGCTGCCTTGGCCACACCCATCCAGTCGTAGACCGGCCAGGCCACGCTGGCATCGAAGGTGAGCCCGACCACTGAGCCCTTCGCTTCGGCCAACAACGGCGCCATCGGCGACGTCAGCGAAGCGAGGCTGTAGGCGGAGATGTTCAGCGCCGTGGCGACATCCTCCCAGGGGGCGTGGAGGAAGTTGCCGCCCAGGCAGCTCGCCGGCGCGAAACCGATGGCATGCAGCAGGCCGTCGAGCCGGCCCCAGCGCTGCTCCAGATCGGCCCGCACAGCCTCGATCTCGTCGGGCAGGGTGACATCGCACGGCAGCACATCGGGCGGGTCGGGCAGCCGCCGGGCTGCTCGCTCGGTGAGCCGGATGCCCCTGCCGGCACCGGTGAGCACCACCTCGGCGCCGTGCTCCTGCGCCAGGCGGGCCACGTTGAATGCCAGCGAGGCATCGGTGAGCACGCCGGTGATGAGGAACTTCTTGCCTTCCACGATTCCGCTGCCCGCCACGCTCTCGCCTCCGCTGGGTGTCTGGGCGCTGCCGCGTACAGCACCGTTCTTTGCCGGACGCTACCGCTGCGCCACGCGCCACTTGGGTGCCGCCGCCGGCGGGAGTGCACGTGATCCGGCGCGCCGAGGCCGAGCCACCGGGCGGGACGCCGGCCGGTCACATTGCCGTGGGGCGCGCTCGGCCGTACCGTGAGCGCCGTGCCAGCAGATGCAACCCCCAACGGTGCCGCTGACGGGGTCGCAGCAGCGAGTCCCGCAAGCGGCGCCGAACCCACCCGGATCGGCATCATCGGCGGCACCGGGCCCGCGGGCGCCGCATTGGCGGCCCGGCTGGCCGACATCGGCTGCGAGATCACGCTGGGCTCGCGTTCGAAGTACCGGTCGATGGAGGTGGTGGACAACATCGTGGATCGGTGGCCCGACCGGAACCTGCGCATCCATCCCGGCGCCAACAGCCTCGCTGCGGCCGAGCCCACGGTGGTGATCGCAACGCCCTGGGATGCGGCAGCCATCACCGCACGGGACGTGGCCGAGCACCTGCGCGGCAAGGTGGTGGCCACCATGTCCAACGCGCTGGCCCGCGTCGACGACGAGTTCGTGCCGCTCATCCCGCCGAGAGGCTCCGTGGCTGCGTCGGTGCAGGCCACCCTGCCTGAGTCGCGGGTTGCTGCAGCCCTCCAGCACGTGCCCGCGACCGAGCTCGGCAATCTCGACGAGCCGGTGCATGGCGACATCCTCATCTGCAGCGACCATCGCGAGGCCACCTGGCACATCGCCGAGATCGTCGACCGCATGCCAGGCGCTCGCGCGCTCGACTGCGGCAACCTGTCCAACGCCACCGCCATCGAAGCGTTCACTGCTGTGCTGATGCAGCTCAATACCCGGTACCGCACCCGGGTCGCGCTCCGCCTCGTGGGTCTGGATCACGTGCCGATCAGCGTGCTGGGCGGCGGGCCGAGTGGTGCCGATGTGGCCCAACCGGCCGCTGAGACCGTCCCCGACTGATCCGGCCTGGCCGGTCCGATGAGCCGGGCTCTGCAAGCAGGGCGTTGAAGCTGGATGAAGCTGTACGAAACCCAGCAGCGAGCCGTCGTGCCGCTCGACGCGCAGCCGGGGCGCACCGTGCGGATGTACGTGTGCGGCATCACGCCCTACGACGCCACCCACGTCGGTCACGCTGCCACGTTCCTGGCCTATGACGTGCTCCAACGCCGACTGCGCGACCTGGGGTGCCGCACCCGTTGCGTGCGCAACATCACCGATGTCGACGATGACCTGCTGTCACGGGCGCGTGCCATGGGCGTGCACTACCTCGACCTGGCGGCAGGGTCGCTCGCCGCATTCGACGCGGACATGGCGGCGCTGGGCCTGCTGCCCGCCGACGCCGAGCCCCGAGCGACATCGGCAATCGCTGACATCCGGCGACTGATCGGACGGCTGCTCCGCAGCGGCCACGCCTATCGCACGAGCGACAACGTGTACTTCGACGTCTCGGCCGCACAGAGCTTCGGCGAGCTGAGCGGCCTCGATGCCGCCGAGATGGTGGAGCTGGCGCGCAGCCGTGGCGGCCGGCCCGACAACCCCGACAAGCGCAACCCGCTCGACTTCGTGCTCTGGCAGCGTTCGGCGCCCGGTGAGCCCGAGTGGTCCTCTGCGTGGGGTCTCGGCCGTCCGGGATGGCATGTGGAGTGCTCGGCGCTGGCGCTGGAGCATCTCGGCGAGACGGTCGATGTGCACGGCGGCGGCAGCGACCTGGTGTTCCCGCACCACGAGTGCTCGCGGGCGCAGTCGGAGGCCGCTACCGGGCGACCGTTCGTGCGTCACTGGATGCACACGTCGATGGTGCGGCACGGCGGCGCCAAGATGGCCAAATCGGCGGGCAACCTGGCGTTCGTGGCCGACCTGCGAGAGCGCTGGGAGCCCATGGCGATACGTCTGGCGCTGCTGGGCGCGCACTACCGGTCAGATTGGGACTGGTCTGAGGAGCGGGTGGCCGACGCAGCCCGCCGTCTCGAACGCTGGCGGGTCGCAGGCCGCGGCGACGGAGCGCTGGCACGGGTGCGCGAACGCCTCGACGATGACCTCGACACACCCGGTGCGCTCGCCGCAATCGACACTGCCGCCGATGACGGCGAACCGGTCAGCGACGCTGCGGCCCTGCTGGGCGTGGTGCTGTAGGACGCGCGAGAGCGCAGGTAGCGTTGGCCGCGATGGCCGAGCCAGACGAACTTGGCGAGGTACGCGACGAGCTCCCGGAGGACTTGGACCGAGGATTTGTCGGCGCGTACAAGTTCCCCGACAATTCGCGGCGCAAGATCACCGGCGCGCTGTGTTTTGCGGTGGGCGTCTGGGCCGCCACGGCAGCGCTCGCATTGGGCGGCGAAGCGGTGCTGCTCAACACCGGGGTGGTCACGGGTGGTGTGCTCCTTGCCCTCGCCGGCATCTACCAATTCGCTGCGGGACGCGGGTTCGCGGTCAACGAGAACGAGGCGCTGGTTGCCGCCGTCGCTGACGTCGGTTTTGCCGTGGGGCACGCCAGCGCCCAGCTCGGCTGGCGCGGCTGGACGAGCCGCCCCACATGGCGCGTGCTCGTCTACTCAGCCGAGGATCCGCCAGAGCAGCGGGGTCTGGTGCTGGTCGACGCTCTCAACGGCGCAGTGCTGGAGAAGTGGGTCGAAGACAATCCCGAGACGTGGATAGAAACGGCCGCAGCCCCTGATGCGGCCGATGACGATGAGGCCGCTGCCGACGAGGATCAGGCCGGCATCGAGACCAGCGCGGCGACGGCGTCCGGCGACGGGGACTGACGGTGTTCGACGGCAGGTTCCGCAAAGGCGTCGACAGCGTCACAGCGCCGATCGGGCGCGGCCTTGCGGCGATCGGCCTGAGCGCAGATGTGCTTACCGGGTTCGGCCTCGTCATGTCGGCCGCCAGTGCCATCGCCATCGGCGCCGGCCGGCTCGTGTTGGGCACCGTGCTGCTGGTGGCTACCGCGCTGTCCGACCTCCTCGACGGACCGGTCGCAGCAGCCCGGGGCACCTCGTCGAGCCGGGGGGCCTTCTTCGACTCGACGGCCGACCGGGTCACCGACGGCCTGTTGCTCGGCGGCATCGCGTGGTATCTCGCCGGTGAGCACGGCGCGCAGTGGGCGGTGCTGCCGATGGCAGTGCTCGGTGTCAGCGCAGTGATCTCCTACGAGCGAGCCAAGGCCGAGCTGCTGGGCTTCGAGGCCAAGGGCGGGCTGATGGAGCGTGCTGAGCGGACGGTGGTGCTGGCCGTCGCAGTCGCCTTCGAAGTGCTGCTCATCCCGCTGCTCTGGGTGCTGCTGGCGCTGTCTGTGGTGACTGCGGTGATGCGCTTTGTGAAGGTGTGGCGCCAAGCCAGCGCACGTATGTCGCAGTGAATGCAGCGCCGCTTCGCGGGCGTGTGCGAGGCCTCCTTCGTCGCTTGCGAGGGGGGGACAGGGCTCGCCGCCCGGGAGGGCGGGACAAAGCGATAGTGCTGGGGTACCAAGCAGGGGCGTCAGCAGCCCGGCTGGCTCCGCTGTGGCTCACCGAGCGTGTGGCCGAGCTGGTCGGACCGGTACTCGCCCGGCTGATGCCTGCCAAGGCGGCGATGGTCCGGCGGCATCAGGCCCGCGCGCAACGCTGGGCCGCAGACTCGACGGACGATCTCGACCGGGCCACAGCGGCTGCGTTCAGCTCCTATGCCCGCTACTGGCTGGAATCGTTCCGCCTGCCCGCGCTGAGCGAACTCACCTTGGACCGGGGCATCGACGTGCCGGCGTATCACCATGTGGAGGAAGCCCTCGAACGCGGAAAGGGCGCCATCTTGGCGCTCCCGCACCTCGGGGGCTGGGAGTGGGCTGGGTTCTGGATGGCCACGGTCAATCGACTGCCGATCACCGTGGTGGTGGAACCGCTCGACCCGCCGGAGCTGTTCGAGTGGTTCGCCGACTTCCGCGAACGACTGGGCATGCGAGTGGTGCCGCTGGGGCCGAATGCGGGACGTGAGGTGCTCGGTGCCCTGCGACGGAACGAGATCGTCTGCCTGCTGTGCGACCGTGACCTCACCAGCGACGGCATC
>CAZAFV010000005.1:0-22896 GCA_964484385.1 uncultured Acidimicrobiales bacterium
GTCCCGTGTTGGCGCCACGAGTTCCACGAACTGGTGGCCGATGGGCCAGATGGTGTTCTTCAGCCCGTACTTGTCTACTGCCGGGTCCGTGTAGCAGCCTTCCAGCCCGAGCACATCGCCGATGTCGATCGCAGTCCGGTGAAACTCGTCGGTGATCATCGCGACCTGGCGGATGCGGAGGAACACGGCTACTCCCTGGATCTGTCTGTGCGGCGGTGGTGGCAAATGGTTGCAGAAGATGCCGGACGCCGCGCGAGGTGGCAGATCAGCAAGACTCGCAGCGAACAGCTTCCTGCGGAGGTGAGCCCGACATGAGCGCACCGGCGATCATCGACTGTCACGGGCATTACACGACGGCCCCGCCCCAGCTCGGTGAGTATCGCGACGCGCAGCGGTCGGCCCTCGAGGCCGATCCGGACCACGTCGGCTCGAAGGGTGTGCTTGACATCAGCGACGACGAGATCCGCCACAGCATCGAGCGCAACCAGCTGCGACTGCAGCGTGAGCGCGGCTCGGACCTGACGATCTTCTCGCCGCGGGCGTCGTGGATGGGTCACCACGAAGGCAACGAGCACACGTCGCGCTTCTGGTCAGAGCACTGCAACGACCTCATCCGCCGCGTCTGCGACCTGTTCCCGGAGAACTTCGTGGCGGTCTGCCAGCTCCCCCAGTCGCCCGGCGTGGCGATCGACAGCTCGGTGCGCGAGCTGCGCCGTTGCGTCGAAGAGATGGGCTTCGTCGGCTGCAACGTGAGCCCCGACCCGACCGGCGGATTCTGGACCGGTCCACCGTTGAACGACAGCTACTGGTGGCCGCTGTGGGAGGCCATGGCCGAGTTGGACGTACCCGGGATGATCCACGTCAGCGGCTCGTGCAATCCGAACTTCCATGCGACCAGCTCGCACTACCTGGGAGCCGACACCACCGCGTTCGTCCAGATGATGATGAGCGACCTGTTCGCCGACCATCCCGGGCTGCGCTTCGTCATTCCCCACGGCGGGGGAGCAGTGCCGTACCACTGGGGGCGCTTTCGGGGCATGGCCCAGGACATGGGCCTTCGACCCCTCGACGAACTGCTGCTGGGAAACGTGTACTTCGACACATGCGTGTACCACCAGCCCGGCATCGACGTGTTGGTCGAGGTGATCCCGGCCGAGAACATCTTGTTCGCGTCCGAGATGGTCGGCGCGGTGCGCGGCATCGACCCCACCACGGGCTTCAACTACGACGACACCAAGCGCTACATCGACGCCGCAGACCTCAGCGACGAGGCCCGCCGCATGATCTTCAGCGAGAATGCCTTGCGGGTGTACCCGCGGCTGGCTGGCGCCTTGGACGCGCAGCGCAGCACCGCTGCGGCGGCAGACCGGGAGGGATGATGGCAGCCCAACACATCGTCAAGCGCACCATCGAGCGGGCCGACCCCGACGTCATCGCAGGGCTCGGCAAGGCTGGCACCGCCACCGTGCACGAGGCCATCGGCCGCCGCGGCTATCTCGGCCCCGAACTGCGGCCCATCCAGCAGGGCACACGGGTTGCCGGCTCGGCGGTGACAGTGCTGTCGCATCCCGGCGACAACATCATGATTCACGCCGCCGTGGAGGTCTGCGAGCCGGGCGACCTGCTCGTGGTCACCAACACGGCGCCGTCCACCCACGGCATGTTCGGTGATCTGCTTGCGTCGTCGCTCATGGCTCACGGTGTCGTGGGCTTGGTAATGGACGCTGGCGTCCGAGACACCCTGGATCTGCGGGCCATGGGCTTCGCGGTGTGGACCCGGCACGTGTCGTGCGAGGGCACGGTCAAGAACACGCCAGGTTCGGTGAACGTGCCCATCAGCATCAACGGCGTGATCATCGAACCGGGCGATGTCATCTGCGGTGACGACGACGGCGTGGTGACTGTGCCCCGCGCCGAGGCAGCGTGGGCATTGGAGCAGTCCAACGCCCGGCTCGACAGCGAGGCCGGCACTCGGGCACGCCTGCAAGCCGGCGAGCTGGGGCTCGAGATGTACGGGCTGCGCCAGAAGCTGATCGACCTCGGCGTGGAGTGGATCGAGTGAGCGCAGACCCTCATGATCCGGCAGCCTCGGGCATTCGCTGCATGGTCATGCGGGGCGGCACCTCCAAGGGCGCCTACTTCGTCGCCGGCGAGCTGCCCGAGGACCGCGACGAGCGTGATTCGCTGCTGGCGCGGATCATGGGCTCGCCCGACCCGCGCCAGATCGACGGCATCGGGGGCGCGCACCCGCTGACCTCCAAGGTTGCTGTGGTGTCGCGGTCGGCAGAGCCCGAGATCGATGTGGACTACCTGTTCCTGCAAGTCGGCGTCGACGACGGCTCGGTCAGCGACCAGCAGAACTGCGGCAACCTGCTGGCCGGTGTGGGGCAGTTCGCAGTGGAACGCCAGCTCATTGACATCGCTGGCGATATGGCGCAGGTCCGGGTACGCATGGTGAACAGCGACTCAGTGGCGACCGCCACGTTCCCGATGGAGGCTGGAAGTCCTGCGTATGACGGCGACATGGCGATCTCGGGGGTTCCGGGAACGGCGGCCGAAGTCCGGCTCGACTTCGAAGACACCGCCGGTTCGACCTGCGGGGCGCTGCTGCCAACCGGTGCCGTCGCCGATGTGATCGACGGCATCGAAGCAACCTGTGTTGACAACGGCATGCCCACGGTCGTGCTGCGGGCGGCTGCTCTGGGCATCTCCGGCGATGAGCCACCAGCCGCTCTTGAGGCCAACGAGCTGTTCCGGCGACGCTTGGAGAACATCCGCTTGCGGGCCGGCGAGCTGATGAAGCTGGGTGAGGTCAGCACTATGACGGTGCCGAAGATGACGCTGGTGTCCGCACCCCAGTCTGGCGGGAGCATCTGCACCCGCACCTTCATCCCGCACCGATGCCACGACGCCATCGGCGTTCTGGGCGCGGTCAGCGTGGCTACCGCGGTGCGGCTGCTCGGGGGGGTCGGCTCGGATCTGCTCGAACCCGGCGACGACCCCGACCTAGTGCAGATCGAGCATTCATCCGGCACATTCACAGCCCGCGTCGAGCTTGGCGACGGCCCAGCGGGTCCGGTCGTCGGACGGTCTGGCATCGTTCGCACTGCCCGCAAGCTCTTCGACGGCCTGGTGTTCCCGACAAACCCGGGGACTCGCTTGAGCGTCGCACCTTGAGGCGGTCCATGCCGGCACCGACGATCCTGCCTCCACACCCCTCGCCTCACCCGCCCACGGCGTTCACGCCGCCGCCAGGGGCAACCGACGCGCACTGCCACATCTTCGGCCCGGCGCGCCGGTTCCCGTTCGCCCCCGAGGCCACCTACACACCGCCAGACGCCGGCCTCGACGACTTCGAGGTGCTCCAGGAGCGCCTCGGGCTGTCGCGAGCCGTGTTCGTGCAGGCGAGCTGCCACGGCACCGACAACGCCGCCATGGTGGACGCGCTCGTGCGGGGCAACGGCCGCTACGCCGGCGTCGCGATGATCGACGAGTCGTTCAGCGATGCCGACATCGGCGCCCTGCACGACGCCGGGGTGCGCGGCACCCGCTTCAACTTCGTCGCCCACCTCGGCGGCGCACCCGACCTCGAGGTGTTCTGGCGGTTGGTCGGCCGGGTGCAGCCCTTCGGATGGCACATCGTGCTGCACTTCGACGCGAAAGACCTGCCGCACTACGCCAAGCTGCTCGACCGGATGCCGTGCCCGTACGTGATCGACCACATGGCCCGCGTCGACGCAACGGCCGGACTCGACCAAGAGCCATTCGAAGCTCTGCTCGCGCTGATGCGCGACGAGCGGGCGTGGGTCAAGGTGTCGGGCGCCGAGCGGCTCACTGCCGAGGGAACCCTGCCGTACGACGATGTCGTGCCCTATGCACAGGCGCTCATCGCCGCGGCGCCCGAGCGCACTCTGTGGGGCACCGACTGGCCGCATCCCAATGTGCGCCACATGCCCGACGACGGCGATCTCGTCGATGTGTTGGCAGCATTCGCGCCTGACGAGGCGACTCGCAACCGGATCCTTGTCAGCAATCCCGACACGCTCTACGACTTCGGCTAGCGGCTGAGCCCGCGAGCGTGCAGCACTAGTCTCCGCCCGACTGACCGATCCAGCGAGACGAGCGACGCAGTCCCGCCCCGAGGATGCAGTGATGAACACCCAGGTCGTCATCGTGGGCGCCGGCCCGGCCGGGACGCTGCTGTCACACCTGCTGGGCAGGGCAGGCATCGAACACGTCGTGCTCGAGCAACAGTCGCGTGCCTATGTGCTGGGCCGCATCCGTGCCGGCGTCCTGGAGTGGGGCTCGGTGGAGATCCTGCGTGACGCCGGGCTGGGCGACCGTATGGACCGCGAGGGACAGGTCCACGACACGATCAATATCGCCTGGCGCGGCGCGGAGATGCTGTCGATCGACTCCCAGCGGCTGATCGGGCGCCGGATGATGGCCTACGGCCAGACGAACATCCAGGAAGACCTCTACGACGCTGCGGACGCAGCCGGCAACACGATCATCTTCGAGGCCCACGACGTACAGATCAGCGACCCCACCCGCCGGCCCCATGTGACCTTCGTCGCCAACGGCGTCAGCGAGCGCATCGACTGCGACTTCGTGGCCGGCTGCGACGGCTCTCACGGCGTGAGCCGCACCGCCA
Source organism: uncultured Acidimicrobiales bacterium (assembly GCA_964484385.1). Classification (GTDB taxonomy): domain Bacteria; phylum Actinomycetota; class Acidimicrobiia; order Acidimicrobiales; family Poriferisodalaceae; genus Poriferisodalis. The sequence goes on from CAZAFV010000005.1 coordinate 4,655, forward strand.
TCCCGGCCGGCGTTCGCACCGAGTTCGAGAAGGACTATCCCTTCGGCTGGCTTGGCATCCTCTCGGAAACCCCGCCGCTGCCGCACTTGCTGTACGCCAACCATCAGCGGGGATTCGCGCTGTGCAGCATGAGGAACCCGATGCTGAGCCGGTACTACGTGCAGTGCCCGCTCACCGACACGGTCGACGACTGGCCCGATGATCGTTTCTGGACCGAACTGCTGGCTCGCATCCCGGCCGACAAGGCAGCACAGGTCCAGACGGGGCCCTCGATCGAGAAGTCGATTGCACCACTTCGCAGTTTCGCCTCCGAGCCGATGCGCTACGGCAATCTGTTCCTGGCCGGAGACGCTGCACACATCGTGCCCCCGACTGGCGCCAAGGGTCTGAACCTGGCGATCTCCGATGTGCACTACCTGGCTCGGGCCTTCGCCGATCACTACCAGCGGGGCGACGACGGCTACCTCGACAGCTACTCAGCAATGGCGCTGCGGCGCGTGTGGGGGGCCATGCGGTTCAGCTGGTCGCTCACGATGCTGCTGCACCGGTTCCCCGACATGAGCGACTTCGACCAGCGCGCACAGGAGCAGGAGCTGTACCACCTGTCCACGTCGCCATCGGCGCAGACCGCCTTCGCTGAGCAGTACGTCGGCCTGCCGCTGGAGAGCTAGCCGCTCAGCCTCTTGCGTTCTGCAGGATCAGCAGGCCGTTGCTGGTGTTGGAGGTGGGAACGTGGTTCATGCGGAACACCTCGTCGACCCGGTCGTCGAGCACCCCACGCATCACGAACCACATCACCAGCTCGATGCCCTCTGAGCCCGCCTCACGGATGTACTCGGTGTGGGGCCGCAGGCAGCCGGCGTCGGGCTCGGCGATCAGCTCGTCCATGAACGCTGTGTCGAACGCGGGGTTGACGAGGCCGGCCCGTTCCCCCTGGAGCTGGTGCGACATGCCCCCCGTGCCGAAGACGGCCACGCGCAGCCCTTCCGCATCCGATCCCTCGTAGCTGTCGAGCGCACGCCGGATGGCCCGTCCGAGGCTGAGGCATCGCTTGCCCGACGGCGGTGGGTACTGGATCACGTTGACGCAGATCGGGATGACCCGGCACGGCCACGCATCGGGCTCGCCGTACATCACCGACAGCGGAACCGTCAGGCCGTGGTCGACGTCCATCTCGTTGACGATCGTGATGTCGAACTCGTCGCCGATCAGCGATTCGGCGAGATGCCACGCCAGCTCAGGGTGACCCTGCACGGCCGGCACCTGGCGGGGGCCGTATCCCTCGTCGGCAGGCTGGTACTCGGCCGCCACGCCGAGAGCGAACGTCGGGATGAGCCGGAGCGAGAAGGCCGAGGCGTGATCGTTGTAGACGATGATGCAGAGGTCGGGCTGCGCGGCGGCCATCCACTCGCGAGCGGGCTGGATCTTGTCGAAGAACGGCCGCCAGTAGGGCTCGTGCTGCTTGCCGTTGTCGATGGCAGCCCCAACGGCGGGGACATGCGAGGTGCCGATGCCGCCGACGATGGTGATCATGCGATGCGTCCTGCCGTGCTGTGTGTCTCGAGGCTCTGGGGTGCGTAACTCTGATTTTCGGTTGCCTCACCGGTGTGGCGGTTGCCGTCGACCGGGCGACCGCCGTCGATCATCATCTGGTTGAACTCACTGCCGCTGACGCCCGTCATAGCGCCACCCACGTCCTGCATGGACAGGCCGTCGAGCGCAGCCAGCTTGAACGTGTAGTAGATGTTCCCGCCGAGCTGGAGCATGCCCAGCCAGTCCCGTTCGAGTACCGCCCGGCGCTGTTGCGGGGTCAGGTCGAAGCCGTCCAGATAGGCCGCTTCGTCTGCTCTGAAACGCTCCCGGTTGGATTCGTCATTCAGGCTCATGCAGAACATGTTCAGGTGGTAGCCCTGCCGCGATCTGCGACCGTCGAATACGTAGGTGCCCGGGACGTCGTCGTAGTCGCGTGCTCGTGCCATGACGCCCCCTTGCGCATCCGAGACTATTGATAGAGCACGGGAGCCGGAGAGGGGACCGTTGTGAAGATCATTCTGGCCGGAGAGGGCGCTATCGGGCGCAAGCACATGGCAGCGCTGCGGCGCATCGACGATGTCGAGGTGGTCGCCCTCGCTGGTGGCATCGCCGACGACACCGAGGCCTTCGCCAGCGAATTCGGCATCGAGCGGTGGACGACCGACTTGGGCGAGGCGCTGACGCTCGACGCTGACGCGGCCATCCTTGCCACGCCCACGCAGCTGCATGCCGCCCAGGCCATCGAGACCATGCGGGCGGGCAAGCATGTGCTGGTCGAGATCCCGATGGCCGACAGTCTCGCCGACAGCGAAGCCGTGGCGCGTGTGCAGCAGGAAACAGGCGTGACCGCGATGGTGTGCCACACCCGCCGCTTCAATCCGAGCCATCAGTGGATTCACGAACGCATAGGCAGTGGCGAGCTGAAGCTGCAGCACCTGGTTGTCGAGACATTCTTCTTCCGGCGCGAGAACCGCAACGCGCTCGGCAAGCCGCGCACCTGGACCGATCACCTGCTGTGGCATCACTCGTGCCACACGGTCGACCTGTTCGGCTACCAGACGGGCGAACGCATCACCGCAGGCTGGGCGCAGCAAGGGCCCACCCATCCCGAGCTGGGCATCGCCATGGACATGACCATCGGCATGAGCGTGCCGTCGGGAGCGCTGTGCACGCTGTCGCTGTCATTCAATAACGACGGTCCGCTCGGCACGTTCTTCCGCTACATCTGCGACAACGGCACCTACATCGCCCGCTACGACGATCTCGTGGATGGCTATGACAATCCGGTGGATCTGTCGGGTGTGGCGATCTCCGACGACGGCATCGAACTGCAAGACCGCGAGTTCATCTCGGCCATCCGCGAGGGCCGTGAGCCCAACGCGTCGGTCGCGCAATGCCTGGGCGCTATGGAGACCATCGACATGCTGGAGAAATCCATGAGCGAGCGCTGATTGCGATGTTCGGCCGACAATGGCACCGCCATATCCCGTGACGCGCTATCAAATGGGCCATGGCGGAGCTACGAAGGTCTGACGCCGACCAGCTCGCCTACGACGAAGCGTTCGATCGTGACGGCAACGTCCGGCCGCTCTACGCCGCCATCGTGGAGCGCTTCTCCAACTTCGACGTGGCCGAGCTGCGGCGCCGCGAAGGCATCATTGAAGAGGAGTTCCGCCGCCAGGGCATCACGTTCACGGTGTACGGCGATTCGCAGGGCACCGAGCGGACCTGGCCGATGGACCTGTTTCCCCGGCTGATCGCCGCAACCGAGTGGCAGGAGATCGAGCGGGGCCTGGCCCAGCGCGTCACCGCGCTGAACCGGTTCCTAGCCGACATCTACACCGGCGAGGGAGCGGCCATGGCCGACGGCGTCGTGCCCGCATGGCTGGTGCAGTCTTCGGACGGCTTCGAGCGCAACGCGTTCGGCGTGAGCGTGCCGCATGACGCCCACTGCGTCATCGCCGGCATCGACCTGGTGCGCGATGCCGAGGGCCAGTACCGGGTGCTCGAGGACAACCTGCGCAACCCGAGCGGGATCAGCTACGTCATCGAGAACCGGGCGGCGATGACCCGAGCGTTCCCCCGTGTCTGGGAAGACCACACCGTGGAGCCAGTCGGCCAGTACGGCCGCATGCTGCGCACGGCACTCGAATCGGTGGCGCCCACGGGGGCCGGCGAGAAGCCGCTCATCGTGATCCTGACGCCGGGCATCTACAACTCGGCGTACTTCGAGCACGCCTTCCTGGCCCGGGAGATGGGCGTCGAGCTCGTCGAAGGGCCCGACCTGGTGGTGGACGAGCACGTCGTGTACCTGCGCACCATCGAGGGCCTGGTTCCCGTCGACGTGATCTACCGGCGCATCGATGACACCTTCCTCGATCCGGTGTCGTTCCGCCCCGATTCCACGCTCGGCGTGCCGGGGCTGCTGGGTGCCATGCGCGCGGGCACGGTGACCGTGTGCAACGCGGTTGGCAACGGCGTGGCCGACGACAAGGCCATCCACCCCTACGTGACCGACTTGATCCGCTACTACCTCGGCGAGGAGCCGATCCTGCCCAACGTCGAGACTTACGTGATGTGGGAGCCCGATCAGCGCGAGGCGGCGTTCGAACGGCTCGACGAGCTGGTCATCAAGCCGGTCGGCGAATCGGGGGGCTACGGCATCGTCATCGGGCGCAACGCCACCGACGAGGAGCTGGCGAACGCGCAGGCCGAGATCGAGGCCGATCCGCGCAACTGGGTGGTCCAGGAGGTGGTGGAGCTGTCGACGCTCGCCTCCATGTGCGACGACGTGCTTGAGCCGCGCCACCTCGACCTGCGCCCGTTCGTGATCACCGGGGAGCGCACGCAGGTGTTTCCCGGCGGCCTGACGCGGGTGGCGATGCGGAAGGGCTCGCTGATCGTGAACTCCTCGCAGGGCGGCGGCTCCAAGGACACGTGGGTGCTCGCCCCCCAAGGCGAGACACAGGCGGCGACATGATCCTCGCCCGCCACGCCGATTCGCTGCTGTGGGCCGGTCGCTACTTGGAGCGGGCGGACACCATTGCCCGCTGCGTTTCCGTCGAGACCAATGCCGTCATGCACCGCCAGGCCACCGAGGCTCGCTTGGCCTCCCGCCGGCTGGTGCAGGCGCTCGGGCTGCAGGACGAGTTCGTGGCGGCCCAGGTCGGCACTGGCCCCTATGCCGTCATGGATTTCCTAGTCTCGGACGACTCGCATCCCGGTTCGGTGGTGTCGGCTGTCCAAGCGGTGAGGGAGAACCTGCGCATCGTGCGCGACCGCATCCCCGTCGAGCTCTGGGAGGAGGCCAACAGCCTGCACATCCTCATGCAGAGCGCCAAATCCGTCGGTGCAGCCGCTCGGGAGCAGACCGGCGGCGAGGTGTCGCGCATGTCGGTGATCACGGCCAGGCGGGGGTGTCGCTCGCTCAGCGGCGTCATGACCGAGTCGATGAGCCGCGACGAGGGATACGCGTTCATGGAGGCGGGCCGGCTGCTCGAGCGGTCGATTCTGACGGTGGAACTGCTGAAGTCGGGTTTGGGCACCGGAAGCGACGTGTTCGACGGAAATCGCCTGCTGGCGTTCACGCACTCGCTGCAAGCTGCACGTCGCGAGCTGGGGCACTCGCCGCAGTGGCACGCGGTCGCGAAGTTCCTCCTGCAGCACGAGCAGATGCCCCGCTCGGTGCTGTGGTGCCTGGGACGGGTGGAGTTGCGCCTGGAGGATCTCGCCGCGGCCGCAGGTGCTGTTGCCACAGCCAGGCGGCGCGCCGGGGCGCTGCGGGCGCACCTGGAGTACGGCGAGCTCGACGAGCTGCTGGCCGCACCCGAGGCAGAGCTGGCGTACTTGGGTTCGGCGCTGGCCGAGCTCGCCGCCGACGTGCACACCAGCACGGTGGCGAGATCGAGCTTGGCGGAAGTGCACGCGCAATTCGTGCGGCCCGGCGACGGGAGAGGCAGGCCGCAATGAGACTCGACATCGCCTACCGGCTGCACTTCACCTATGCGGAGCGCGTCTCTGAATCGCAGAACGAGATCCGCGTGCGGCCCCGTGACGACCTGCGCCAGCAGGTGCTGTCGTACCGGCTGACGACGACTCCGGCGACCCGGGTGCTGCAGACACGCGACTACTTCGGCACGACGGTCGACCATCTGGGCATACGCGGGCCGCATGACGATCTGCTGGTGGTGGCCGAGGCCTCGGTGGAGACCTCACCGACCGAGAGCGCCCCGGCGCCGGTGAGCTGTGAGCGGTTGGGTGATCAGCAGTTCGTCAACCAGCATGTCGAGTACTTGGCGCCGTCCCAGCATGTGCACTGGGGGGAGCTGGTCGACGAAGTGGCCTCGTGGGCGGTCCGCGGGGCTGCCGACGACGTCAGCGAGCGCGTGCTGGCCGTCGCCCAGGCGGTGCCCACCGTGCTCACCTACGAACGCGGCTCCACCTCCATCGGTGTGACGCTGGAAGAGCTGATCGACGGCGGTCGAGGTGTCTGCCAAGACTTCGCCCATCTCGCCGTGGGCATGCTGCGCTGCATCGGCATCCCCGCTCGCTACGTCTCGGGCTACCTGTTCGCGCTGGACGAAACACGGCTTGAGGATCCCGATGACGGAGCACCTGACGCCGGCGCCGACGCTGACGGGAACAGCCATGGCCTCGTTGGCGAGGACGTGTTCGCTCCCGAGCGTGTGCCGGCTGCAAGCCCGACGGCAATCTCGGTGCAGACGCACGCGTGGATCGAAGCTGCGGTGCCCGGCTACGGCTGGCATGCGCTCGATCCGACCAACGGCGGATCAGTGAGCGAGCGGCATGTGGTGATCGGCTACGGCCGCGATTACAACGACGTCCCTCCCGTGCGCGGCGTGTTCAACGGATCAGCCGACGCCAAGGTGGACGCCGAGGTGATCATCGCCCAGCCCACTGCGCCGGTCTCGATGGTCACCGAGCCGATCCGCCGCCAGGCCCGCGTGGCGGTCAGTCCGTCGACAGATGTGGCTGCCCAGCAACAGGCGGCGCAGCAACAGCAATAGGGCACCCACCGAGCGCCGCTACCAGGGGTCGATCGGGTGCTTGCGGCCCTGACGCGGCTGCGGCGAGGGCAGCGTCGCCAACAGTCGGGCGATGATGCCTCGCGTCTCGGCCGGGTCGATGATGTCGTCGAGCAGGAACGACCGGGCGAACTCCAGGCCCGTATTGCGCTCCTTCCACTCCGCGACGCGCCGATCCCGGATCTCGCGTTGCGCCGCGTCGTCGGGCGCCGCCTCGAGCTCGTCGCGGAACACGATGTTCACCGCGCCTTCGAGGCCCATGCCGCCGAATTCGGCAGTCGGCCAGCCGATGTACAGATCAGGGTCGAGCGCGTCGGAGCCCATTGCGTAGTAGCCGAGGCCGTATGCCTTGCGCAGGATCACGCTCAGGATCGGCACGTCGGCGGCGCTGAGTGCCACCAGGGTGCGGGCGCTGTGACGCACGAGGGCCGACTTCTCCGCAGCCGTCCCGATCATGAAACCCGGCGTGTCACACAGGAACAACAGCGGCAGGTCGTAGGCGTTGCACAGCTCGACGTGGCGCGAGAACTTGGCTGAGCCCTCGGCATCGATCGCGCCGGCACCGAACATCGGGTTGTTCGCCAGCACGCCGATGGGGTGCCCATCGATCCGGCACAGCGATGTCGACAGGCACCGGCCGAACCTGGGTCGCAGCTCCAGAACCGACCCTTCGTCGGCCAGGATCTCCACGATCTTGCGCACGTCATAGGCACGCCGGGGGTTCTCGGGCACCATCGTGCGGAGCGGTGTTTGGTCTGCGGCGACCGGCGGCGGGGGAGTCGCCACGTCGGTGAAGTACGACAGGTACCGGCGAGCGGTCTGCAGTGCCGCTGTCTCGTCCTCGACGACGAGCTCGATGGTGCCCACCCGCTCATGCATCGACATGGGGCCCAGTTCTTCGGGGGTCAGATCCTCGCCGGTCGCGGACCGCACGAGCGGCGGCCCCGAGATGCCCAGCGTGGAGTCCTGGGTTGCGATCACGACGTCGGAGGTGCCGGCGATGTTGGCCTGGCCGGCGAAACTCGGCCCCGAAAGGATCGTGACGATCGGCACCAGGCCGGAGAGCCGTGCGAGCTGGATGAATGTGGTCGCGGTGCCGCTGTCGTAGAACAGCTCGGTGGCACGTGCCCCGGCGCCTTCGGACCAGAAGATGACCGGCCAGCGGTTGCGCTCGGCCACCTCCATCATCCGGTCCACCTTGCGATGGTTGGTCGGGCTCTGGCTGCCGCCCATCACCGTGTAGTCGTAGGTGAAGGCGCACACCGCAACGCCGTCCACCTGCCCGACGCCCATGACGAGGCCGTCGGCCGGCGCATCGCCCAGGGAGCGGATCTGGGGCTGTGCGAGCTGGCCGTACTCGACGAATGTGTCAGGGTCGAACAGCGCAGCGATGCGCTCCCGGGCGCTCCAGCGACCCCGGGCATGCTGCCGGGCTATCGCTTCGGGCCGGGCCTCGTCCAGTGTCGCCTCCTTTGCCGCCACGGCCTTGGCCAGCAGCGGCGGCACATCTGGTTCCGGGGACGCTTCCTCACTCACGCAGCAAGAACCTAGAGGCTGAGCCGGTAGGCCAACCTGTGGCGTTAGGGTGCGCGGCGTGAAGCCGACAGACGAGGTGTTGGCAGAGCGGCGGGCGCGGGTGGCCAAGCGCTGGGAGCTCACCGACGAGGTGGTGGTCGTGCGCGCCGGCGAGCCGGCGGGCTGGTCGGGGACCGATCAGCACTTCGCGTTCCTGCCCCATCCCGATGTGGCCTACTTGACGGCGGTGGGCTCGCCGGGCACGACGCTGGCCTTCGATGCCGCCGCTGGCGAGTGGGAGCTGTTCGGACCCCGTTTCACTCCCGAGCGGCTCGTCTGGGAGCAGCCGCCGACACCCGTCGGTCAGCCGCTGGACGAGCTGGAGGCCTGGCTGTCCCAGCGCGGCGATCGCACGGTGATCGAGCTGGGCGCGGGTGCGACGATGCCCGAGGTGCTGCCCTCGCCGACAGCGCCGGAAGACGGCGGGGCGGAAAACCCTGGAAACGCGACGCTGCGGCTCGCAGCGGCGATCGCACTCGAGCGCATGACCAAGGACGATGCCGAGCTCGACGACATCCGCAGTGCGGCTGCGGCCAGCACCGCGGGCTTCGAGTGGGTGTACCAGCACGCGGCGCCGGGCATGACCGAGCGTGAGATTCAGGTCGGCATGGAGGCGCAGTTCTACGCCGCCGGGGCGCCTCGAGTGGCCTACGACAGCATCGTGGCGTCCGGCCCGCACGGCGCCTACCTGCATTACGTCTATTCGGGCGATGACCCGCTGCGTCCCGGGACGCGGACCGTCGAGCCGGGCGACCTGCTGCTCATCGACGCCGGCGCGCAGTTCGGCGGCTACGCCAGCGACGTCACTCGCACCATGGTCGTGGGCGCCGATCCCACCGACGAGCAGGAGTTCCTGTGGAAGCTGGTGCTGAGCGCCCAGCAGCAGACCATCGACATGTGCCGGCCCGGCATCGTGTGGCGGGAAGTGCACCTAGCCGCCGCACGCATCCTCGGTGCCGGCCTGGTCGAAATGGGACTGCTGCGCGGCGACCCCGCCGAGCTGGTGACCCAAGGAGCTGTCGCCCTGTTCTTCCCCCACGGCCTCGGCCACCTGCTGGGACTGTCGGTGCACGACATCACGAGCGTTCCCTACAGCCGCGAGCCCAGCGACGATCCGCTGCTGTCGAGGCTGGGTCCGAACCGTCTCCTCGAGCCGGGCATGGTCACCACCGTCGAGCCCGGCATCTATTTCATCGATGCGTTGCTCGGCGACCCCGCCCGGCGGGAGAAGTTCGCCGAAAGCGTCGTGTGGGAGCGCGTCGATGAGCTGCGGGGATTCGGCGGCATCCGCATCGAGGACGACGTGCTCGTGACCGACGGCGATCCCGAGGTGCTGACCGCCGCGATCGGCAAGCCGATCCGTATTGGCTGAAGCCGGATGAGCGAGCAGAACTACGACGCCATCGTCATCGGGGCGGGTGTGATCGGCAACGCCGTCACCTGCGAGCTGGCCCGGCGTGGCTGGCGGGTGGTGGGTGTGGATCGCAACCCGGGCGCTGGCCAGGGTTCCACCAGCTCATCCTCGGCCATCGTGCGATTCACCTACTCCACCCGGGCGGGCGTGGCCATGTCCTACGAGGGTTTGCAGTACTGGCTGAACTGGCCCGATTACATCGGCGACTGCGACGAGGCCGGCTACGCCACGTTCACCAAGTGCGGGATGCTCACGCTGATCAGCGGCGACGGCCCGCACCTGCTGCCCGTGCCGCACTTCGAGGCGCTCGGCGTGCCCTACGAGGTTTGGGATCGTGACGAGGCGGTTGCCCGGCTCGGGCACTTCGACCTGTCACGCTTCGGCCCGCCCCGGCAGATCGCCGACGCTGACTTCTGGGCCGAGCCGACATCGCAGCTCGACGGCGCGCTGTGGACGCCCGAAGCCGGCTATATCGGTGACCCGCAGCTCGCCGCTCACAATCTCCGGCTGGCGGCCGAAGCCGCAGGGGCAGAGTTTCGCTTCGGCTCTACTGTCGTGGGGATCGCCGGATCAGGACGCGCCGAGGGCGTGGTGCTGGCGGATGGGGATGTGCTGGCTGCGCCGGTGGTGGTGAATGTCGCCGGTCCACACAGCAGCGCCATCAACGAACTGGCGGGGGTGCTCGACGACATGACGGTCAGCACCCGGCCGCAGCGCAAGGAGGTGTACCACGTGCCCTCGCCGGCCGGCGTCGACTTCGAGCGCGTCGGCGCGGCGATGGCCGACGACGACTGCGGCTGCTACGTGCGGCCGGAGGTGGGCAACAACATCCTGATCGGCTCGCTCGAACTTGACATGACGGAACTGGAATGGCTCACGGCCGACGAGGTCGACGATTGCTCGCAGGACCTCACCCGCGAGCAGTGGGAGACCCACGTTCTGCGGTTCGCCCGGCGCATGCCTGATCTGGGATTGCCGCACCAGCCAAGGGGCATCGTGGGTGTGTACGACGTGACCGACGACTGGATCCCGATCTACGACCGCACCTCGCTCGACGGGTTCTACGTGGCCATCGGCACCAGCGGCAACCAGTTCAAGAATGCTGCGGTGGCCGGTCACTGCATGGCGGAGCTGATCGGCGCAGTCGAAGCCGGCCATGACCATGATGCCGATCCAGTCGTGGTGACCGGAAAGCACACCGGCTTGGACATCGACATGGGCACGTTCTCACGCAGCCGCGACCTTCACGGCTCGTCGATGTCCGTGCTCGGCTAACGCCATGCGCTGTGTTTGATGGTTCGCTTGGTCAAGACCAAGCGCTGTGTCTGATGGTTCGCATGGCTAACGCCATGCGAACACCGGCTGCTCCAGCTCGTCGACGCGGGTGCTGAGGCCGTCGTAGGCAACGGCGCGGAACTGGTAGAGCACAGCACCGGTGGGCGCGTGGATCAGGTCGCCGCCGATCGGCACCTGCACGACGGGACGGTCGCTCTCGGGGATGCTCACGAAGCGGGGAGAGTCGGGCCGGATCAGCTCGCGAAGTGATACCCGATGCACTGAGGCCACCTCGGCGGGGTTTGCCACTGGTTCACGGTCGTCAGTCAGCCAGAACACGAACGGGCTGATGACATAGCCCGAGCGGGTGGGGTAGTCGTCGAGCCGGCCGAGCAGGTCGTCGCCAGTCAGCTCCAGGCCGACCTCTTCGGAGCACTCCCGGATGGCTGCTTCGAGCACGGTCTCGCCGTCGTCTACTCGACCGCCCGGCAGCGCCCACTGGCCCCGATGGCCGCGCAGGTGAGAACCGCGGCGCGTCAGCAGCACCGCTGCGCCGCCCGCAGTCCCCTCGACATCGCCCGTGAGCGTCGCGTCGTCGACCGCTCCCGGGATGTCCGCCAGCAGTTCGAGCCGTTCTTGGGCGCTCAGGCCGCTGAATGCAGGGTCGGATCCGTGCAGTTCGGCGTCGCTGTCCAGCACGATCACCGCGACCGCAGCGTGCTTGCGTCCCCGCGCCGGGTGCCGGCGGATGTCGTGGCGCGCCAGATTCGTCGCGAGCCGTTCCCGCAGGGTGTTGTCATGGGCGACATCGGCAGCTGCCAGGGGACTGGCCATGGGCGTCGAGTCTGGCACCTGGCCCTCCCGGCCTGCCGGTGAGCCGCCCTCGCGTGCAATTGCTCTCTACGATCGCTGGTCGTGAACGCTCAGCGTCAAATCGTGCTGGTGGGCTTTCTGCAGGCGCAGAACTGCACGACCATCCCTGCCGCCTGGCGGCATCCCGATGCCCGCCACGATGTCACGAGCTTCGACTACTACCGCCACATCGGCCAGGTGCTCGAAGCCGGCTGCTTCGACCTGGGCTTCTTCGATGACCGGCTGGCGATGCCCGACATGTTCGGCGGCGACCACCGGCACACGGTCGAGGCGGGCATTCGCTGCGTGAAGCTTGACCCGGTCACGGTGCTGACCGCAATGGGCATGGCCACCAGCCGGCTCGGCTTGGGTGCCACCTACTCGACCACCTACTACGAGCCATTCCACGTGGCTCGGGTGTTCGCCACGCTCGACCACCTCACGGGAGGGCGAGCGGCCTGGAACGTCGTGACGTCGGTGAACGACAACGAGGCGCGCAACATGGGCTTGGCTCAGGCCCCCGCCCATGACGTGCGCTACGACCGGGCCGATGAGTTCATGGAGGTGGTGCACGGCCACTGGGACACGTGGGAGGCCGACGCCATTGCCGCCGACCGGGCGGCGGGGCTGTACGCGCACGGCGACCGCGTGCACCGGCTCGATCACCAAGGCCAGTGGTTCACGTCTCGTGGACCCTTCACGGTGCCGCGCACTCCGCAGGGACATCCGGTGGTCATCCAGGCCGGCCAGAGCGGGCGCGGCACCACCTTTGCTGCCCGCTGGGGCGAGCTGCTGTTTGTGAGCCAGGTGCGGCTGGATGCTGCCGTGGAGCACTACGCCGCGGTAAAGTCTCAGATCGAGTCGCTCGGCCGCGACCCCGATCAGGTGAAGATCACCAACCTGACGTTCCCGGTGGTGGGCCGCACCATGTCCGAAGCCGAGGATCGCCGGGCCGCGTACGACGAGCTGCCGACGCTGGTCGATGACCTGTCGCTGCTGTCAGAGGGGCTGAACTTCGATTTCGCAAGCCGAGACCTTGACGAGCCGCTGTCCGACGATGACCTCGACGCCATGACCGGCATCCAGGGCATCCGCAACCAAGTGCTGCAGATCACCGGGCGCGCCAACCCCACCGTGCGCGACTTCGTGCAGGTGTCCGGCCGGGGCCGGCTGGCCCACCCGACCGTCGGCGGGCCGGTCGAGTTGGCCGACTACTTCGAGGAGTGGTTCACCGAGCGCGCGGTCGACGGCTTTGTGATCGCGGGCACCCACATGCCTGGAGCGTTTGAGGACTTCGTCGAGATCGTCATGCCCGAGCTGCAGCGCCGCGGCCTGTTCCGCACCGAGTACGCAGGCACAACGCTGCGTGACCACCTCGGCCTGCCCGTCCCCGAGCCAGGAGCCTGGCGCTTGGCCTAGCCGTCCCTTGCTGCTGCAGTGACAATCGCGTGAGGCTCAGGGGCAGGCGCACCGCGGTGATCGAACGTCTCAGCCCAACGCCGAACGGGCGTGGGCGGCGAGCTGGCTTGCGGTGGCCGTGTGGAGGCTGTCGAGGGATGTCACCTGGGCAAGCGCGCCGTCGAGCACTTGAGCGCGGAACGGCTGGCCTGCCAGCCAGGGGCGCAGCGTCAGCATCAGCAGGCGACCTCCGGCGGGGTGCTCGGCGCCGTCGCGATGCATGCGGGCTGCGGCGCCGGTGATGATCTCGCCCCAGCCGTCGAGTGACACACGCCGGTGCCACAGGGCGAACTCGTCGTCGGCCTCGAGGAACAGCGGTAGCGACACCATCGGTGCGGTGCCTGCGGGACGCCGCACGCCAGCCAGTACGCCCTCGGTCGTCAGCACAACAGGCTGCTCGTCGTTGGGCCAATCGAGCACGGTGTCGATGCCGGCCTCGGCCAGCAGCGCCGGGGTACGGAATGACTCCACCCCCTCCGCGGAGAACCATGTTGTCGGGCGGATGCCTGCCGCAGACTCGATGGCGTCGATGCTGCGAGCGATGGCCTCCCGCTCCTCTGCTTCAGAGTTCTTGGAGGTGATGAGCCGGGTGGCAGCGACACCCCGCCCGGCGATTTCACAACCGCGCTCGACCAGGTGCGAGACCAGCCACCCGTAGTGCTCCGCGGTCAACGCGTCGACCGCGACGGTGGCAGCGATGCCGTGCCGTTCGAGCAGTTCGAGCAGGCGGAAGATGCCGACCCGGTGGCCGTACTCGCGGATCGTGAGCTGGGGGTAGTCGGGGGCCGGCAGCCGTGCCAGCCCGCCGCTGCGACGGCGCAGCGAGTTCGCGTCGTGAAGAGGCTCCCACTCGCCGTGCTCGCGCTCGATGACCGCGCCGACGGCAAGCGGGCTGCGGTCGGGCCACTCGAAGCGGGGCCGGCTCGGCAGCGGTGACCACTCGTAGTAGGGGTGGTCCATGCCGTGCTGGTGCTGGGCCGGGCCGAATTCGTAGGCCTGGGCTGGGTCACCGTCACCGGCGCTCCTTGCTGCGTGGCCGACCGAGCCCGCTACGCCGGTCGCCGCAGGCTTGGGTCGGTCTGCCTGCGTCTCGGGTTCGTGAATGGCGACGTCGTCGTAGTGATGGTCGATGAAGTGCTCCGCGATCTGGCTGGCGGTGGTCTGCCACACGTCGTCGTGGCTCATCAGGTAGTCGAGCATCGCTGCAAGCCCGTCGACCCGGTGCGGCATGCCCATCAGGTAGGGGTGCAGCGCCACGCACATCACCCGACCCCCGGCGTCGTCATCGGCTTCGCGGCGCAGAACATCGAGCTGGGCCTTGGCCATCGCCACGAATTCGCTCGTGTCGTGGTGCTGGGTGAACACCGGCACGTCGTTCAGCTCCATCGAATAGGGCACCGACACCAGCCGCTGCCCGCCGCGGGTTGCGAGCGGCACGGGCTGGTCGTCGTGGAACCAGTCGGCGTGGTAGATCAACCCGGCCTCGGCCATCAAGTCGGGCGTCGCCGCGGTGTTGGACACGGCAGGGCCGAGCATTCCCCGCAACTGCTGCCCGGTGTCGCTGCGCAGCGCCTCGATGCACTCGATGTAGAACGCCCGCTCGGCCGTCTCGTCGATCGAGGAGATGTAGCGGGTGTTGTAGATGCCGTGGGACATGATCTCCCACCCACGTTCGACCATCGCTGCGCCGACTTCTGGGTAATGGTCGAACACGGCGAGATTGGTAGAAGCTGTTGCGACGACGCCGAAGCGGTCGAGCACCTCGGTCATGCGCCAGAAGCCCACCCGGTTGCCGTAGTCACGGTAGCTGTACCCCTGCACATCGGGATGCGGCGAGCGCGTCCAGGTGTTGCGCTGGGGGTCCCGCGGCGGCAGGAACTCGTAGTGCTCGACGTTGGGGGCGATCCACAACGCCACCCGCGCGTCGTGCGGCCAGCGGACCCGCGGCCGGTCGGTGATCGGCAAGTACCGCACACGATGAGGCGGCAAGCTGCCCGGAAGCGGAGCGACGAGACCTGGTGCCGTTTTGACCATGGGACGACGCTACGCGCGCTCGCCGCCGACCATCAGGTGATGGTCGGACCTAGCATCTCGCCGTGGCTGGGGCGCAGGGACGGCACCGACCGATTCCCGATCTGATAGGGGACACGTTCGGACTCATCGGACGCCGCTTTCGCGAAGTCGCCGCCATCTCCATCGTCGCGGCTGCGATTGCTGTCATCTCGGTCGCCTTGGTCTCGACATCGTCGCGAATCATCGAAGAGGAGATCATCGAGAACCCCAGGCTGGAGGAGTTCTTGGACTTGCTGGACGACGGTGTCGCTGCAGATGACGCCGCAGCGGCTGAGGAGGTCGCATCGGAGTTCACGCCGGTGAACAGCGACGAGGTCCGTGTCGTCACCCTCAACCTCGACGCCGCGCGAAGCGAAGCGTGGGAGGCGTTCGTCGATTCCGTCTCGTGGGATCGGGTCGTCAATGCGTTCCTGTTGTTTGGTGCGTTTCTGCTGGTCTCGATCGTCGGCGGGGCCACCACCGTGGCGTTGTCGCTGGTGACGCTCGATGACGTCGAGGGCCGACCCTCGTCGCCTGCCAGCGCGCTCGCCACCGGCTTGGCCCGGGTGCCGAAGATCGTGCTGCTGACACTGATGTGGGCGGCAGCGTTCGGGGCGATGCTCGCCGTGCTCGGCGTTGTTGCCGTCGTTATGTCCCTAGTGCATGCCGTCTTGGGTCTGCTCGCTGTGCTCGTCATGATCGGAGTGACCGTCGCCACGTTCGCTGTGTTCGCACCGCTGATCGAGATGCACTTCGTCATGGCGTACGTCGAGCCCGGATTTCCCTCGCCGGCGAAGTGGTGGCGCCTTCTCGCAGGCAACAAGCTGGCCACGTGGGGGCGCTCGGCGCTGATCTTCGCCGCGAACATCGCAATCGGCGTGATCCTGTGGCTGGGCCTGCAAGCGCTGCCGAGTCCCTACGGGGACTTCATCTCCAACGCGATAGCGGGACCGATCATTGCCGCGATCATGACGATCGCCTTTGCGCTGATGTACGCCGACCTGTCTGGGCGGTCCCGAACGGCCACAGGCGACTGGCCCGAGTTGTACAACTGACGCCGACGCGAGGTTCTGCCGAGATGCGGAGCCCTGGTCGGTTTTCTCCC
The DNA here is from genome assembly GCA_964484385.1 of uncultured Acidimicrobiales bacterium. Taxonomy (GTDB): domain Bacteria; phylum Actinomycetota; class Acidimicrobiia; order Acidimicrobiales; family Poriferisodalaceae; genus Poriferisodalis. The sequence continues at coordinate 20,964 of CAZAFV010000005.1, forward strand.
CGGCCATCGACACCTTGAGCGCGTGCTGAAATGTGCGCATGAGTGGGGATACGAACACTGATGCCCGGGGCGTACTGGCGGACTACCGCGTCATCGATCTGACCGACGAGCGCGGCCACCTGGCAGGGGCGATCTGGGCCCAGATGGGCGCTGACGTGATTGCGATCGAGCCTCCCGAGGGCTCGTCGGCGCGAAGGCTGGCCCCTTTCGCCGGCGATGTCGAAGGACCGGAGCGATCGCTGCACCACTGGTCCTACAACCGCGGCAAGCGAAGCGTGGTGCTCGACCTGAGCACGGCCGAAGGCGTCGAGCAGGCCAAGGCGCTCATCGCCGGGGCGGACGTCGTGTTCGAGTGCTTCGAGCCGGGCGAGGCCGAAGCGCTGGGGCTCGGCCGTGATGTCCTCGCCGAACTCAATCCTGCGCTCATCCATGTCTCGATCACGCCGTTCGGCAGCGACGGGCCGAAGGCCAACTGGGTGGCGTCGGATCTGGTGCTGCAGGCCTCTGCGGTGAACATGGCCGTCACCGGCGACAAGGACCGTGCGCCGCTGCGGGCGGGCGGCACGCTGCCCCAAGCCATGCACAACGCGGCCTCCGAAGGGGCCGGCGCAGCACTCATCGCGCTCTGGGAACGCCAGACCCGCTCCGGGCTCGGCCAGCACATCGACATGTCCGCCCAGCAGTCGATGAGCCAAGCATCGATGTCGTCGACGCTCAACACCTCGCTGAACGCCACCGTGACCCAGCGCATCGCGGGCGGCGCCAGCCTGCAAGGCATCGATATCCAGCTCATGTGGGCCTGTGCCGACGGGCACGCCTCGGTGACGTTCCTGTTCGGGCCCGGCTTTCGCGCCTTCACCCAGAACCTCATGGACTGGGTGCACGACGAGGGCTTCTGCGACGAGGCCACGCGGGACAAGAACTGGACCGAGTACGCCATGATGCTGCTCGACGGCCGCGAGCCGGTCTCCGAATATGAGCGGCTCAAGCAGATCCTCACCGAGTTCTTCGCCACAAAGACCAAGGCGGAGCTGCTCGATGCGGCCATGAGCCGCCGGCTGCTCATCACCCCGGTGTCGACGACGGGCGAAGTGGTCGACGCCGAGCAGCTGGCGGTCCGCGAGTACTGGGAGGACGTCGATCACAGCGATGTTGTGTCCGATGCCGGCGCAGGCTCGTTCGATCCTGCTGCGGTGCGCTATCCCGGCCCGTTTGCGAAGTTCACCGAGACCCCGCTCGTGAACCTGCGGCGCCCGCCCACGCTGGGCGAGCACACCGGCGAAGTGCTGGCCGAGCTGGACGCATCGGAGCGCTTGCCTGCGGTGCCGGCGCCGATTGCGCCGGTGGCGCACACGTCGCCGCCGCTCGAGGGCGTCAAGGTGCTCGATTTCATGTGGGCGATGGCGGGACCTGCGGCGTCGCGGGTGCTCGCCGACTACGGCGCCGAGATCATCCGGGTCGAGTCGGCCAACAAGCTCGACGCCGTACGCTCCATTCAGCCGTTCCACGACGATGTTGGAGATCCGGACGGCTCGGGTTTGTTCAGCAACTTGAACGCTGGCAAGCGTGGTCTCGCGCTCGACATGTCCAAGCCCGAAGCGCTCGACGTCATCTGGGATCTCATCGACTGGGCCGATGTGATCCTGGAGTCGTTCTCCCCCAAGGCCATGACCGGATGGGGCATGGGCTGGTCCCAAGTGCAGCAGCGCCGACCGGACGTGGTGATGGCGTCGAGCTGCCTGATGGGCCAGACCGGGCCGCTGGCGATGCTGGCGGGCTTCGGCACCATGGCTGCGGCGATCTCCGGGTTCTTCTACCCGGTGGGATGGCCCGACCGGGCACCCTGCGGGCCGTTCACGGCCTACACCGACTACACCTCGCCCCGCTGGCTGGTGGCCGCGGTGATGGGGGCGCTGGAGCACAAGCGCCAGAC
>CAZAFV010000005.1:22906-69858 GCA_964484385.1 uncultured Acidimicrobiales bacterium
GTACGTGGACCTGTCGCAGTCCGAGGCGGCGCTGCACCTGATGGCACCGGCCCTGCTTGAGCGGACCACCAACGGCCGAATCTGGGCAGCAGCGGCCAACCGGGACATGGTGTTCGCGCCCCAGGGCGCATACCAGACCGCTGCGGGCAGCTCGGCCGGCGAGGACCACGACGACAACTGGATCGCGATTTCGTGCATCGACGACGGTCAGTGGGCTGCGCTGGCAGACGCCATGGGCCGCGACGACCTCGCGTCGCTGAGCGCCGCCGAACGCCACGCACAGCACGACGAGCTGGACGGCGTCATCTCGGCGTGGACCCGCGGCCGCAATGGCAATGAGCTGATGGCTGAGCTGCAAGCTGCGGGCGTGGCCGCCCACATCGTGCAGAACTCGCCCGAGTTCACGGTGGACCCGCAGTTGCTGCACCGCAACGCGCTGGTCGAGGTGCCGCACGGCAAGCAGGGCACCACGACGGTCGAGAACACGCGCTTCGTGCTGTCTCGCACTCCAGCCCAGGTGGACCGCGGCGGGCCGACGCTCGGCGAGCACACCTTCGAGGTGCTCACCGAGACGCTTGCCTACGACGGCGATCGCATCGCCGAGCTGGCCGTAGCCGAGCTGCTCGAGTAGCCCCGGCCACATTGCCGCTCACGCGCTCAGTGGCGTGGAAACGGTCACTGTCGATGTGGGCCCGTTGATGGACATTCGCAGATCATCGTCGCCCGAGTGTGGAATACTCACGGCCCGCCGGTGAAAGGTGCTGCCCATGTCTAGGTTGCCCGTGCGAGCGGCTGCGGCCGTCGCGGTGGCGCTCTTTTGCGTTGCGCTGGCGCCGTCGCCGGCGGCCGCTCACGATACGGCCGCGGCGCCTGACTGCGAGGGCGAGACGTCGGCGGCGCTTGGCGTCGCTGCGGACTGGGCCGCGGTCGAGCTGGTCGGATGGGTGCTCGGGACTAGCTGTCTGATCGACGCCGGCGAGCGCAGCTCCGACCGGCTGCCGGCAGCGTCGCGGGCGGCCGTCGAGGGGCGCTCCGTGGTGGTGGTCGGCGGCCGCGCCGCGGTGCCCGACGCGAAGCTCTCGCTCGCCGGCGTGAGGGTGAGGGTGCGCCTGGGCGGCGCCGACCGGTTGGAGACGATGCGCGCCGTGGTGGTGTGGGCCGATGCCCAGCCCGCCGAGCGGGCGGCCGCGGCCGCCGCCGAGGCGCTGAGCGGCCTCGCGGTCGAGCCGGAACATGACGGCAGCGGCTACGACCGGCGCCACTACGAGCACGACAGCGCCGTGCTGTGCGACGTCATCGCCGCCGCCACCGATCCCTACACCGGCCTGCCGTTCGGCCCCGACACGTGCGCCGTCGACCACGTGGTCGCGGCGCGCGAGGCCCACGAGTCCGGCGGCCACGCCTGGACGGCCGAGCGGCGGCGGGAGTTCGGCCGCGATCGCGCCAACCTGGTCGCGTCGCGCGACTGCGTGCATCTGTCCAAGGGTGGCCACGATGTCGGGAGCTGGCACGGTGTGGCGTCGGGGAGCTGCGCCGGCGCTGCGCTCGACGCGTTGGGCGCCTGCTTCTGGGCGAGGGTCACCGTCGCGGTCAAGGCGAAGTGGGGCCTCACCGTCGACGCAGCAGAGGCCGACGCGCTGAGTCAGGCCCTCGTCGGCTGCTGACCCTGTGTCCCGCTGGGCGGGACACGTCGTCGAATGGGTCTAGAATGGTTAGTCATGCACACCACCCCCCCCCCCACGTTCGCCAAAGAGACACTGGCTGAGGAGTATCGGCTAAGGGAACGCCGATCCATCGCACGACGCGCTGCGCTGGCGCTGGCGCTGGCGGCCCTGCTGCTGCCGCTGCTGGCCGTGCCCGCCGGCGCCGAGAACGGCGAGCCGTGCCAGGTATGGGTCGACGCGGTGGCCGTCCACGAGGCCCGACAGGACGCGAACAGCGACTACCCCCAGGCCCACATCGACCGCGCCGAGGCCGCCCTGCTGGCCTGCACCCAGGCCAGCAACGGCCAGGACGGCTTCTACCACACCACCAGCGGCGCCGGCTTCGCGCCCGGCGACCGGACCGACGGCCGGGACAGCACGCCCGCCGAGGCGACGGCCAACGAGGTGCGGAGCTTCACCTACTCGCCCATCGAGAACCCCTACCGCGGCTGGGACGTCTGCCACGGCGAAACCGGCAGTAACTGTGGCCCCCGCAATCAATACATTCAGTTAGGCATCATCCGCCCGGGCGGGCAGGGCGCCGATAATGTGCAGCCGCCGGTGACCGTGGAGCAGGCCGAGAAGCAGGCCGAGGCCGAGGCGCGGATCGAGGAGCGCGAAGGCGCTATCGACTGGTACCGGCCGCCCATCGGCACCGGCGAGAACGGCGAGATACGGGTGCCCTGCGCCGCCAACGGCAACAAGCTGCAACGCGACCCCAACTGGCACAAGACGAACAACAATCCGGACGGCACCGCGAAGGCCCCGTGGATAGACAGCGGCAGCGCGCCGGGCACCGGGCACACCTGCTTCTGACACCCGCCGGCGCCGGGCTGAGGGCCGCTATAGGCAGCCGCACCGGCTGCGGGCGGCGACGCACGACGCGCCCGCCGAGCGTCCGCAATCAGGAGCCGCGCCGCGGTTAGCGCCGGTCTCGCACTGCTTTCGTCTTCTCTCCCCGTGGCCTGGGTGCCCAAGCCCGGAGCGCACGGCGCGTCCGTGCTGAAATGTGCGAATGCCTGACGCCCCGAGTGATTCTGAGACCGCCTCGATGCTGAGCCCGTTCCGGGTGCTCGACCTGACCGACGAGCGGGGTCACCTGTGCGGGGCGATCCTCGCCCAGATGGGTGCCGATGTCATCGCGGTGGAACCGCCCGAGGGTTCGTCTGCCCGGCGCCTGGCCCCCTTTGCCGGCGATGTTGAGGGTCCCGAGCGTTCGCTGCATCACTGGGCGTACAACCGGGGCAAGCGCAGCGTGGTGCTCGACCTGGCGACCGACGATGGTGCAGCCACGCTGCGGGATCTCGCGGCGGCGGCCGACATCCTGATCGAATCGGCCGGCCCGGGCCAGATGGAGGCCCTGGGGCTGGGCTACGGCACCTTGTCGGAGATCAATCCCGAGCTGGTGTACGTGTCGATCTCGCCGTTCGGCTCCGACGGACCCAAGGCCGACTGGGCTGTCTCGGATCTGACGTTGCAGGCCTCAGCGGTGAACATGGCGATGACCGGCGATTCCGACCGGGCACCGGTGCGCACCGGGGGTCTGTTCCCGCAGGCGTTCCACAATGCGGCCTCCGAGGCTGCGGGCGCTGCGCTGATCGCCCTGTGGGAGCGCCAGACGGTTTCGGGTCTCGGCCAGCACGTGGACATGTCGGCCCAGCAGAGCATGAACCAGGCATGCCAGTCGTACGCGCTTTCCACACCGCTGGGCGCGACGCCGCCGACCCGCCACGCCGGCGGGGTGCTGGTGGAGGGTCTGCATGTGCAGCTGATGTGGCCGTGCAAGGACGGGCATGCGTCGGTGACGTTCCTGTTCGGGCCGGGCTTCCGTGCCTTCACGCAGAGCCTCATGGACTGGGTGTGCGAGGAGGGCTTCTGCGACGAAGCCACCCGCGACAAGAACTGGACCGAGTACGCCATGATGCTGCTCGACGGCCGCGAGCCGATCTCGGAGTACGAGCGGCTGAAGCAGGTCCTGGCAGACTTCTTCGCCACCAAGACCAAGGCCGAGCTGCTGGATGCGGCCATGAGCCGGCGGGTGCTGATCACCCCGGTGTGGACGGCCGACGAGGTGGTGAACTCGCACCAGCTGGCCGCCCGTGAGTACTGGGAGACCGTCACCCAGGATCTGGGCGACAGCGACGGCGAAAGTGGCGAGGTGCGCTACCCGGGTCGCTATGCGCGCTTCAGTGCCACGCCGATGCAACCGCTCGGTCCGCCGCCGAAGCTGGGCCAGCACACCGCCGAGGTATTGGCCGAGCTGGCTGGGGCCGATGCAGCACCGGCACAGACGCGGCCTCGCATCGAGGTCACGGGCGCTGACGTCAGCGCCCAGACGGCTTCGACAGCACGCCCGCTCGAGAACGTCAAGGTGCTCGACTTCATGTGGGCGATGGCGGGGCCCGCAGCAGCGCGGGTGCTGGCCGACTACGGCGCCGACATCATCCGGGTGGAATCCGAAACCCGCTTGGAGGTGGCCCGATCGCTGCAGCCGTTCCGTGACGACATCGGCGACCCGGAGTACTCGGCGCTCTACAACAACATGAACGCCGGCAAGCGAGGCATCTGCCTCGACATGTCCAAGCCGGCTGCGTTAGACGTCATCTGGGATCTCATCGACTGGGCCGACGTGATCGTGGAGTCGTTCTCGCCGAAGGGCATGGCCGGCTTCGGGATGGGCTGGGAGCAGGTGCGCGAGCGCCGGCCCGACGTGATCATGGCGTCGAGCTGCCTGATGGGCCAGACCGGGCCGCTGGCGATGCTGGCTGGTTTCGGAACCATGGCCGCGGCGATCTCGGGGTTCTTCTACCCGGTGGGCTGGCCGGATCGGGCGCCGTGCGGGCCGTTCGGCGCCTACACCGACTACACCTCGCCCCGCTGGCTGGTGGCTGCGGTGATGGGAGCGCTGGAGCACCGGCGCCGCACCGGTGAGGGCCAGTACATCGACATGTCCCAGGCCGAGTCGGCGCTGCATCTGCTGGCGCCGGCGGTGCTCGACCGCACGGTGAACGGCCGGGTGGCGCACCGGGTGGGCAACCGCGACCGGCACATCGCGCCCCAGGGCGTCTACCAGACAGCAGCCAGCGACCGGTTCCCCGCCGTCGTGCCCGACGACAGCTGGATCGCCATCTCGTGTGTCGACGATGAGCAGTGGCAGTCACTCGCAGCTCTGATGGGCCGGGGCGACTTGGGCGACCTGACTCTGGCCGAGCGCCATGAGCGCCACGACGAGCTCGACGAGATCATCTCGGCGTGGGCCCGGGGCCACGACGGTGTGGCGCTGATGCATCGCCTGCAGGACGTCGGCGTAGCTGCGCACATCGTGCAGAACTCGCCGGAGTACACCGCCGATGCGCAGGTCATCCACCGGGGCCAGCAGGTGGAGGTGCCCCACGCCAAGCAGGGCACCACCATCGTGGACGCGTCCCGATTCGCGCTGTCTCGCACCCCGGCACAGGTGACCTACGGCGGCCCGACGCTCGGAGAGCACACCTTCGACATCCTCACCGAGGTGCTCGGCTACGACAGCGACCGCATAGCCGAACTCGCCGTCGCCGAACTCCTGGCCTGATTCCCGCCTGCCGCGTGCTGGCCGCAGCCTCGGGCGTTACCAGGTGTCGACCATGGGGCGCTTCTTGCCGGTGCGTGGGGGCGGCTTGGGGGCTGCCAGCAGCGCCATGCGGATCCAGTCGCGGCTTTCGGCGGGATCGATCACGTCGTCGATCTCGAAGAACGTGGCCGTGTTGACGGCTTTGCCCTGCTCGTACAGGCGGGCGACGCGCTTCTCGTATTCCGCTATGCGCTCCTCCGGGTCCTCGATGGCCTCGAGCTCACGGCGGTAGCCCAGCTTCACGAAGCCCTCGAGGCCCATGCCGCCGAACTCGCCCGTCGGCCACGACACGGTGAACGTCGGCGCCTTGAAGCTGCCGCCGGCCATGGCCTGGGCTCCCAGCCCGTAGCCCTTGCGCAGCACGATGGTCATGAACGGCACCGTCACGTTGGCCGCCGTCACGAACATGCGGGCCGCATGGCGCACCGTCGCCTCGTACTCGGCTTGGGGCCCCACCATGATCCCCGGCGTGTCGCACAGGAACAGCAGCGGGATGTCGTGCGCGTCGCAGAGCTGGATGAAGCGGGCGGCCTTGTCACCGGTGTCGGCGTCGACCGCGCCGCCGAGATGGTGGTTGTTGTTGGCCACCACGCCGATCGGACGTCCTTCGACGCGTGCCAGCGCCGTGACGCAACCCGGTCCCCAGCCGCGGCGCAGCTCCATCACCGAGTCGACATCGCAGAGCTTGTCGATGATGTCGCGCACGTCGTAGGCCCGCAGGCGATTCTCGGGCACCAGGTGGCGCAGCTCGCGCTGGTCGTGGCACTCCCACTCCTCGACGGAGCCCTGGAAGTACGACAGGTACTGCTTGGCGGCCACGATCGCCGCGGCCTCGTCTTCCACCAGCACGTCGATCACGCCGTTGGGCCACTGCACGTCGACGGGGCCGACCTCCTCGGGACGGAACACGCCCAGGCCGCCGCCCTCGATCATGGCGGGGCCGCCGACGCCGATGTTCGAGCCCTCGGTCGCGATGATCACGTCGCAGCAGCCCAGCAGCACTGCATTGCCCGCAAAGCAGCGACCGTTGGTGACGCCCACCAGCGGCACCAGGCCGCTGAGCTGAGCAAAGAAGGTGAACGCCCAGCAGTCGAGACCCGAGCCGCCGATGCCGTCGGTGTCGCCCGGTCTGCCGCCGCCGCCCTCGGCCAGCAGCACCACCGGCAGGCGGTTGTGCTCGGCGATCTCGAACATGCGGTCCTTCTTGCGGTGGTTGTTCCCGCCTTGGGTGCCCGCCAGCACCATGTAGTCGTAGGACATGACCATGGCCTGGGATTGCTCAGGGCCGAAGAGGTCGCCGTTGACGCTGGCCACGCCGGCCACCATGCCGTCGCCCTGGGTGTTGGCGATCAGGTCTTCCATGGAGCGGCGGCGGCGCTGCGCAGCCACCATCAGCGGGCTGTACTCCACGAACGTGCCCGGATCGACGAGGTCTGCCATGTTCTCGCGCGCCGTGCGGTGGCCGCGGCCGTGACGCTTCGCGACAGCCTCGGGCCGGTTCTCGTCGAGGCCGAAACCACGTCGTTCGAACACCTCGGCCAGATCGGGCCGGATGAAGTCGAGATCGACTGCTGCTGCGGCTTCGACGACCTCCACCGAGACGTCGGCTTCCTCGACGAACAGCAACGAGTGCCCCTCGTACACCGTGTCACCGGGCGCCACGCCCAGCATTCGCACGAAGCCGGTGACCGTGGAGGTCACGACGTGCTCCATCTTCATCGCTTCCATCACCGCGACCTGCTGGCCCTCGGCGACGGGATCGCCTTCGGCGACAGCGAGCGAGACGATCGTGCCCTGCAGCGGTGCTGCTACGGCGATGCTGCCGTCGGGGCCGGTCACGGTCGCCACTGGCACACTGGGCTGCCACGCGCCTGCCGGCGCGCCATGGAGCGAGGCTGTGCCCGAAGCCATGGCTTGAGCCCGAACAGCGTCAGATGCGGCCCGGTCGGCAGGGGCGTCATCAATGTCGCCGTGGTGCAGCACGGCGAGCGGATCGTCTCCGACCGTCGCACCAGCCCGTCCACCAGCGCCGGCACCGGCGGCGACAGCCGGCTCGGCAGGCGCCCAGACCGATGCCGCCTGGGCAGCAGCGGTGCACAGCGCATCGGCGTGATCGGCCACGAAGCTGGTGGTGAGATCGTTGGCGATCACTTCGGGCCGGTCGAGCAGCGCGGCCAGGAACCCCAGGTTCGTCGCCACGCCCTCGATGCGGAATTCGCCCAAGGCCCGGCGTGCCCGGCGGACCGCGTCGGCGTACTCGCGGCTGGGGCTGTAGGCGATCACCTTGGCGAGCAGCGAGTCGAAGCTGGGGTTGGTGCCGTATCCGACGTAGCCGTAGGTGTCGGTGCGTATCCCTGGACCGGTGGGAGGCTCGAAGGCGGCGAGCACACCGCCGCTTGGGCGTGAGGTGCCGTCTGGCTGCATCGTCTCGGTGTTGATACGGCATTGGATGGCGTACCCGCGCGGCGATGGCACGTCGGGTTGCGTCAACCCCACATCGGCAAGGCGGGCACCCCCGGCAATCCTGAGTTGCGCGGCCACGAGATCGACGCCGGTGACTTCCTCGGTGACCGTGTGCTCGACCTGGATGCGAGCGTTGACCTCGCAGAAGGCGATCGTGGCGGGGTCGTCGGTGTCGATGAGGAATTCCCAGGTGCCCAGGCTGCGGTAGCCGACTGCCCTGGCCATCTCGGTGGCGGCGTCGCACACCGCCTGGCGGGCATCGGTCGTGAGCGTGGGCGAGGGAGCGATCTCGACGATCTTCTGGTTCTGGCGCTGCAGCGTGCATTCCCGCTCGCCCAGGTGCGAGACCGTCTCGCCGTCGCCGACGATCTGCACCTCGATGTGGCGGGCACGCTCGATCAGCTGCTCCACGTAGAGATCGCCGTTGCCGAACGCAGCGGCAGCCTCGCTGGCGCAGCGCTCATAGGCCGCTTCGAGCTCGTCGGCTGAGCGCACGACGCGCATGCCTCGCCCGCCGCCCCCGGCCAGGGCCTTGATCATCATCGGCCCGTGCTCGGCGAAGAAGGCCTGGGCAGCTTCGACCGACGTCGGCTCGGACGTGGCGGGCAGCAGGGGCACATGGTGCTGTTGCGCGAGCGCTCGAGCGGCGAGCTTGTCCCCGAAGAGCTCGAGCTGGAGCGCGCTGGGCCCCACGAAGGTGATGTCGGCCGCCTTGCACGCAAGCGCCAAGGCCGGGTTCTCGGCCAGGAACCCGTAGCCGGGATGGATCGCGTCGCAGCCGGCCCCCGCCGCCGCGCTGACCACCTGGTCCACGTCGAGATAGGGCGCGACGCCCCGGCCGTCGAGCGTGATCGACTCATCGGCCACCCGGGTGTGCAGCGAGGCAGCGTCGTCGTCGCCCGCGATAGCAACCGTGCCGATGCCGAGCTCGCTGGCCGCCCGCGCTACCCGCACGGCAATCTCGCCGCGGTTCGCAATCAGCAGCTTCTTCAGGCCCATGGGTGCCCTTCCCCTGTGTCACAGCGACTCGTTGCCCGACGCGGGCCGCGCCGCCATTCGTCGGCCAACGCTAGGTGCGAAGACGGCGCGATGCCCACGGCAACGAGCTCGGCGGCAGCAGCGTTGCCCGCGCCGGTCAGCTAGACAGCGGTGCAGCGCAAGGAGGGGAAGTGCGATGCCCGTGGACGCCAGAGTTGTTGTCATCCCGCAGGAGGCTGGTGCCGGACCTGAAGTGATGGACGTGACGCTGCCCGATCCGAGCGGTCATCAGGTGGTGGTGAAGCAGTACGCGTCGGGCGTCTGCCACAGTCAGCTGCACACCATTCACAACCCGAGGGCGGCGCCGGCCGTGTTGGGTCACGAGTCCACCGGCGAGGTGGTCGCCGTGGGCGACGACGTGACCGGCCTCGCGCCGGGCGACACGGTGATGGTCACGTGGGTGCCGAAGGACACCGAGAACGCGCGCCGTCGGGGCGGACCATTGCGGCTCGATCTCGGCGATGGCCGCACGGCAACCTCCATCAACGTGTTCACCTGGGCCACCCACACGATCGCGGATGAGATGTTCGTGGTGAAGGTGCCCGAGGGCATCGACGTGGAGGCCACCTGCATCATTGGCTGCGCGGTCATCACCGGCGCCGGTGCGGTGCTCCACACCGCCGGAGTGAAGGCCGGGGACAGCGTGGCCATCTTCGGTGTCGGCGGAGTCGGCCTATCTGCAGTTGCTGCGGCGAACTTCGTCGGGGCCGATCCGATCATCGCCGTGGACCTCTCCGAGGAGAAGCTGGACTTCGCGAAGCGCTTCGGGGCTACTCACGGCGTCAACGCTTCCAGCGGCGATCCCGTCGAAGAGATCAGGGCGCTCACGACCGACGAGCACCGCTTCGACATCCTGCGTCAGCCGCTGCGCGGCGTGGACTTCGCCTTCGACTGCATCGGGCACCAGAGCACGATGGCCCAGATCCACGAGGCCACTCATGCCGGCGAGTTCGGCCAGAGCCGCGGCGGAACAGCGGTGCTCGTCGGCGTGCCACAGCGCAACCTCGAACTCGACACCCTGCACCTGTTCATCGGCGAGCGGGCGTTCATCTCCAGCCTGGGCGGCAGCTGCGAGCCGGCCGTCGATTTCCCCCGCTTCTTGCAGTGGCACACCGACGGCAGCCTCGACCTCAACTCGCTGGTAACGCAGAGCTACCCGATTGACGACATCGGCCAGGCTGTCGACGACCTCGAGAACGGAAGGATCGCAGGCCGCTCCATCCTGGTATTCGACTGACCGATGGCTACCAGCCGTTGACGTGGACGAACTGGTCGAAGGGCTTGCGGCGGCCTGGCTTGAAGTCGGTGCCGATGGTGTGAGCCACGGGCAGCAACGCCACCTGCTGCACCTCGTCGAAGGGAATGCCGAGGATCTCGGCGACTTCCTGCTCGCGAGCCAGATGGACAGTGGTCCAGCAGGTACCCAGACCTCGATTGCGAGCGGCGAGGCAGAAACTCCACGCAGCTTGAATGACCGAACCCCAGCGCAGCGCCTGCAGCCCCGCAGGAGCTCCGTCGAGGCGACCTTCGATGCACGGCACGAAGATCGCGGGCGTGCGCGGAAAGTTCTCTGCCAGGTAGCGGGCTGAGTCCATCATGCGCAGCCAGTCCGCCCGCGCCGCCGGATCGGTCTCGGCTGCTGCGGCCTTGGCCAGGTAGTTGTCGTCGATCCGGCCGAGCCAAACCTCTTGATAGATCGTCCCGACGGCACGGCACTGTTCCGGATCGGTCGAAACGACGAAGTGCCAGTCCTGGCGCAGCGATCCGGTGGGAGCTTGCAGCGCCAGCTCGAGGCATTCGCGCAATGTTGCGTCGTCGACAGGCTGGTCAAAGTCGAGCCGGCGCCGCACGGCGCGGGTGGTGGCCAGCACCTCGTCGGCGCTGAGGGAGAGCGTCACGGCTGCGCTAATCGGCGAGAGCGGCTTCGATGGCGGCGATGCCGTCGGCGAGCGCTTGGGCCTCGGCGCTGTCGAGCACGCTGTAGATCGGCGCGATCAGTTCGTCGGTCAGCGCTTCGGCGGCCTCCCATTTCGCACGATGCTCGTCGGTGACCTGCGCGTCATTCGTCCAGCCGAACATCTCGACGTCGTCGGGCCGGCGCACGCGGTGAGCCATCTCGGTCGACAGGCCCGACGCCACGATGGCAACGAGGTGCAGGCTGCCACGCAGCTCCCGCAGCACGGCCACGTTCTGGAACGCCCGGGCTGCGGCCTCGTCGCTGCGCGGCTCGGATGCGACTGCCGCGAAGAGTGCCTGTGCGGAGCTGTCGACGAGCCCAGCGTCGATCACCTTGTCGGCGGCGGCATTGAACGTGTCGAGACCTGCGACACCGCCCAGCTTGGATGAGCCGAACGCACCCGCGCACTCCATGTAGAGACGGCCTCCGTCGCGTGGCGCCATGGTCTCCTTGGCCGAATTCCAGATCTTGGCGACCAGAGCCGGGTTGAAGTAGCCGAAGGCGCTGTGCACCACCGTGGCCTCGACATCGCCGAGCACGCCGCCGCGGCCCAGCACGTACAGGCGGAAGCCGTCGAGGCCGGCTTCCTTGCCGCGGGCCAGCGTTCCGGGGTCGAAATAGAACCTTGAGCCCAGCGCAGCGATGGGCGGGCACACCGTTTGAACGAGTTCACGTGTCTCCATGGGGCGACAGTGTGGCATCGAGCCGCCAGCGCCGCTCCCGCACGGTTGGGCGAACTCAGACCCTGTCCAATGCGCGCAGCGGGTGAAGCATGCTGCTTGACGTGGCTGCCTCGCCCGAACTCACTGCTCGGCGCAGCCAGCTCGGCGCGATGCGTCGCTGCGTTCGACGGCGGATGCGATTCGTGCCGTGTCAGTGCAGGCGGCGGGCGAACATGTCGAGCAGCAACTCCCAGTGGCGCTCTGCTGCCGGCTGGTCGTACACGGGACGCTGCGGGAACACGAAGCCGTGATGGGTGCCATCTACCCAGTAGGTCTGCGCGTCGGTCCCGGCGTCGGCGAAGGCCTTGCAGAGCCGGTCGTAGTGGGCACGGTCGACGTAGTCGTCGTGCTCGGCCGACATCACCAGCACCTCGCCGCGGATGTCGGGCGCTCGCAGGTGGGGCGAGTCGCTGGCGTCCACGGCCAGCCGCACGCCGTGAATCGATGCGGCGGCGGTGATGGTGTCGGGGTAATCCGCGGCGAGCCAGATCGCCATGGGACCCGTCATGCAGTAGCCAGTGGTTCCTACCCGTTCGATGCTGGCAGCCGGGTCCGCGTCGGCATATCGCATCAGCGCTGCGGCATCACGCGACACCATCGCATTGGACAGGTTGGTCATCAGCTCGAACATGAACTGCCGGCTGGCCGGGTCGTCACGCTGCACGATGAAGCCGGGAACGTCGCGGTAGTACAGGTTCGGCAACAGCACGTAATACCCGACGGTGGCGATCCGCCGGGCCATGTCGTGCAGCTCTTCCCGCTTGCCGGGCGCGTCCATCAAGAACAGCACCGTTGGGAACGGGCCTGGCCGCCGCTCGCTCGGCTCGGGATGCACGACGAACGTGCTCATCTCGCCCTCGCCGGTATCGATTGAGACGTGGTCTTCGAACATGGCTGCCTCCTCGTGCGCGGCCGTCCGGATCGACGGCTCGGCGCCTGATCGCCGGGTAGCGGTTGTGTGTGCCGCCCCTTGTGTACTGCGTGCGAAGCCGCAACGCTGGCCGAGCGAGCCGATGGTCGCCACACCAGCGGCGCTGCCAACGGATTGTGCTGCGGCCGGTCGCACGGCGGCGGCATACGATCCCGGGCCATGCAGGCACTCGACTTCGAACCGCAGTACTTCGTCTACGAGGAGATCCGGCCGCGTGTGGCCCGCATCACCATCAACCGGCCCGAGGTGCGCAACGCCATCAACACACCCGCGCACAAGGAGTGGTCCGACATCTTGGACCACGCTGCGGCTGACGACGACGTGTGGCTCATGGTCATCACCGGAGTGGGCCGTCAGGCGTTCTGTGCCGGGCGCGATCTCAAGCACCTGTCGATGATCCGGCAGTCCGACGAGACCACCCAGGCCGCGGATCGTGAGCTGATGGGCCAAGTGACGCGGCTGATCGAGCGTTTCGACTATCCCAAGCCGCTGATCGCCCAGGTGAACGGCGTGGCGCTCGGCGGCGGGTTCGAGGTGGCGATGGCCTGCGATCTCGTGGTGGCGGCCGATCATGCCCAGTTCGGTCTGACCGAGCCGTTGCGCGGCCTGTATGCAGGCGGCGGGGGAGTGCACCGCTTGCCGCGCCAGATCCCCATGAAGCTGGCCATGGAGTACCTGCTGACGGCTCGCACCATGAGCGCGCAGCGAGCGCTGGAGCTGGGCATCGTCAACGACGTGGTGCCCTACGAAGAACTCGGCGCAGCCACCGACCGCCTGATCGACGACATCATGCGGTGCGCACCGCTGTCTATCCAGGCCACCAAGCAGGCGGCGATGCGCGGGCTCGACATGCCGCTGGGCGAGGCGTTCCACCACCCGTATCCGGCAGTGGCCCGCCTGATGGCCAGCGAGGACGTAAAGGAAGGCCCCCGAGCCTTCGCCGAAAAGCGCCAGCCCAACTGGCAAGGCCGCTGATCAACCGCTGCGCGAGACTGCACCGCTGACGGCTCGGTCCTGAGCACCGGGGCCGACGGTGACAGGGGTGACGATGAGCGACGCGACGGCGCTGGCTGAACAGGTACGGGCTGGCGAGACCGACGCAGTGACGACGGTCGAGGAGGCCATTGCCCGCTGCGAGCAGGTGAACCCGACGATCAATGCGATCGTCGAGCGAACGCATGACATGGCGCGGCATCGAGCCGCGCAATGGGATGCAAACCGAGGGCGAGCGGCCGGGCTCGACGCCGACGGAGCATCGACAGGACTGCTGGCCGGCGTGCCGATTGCGCTGAAGGACCTCTTCTGCCCGGCCGAGGGCGAGCCGGGCTACCAGGGCAACCGCCGGCTGGCTGAGCTCGACTATCGCTATCCCGAGACGGGAGCCGTTGCTCGCCGGCTGGCCGAAGCTGGTGCCATCAGCATCGGGCACACCCACAGTCCAGAGCTGGGCGGCGGGCAGTGCCCGGCAGCGGCGGAGACGGCGCTGTATGGGCCCTGTCGCAACCCGTGGAACACCGACCACACCGTGCTCGGTTCGAGCGGCGGTGCGGCGGCCGCCGTGGCTGCGGGCATCGTGCGCATCGCCCACGCCAGCGACGGCGGCGGATCGATCCGCATCCCGGCCAGCGCCAACGGCCTCGTCGGCCTGAAGCCCTCGCGTGGCCGCATCTCCAGCGCCCCGGCGGGCGAAGGCTGGGGAGGCGGCACCACCGACGGCGCCGTCGCACTCAGCGTGCGAGACGCGGCGCTGGCGCTCGATGTGCTTGCCGGTCCTGAGCCCGGCGATCCGTATGTGCCGGCGCATCCTGCGCCTGCGGCCGGCTATGTCGCTGAGGTCGGCAAGCACCCCGGCCAACTGCGCATCGGCGTGAGCTCGACCATCCCCTTCGAGGTAACCGATCCGCTGTGCACGCAAGCGGCCGAAGCGGCAGCCGGTCTGCTCGACAGCCTTGGGCACCGGGTCACCCAGGCGCTTCCCGAGCCCATGGCTCGCAACGACTACATGTACGACTACGTCCGGATCATGCGTGCCAGCGCCACGGCGACGCTGAGATCCCTGGAAGGAGTGCTCGGCCGCCCGTGGGCCGAAGGCGACGTCGAGCCGGTTGCCTGGATCAACTACCAGCGCGGCGCCAAGATCAGCGCACCCGACCTGCTCGCGAGCCGTGAGCGCCTGCACCAGTTCACGCGGCAGATCGTGCAGTGGTGGAACGCCGTGCCCGGTCACGGCGACGGCTTCGATCTGCTGCTGACGCCCACGCTCGGTGTCGTGCCGCCACGTGTCGGCCATCTCGTCGAGGGCGACGAGCGCACGCTGACCAAGCGCCTGGCCAAGGTGACTCCGTACCTGCCGCAGTTCAACGTCAGCGGCCAGCCCGCCATCTCAGTGCCGCTGGGCACGCCCGAGGGCATGTCTCCCGAAGGCCTGCCCATCGGTGTGCAGCTCGTGGCGGCGCCCGGTCGCGAGGATGTGCTGCTGCGGGTCGCAGCTCAGATGGAAGACGCCGCTCCGTGGGCTGGTCGGCGACCGCCGGTGTACGCAGCCGCTTGATCGCCGGCGCTGCCGCCGGCCGGCGCGGCGACGACTACAGCTTCGTGCGGGACTGGTCGAGCACCACGAGTGAGAGCGCGAACATCACCACCGCCATCCCGACGAACTGCCACAGCGACACCCGATCGCCCAGGAATGCCCAGGCCATGAGCGTGCTGGTGACGGGGATGGCCAGTGTCATCGTGGAACCCAGCCACGACGGGATGCGCACCAGCGACCAGTTCATCAGCATGTGGCTGGCGACGCCGGGCCCGACGGCCATGATGCCCAGCCACAGCCATGCTCCCGCCGACGGCCAGTCGAACACCTGACCCGAGGCGAGCGCGAAGGGCGTGGCCACCAGCGAGCACACCAAGGCGCTGCCCCCCGTGTACTGCGCGGCCGCGATCTTCTGTGTGCTGAGCTTCGAGAAGACGAAGTAGCCCGTCCAGGCGAACAATGCCCCGAACGCCAGCAGATCGCCGTACACGCTCCACTCGGTCAACCCCGACGAGCCGAATACGACGATCGCGATGCCGGCAATCGCCACCAGCGCCAGTCCCCAATGGCGCCGGCCCGGCTGCTCGCCGAAGAGCCGGGGCGCCAGGAACAGCATGAGCAACGGCTGCAGCGAAGCCACCACTGTGGCGTTGGCCACCGTGGTCATCCGCAGGGCGACGAAGAACAGCATGATGTCGAACGCCAGCGAGAACCCGCCCCAGAACGACACCTTGATCGACGACAGCCGCAGCGGGGTGCGATTGGCCCACAGGAACAGCGCGACAAGCCCGGTGTAGAGCCACATTCGCCAGAACACGACGGCCAGCGGCCCGAGTTCGGAGATGCCCTTGGCGATCACGCCCGAAGCGGCCCATCCCACCATCGCCACCGCCGCGGCGGGCACGCCGAGCGCACGTTCGGACAGAGCAGGTGCGCCGCGCCCCCTGTACGGCGCTCCGGGCGCCGTGCCCGATCCAGTGTCGGCCATGTGCGTGCTCCAGCCCCGCCGTTGCGGCTAGCAAGTCACGGCCGCGGGCATGCCGAGCCGACCCGGGAATTGCTGCGGGGAACACTACGCCTCGCCGGGCGGGTGAGTGCAGTTGCCCGGGGCCCAGACCCAGGCGGGCACTGTGAGCTAGTCGCCCTCGCTGCGTTCGGCGATCTCGCGTGACTCGGCAACCGCGGCGCTGAAGATGCCGATGGACATGAGCCCCTGCTCCGCTGTCCGCCGGGCTTCGTAGATCTCCGCTCGCACGCCGTGGAGGCTCGTCGATGCCGGATCAGCGGTCACGGCTAGTTCGATCAGGTGGCAGGCCAGCTTGAGGTCGCCGGCCTCAACCAGCTCTTGAGCCCGCGTCGCGAACGCCACCGCACCGCCGCCCATGCGCACCAGCTCACCGGCCAGCTCGGCTCTGGGGGAGGGCTTGAGGTTCGACGGGTCCAGATCCCACCATCCCCCGTACTGGCGCCAGATGTTGCGGATGACGAACTCGGGTTCGTCATAGACCGGCCGCATCCACGGGCGCGCCAGCCATTCGGCGGGCAGCGAGACACCCTGGAGGATCTCATCCAGCGATGCTCCGGCGTTCATGAGCTCGATCGTCTGGCTCACCAGCGATTCCAACGCTTCGGCCAGCGACAGCAGCACGGTGCCGATGCGTTCGCGGCCTCGCACCGGCGGCCCGTGCGCCGGGATCAGCAGCTCGGGCTCGAGGGAGTCCATGTGGCGCAGCGCCCGGGCCCACTCCAACGGGTAGCGCTGCACCTTCTGGGGGTTGCCGGCGTTCGGGAACACCCACGCCACCAGGTCGCCGGGGCAGATGGCGCGGTGCGAGGGCACCCACGCCCACGTGTGGTCGTCGGTCTCGCCCTTGTCGTGGTGCAGCTCGAAGTCGAGCCCGCCGACCGACAGCGAGTCGTCCGTGCTGAAGGTGCGGCTCGGCCACAGTGCGTCCGACGGCAGGAAGCGGTCGTCGTCGAAAGCGATGCCCACCCCGCGCTGCCGCAGCCCGATGCCGAACTGGCGCCGGTTGATGATGAGGTTGTAGCCGTTGGTGGCGTTGTAGCGCTCGAAACGCGGGACCACGTTGTCGTGGCCCACCACCTGGGGCAGCGGCTGTCCGCGCTCGGACGCATCGGCCGCCAGCGCGCCGCTGCCGCCCACATGATCGACATGGCCGTGCGTGTACAGCAGCGTGTTGACCCGATCGGCGGACCAGCCGCGCAGCGACTCCACCACTGCTGCGCCGCTGAACGGGCCGCTGGCGTCGAAGCACACCAGGCCGTCGTCGGTGCCGAAGGTGACCATGTTGCTGAACGCCTCGACTACGGCGACGTTGTCGTCGATCTCGCTCAGCGCGTTGTTGACCCGCACGACCTGCTCGTCGGCCACGCCGGTGTCGATGAGCCGGCTCGACAGCTCGATGGGGTCGATGGTCTTCGAAGGCACCACAGCCCTTCCTTCCGGTTCCAGCGACGGACCTCGGCGCCGCCGTAGCTGGCACGCCGGGCGCCGCCGATCCGCCAGTCTTGTCGCCGCTACGCCGAGTGAAACGCCAACAAGGGGAGACGGGAGTCTGCAGGCGTGACCCGCGGCTGCAAAACGGGACTTGGCTACATTGGCGAGGCCCGTCGACACGCTGGAACAACACAGCGCAAACGGGCTCAGCAAAGGGGATTCCATGGCCGATGCAGAACACCGCCCAGTGGTGCTCACCGACGACATGCGTATGAAGTTCAACGCGGTGTCCACGGCGACGCTTGCAGGCCAGATGCAGCGGCGTGGGATGCGGAACAGCTTCCTCAACGGCCTGCGACCGCTCAACGAGGGCCAGCGCATGGTTGGCTACGCCCACACGCTGCGCTTCGTGCCCAAGCGCGAAGACTTCGAACGCCGGCTGCAGGGGCCGAATGCGCAGCGCCGGGCCGTGGAGTCCATCGAGCCCGAAGAGGTGCTCATTGTGGAGGCCCGGGGAGAGCCGCATGCCGGCACCATCGGCGACATCTTCACCATGCGCATCAAGCATCTCGGCGCTTCTGGCTTCGTCACCGACGGCGCGCTGCGCGACACGCCAGCCGTGGCCGACGTCGGCCTGCCCGTGTATCACCAGTCATCCCACGCGGCGACCCTCGGCCGCGTGCATACGCCGCTCGAACACCAGGTGCCCATCGCCTGCGCCGGCGTCACGGTGTTTCCGGGCGACATCATCGTGGGCGACGGCGAGGGGGCCGTGGTCATCCCGGCGCTGCTCGCCGAGGAGATTGCCGACGACTCCTATGCCCAGGAACTCGAAGAGGAGTGGGCCATCGAGCGCGTCGCTGCCGGTGAGAGCTCGATCGGCACGTTCCCCATCGCTAAGGACCGTCGTGCCGAGTTCGAGGAGTGGCTGGCGAATCGCCAGAGCTGACGTCGACGCCCACAGGCTGAAATGCAGGCGGGGCTAGGCTCCTCAGAAGGAAGCAGCGGTCGGCTGGAGGCACCGGCAACACAACCGACAAGGCGGTCAGTCCATGAGCGAAGCGATCAAGAAGCGCACGAGCGCAGTCACGCCACGGGGCCTGAATCACCTAGTGCTGAACGTGCGCGACATGGAGGAATCGCATCACTTCTGGTGCGACCTGCTGGGCTTCCAGCAAGTCGGCGAGCTCGAACCGCGTGGCGGCAAGCCGCCGGCCATGAACATGCGCTTCTACAGCGGCGTCATCGACGACGTGAACCACCACGACATCGCACTCGTGGAGCGTCCGGAGTTGCCGGCGCCGCCCGAGAAATGGAGCATGGTCGAAGGCGCGTGCGCGGTGAACCACATCGCGATCACCTATCCCGACCGGGAGTCGTGGCTGGAGCAGGTGCAATTCCTCGAGGAGCGTGGAGTGCCGATGAACGTCCGCGTCGATCACGGCATGACCCACAGCGTCTACGTCAACGATCCCAACGGCTACGGCGTCGAAGTGCTGTACGAGCTGCCCGAGGAAGTCTGGAAGCACGACATCAACGGGGCTCTCAACTACGCCAAGCGGCTGCCACCGGAAGACCTGCTGGTAGACGACACCGACTACGAGACCGACTTCTCGCCAGCCTGAGCTGCCTGGCCGATGAAGGCAGGCGCACGGGGGCACACGAGATGAGCGGGTCGACTGAGACACGGTCGCCGATGACCGGCGACGAGTACATCGAGAGCCTGCGCGACGGTCGCACGGTGTACTTCCATGGCGAGAAGGTGCGTGACGTCACCACGCACCCGGCGTTCCGCAACAGCGTGCGCTCCATTGCCCGCCTCTACGACGCGCTGAGCGATCCCGCCCAGCAAGACGTGCTCATGTGCGACACGGACACCGGTTCGGGAGGCAAGACGCACAAGTTCTTTCGGGTGCCACACAGTGCAGACGACCTCGTCGGCGCCCGCGACGCCATCGCCGGCTGGCAGCGCCTGACCTATGGCTGGATGGGTCGCAGTCCCGATTACAAGGCGTCGTTCCTGGCCACCTTGGGAGCGATGCCGGAGTTCTACGGCGACTATTCCGACAACGCCCTCTACTGGTACCAGCGCAGCCAAGAGGAGGTGTTGTACTGGAACCACGCCATCGTGCATCCGCCGGTCGACCGTCACCTCGGCCCCGATCAGATCCGCGATGTCTGCATGCACGTCGAGCGGGAGACCGACGACGGCCTGGTCGTGTCGGGCGCCAAGGTCGTGGCCACCGGCTCGGCGCTGACGCACTACAACTTCATCGCCCACTACGGCCAGATACCCATTCAGGATCGCGCCTTCGCCATCGTGTGCACCGCGCCGATGGACGCCGACGGGGTGAAGCTGATCTGCCGCAACTCCTATGAGCTGCAGGCGGCTGCCACCGGAAGCGTGTTCGACTACCCGCTGTCCAGCCGCCTGGACGAGAACGACTCGATCCTGGTGTTCGACCAGGTGCTGATTCCGTGGGAGAACGTGTTCCTGTACGGCGACGTGCCCAAGGCCAACAGCTTCTTCCCCTCGATCGGCTTCCTGCCGCGGTTCACCTTCCATGGGCTGGCCCGCCTGTGCGTGAAGCTGGACTTCATCGCCGGGCTGCTGTCCAAGGCGCTGCGCGCCACCGGCACCCGCGACTTCCGGGGCGTGCAGGCCAACCTGGGCGAGGTGATCGCCATCCGCAACCTGATGTGGGGCCTGAGCGACGCGATGTGCCGCAACCCCGATCCGTGGGCGAATGGCGCCGTGCAGCCGTCCGTGCTCTATGGCTTGGCCTACCGCACCTTCACGCCGCACTTCTATCCCCGGATCAAGGACATTGTCGAGCAGGTGGTGGCGTCAGGTCTCATCTACGTCAACTCGAACGCCGCCGACTTCAAGTCGGACGAGATCCGGCCCTACCTGGAGCGTTTCGTGCGAGGCTCGGACGGCATCCCGGCGCTCGAGCGGATGAAGATCATGAAGCTGCTGTGGGATGCCATGGGCAGCGAGTTCGGCGGCCGTCATGAGCTGTACGAGCGCAACTACGCCGGCAACAACGAACAGGTCCGCTACGAGAACGTGCATGCGGCCGATGGGGCGGCGCCCGGTCAGGAGTCCTTGACAGCGATGCTCGAAGGCTTCGCCGAGCAGTGCATGGCCGAGTACGACCTTGACGGCTGGACGATTCCCGGTTTCTTCAACCCCGACGACGTCTCCCTCGTGGGCCACGACTGGGACTGAGCACGCGAACCCAGAGGCACAGACGTCATAGCTGCGGAGGCGGCGGGAAACTCTGCGACGTTGCGACCTGCCGGATCGCGGGAGCAGAGGGTTCTGGCGGCTCCGCAGCGGGCGCGCCCGATCACTACGCAGAGTCGAACGCGGAGTAGATTTTCTGGCGAGCCACAAGGAGCACGCCGTGAAGTCGATCTTCTTCCATCTGATGCCCTACCCGGAGCTCCCGCCGGACTTCCCCGAGCAGCATCGCTCGGTCTGGGTCGACATCGACCCCAAGCTGTACGACCCGACCGTCGGTCACCAGACCTACAACGCGTATCTCGACCAGCTCGAGTTCGCAGCACAGTGCGGGTTCGACGCCGTGGGCATCAACGAGCACCACTCCAACGGCTACGGGCTGATGCCCAGCCCGAACATCATCGCCGCAGCGCTGTCACGCAACTGCCCCGACACCAACATCGTCGTGCTGGGCGACTCGGTAGCGCTGTACAACCCGCCGCTGCGGGTGGCCGAGGAGATCGCCATGCTCGACGGGATCACCGGCGGGCGCATGATCGCCGGCTTCCCGGTGGGCTCGCCGATGGACACGATCTACGCCTACGGCCAGAACCCCGCCACGCTGCGCGAGCGCTACCACGAGGGCGTCGATCTCATCCGCCAGGCGTGGACCTCTGATGAGGTGTTCAGCTTCAACGGCAACTACAACAAGCTGCGCTACGTCAACGTCTGGCCCCGGCCGGTGCAGCAGCCCCACCCACCCATCTGGATTCCCGGCGGCGGCTCGGTGGACACCTGGGACTGGTGCGCTGCAGAAGACCTTGTGTACTGCTACCTGAGCTACTTCGGCTACAAGGCCGGCCTGCGCACCATGCAGGGCTTCTGGAAGAAGGTCCAGGAACTCGGCAAGGAGACCAACCCGTTCCAGGGCGGCTTCGCCCAGTTCATCGCCGTGGCCGACACCGAGGCTGAAGCTTGGGACCTGTACCGCGAGCCCGCCGAGTACTTCTTCAACACCTGCCTGCACGTCTACGCCGGCTACGCCGACCCGCCGGGCTACAAGACGCCCAACACGGTGCGTGCCGGAGTTGAGGGCATGGTGGAGCGTGCAGCGCGCGAAGCTACCGCCCGGCGCGAGGCCAACGCCGCCGATGCCGCCAAGGCCGGCGCCGCGAAGGCGTCGTATGGCTCGAAGATTCTGACATTCGAGGAATTGGTGGATAAGGGCTACATCAACTTGGGCGATCCCACCCAGGTCACCGAGCAGGTGCACGAGCTGGCCACCACTATGAATGTCGGCCACCTGATGGTGTTCAGCCACTTCGGCAACATGGATCCCGAGCTGGTGAAGATGAACACCGAGATGTACGCCACCAAGGTGATGCCAGAGGTTGCCGGCCTGTTCGAGGACGACTACGAGGACCACTGGTGGCCCAAGACCGACCACCAGCTCGCGCCTGTCGGGAGCCGCGCCCAATGAACGCAGGCGCACCGCTGGCCGGCCATTTCGCACCGGGCACGCTGCCGTACCGGGACGGCCATATCGGCATCGTTGAGCTGGGCGAGGGCCCGACCGTGGGCTACCTGCACGGGATGCTCGGCAACCCCGGCGTGCACGCAGTACTCGAGGAGCTCGCCGCAACGGGCCATCGCGTGGTGGCACCGAGCCTGCCGGGCTTCACCGGCTCCAGCGAACCCGAGGGGCTGCGAACCCTGCACGACTGGGTGGTCGCGACGAGCGAGGTTGTCGATCTGGCCGGGCTCACCGGGGCGCCGCTGGTGGCTTCCAGCGTGGGTGCCATGCTGGCGCTCGAACTGGCGGCGGTACGGCCCGAGGCGTTCGGTTCGATGGTGCTCGTGGCGCCGTTCGGCCTCTGGGACGATGGCGATCCGGTCGCAGACCCGTTCGGCACCACGCTGAGCGTGCAGCGGGCGATGCTCACCGAAGACACGGCGGCGTCAGCGGCGTTCTTCGATGACCCGTCCGACCTGCCGGCTGACATGGTGGTGGAGCACGGCGTGCACCGCTATCTCACGCGAACGGCCGCGGCACAGCTGATCTGGCCGCTGCCCGAATGGGGACTGGCCGACCGACTGCACCGGGTGCTGAACCCGGTGACGCTGGTGCACGGCGCCAAGGACCGGATCATTCCGGCGTCGTACCTGGAGCGCTGGGCCGGGGCACTCCCCAACGTCGCGGGCACGCATTTGCTCGATGAAGCCGGCCACCAAGCCGACTTCGACCAGCCCGCCGCAGTGGCCCGAATCGCCGCTGCTGCCTTCGCCTGAGAACTCAGCCGCTAGGCCGACCGGTCGCGCAACGCCCGGCGGGCCTCGAGGTCAGTTTCTCGCTTGCGAATCGCCTGCCGCTTGTCATACAGCCGGCGGCCCCGGGCAAGGGCGAGTTCCAGCTTGGCTCGTCCATCGCGGAAGTAGATCTCGAGCGGGATGAGCTGCAGACGGTCCTGCTCAGTCCGGGCCCGCAGCCGGTTGATCTCGGCACGATGCATGAGCAGCTTGCGCGGGCGCTCCACCTCGTGGCCAAAGTTGGGCGATGCATGGATCCACGGGGCAATGTGCAGGCCCATCAGCCACATCTCGTCGTCGCGTACCCGGGCATAGGCGTCGCCCATCTGGGCGCCGCCGGCACGCAGCGACTTGACCTCCGTGCCGCGCAGGACCATGCCGCACTCGAAGGTGTCGAGCACCTCGTAGTTGCGGCGCGCACGGCGATTTGACGCCACGACGGTCCGGTCGCTTGCCATCAGCCCGAGGGTACGGCTGGTGCGGCCCGTAGAATCCTGAGTCAGCGGGTCAGGAATTGCCGAGGCGGCGTGCACGTTCCTGGCCGCCGATCACCCAGCCGCCGAAACGGGAGCTCCGATGGCTGTCACCGTCCGTCTGCCGACCGTCCTGCGTCCCCACGCCAACGGGCAGTCACGGGTCGACGCCGAAGCCAGCACCGTGGCTGAAGCCGTGTCGTGGCTGGTCGGCGAGTTTCCCGGCATCGCGCCCAACTTGCTCGCTGAAGACGGCAGCCTGCACCGCTTCGTGAACGTCTATGTCAACGACGAGGATGTGCGCTACCTCTCCCGGATGGACACTGCGCTGTCCGACGGCGACGAGCTGTCGATCCTGCCGGCAGTCGCCGGTGGCTGAGCCGGTCCGGCCTCGCTCCAATACGCACGACTGAGCCAGCACGTGGCCGTCTATCGCTCTGTCGATGAGCTGATCGGCGCCACGCCCACGCTCGACGTCAGCCGTCTCAGCCCCAACCCGGCGGTCGAGCTGTACGCCAAGCTGGAAGGGCAGAACCCGACCGGCTCGGTGAAAGACCGGGTTGCGCTGGCGATGTTGGACAGCGCCGAGGCCGAAGGCCGCCTGGCACCCGGTTCGGTGATCATCGAGCCCTCGTCGGGCAACACCGGCATCGCGTTGGCCATGCTCGGGCAGCGCCGCGGCTACCGGGTCAAGATCGTGCTGCCAGGCAACGTCACCGCCGAACGACGGCAGATGCTCGAGATCTTCGGCGCCGAGATCATCGCCAGCCCGGCCGAACAGGGCTCAAACGGCGCTGTGCGGATCGCATTGGAGCTGGCCGAGGCCAACCCCGACTGGACGATGCTCTACCAGTACGGGAACGAGGCCAATCCCGAGGTGCACTACCGCACCACCGGCCCCGAGATTGTCGCCGACGTTCCCGGCATCACGCACTTCGTGGCGGGGCTGGGCACGAGCGGCACGCTGCTGGGCGTCGGCCGGTACCTCAAGGAGCACTCGCCGACAGTGCAGGTGTGGGCGGTCGAGCCTCCGGCAGGCGAGCAGGTGGAGGGCCTGCGCAGCCTCGACGACGGGTACGTGCCGCCCATCTTCGAGCAGTGGGGCGGCGTCGATCTGCTCGACCGCAAGATGATCGTGCGCCCGCCGGAGTCGATCGAGGCGACGCGGATGCTGGCGGCCGAAGGCGTGTTCTCGGGCATCTCGGGCGGCGCGGCGCTGGCCGGAGCACGCAAGGCGGCTGCCAGCATCGACGAAGGCGTCATCGTGTTCGTCGTGAGCGACCACGGCTGGAAATACCTGTCGGTCGGCGCTTGGACCGACGACCTCGATGCTGCGGCTGCCCACGCCGAGAACGTCATCTACTTCTAGGCCTGAGGAGCAGTTCGGCGGTTGATTGTTTGAACGGCTGTCGTACCGTTGCCGGCATGAGGGGCGCCAGTTCCCGTTGCCAGGCAGCGGTGGTGGCCGTGGTGCTGGCGGTGGCTGCGGGTGCCTGCACGGGTCCGCCGCTGCGGGTGGCCCCGGCTCCGCCGTCCACCAGCGCTCTGTCCCTCGACATCACAGCGACGACACTGCTGCCCTCGCAAACAGCGTCTGAGCGCCCTGCCGCAGTGCTGGTGACGGCGCCGGCGGGAGGCGATGCGGGTACATCCGCCGACGCCGCGTCCGCCACCACAGCGCCCGAAAGGCTGGGCGGGGCGGCAGTGCCCCGTCCCGAAGGCGTCGTGCTCGCGAGTGACGGCCTCGGACTCGTGCCATTCGGCACCGACGCGCAAACTGCCTTGGACGCGCTCACCGTCGCGCTCGGCCAGCCGGTTGCCGACAGCGGCTGGACCGACACGTTCTCCATCTACGGTGACTGTCCCGGCAGCCGCCTGCGAGCCGTGGAGTGGCCAGGCCTCCTGGCCCTGTTCGGGAATGCCGAAGACGGCTACCAGCACCGCGACGCCGGCGACGAGCACTTCATGACCTGGCGCTTGGGAGCGTTCGGACCCGACCCGTACCTGCTGCAGACTGCCGAGGGGATCGGTGTCGGTGCCGGGCGCGCCGAGGTCGCGGAGGCGTACCCGGCGGCCACCTTCCACCCGGCAACCGCCAGTGAGCCGGCCTCGGTATCGCTCGCAACCAGCGGCGGGCGGTTGGTCGGCGTCTTCGACGAAGCCGGCATCCTCCGGTTGCTCGAAGCAGGAACGCGCTGCCCGGTCGGCTGAAGTTCTGTTGGGCTGGGCACGATGTGAGAAGCCTCGGCTACCTGCGTAGTATCGGCCTCCGTGAGCAAGCTCTCGGTGACGGTGTTGGGTTGTTCGGGCAGCTACGCCGCCGCTGGCGAGTCGTGCAGCGGGTACCTCGTGCGCAGCGAAGCCACGAGCCTGTGGGTGGACTGCGGGCCCGGCACCTTCGCCAACCTGCAATCCCATGTGCCGCTGGAAACGGTGGATGCGCTGCTGGTGAGCCATCACCACCCTGATCACTGCGCGGAGCTGCCGGTGATCTACAACGCAGCGAAGTGGTACATGGGCATCGAGCACATGCGGGTGCTCGCCACCGAAGGCGTGCGTGAGGTCACCGAGGTATACGGCGACAGCTCGGACCTCTTTGGCTGGGAGATGGTGAAGGACTCGTCGGAGGCGCGTGTCGGCGACATCGACGTGCTGTTCTCCCGCACAGATCATCCGGTGGAAACGCTGGCGATGCGCTTCGAGTGCGACGGCAAGTCGATCGTCTACACGTCCGACACTGGTCGTGGCTGGGCACTCTCCGCGCTCAGCCGTGACGTCGGGCGGCCGTCGCCGGATCTCGTGGTGGGTGAGGGCACGCTGCTTCATGCAACCGACAATCCCGAGATCCCACATGTCAGCGCAGCTTGGCTGGCAGCCGACGCCAACGACGTCGGTGCACGCCAGCTCGTGGTGACCCATGTACCGCCCGGATCGGATCCGCAGGATCACCTGACCGAGGCGGGCGAGGTGTTCAACGGCGACGTGGCAGTCGCACGCACCGGCGCAACCTTCTGGGCGTGAGCACTGTGTCTCTTGTGAATGCAAGGACCCGGTCGTGACGCGCGCCGATGGCCGGATGCTGGGCGACCTGCGGCCCGTCACGTTCGAACGCGACTTCACCGACCAGACACCGGGCTCGGTGCTGGTGTCCTTCGGGCGCACCAGGGTGCTGTGCACCGTGTCGATCGACGACGACGTGCCGCGCTGGATGCGCGGCCGGGGGACCGGCTGGGTGACCGCCGAGTATGCGATGTTGCCCGGCTCGAGTGGCGAGCGAGTCGGCCGGGAGTCGAAGCGAGGCAAGCAGAAGGGCCGCACGCTCGAGATCGAGCGCCTGATCGGGCGGGCGCTGCGAGCCGTGTGCGACATGGCGGCGCTGGGCGAGCGCGAGGTCACGGTCGACTGCGACGTGCTGCAGGCCGACGGGGGCACCCGCACCGCTTCGATCTGCGGCGGCTATGTGGCGTTGCACGACGCATGCACCCGTCTGGTCAGCAGCGGGGCCATCAGCCGGCATCCCCTCATCGACGAGTGCGCAGCCATCTCGGTGGGGATTGTCGACGGCGAGGCCCGTCTGGATCTGCCCTACGAGGAGGACTCGCGCGCAGAGGTGGACATGAACGTCGTGATGACGGGACAGGGTCGCTTCGTTGAGGTGCAGGGCACCGCCGAGGGCGATCCGTTCGACGACGCCCAGCTCGGCGCAATGCTGGCACTGGCCCGCTCTGGCGTCAGCGAGATCGTCGATCTGCAGCGAGCGGCATTGGCCACGCCGCCGACGTGAGGTCGGGCACTCCAGGGTGACTGTGATGGGAAGGCCCTGACGCAGTGCGGCTGGTGATGGCCTCGGCCAATCCGCACAAGGCCGTCGAGATCGCTGCGGTGCTGACCGAAGCGATGCCCGCTGTCGAGATCGTGCCGCGCCCGTCAGAACTCGGCGATGTGGCTGAAGACGGCGAGACGTTGGCGGACAATGCGCTGATCAAGGCGAGGTTCGTGTGGGCAGCGGCTGGTGTGCCGTCCATTGCCGATGACACCGGACTGGAAGTGGATGCGCTGGGTGGCGCCCCCGGCGTGCACAGCGCCCGCTATGCGGGGCCTGAAGCTGATCCGGTGGCCAATCTGGCCAAGCTCATGGCTGCTTTGGGCGAGGTACCGCCACCTCAGCGGACAGCGCGTTTCCGGACCGTGGTAGCGGTCGTGCTGGCTGACGGCAGCGAGATCCTGGCCGATGGCGTTGTCGAGGGCACGATCGCTTCGGCGCCGCGCGGCGATGGCGGCTTTGGCTACGACCCCGTGTTTGTCCCCGATGAGGCAGCCCCGCTCACCTTCGCCGAGATGTCCGCCGAAGCCAAAAACCAAATCAGCCACCGCGGCCGCGCCCTGCGCGCGCTGGCGGTGCGACTCTGAGTTCGTCTCAACCCTGCCCGGCGGCAGTCGACGGTTGCACTCCGGCTGGGCTCGAAAGCGTCGTCGGTAGCCTGCGGCGCATGACCGACCTTCCATCGATCTCCGTCCCGGCGCCGGGTGCGCAGCGAGCATTCGACGCCAGCGGCGTCTCGGGCTGGACCCAGATCTCGAACCGGCTGCTCGACGACCGCATCGTGTTCCTGGGCGACGAGGTCGACGATCAGCTCGCCAACGTTGTCTGCGCGCAGATGCTGTATCTGGAAGGTCAGGACCGGGGTCGCGACATCTCGCTGTACATCAACAGCCCAGGCGGTTCCGTCACGGCCGGCATGGCCATCTACGACACCATGCAGTTCGTGGCCTGCGACGTGGCAACCGTGTGCTTGGGGCTGGGGGCCTCGATGGGGCAGTTCCTGCTCACCGCTGGAGCGCCAGGCAAGCGCTATTGCCTGCCCCATGCCAGGGTCATGATGCACCAGCCGTCCGGCGGCGTGCGGGGCCAAGCATCAGACATTGCCATCCAGGCCGAGCAGATGGCCTACGTCAAGCGCCTGATGGCCGAACGCACGGCGCTGCACAGCGGCCAGGACGTGGAGCAGATCCTGCTCGATTCCGAGCGGGATCGTTGGTTCACCGCAGAGGAAGCCAAGGCCTACGGCTTGTGCGATCACGTGATCGTCAAGCGCGGCGAGATGATCTAGCCGGGCGCAGCAGTGCTCGTGCGCCTGGCTCAGCCGGGCGCAGCAGTGCTCGTGCGCCTGGCTCAGCCGGGCGCAGCAGTGCAATGGCGGGTGACGTAGTCCACAACCCGCTGGGTGGCGGCATCCTGCGTTTCGAGGAACGGGTCCTGCGCCGCAATCACGGCAGCGGCGCGGTCGAAGGTCTCGCGTGAAGCCGTCTCGGCGACGGCCTCCGACAGTGCAGCGGTCAATTCAGCCAGCAGCATCATGTCGGGGCGAATCTCTGCTGGTGCCGCCGCCGCAGCATCTGCGAACTGGCGGGCAGTGCGGTCCATTGCTTCGCGGGTACTGGTGTCGTCATTCGGGTTGACCGTCAGGCTGAGCTGATCCACGACCAGCAGGTGGGCGAACTCGGCGCAGAACTCCTCGACGGAGGGTTCCCCGCTGTCACGCCACAGCGTCAGTCGTAAGGCAAGAGCGACCGCTACGACGGCGGCGGCGATGAGGAGCCAGCGCCGGCGAGCTGTCACGGTCATCACGCTCGGAACGCAGCCTCCGCACGGCAACGCAGGTCCGCGACGCCGTGCGCGAGCCCCTCGTCATAGCGGTACAGCGCGCTGCCCGATACGAGAACGTTGGCGCCCGCTGCAGCAGCACCGCCGATGGTCTCGGCCGAGATGCCGCCGTCCACCTCGATGTCGATGCCCGCGCCCGACGCCCCAGCCGAACCGCCCACCGAGATGAGCTGGCGCAAAGCAGCGATCTTGGGCTCCATGGTGGCGATGTAGGCCTGACCGCCGAACCCCGGGTTGACGGTCATGACGAGCACCATGTCGACTAGGTCGAGCACGTGTGCCACAGCGTCGATCGGTGTCGAGGGATTGATGGCCACCGCCGGCTGCGCGCCCAACTCGGCAACCCGGCTGAGCGTCCGGTGCAGGTGCGTCACCGACTCCGCGTGCACGATCAGCATCTCGCATCCGGCGTCGACGTAGGCGCCCAGCATGGGATCGGGGTCGGCGACCATCAGGTGCGCCTCGAACATCACGCCGGCGTGAGGGCGGCAGGCAGCGATGACGTCGGGGCCGAATGTCAGATTCGGCACGAAGACGCCGTCCATGACATCCCATTGGATCCGGTCGACGCCTGCCGCCTCCAAGGCAGCGCACTCGTCTCCGAGGCGCGCAAAGTCGGCAGGCAGGACAGACGGGACGATCTGGATGGACCCGGGTGCCGTCGGCGAGGACGTGTTCACCCGGCCAGTGTTGCCGACGCGCCGCCCCGAAGCGCGGCAGTTATCGGCGATCTAGTTGAGGCGCTCCACGATCATGGCCATGCCCTGACCGCCGCCGACGCACATCGACTCGAGCCCGAAGGTCTTGTCACGGTCGGCAAGGCCGTTCAGCAGCGTCGTCATGATGCGGGCACCGGTCATGCCGAACGGGTGGCCCAGTGCGATGGCGCCGCCGTTGAGGTTCAACTGGTCGACGATGTCGATGCCCAGTTCGTCGGCAGACGGGATCACCTGGGCAGCGAAGGCCTCGTTGATCTCGACCATGTCGATGTCGTTCATCGTCATGCCTGCACGTGCCAGCGCCTTCTTGCATGCCTCGATGGGGCCGAGGCCCATGATCTCGGGGTTCAGCGCCGAGACAGCCGACGAGATGATGCGCGCCAGCGGCGTGATGCCCAGCTCCTCGGCACGCTTACGGCTCATCACCATGACCGCCGCGGCGCCGTCGTTCAGAGGGCATGCATTGCCGGCGGTCACCCGGCCGTCGGGGCGGAACGCGGGCTTCAGCTGCGAGACAGCTTCGTAGGTGACACCGGCGCGGGGCCCGTCGTCAGAGCTGACCACGCTGCCGTCAGGCAGTTCCAGCGGGGTGATGTCCATCTCGAAGAAACCGCGACCGATGGCGGCCTCAGCCTTGTTCTGGCTCATCACGCCGTACTCGTCCATGGCCTGACGGCTGACGCCCTTGTGCTCGGCCACGTTCTCGGCAGTCTGGCCCATCGCGATGTACAGGTCGGGCAGGCCGGGTGCGGGAGCCCAGTCGCCGTGGCCGCCTTCGGACCGCACCTTGGTCCGCTCGCCGGGCGCACGGAACTGCGGGTTGGTGGTGCCGGGCAGGCTGTCGGAGTTGCCCTTGTCGTAGCGGCTGACGCACTCGACGCCAGCGGCGATGAAGGCATCGCCCTCGCCGGCACGGATCGCGTGTGCGGCCATGCGGATGGTCTGCAACGAGGACGAGCAGTAGCGGTTGACCGTGGTGCCGGGCACGTCGTCGAGCCCGGCCAGGATGGCCGAAGCGCGTGCGATGTTGAAGCCGGCCTCGCCGCCGGGCTGCCCGCAGCCCAGCATGAGATCCTCGATCTCGCCGTGGGGCAGCTCGGGCACCTTGTCGAGCAGCTTGGTGACGATCTGCGCCGTCATGTCGTCGGGGCGCATCTCGGTCAGCGAGCCCTTGAAGGCACGGCCGATCGGGCTGCGGGTGGTGGCGACGATGACTGGGTCGGTCGCTGCATCTGTACTCATGTGGTGTCCCCTCGGAGGACGCGCCGAACCCGTCTGCAGGCTCGGTCACGCTGCGTGTGCGAGCACAGAGGCTACGTCATTGCCCGGCGCTTCGTCCGGGAAGGCGCGCGCCGTCGCAGGCGACGAATCGTGCGCCGTGCGGGCTCAGGCGCTCTGCAGTGCTCGCCAGACGTTCTGGGGGCTGCAGGGCATATCGATGTGGTCGATGCCCAGGTGGGCCACCGCATCGCACACTGCGTTGTGCACCGCCGGCGTGGAGCCGATCGTGCCCGACTCGCCGATGCCCTTGGCGCCCAGGGGGTTGCGGGGGCTGGCGGTCTCGGTGTTGGACACCTCGAAGCTCGGCAGCTCGGCGGCCGAAGGCACCAAGTAGTCGCCGAGACTCGGGTTGCGGGGCTGGCCGTCGCCGTCGTACTCGACATGTTCGTACAACGCCTGCGCGATGCCTTGGGCAATGCCGCCGTGCTGCTGGCCGTTCACGATCAGCGGATTCATGATGGTGCCGCAGTCGTCGACGGCCACGTGGCGCACCAGCTCGACCTCGCCGGTGTCGCGGTCGACCTCGACGACGGCCACGTGGGAGCCGAACGGGAACGTGGAATCCGTGCCGTCGAAGTTCTCCTCGGCCATCAGGCCTGCCTCGAGACCTGACGGGCGGGCGGAGTCGTCGTTGGCCAGCGTCGCGATGTCGGCCCAGCTCACCGAGCTGGTCGGCACGCCGGCAACGGCAAGGCCGCCTTCGGCCACCACGATGTCGTCGGCAGATGCCTCGAGCAGGTGGGCGGCGAGCTGCTTACCCTTCTCCAGCACGGCTTGGCTGGACAGGTACACGGCCGAACCAGCCGTTTGCAGCGAGCGCGAGCCCAGCGTGCCCGCGCCGGAGGGCACCTCGGCGGTGTCGGCATCGAGGTGGGTGACCTGATCCATGGGAATGCCCAGCACCCCCTCGACGATCTGGCTGAACGCCGTGTCGTGGCCCTGGCCGTGGCTGGAGGTGCCCACCCGGATCGTGGCTGTGCCGTCTTCGTGCACCTCAGTGCTGCCGTACTCCACGTGCAGGCCCACTGGAGCGGTGATCTCCACGTACGACGACACGCCGATGCCCAGCAGCTTCGAGTCGCCGGCGTCGCGCCGGGCCTGCTGCTCGGCTCGCAGATCGGCATAACCGGAGGCTTCGAGCACGGCGTCGAGGGCCTGCTCGTACTCGCCGGAGTCGTAGCTGACGCCCGTCTGCAAGGCGGTCGGGAAGGCATCGGGCTGCAGGTAGTTCTTGCGCCTGATCTCGGCGGGATCCATGCCGATGGCGGCGGCCGCCTTGTCCAGGATGCGCTCCACCATCTGGGTCGCCTCAGGACGCCCGGCGCCGCGGTACGCACCGATCGGCGTGGTGTTGGTGATGACCGTCTGCGAGACGAAGTCGATGACGGGGATGTCGTACACGGCCTGGCTGAGCATTCCTGTGAGCATCGGCAGGATTGCACCGATGATCGGGTAAGCGCCGGCGTCGGCAATCACGTGCGCCTTCAGGCCAACGATGCTGCCGTCGTTGCGTACGCCCATCTCCACGTTCATCACCATGGCGCGGCCCTGCACCATCGACAGCATGTTCTCGGTGCGGTTCTCGGTCCACCGGGTCGGGCGACCCAGTGCTTGGGCCGCCTTTCCGACCACGATGTACTCGGGGTACACCGCGGCCTTCGGGCCGAAGCCGCCGCCAACCCACGGCGCGGTCACCCGCAGCTGATCCGGTTCGAGGCCGAGCGCTGGTGCGAGCGCCTCATGCTGGGAGTGGGCGTTCTGCACCGACAGGTGCAGGGTCATGCTGCCGTCGCCACCCGGCACGGCCACGCACCCGTTGGGCTCCATCGGAGCGCCCGCCAAGCGCTGGGTGACGATGCGCTCCGACACGACCTGATCAGCGCCGGCGAGGGCATCCACTCCCGGCCGCTCGCCGGTCTCCTCATCCGGGCCCGGGATAGCGAACGGGAAGCACACGTTGGATGCCTGCCCGTCCCATACGACGGGCGAGTCGGGATCGGCCGCCCGCTCGAAGTCTGAGACGACCGGCAGGGGGCTGTAGTCGACGTAGACAGCCTCGGCTGCGTCATTCGCCTGCGCTTGGGTCTCTGCGACCACTGCCGCCACCATGTCGCCAACGAAGCGCACCCGGCCCGCCGCCAACGGCGGGCGGTTGAAGTCCGGCGGCATCATCGGGAAGCCCTGGAACGCATCCATCGGCAGATTCTCCGACGTGTACACCGCCACGACGCCCGGCATGGACGCCGCCTCGGAGGTGTCGATCGAAACGATCTCGGCGTGAGCCTCCGGCGAGCGCACGAAGGCGACTCGCGCCGCGTCGACGTCAAGGTCGTCGACGTAGTGATTCGCCCCGGTCAGCAGCCCTGGATCTTCCTTGCGCTGAACAGGATTTCCCAGGATCGAACCCGATGCGGCCATCGCTTGCCCCCTTGTGTCTGGCACCCCTGCGGGGTGCCGGATTGCGTTCAGAACGGCGTGCCCGGCCGCGCACGACCGGGCGTCAGCCGCGACAGTAGCCCAACGCCCAGCCGGCGCTGTGCGCCGCGAGACGGGCTGCCGGGCGGGCTGTTCAGTCGCCGGCCCGAGCGGTGGCGGCTCTGTCGAGCGATGCCAGCCAGCTCGCCACGGTGTGCGCTGCGAGGCCCGGGTTCTCGCACATCCACCAGTGGCCCACGTCCAGCAGCTCGGTGACCCGGGCGCCGGCGCGGGTGGCGATGCGTCGGTGCATGACCCCGCCGCCGGTGAAGTGATCGCCTGCCGCCAGGATGCACAGGCCGGGCCGCTGGCCGGCTGCGGCGATGTTGAAGCCGAGATCGGCCATGGCGGGCTGGGCAGCGTCGCGGTAGAGCGCCAGGATGCACCGGCCCATGTCGGCGTTGATGTGCGGCACGACGGCCTCGGCAACTTCGGTTCCCATGCCGAGACCTGCATAGAAGGCGACTCGTTCGGGCTCAGGACGGCTGATCATGCGCTCGATGGAGGCATCCCCCTCGGGCGTCTGCCAGAGCTGTGCCGCGTCATGCCAGACGTAGTCGGGATCGAACAGGCCGATGACGTCGGTGCACCACGAGCGGATCAGGTCTGGGCGTTCCATGGCGATGCGCATGACATGGCCGCCTCCCCAGTCATGCCCCAGCAAGTCCACGTGCTCGGCGCCTGCCGCAAGCAGTTGCTCCAGCTCGGCTGTGAGCCAGTCCCTGTACTCGTTCATGGTGGCGCCGAAGCCCTCGGGCGCCGGTACGCCGAACCCCGGCGGCGACAGTGCCACGACGTCGGCAGGGCCGATGCCGTGGCGCTCGAGGGCGGCGCGCATCGGATCCCAGATGGCGGTTGTCTCGGGGTTGCCGTGAACGAGCACGAGCGTCATTGCGAACGTCTCCCTGTCGGGGAATCAGGACTCTTTGGGGCTCAGGCGGTCGTTGAAGCGGTCGGATCGGCCGCACGCAAGCGAGCGGTCGCTTCAGCATCGACGGTTCGGCCATCGTCGCCGATCACCACGCCGTAGTCACGACGGGCGCCCTCGACGCTGACAACGTCGTCCATCACGTCCCGCAGCACTGCGCTGGGCTCACGCTCGAACGCGTCGCCCCAGCCGCCCCCGCCGGGCGTGTCGGCGATCATGCGTGCCGGCCCCATCCGCTTCACGCCGTACTTGGGCGGCACGAACGTCGGGCCATCGGCCTCAACGTCGACAGGAACGATCCACTCCAAGCCGACCCCGCCGGTGCCGCCGCCGCGCACACCGTGCCCCGACGGCGTGTCGAGCCCCTCGGCCCGGAATGACCAGATGGCGGGCTCGAGAATGTCGGCTTCGTACCGCACCCCGGTGCCGCCGCGCCGCTGGCCCGGCCCGGCGTTGTCGCAGCGCTGTTCGTGGCGGACATACCGCACGGGGTACATCTGCTCGTGGAACTCCAGGTTCGGCAGGTCGAGGCCGCCGAGCGTGATGAGGTGTCCCATCTGCGGGAAGCCGTCGCGCTCGGCCGTCGCACCGGGCGTGGCCATGGCATGCCACTGGTACATCACCCAGGTGGTGCCGTCGTCGCGGCGCCCCGCGACATGACCGTGCATGGTCTTGGACCACGCAGCGCAGGCCCGGTCGGGGTCGGCCTGCGCGAGTGCCTGCCACACCGCGATCACGATCTCGTGGGCAACGAAAACTGTGTTCATCGTCATTGGCGCCGGCGGCAGGGCGTTCACGATGCTGCCTTCGGGGGCGATGATCGTCACCGGCCGGTAGGTGCCTTCATTGCGCGGGATCGACGTGTCGAAGAACGACGACACCGCCAGGAACACCGACGAGTAAGTGTTGGCCAGCGAGCTGTTCTTGAAGCCCTCGATCTGCGGATCGGTGCCGGTGAAGTCGAGCGTCATCTCGTCGCCCTCGACGCTCAGGTGCACTCGCACGGCGATGTCGGCCGGGCCGAAGCAGTCGTTGTCGGTGCGGTCCTCGCCGTAGTACGTGCCGTCGGGCAGCTCTGTTATGGCGGTGCGCATGCGCCGTTCGCCGTGGGTGAGCACGCCGTCGAGGTATGCGAGGTAGGGCTCGACGCCGAGTTCGGCGACCAGTCCGAGGACCCGTTCCGCGCCGATGCGCGTGGAGCCCAGCATCGCCAGCAGGTCGCCGTCGAGCAGTTCGGGCGTCCGGCAGTTGATGAGCAGCAGCTCCCACAGGTCATCGCGGACGGCGCCGGCCTCGATCAGCTTCATCACCGGCAACCGGATGCCCTCCTGCCAGATCTCGGTGGCCTCGGGGTTGTAGGTGCCGGCGAGCCCGCCGCCGATGTCGGACTGGTGGGCCCGGTTGCAGCAGAAACCGACCAGCGTGGGCGCACCGCTGTCACTGTCCCCCTCAGTGAAGACGGGTCTCGCGATGACCCAGTCGGGCAGGTGGTTGCCCCCGGCCACGTAGGGATCCGACAGCAGGAAGACGTCCTCGGGGTTGATGCGGCCCTCGTAGCGCTTCAGCAGCGCACGCACCGCGAACCCGCCGCCGCCGGTGTGAATGGGGATGCCGTCGGCATTGGCCACGAGCGTCCCGTCGGGCGTGGTCACGTAGCAGGAGAAGTCGTGGCTCTGGCTGAAGATCGTGCTGCGCGCGGTGCGCGTCATCACCCAGCCCATGTGCTTGCTGATCTGGTCGAGCCGGTTCTGCATGACGGCGAGCACGATCGGGTCGAGCTCGACCCCGGGCACTGCCGCGGCGCCGTTGGTCTCGCTGCGGGCTCGGCCCGATTGGACGCTGCGAGACACGGCCGCATCGCCTGACCCTGCGGCGCTCTCCGTCTCGTCGGCGGGTGCCAGGTCGATGAACAGGTCACCGTTCGCGTCCACCCACAGCCGGTCACCCGGTCGCGCCACGACTGTCGTGGTCAGCTCCTCGACGAGTGCCGGTCCCATGATCGTGTGGCCGCGCCGCAGTACCTCGCCGTCGAACACCGGCGTGTCGCACCAGCCGAACGGGCCGTGCCAGACCGAGCGCGTCTCGATGGGCTCCGGATCGCTCTCTGCGGGAGCCGTCTCGGAGGTGGCCACGTCACCCGTGCTCGCCCGTGCCACCAAGCGAAGCGAGGCCACCATGATCGTGCCGTCCTGCTGGACGTGGCCGTACAACCGCTGGTATTCGGCTTCGAAGGCGTCGCGCACCGCTGCCGCGTCGATCGTGGACGGGTCGTCGCCGTAGGCGGGAACGCGGATCGTCCAGAGCTGGCCGGGATGATGCAGCTCCAGTTCGCAATCGAGCGTCACCTGGCTGGCCGCGAAGCCCTCCCCGTCCATCACGCTGAGGGCTTGGGCGCACAGGGCCTCAAAGCCAGCGTCGACCTCGGCGAGATCCAGCTCGTCGAGCGAACCCATCAAGAAGCGGGTGAAGTCCTGGCGGACGTCGGAATGCAGCATCCCGATCGCACAGAGCGCGCCGGCGTCGCGGGGCACGTACACGCGCTCGCAGCCAAGCCCCGCGGCCACCGAGGCGCCGTGCATCGGGCCGGCACCGCCAGCGGCCACCATCGTGAAGCGCCGGGGCGAATGACCCCGCTCGATCGAGATGTGCTCGGTGGCGCTGAGCAGGTGCTGCTCGACCACCTCCACGATGCCGGCGGCGGCCTCTTCGACGGTCATGCCGAGCGGCCCGGCAACATGGGTGCGGATCGCTTCACGGGCGGCGTCGATGTCGAGGTCGAGCGTGCCGCCCGCCGACTTGCCCGGTCGCAGCCGGCCGAGCACGAGTTGCGCATCGGTGACCGTCGGGAGCGTGCCGCCGTGGCCGTAGCAGGCAGGGCCTGGATCGGCGCCCGCGCCCTGCGGCCCTACGTAGAGCAGGCCGGCCTCGTCGACGCCTGCGATGGTGCCGCCGCCCGCGCCGATCGTGTGGATGTCGATGGCCGGGGTGGAGACGTGGTAACCGGCGATCATGATGTCGTCGCGGGTGTCCACCTCGCCGCCCGACATCAGCAGCACATCGCATGACGTGCCGCCGATCTCCATCGAGATCAGGTTCCCCGCGACCGCCGAGGTGTTCTCGTCGGTGACGAGCGCAGCATCGGTGGCGTCGCGGTACAGGTTCAGCGCGCCGATCGCGGCGGCAGGGCCGCTGAGCAGCAGGTTGACGGGGCGCTCGGACACCTGGTCGACCGACGCCGCGCCGCCATTGGACTGGACGAGCAGGATCGAGTGGCGCAACCCGGCAGCGGCGAGCTCGTCGTTCAGCTTGCGCAGGTACGACACGATCTTCGGCGACAGCGAAGCGTTGACCACAGCGGTAGACGTTCGCTCGTACTCGCCCATCAGCGATGAAACTGCCGTCGATGTCGTGACCCACGTGCCGTCCCACTGCTCGCTCACGGCTTCGGCGGCAGCAAGCTCGTGGGCGTCGTTCACGAACGAGTTCATGAATGCAATGGCGACGGCCTCGACATCGTGGCTGTCGAAGTGCTCGAGCACCGGGCCCAAGCCCTCCAGGTCGAGCGGAGCGTGTTCGCTGCCATCGGCATCGATACGCCCGCCCAGCGTGGCCCGCAAGTAGCGCGGCACGAGCACCGGGGCAAACGGAGCCCGATGGTTCCACTGGTCCTCTCGCAGCCCGCGGCGGATCTCCAGCGCATCGCGGAATCCCTCGGTGGCGATCAGCCCGACGACCGCGCCGGTGCCCTCCAGCATCGTGTTGGTGGCGACGGTGGAGCCGTGCACGAACAGGGCGCAGCCGGCAAGCACCTCGTCCAACGGCACGCCGAGATCCACGGCCACACGCGCCAGTGCCGCGTGCACCCCGCGGCTGGGATCGGCAGGCACCGAGGGAACCTTCGCCACCCAGGTCGCGCCCTGTGCATCGGCGAGCACCAGGTCGGTGAAGGTGCCCCCGACGTCCACGCCGATGCGCCATGGCGAGGCGGGCCGCCCCGGCGTGCTGCCGCTGCCGTTCTGGGCGGCGGGAGCCGCTCGCGTCGTCATCTGCTCAGTCTCGCATCCAAGGCTCCGCAATGACGCCTGAGACGCGTCCCCGGGCGCAGCAGACCGGCTGGCAACCGGTACCGGTGACAGACTTGGCCGATGCTCGAACGGGTCCAACGCCGGTGTCAACGTCGACAGGCAACGTAAGACCCAGACGGAAAGTCAAGGCATTGGTTCTCCTGTTGGCCGCGGGCATCGGCTTCGTGACGTGTAGTGCATGTGCCGGGGTCGATGTGGCTGTGGAGACTCACATTCATGGCATCTCGGACGATCGAGTGGAGCGCTTGGAAGACGCTGCAGTCGTCAGGCTGTCGTCGAAGGGCAGCCAACAGTGCGTGGATCTGACCGTGGCCACACCCATGTGGCGGGAAGTTGCTGCGGAGAGTGCCAGCGGGAACGGAGGCGGATTCTGCAGCGTGAGATCTTCGCAGGACGACGTGTTCCATGGCCTGTCGGGCAGGGACTACGTGCCGCCGTCGTTCGATGGCTTCGGCGATCGGGGAGAACGGGTCTGGGGCGATCTGATCTATGGCATAGGACCAACGGGAGTCGAATCCGTCGAGGTGACGAGAGGTGACGTCGTTGCTGTGGTCAGGACCGATGAGGGCGCTGGCATGACAGCGTTCGTGGTCTGGTGGCGGGGATCAGGGCACCCGAGCGATCCGGTTCCGATGGTGACGGTCCGACCGGCATCGTGAGCCGTCACTGCCGCCTTTTCGAGCGCAGTTTGCGAGACTGACCCGGTGCCGGGACGATCTCGGCCTGATCGGGGAGGCCGGATGCGGGAGCAGAATTGGAGCGCACCGCAGTCCGCGGCGCTCTATGAGCGGGCCCAGCGCTCGATTCCCGACGGCTCGTCGCGGTCGATGCTGCTGCGGCGCCCCCACCCCATCTATGTCGATCATGCCGCCGGAGCGTGGGTCACCGACGTGGACGGCAACCGCTACCTCGACTGCAACAACAACTTCGCCTCGATCATCATCGGCCATGCCGACCCGGGCATCTCAGCAGCCGTTGCGGAGCGGATGGCACGGGGTTCGGCCTTCTCGCTTGCCAACGATGTCGAGATCGAGCTGGCCGAGCTGCTCTGCGGGCGCGTCGAGAGCTTTGAGCTGATCCGCTTCTGCAATTCGGGCACCGAGGCCGTGATGGCTGCGCTCAAGGCGGCACGGGGGTTCACTGGACGCCCCAACGTGATCAAGGTGGAAGGCTCCTATCACGGCACCTACGACCACGCCGAAGCCAGCCTCGGGGCCGATCCCAGCAACTGGGGAGATGCTGCGGCGCCCCGGACGGTGCCCTACGCGTTCGGCACGCCTAACTCGATCGCCCACGAGGTCGGCATCATCGCCTACAACGATGCCGAGGGCGCCCGTGCGGCCATCGAGCAAGCCGGGGATCAGCTCGCCGCCGTGCTGC
This sequence comes from uncultured Acidimicrobiales bacterium, assembly GCA_964484385.1. Lineage (GTDB taxonomy): Bacteria > Actinomycetota > Acidimicrobiia > Acidimicrobiales > Poriferisodalaceae > Poriferisodalis. Next base: position 62,858 of record CAZAFV010000005.1, read on the forward strand.
TCGATCCGATGCCGAACCGGGTCGGGATGCCCCACCTCGAACCCGAGTTCATCGCCGCGGTGCGCGAGACCACCCGCAAGGTGGGGGCCCTGCTGGTGCTCGACGAGGTGATCACGTTCCGGCTGGGCCACGGGGGCATGCAGACGCTGGCAGAGATCGACCCCGACCTGACCACGCTGGGCAAGATCATCGGCGGGGGATTCCCGGTGGGAGCGATCGCTGGACGCACCGGTCCGATGGAGACCTTCGTGCGGATCGACGGCGACCGTGCCAAGGTGCCCTCCGGCGGCACGTTTTCGGCCAACCCCATCACGATGGCTGCCGGCCACGCGACGATGACTCGACTCGACCACGACGCGTTCGCCCGGCTCGACTACATCGGTGAAGCGGTGCGCTCGGGCCTGCGAGAGCTCTTCGACCGTGCGGGCCTGGAGTGGCAGGTGACGGGTCGGGGCAGCCTGTTCCGGGTGCACCCCCACCAGCGCCGCATCCGCAACTACCGCGATTCGTACCAGTCCAGCGACGAGAAGGCAGTCGTCGAGCAGTTCGGGCTGCGCATGCAGGCCAACGGCGTCTACTTCATCGGCGACAGCCTGGGTTCGCTGAATCTGGCCACCACCGACGATGACGTCGAGCACTTCCTGATGGCCGCAGCGGCCTCGGTGCCGGGGGGATAATGCGGGGCAATGCCGACGACGCCGCTTGACCACGAAGCTCCTGTCAATATCGCTGCGGGTTTCGACGCCGACCCTGCCAACTCGCTGTCATTGCATGCCGATGCGTACATCTCCCAGCGTTGGCACGACATCGAGCAGCGTGAGGTGTTCGCTCGCAGCTGGCAGTGGGTGTGCCACGTCAAGTCGTTGCGCAACCCCGGCGACTACGTCGCGCTGGAGGTCGCCGGCATGCCGGTCGCGCTTGTGCGAGGCAACGACGGCGAGCTGCGGGCGTTCTACAACGTCTGCCAGCACCGGGCGCACCACGTGCTCGCTGGGGCTGGCAACACCGGCAGCATCGTGTGCCCCTACCACGGCTGGGCCTATGACCTGTCGGGCCAGCTGCACCGTGCCCGCGAGACGGACCGGGTGCCAGGGTTCGACCCGTCGCAGATATGCCTGCAGGCCGTGCGGGCAGAGGAGTTCGGCGGCTTCGTCTATGTCAACCTCGACCCCGAGGCCGAGTCGCTGGCAGCCCAATCTGGGGACTTCGGCGCCGAGATCGCCCGCTGGGCGCCCGATGTGGCCGAGCTGACCCACGTGCGGCGCTTCAGCTACGAGATCGCCTCCAACTGGAAGAACGTCGTCGACAATTTCCTGGAGTGCTACCACTGCCACATCGCTCACCCCGATTTCGTGACGCTGGTGGAGATGGACACCTACCGCGTCACCACCCACGGCATCTATTCCAGCCATATGGCACGGGCGGGGCACTCGGACAACTCGGCCTACGACGTCGAGGGCTCCAGCGTGAAGGACCTCGCCGTGTGGTGGCTGTGGCCCAATACCTGCCTGATGCGCTACCCCGGCCGCGGCAACTTCAGCATCATGCAGATGGTGCCCACCGGGCCTGAAACGACCCACGAGACGATCGACTTCTACTTCGAATCGGCAGAGCTGGACCCTGGGGACATCGAGTCGATGCGCTACATCGACGAGATCCTCCAGCCCGAGGACATTGGCATCGTGGAGAGCGTGCAGATCGGGATGCGCACGCCGGCGTTCACCCAGGGCCGCATCGTGTGCGACCCCGATGGCTCGGGCCTCTCCGAGCACGGCGTGCACCACTTCCATGGACTCGTGCTCGATGCCTACCGGCGCGCTGGCGCCGTCTAGCTGCTGCAGCATTCCGTCAGCCGCTGCGGCGGCTCTGCGACACTGAGCCGATGGCGGAACGGATCGGGTCACACTCGGGCGAGCAGCGCTCAGAAGCGCAGTCGGCAGCGCTGTATGCGAAGGCGCACCAGTGGATTCCCGACGGCGTCTCGCGGGCGACGCTGCTGCGGCGGCCGAACCCGATCTATGTCGATCACGGCGACGGCGCCTGGGTCACCGACGTCGACGGCAACCGCTATCTCGACTGCAACAACAACTTCACGTCGCTCATCATGGGGCACGCCAATCCGGCCATCGTCGAGGCCGTGAGTGCGCAGATGGCGCGCGGCACGGCCTTCGCGCTGGCGTGCGACATCGAGATCGAGCTCGCGTCGCTGCTGTGCGACCGCGTCGACAGCTTCGAGCTCATCAGGTTCTGCAACTCCGGCACCGAAGCGGTGATGGGTGCGCTCAAGGCCGCCCGGGCGTACACCGGCCGGCCCAATGTCATCAAGGTGGAAGGCGCCTATCACGGCACCTACGACCACGCGGAGGCCAGCCTGGCGTCCGATCCCACCAATTGGGGCGATGCCGCGGCGCCGGTCACGGTGCCGTACTCGTTCGGCACGCCGGATTCGGTGACCGAAGAGGTCAGCGTCATCCACTTCAACGATGCCGAGGGTGCCCGTGCGGCCATCGAACGCCAGGGCGATCGGTTGGCTGCCGTGCTGCTCGACGTGATGCCGAGCCAGGTCGGGCTGCCGACGATCGAGCCCGAATTCATCGCTGCGGTGCGCGACACAACCCGTGACGTAGGCGCTCTGCTGGTGCTCGACGAGGTGATCTCGTTCCGGCTGGGCTACAGCGGAGCGCAGACGCTGCTGGGCATTGACCCCGACATCACCGCTGTGGCCAAGATCATCGGCGGCGGATTCCCCGTCGGCGGTGTGGCCGGGCGCGAGGGACCAATGTCGACGTTTGCGCGGACCGGCGGCGCTCGGGCCAAGGTGCCCTCGGGCGGGACATTCACGGCGAACCCCGTCACCATGGCCGCCGGCCTGGCAACGATGAACCAACTCGATCACGCCGCTTTCGCTCGCCTGGACGAGATGGGCGAGGCCGTGCGCAGCGGCCTGCGCTCAGCCATCGAGCAGGCCGGCATCGACTGGCAGGTGACTGGCCGCGGGAGCCTGTTCAAGGTGCATCCCCACACCAGGAACATCCGCAACTACCGCGACGCCCACCTCAGCAGCGATGAAGCCGCCGAAGTCGAGCAGTTCGAGCACGCCATCCAGGCGGGCGGCGTGTACCTGTCGGGCGGAGGATTCGGCAGTCTCAGCCTGGCCATGACCGACGATGACATCGCGCACCTGCTGGCAGCGGCCACCGCAGCGCTGCCCGGCTGAACCCGCCGCTGCAGCCCATCCAGCGGACCGCTCAGCCTCATAGCCTCGGCGCGATGACAGGCGCGAACAGCACAGATCCGAACCTTCTGCCAGCGGTCGAGCTGGCTTCGCTGATCCGGCAGGGAAGGGTGACCGCGGTCGAGGCACTCGAGGGTGCCTTGGATCGCTACGAACGGTTCAACCCTGCGGTGAACGCGGTGATCGTGACCAAGGTCGACGAGGCCCGCCAGCGGGCGGCTGAGGCCGACGCGGCGCTCGCAGCGGGGGAGTGCTGGGGCCCGCTGCACGGCGTGCCGATGACCATCAAGGAGGCCTTCGACTGGGTGGGCACGCCGTCCACGTGGGGCAATCCGGCGTGGGCCGACAACGTGGCCGACGCCGACGCAGTCACGGTGACGCGTTATCTGGATGCCGGCGCGGTGATCTGGGGCAAAACCAACGTGCCGCTCATGCTGGGCGACTGGCAGAGCTTCAACGACATCTACGGCTGCACCAACAACCCGTGGGACCTGACCCGCGTGCCCGGTGGCTCGTCGGGGGGCTCGGCCGTGTCGCTCGCGACCGGCATGGCATCGCTGGAGCTCGGCTCTGACATCGGTGCGTCCATCAGAAATCCAGCGCATTACTGCGGCGTGTTCGGCCACAAGCCGACCTTTGGTTTGGTGCCCGACGGTGGTCATGCGGTGCCCGGAGCGCTGGTCGGCAGCGACATCGCGGTGTGCGGTCCGCTGGCACGCAGTGCAGCAGATCTGGATGTGGCGCTGGACGTGCTCGCCGGGCCGTCCGGTCTCGACGCGAACGGCTACCGCGTGGCGTTGGCGCCCGAACACCGCGACACGCTCGGGGCGTTCCGGGTGGGCGTGATGCTCGACACGCCGGTGATCCGCAACTCGACGGCCATGATCGACACGCTGCAGCGGGCCGTGGATGCGCTGGCTGCCGCCGGCGCCGATGTCAGCGAGGCCGCTCCCGACATCGATCAGCACGAGTTTCACGAGAACTACCTGATGCTGCTGCGCGCCGCGACCGGTGCGCTGGCCGACGATGCCATGTGGAGCGACGCGCAGTCGCGCGCCCACCGGTACAGCGACGGCGAGGGCGACTACCAGTCGCTGGTCGACTATGCGATGACGATGAGCCACCGCGAGTGGTTCATGCATCACAACCAGCGCGAGGGCTACCGGGCCGCGTGGGCGAGGTTCTTCGACGACTACGACCTGCTGCTGTGCCCGATCGCCGCCTCGGCAGCATTCGTGCACGACCACACCGGCACCCGTCCCACTCGCACCATCGACATCGACGGCCGCCAGGAGCTGGGTGTCGACCAGCTCTTCTGGGCGGGGTGGAGCTGCAGCGTGTATCTGCCCGGCACTGTCGCTCCCGTCGGGCTGACGGCCGATGGGTTGAACCTCCCGGTCGGCATTCAGGTCGTTGCGCCGCACCTGGGCGACCGCCGAGGCATCCGTTATGCGTCGCTCATCGAACGCACCTTGGGCGGCTTCGTCTCGCCTCCCGGCTACGAATAGCGGCGCGCTGTCTGCTAGAGAACTAGGCCGTGACAAACACCCCTGGCACAGACACCACGGCGGCCGTGAACGCGGCCTTGGACGAACTGCTGGACCTGTTGGACCTGCAGCGCAACGGCGACGATTCCGACACCTTCCGGGGGAAGGGCTCCGGCTTCGACGAGTTCGGCCTGTATGGCGGCCACGTGCTGGCGCAGGCGGTCGTGGCAGCTCAGCGCACGGTCGACGAGGGCCGCTTGATGAACTCGGTGCATGCCGTGTTCTTGCGAGGCGGCGACGGCATGGCGGAAGTGGACTACGTGGTGGACCGTGTGCGCGACGGGCGAGCGTTCTGTACGCGCCGCACCCACGCCCACCAGCACGACCGGCTCATCTTCGAGCTGATGGCGACCTTCCACGTTCCCGAAACAGGCAAGGTCGACATCGAGTGCCCGTTGCCCGACGACGCGCCGCCGCCCGAGTCGCTGCCCACCTACCAGGAGTGCATTGCCGAGGTGGGCCCGATCTTCGGCGAGCAGTGGTCGTACATGACCCGGCCCGTGGAGTACCGGCTGGCCCACGCGCCCTGGGCACCGACCGGGCCCTCGCCACGCGGCGGCATCGACTACTGGTTCCGCACACCCCGGCGGCTGCCCGACGATCCGGCCATCCACGAAGCGGTCATCGCGTATATGAGCGATGACTGCCTCGCCGACAACGTCATCGTGCCCTATGGGGTCACCTGGCTGGACAGCGAAGTGCAGGTGGTGAGCCTGGATCACGCCATGTGGTTCCATGCTCCGGCCCGCGCCGACGAGTGGATCTACTGCGAGCAGCGTCCGCTGATGGCAGGCGGCAACCGCGGCACCGCCGAGGCCCGCTTCTGGCAGGACGGCCGCCTCGTGGCGACCGCAGTCCAAGAAGCCCTCGCCCGTCTCTGAGGCGATTCGACCCGCCCGGCTCGCCTGTGCGGCCGGCAGCGGGGACCGCTCAGGCGATGATGCCGTCGTTGCGGAGTTGGGCGATCTCGGCGGGGGAGCGGCCCAACTCCGTCAGCACCTCGTCGGTGTGCTCTCCCTTGGTTGGGGCGAGGCGCTCCAGCTCGGTCGGCGTCTTGGAGAACCGGGCCGGGAAACGGGCCGTGCGGACCTGGCCCGCCACGGGATGGTGGTGGGTGAGCACCGTTCCGTTGTGCTTCACCTGGGGGTCTTCGAACACTTCGGTGATGTCGAGCACGGGCGCGCAGGGAACGTCGGCGCCCTCGAGCAGCTTGAGCGCCTCGGCCGTGGTGAACTCGCCGAGCAGCTCGGCGAATTCCTGCTGGTGCTCATTGGAGTTCCGTATCCGGGCCTCGCGAGTGGCGAAGCGAGGATCGTCGGCCAGGTGCGGCACACCGAGGGCCAGGCACACTCGGCGGTACTGGTCATCTGATGGCCAGATCGCACCGACCGCGCCGTCGGTCGTCTCCCAGGGGCTGTACCACTCGCTGTAGGACGGTGTGGGCGTGGCCTCGGGCACCGACTCGTTCCAGAAGTAGTCGAGCCACATCCACGACAGCGTCGAATCGAGCAAGTTGACCTCGACGTGCTGGCCGCCCGCGCCGTTCGCCCGGGCCAGCAAGGCTCCGAGCACTGCGTTGGCGCCCGTCATCGCCGTGGTCTTGTCTGCTGTCGCCGACTTGACGAAATCGCCGCCCTGCGCCTCGGTCATGCCCGACAGCGACTGGATGATGGGGTCGTACACAGGCTGGTGGGCATAGGGCCCGTCGGGGCCGAAACCCGACACCGACAGGTAGACGAGATCGGGATTGACGGCGCTGAGATCGTCGTAGCCGATGCGCAGGCGCTCGGCCACCCCGGGTCGGAAGTTCTGGACGAATACGTCGGCACCCTCGACGAGCTGCAGCAGGATCTCGCGCCCGCGCTCGTCGCGGATGTCAAGATCCATGCCGCGCTTGTTGCGGTGCATCTGGACCCAGCAGCCCGATTGATCACCCACGATCGCGCCGGTCAGGCGCATGACGTCGGAAGCGCCCACCTTCTCGATCAGCACCACGTCGGCGCCCATCTCGGCAAGTTGCGTCGACACCCACGCGCCTGCGACCGCGCTGGAGACGTCCACGACGGTGATGCCTTCGAGCGGTCCTGTCCCCATGGGTGCCTCCTCTAGCGGGTGTGCAGTGTGTCGGCGTGTTGCCGGATGAATCTGGTGGCAGCGGCGTTCCATCCTGCGGGATCCTGGGCGTTCACTGCGTGCGAGGCGGGCAGGTCGGCGATCTC
>CAZAFV010000005.1:69868-82043 GCA_964484385.1 uncultured Acidimicrobiales bacterium
ATCTCCAGGCCGGGAATCTGGTTCGCTCTCGGCAGGAGGTGTTGGAACCGGCCCTCCTCGGTGCCGTTGGTGAGCAGCACGGGAACGGCAACGTCGGCCAGGCGGTCCCCGAGCGGCACTCCCGCATTGGTGAAGCGGAATGAGTTGACAAGTCCCGTCGCGTCGTGCTCGGAGAACTCGCCTGCCAGCTTGGCTCGCACTGCCGGCGAGATGCGAGTCGATCGCCCCGGATTGATCCAGCTGTCGCGCAGCACTTCGATGCCATGCGCTTCGACTTCGAGCGCCCGCTCTTCCACCATCGTCTCGGTTCGCTCCGCCCACACAGCGGGCTCGCTGAAGGCGGAAGAAGAGTTGGTGAGCACCGCGCCGATGACGTGCGCGGGGTGCGCGAGCACGTAGTGCAGAGCAAGTGCTGCTCCCAGCGACTGTCCGATCATCCAGATCCGCTCAGCGCCGACTTCGATGCGCAGTCGCTCGAGTTCGGCTACGTAGCTGTGCGGCCGGTACCGCTCGGGATCGGCAGGGCTGGGCGATCTGCCGTGCCCCCACAGCTCGATCACCACCGGGCGGCAGACCGCCTGCAGCGCGCCGATGTTGTCGTCCCAATATGAGCGACTGCCCAGCGCACCGTGCACCAGAAGCGCCAGCGGGCCGCCGCCGTCGTGGACGACGGCGTGAAGGCGTTCCTCGTCCGCGGTCACGGCGCGAAGAGAGGGTTCGCCAGTAAGCGCATGCTCCGAAGGACGAGCGCAGCGTCGCTCAGAAGCCCGCCGGCCGCTGGAACCCGCCGAGCGCCTCGTTCAGGAAGCGGCCCACGGCCAGCGTCGTGCGGTCCTCCAGGAATGGTCCTGCGATCTGCACCCCGACTGGCAAGTCGCCCCCGGCCGCAGGCACGGTGCCCACGGGCACCACGGTGGCGGGCAGCCATGACACTCCGGTGAGTCCCATCCACTTGATGATGTCGAAGTAGGGCCGGCTCTCGCCGTTCACCGTGATCCGGCGGTTGGTGGCCGGGCGGCTGTGGTCGTGACGGACCGCAGCGGTGGGCGTCACCGGCAGCAGCACCACGTCCCAATCGGTGAAGAACTCCTCCCAGCGCCTGCGCTGCTGCAGCCGGCGCTCGTGCCAGCTCAGCCATTCCCGGTGACGCATCGCTGCGTACCAGATGCCCAGATCTCCCTGAGGATCGTCGCTCGACGAGGCGATCTCTTCCAGCTGGGCGAGCGTCCATGTGCCGGCCTCAGCTGCCGAGAGCAGGTGCAGGAATGTGTCGACGGCCTTCTCGAACGTGAACGACGGTCGAGCCTCGGTGTCCACCCGGGCCCCCGCCTGCTCCAGTGCGCTGGCCGCACCCAGCAGCAGTTCCCGGTATTGGCTGTCGATCGGGCACAGCTCCTCGTCGAGCCACACCGCCACCCGGAAGTCGGAGATGTCGCTGTGGCGGGCGGGCGGCAGGTCGAGCGAATAGGCCTTGGAGTTCCACGCGTCGGGCCCGGCGAGGATGTCGAGGGCCATCTCGAGATCGTCGACGTCACGTGCCATCGGCCCTGCAACTGCGATGTCGGCCTGGCTGAGCGTGCCGGGCATGCCGGGTATCTGGCCCAGTGCCGAGACGACGCCGTAGCTGGGCTTGTGACCGGTGACGCCCGACCAGTGCGACGGGATGCGGATGGAGCCGCCGATGTCGGAGCCGAGTTCGAGCGGGGTGTAGCCGGCAGCCAGCGCCGCGCCCGAGCCGCCCGACGAGCCGCCGGGGGTGTGCTCGACGTTGTAGGGGTTGGCGGTGGTGCCGTACACCTCGTTGTACGACTGGGCGTCGCCGGCGAACAGCGGCAGGTTGGTCTTGGCGAACACCACCGCTCCCGCGGCCTTGTAGCGAGCGACGGGATCGGCGTCGCGCTCGGGCACGAAGTCGGCGAGTGCCGGCGCGCCGGAGGTGGTGACCAGTCCCTCGGTCTGGAACGAGTCCTTGATGGTGACGGGAACGCCGTGCAGCGGCCCCAGCTCGTCTCCGCGGGCCACTGCTGCGTCTGCCGCGTCGGCTGCGGCCCGTGCGCGCTCGGCATCGAGTGCCACCACCGCGTTGATGGGACCGTCGAGACGGTCCACCCGTGCGAGGGCCGCTTCGAGCAGTTCCCTGGAGGAGACGTCGCCTGCGGCGATGGCGGCCGCAGTCTCCATAGTCGTGGCGTAGGCAAAGTCATCCGCGGCCATGTGCCGGACCTCCTGCACTGACAAGTCGGTGGTGGCCGGGCTCTTCCTGGCCACGTTCGAGTTGAACGGTGCAGGCAACCTAGTTCGCCGCATCCGCCCGCTGCCTGCCTGGCGCGGCATCTCGAAAATCGCTTGTCTGCGGCGTGCTGCCGCACGACGGTGGACATATGCGAAACATCACGAAATTCATCATGTTGGGCGCGAGCCTGGGTCTGCTGAGCCTTCCCATGGCACCGGCGGCGTCGGCGGGGCCCGCCCTGTCACTGCGAGGCGGCAGTTCCGCGCTTCCTGAGCGGCCACTAGCACGCGATCCGGCGCTGGGAGACCTGCACATCGAGGTGGAGAGCCGGGATCCGGCCCACAAGGCCGAGCGTGTCGGCAAGGCCGCGAACTTGGGTCTGTCGTCGCTGTCGTTCCCGCGCCCGGTGCCGTTCTTCGCACCGCCGGCGCAGCGGGTTCGCACACTGGTCGGCATCGACACGTGGTTCTGGGTGCCGTCCGCGAGCTGGCGACCCATCGTGCGCGTCGTCGCGGCGGGGAACGTCGTGGTCACCCTCGTTGCTACGCCGGTCACTCTGCAGATGGTCCCCGGTGATGGAGCACCGCTGGTGTCGTGCCCGGGTCCGGGCCTGCCGTGGCTCGCGCCCGGCACTCGCTCGCTGTGCAGTCACGTCTTCCGGCGTGCTTCCACTGCAGGGCTGACCGGCCGTTTCCGCGGCATCGTGCAGACGGTCTGGACAGTGCGCTGGACGTCGAACACCGGGCTTGCAGGCACCGTCGGGCCCGTCGTGGTGCCGACACCCGTGTCGTTGCGAGTGGTGGAGGCCCAGCCCGTGCTGGGTCGCTGATCAGAGGCCTCCCGCGGTCGCACTAGGTTCTGCGCGCAACCAACGGAAGGGCGTCATCGTGCTGGGCTGTCGAGTACTGGACCTGTCGGACCACCGGGGCCAGTTGGCCGGGGCAATGCTGGCCGACCTCGGTGCCGATGTGATCTTGGTGGAACCGCCGGGCGGGTCGGCAGCTCGCACCGTGGGGCCCTTCGTGGCAGGCCGCGAAGACGACGCCGAGGCTTCACTGTGGTTCTGGTCGTACAACCGGGGCAAGCGCAGCGTCGTGCTGGACCTCGACACCGATGAGGGCCGTGACCGGCTGCTCGAGCTCGCAGTCGGCGCTGACGTGGTGATCGAGTCCGAGGTGCCCGGTGCGATGGCCGCGAGAGGTCTGGGCGCCGACGATCTGGCTGCGGCAAACCCCGCGCTCGTCTACACGTCGATCACGCCGTTCGGCCAGAGCGGCCCCAAGGCGCACTGGGCCGCCACCGACCTCGTGGTCTCGGCGGCCTCGATGCTGTCGAACATCATCGGTGACGAAGACCGGCCGCCGTTGCGCATCCCGCTCGATCAGTGCTTCCTGCACGCATCTGCCGAAGCCGCCGCCGCCACCATGATCGCCTTGCGCGAGCGCAGCCGCTCAGGTCGAGGCCAGCACGTCGACGTGAGCGCCCAGCAGGCTGCTGGCCAGGCGCTGCAGTCGATGTCGCTGTGCCACCTGTACAACTCGCCCGAGGCCACACGGTTCAGCGGCGGCGTGAAACTGGGCCCGTTCACGGTCCGTCTGCGCTCCCCGGCCGCGGACGGGTACGTCTCCACCACGGTCCTGTTCGGCGAATCCATCGGCCCATTCGGCCGGCGGCTGTTCGAATGGATGCACGCCCAGGGCGGCTGCTCCGACGACGACCTCGAGATCGATTGGATCAACTTCGTCGAAGGCGTGATGACGGGCCGCATCGGCTTCGGCGAGTATGACCGCATCCAGCAGGTCGCCGCCGACTTCACCGCTGGACGAACCAAGGCTGACCTGCTCGAGGCAGCACTCGAGCATCGGCTGCTGATGGTGCCCATCACCACGGTGCAAGACGTGGTGGAGGCGCCGCACTACGCAGAGCGGGGCTTCTGGCGCGACATCGATGTCGGAGACCAGCAGGCCGTGCGATTTCCGGGCCCGTTCGCGCTCATGAGCCGCACGCCGGTCGAACTCGCGGGGCCGCCGCCGGCAGTGGGCGAGCACACCGATGCGGTACTGGCCGACGCAGCCGGCACGCCGCGCACGCCTGCGCTGGTTGCCGAGGAAGTGTCGGAGCGCCTGACTGCAGCGGTGCCCGCCGGTCACCGCGACCCCGCCCAGCCGCTTGCCGACGTCAAGATCCTCGACTTCATGTGGGTGATGGCCGGACCGGCGGCCACGAGAGTGCTGGCCGACTGGGGCGCCACCGTGGTGCGAGTCGAATCGTCGAACAAGGTCGAGGCGGCCCGCACCATCCAGCCATTCCTCAACGATGAAGGCGGCCCCGACAACGGCGGTCTCTACCAGAACATGAACGCAGGAAAGCTCGGCATCACCATCGACATGGCGAAGTTGGACCAGCCGGCCTGCCGGGAATTGGTGCTCGACCTCGTGCGCTGGGCAGATGTGGTCTGCGAGTCCTTCTCGCCGAGGGCGATGCGCGAGTGGGGCTTGTCGTATGACGACCTGTGCGAGGTGAATCCCGACATCATCATGGCGTCGAGCTGCCTCTTCGGGCAGTTCGGGCCGCTGTCGTCGCTTGCAGGCTTCGGGACGATGGGGGCATCGATGTCGGGCTTCTATGAGATGACCGGCTGGCCCGACCGCGACCCCGCCGGCGTCTTCGGCGCCTACACCGACTACGTGTCGCCACGATTCTTGAGCACGGCGATTCTGGCTGCGCTGGACCATCGAGACCGGACCGGCGAGGGCCAGTACATCGACCTCTCCCAAGCCGAGGCGTCCATGTCGTTCTTGGCACCGGCGGTGCTCGACTACACGATCAATGGCCAGCTGCCCGCCAAGCTGGGCAACGCCCATCCGCAGATGTCGCCGCACGGTGTCTACGCGAGCGCGGGCGAGAATCGCTGGATCGCCATCGCCTGCGAGAACGACGACCAATGGAAGACACTGTGCTGGATTGTCGGGGAGTCGCTGGGCGGGTTCGGCGATCTGGGCCTGGCCGAGCGGCGGGAGCGAGCCGACGAAATCGACGCAGCGATCACGGCGTGGACATCGTGCCGGGAAGGCAGCGAAGCCGACGCGCTCCTGCAGAGTGCGGGCATACCTGCTCATGCGATCCCGACCTCGGTGACGATGCCGATCGACGGTCAACTCGTGCATCGCAATCATTTCCGCAACGTCACCCATGCCACGAACGGCTCGATGTGGGTGGAAGGCGCTCGGTTTGCCATGTCACGAAGTTCCGATGGCATCCACCACGGCGGGCCGACCTACGGTGAGCACACCTTCGAGGTGCTGGAGCGACTGCTCGGCTACGACTCGGATCAGATCTCCGAGTTGGCCGTAGCCGGAGTGCTTGAGTAGCCGACGGTCAGGTCGCTTGGTCGGGATGCCGGGGCTCAGCTCTCGAACGTGCCGACCTTCTCGCCGGTGACGTTCTCGTAGTTGCGGTTCAGGAACCAGCGCTGATAGTCGCCGTAGGTGATCGGCTCGTGGCGGGCCGGGCGCTCGTCGCTGACGGTGGTGGGCACGGGGTCGACCACCGCGTCGTCGCGGGCGCCGTAGAAGAACGGCACCGCGTACCGGTCGCCGGCCGACAGGTTGCGTGCCCGGTGCGCGGTGGACAGGTACACGTTGTTCGTCCAGCGCTTCAGCATGTCGCCGCTGTTGACGAGGTAGGAGCCGGCCATCTGCGGCGGCTTGATCCAGTCGTAGCCGGCCGGGCGGATCTCCAGCCCCGGCACATCGTTGGCCGGCAGGAACGTGAACACCGAGCTGTCCGTGTGCGGTGCGAGGCCCCACTCGTTGTCGTCGTAGTCCATCGGCGGGTAGTGCGACATGCGCAGAGTCACGCTGGGCTCGTCGAAGTGCGGCGTGAAGTAGTCGGGGGGCAGGTCGAGCGACAGCGCCAGGATCGGCAGCATCCGTGAGCCCAGGGCGATGAGCTGGTCGATGTAGCTCTCGCAGCTCTGCGCGAAGTCGTCGAGCGGCGGGAACTGGTTCTCGGTGTGGTAGCCGTGCCGATGGCAGAAGAACGCCTCGTTCTGGTTGGGTTTGCGCACTGGCCCCGCGATGTCGGAGGCGTACGACGTGCCGCCGCCCATGCCGAGATAGCCGCCTGCCAGCTTGCCCATCGGGATCGAGTCCTTCACCGGCTGTGGGAGCGCATGCAGGCGGCGGGCCTCGTCGAACATGTGCTCGATGGTCTCGGCCGGCACACCGTGGTTGACGATGAAGAAGAAGCCCACCTCGGTGAGGGCGTCGCGCAGTTCGGCGGCGAGGGCAGCTTGAGCTGCGGCGTCGGGCACCGCGTCGTTGAGCGGTGCCAGGTCCAAGACCGGAATGACGTCCGAATTGCTGTCCGCGTTCTCGCCCGGTTGCCGCTCCGGCGGCGGTGAGGTGCTGCGGTCCTGCGTCGTGAGTGCCACGGTGCCCCCTTGTGCTCTCCCGAGCGTACGCGTGCGGCGGCTCGTGTGTCGGAGACGCTGAGCCCCTGAATGTGCCACGGGCCGTTGGTACGGTTCTGCCGGTTCGGCGGGGTTGCAACGAGCCCGCCCGACCAGCGATACGAGCGACTTCAAGGGGAACCGATGAGAGCGTGGCGACTGAACGAGCTGGGCTATCCGTGGGATGTGCTGGAGCTGGGCGAGTACGACTCGCCCGAGCCGGGCCGTGGCCAGGCACGCATCACCGTGGAAGCCACCGATCTCAACTTCGCGGACATCCTGCACTGCCAGGGCACCTACCAGGAGCGGTGGGATCCGCCGTTCACGCCGGGCATGGGGGCGTGCGGCACCGTGACCGCGGTCGGCCCTGAGTGCGACTTGAAAGTCGGCGACCGGGTCATCGGCTCGGGCACCGCCGGCTGGGGCGGTTACGCCAGCGAAGCGCTCATCAGGGGTGCGACGGCGCGGCACGTGCCCGACGACGTGTCCCTTCCTGCAGCGTGCGCTGCGAATGTGATCTATGGCACTGCGTGGTTCTCGCTGTACCGGCGGGGGGAGATGCAGGCCGGCGAGACGGTGCTGGTGCTGGCGGCGGCGGGCGGTGTCGGCTCGGCTGCCGTGCAGATGGCCAAGGCGGCGGGCTGCACCGTGCTTGCTGCCGCAGGCGGGCCCGCCAAGGTGGAGACCTGCCGCCAGCTCGGCGCCGTCATCGTCATCGACTACGACAACGACGACCTGTACCAATCAGTGATGGATGCCACCGGGGGGCGGGGCTGCGACATCATCTACGACCCTGTCGGCGGCAAGTACTTCGACGTCGCCCGGCGGCTGGTGGCATGGGAGGGCCGTCTGCTGGTGGTCGGCTTCGCCAGCGGCACGATTCCCCAGGCACCGGCGAACCACCTGCTGGTCAAGAACTACTCGGTGGTCGGTGTGCACATGGGCGGCTACCGGGGGCGCAAGGACGAGGTGCTCGACGAGTGCTACGCCGAGATCTGGCCGCAGGTGGCCGACGGCAGGCTCGACCCGCTCGTCAGCCAGGAGCTGCCGCTCGAAGGCTTGATCGACGGCCTGCAGGCGTTGCACCAGCGCAAGACCACCGGCCGGGTACTGCTCCGCCCAGACCTGTAAACGCTCAGCCGCGGGCCACGGTGTAGCCGACCGACTCGCGGTCCCACAGGTCCGCGGTGACGCCGGCGTCGCGGATGGCCTGCTTGCGGATCTTGCCGGAAGCGGTCTTGTCGAGCTCGCGCACGAATTGCAGGTAGCGCGGCACGCTGTGGCGGGGCATGCGGGGCACACACCAATCCAGGAAGTGGACCGGATCGGGCGCCGGCCCGCTGACTGCGACAACGGCAAGCACTTCGTCCTCCCCGCCGGCACCCTCGACCCGCAAGCCAACGACGGCGCACTCGATCACGCCGTCGTAGCCGTTGATCACCGTCTCCACCTCGTAGCTGGAGATGTTCTCGCCGCGCCGGCGGATGCGGTCGTTCAGCCGGTCCACAAAATGCAGTCGCCCGTCTTCATCGAGCCTTCCTGCATCGCCGGTGTGGAACCACAGGTTCCGCCACGCCGCCACGGTGCGTTCGGGCATGCGGTGATAGCCCACGTTGAAGCAGAACGGCACCTTGGGACGCACCAGGATCTCGCCGGTCTCATCGGGCGCAACGGGTAGGTCGGTCTCGGGGTCGGCCACGATGACGTCGAAGAAGTCGGCCAGCGGCTGCCCAGCGCAGCCCGACATGACCGGGTCGTCGAAGCCGGTGTAGGAGACCATGTTGACTTCGGTCATCCCGTAGCCCTGCATGATCCGCACGCCGAACCGCTCTTCGAACGCTGCGGCCCATTCCGCCGCCACGGGCAGGGCGATGACGGCCCGCAGTTGATGGTCGCGGTCGCCGTCCGTCGCCGGGCTGCGCCAGATGAACTCGGGCATGACCCCGAGGGCGTTCGTCAGTGTGATCTGGTGCCGCCTCACCGTGTCGAGCCACTTGCCGGCGCTGAACCGCTTCTCCACGTACACCGAGGCGCCGGCGTGCAGTGACGCAAAGACCTGCATGAACAGCCCGTTCGCGTGGAACATCGGCATGCAGCAGTAGAAGCGGTCTTCCGCGGTGATCTGGAGGGACTGGGCAGTGCCGAGGCCGAACAGGTAGCAGTGCGCCTGGGGCATCAGCACGCCCTTGGCTGGCCCGGTGGTGCCCGAGGTGTACATGATCGTGCAGACATCGCTGGGTTCGGCTGCCAGCACTGCCTCGGGACGCACGTCGGTCTCGAGCAGCTCTTCGATGGAGACCTCCACCGAGCCCATGAGCACACCGCCGGCGCCGGCGCCGTAGTCGCCGTCGTCGACCAGGATCGTGGCCCCGATGTCGGTCTCGGACGGCTCGAGGGAGCCGGGCTCGATGTCATCGAAGCGCTCCAGCAGCCCGTGGTCGACGGCCACGATGCGGGGCTCGGAGTTGTTCACCTGATGCTCCAGGAAGGCACCGCGCAAGTCGGTGTTGATCGGCACGAAGATCGCCCGCCGCTTGTGCGTGGCGATCATCAGCAGCATGAACTCGAGGCTGTTCGTGAGCAGCCCCAGCAAGCGGTCGCCTGGCCGGAGGCCGAGATCGGCTAGGGCGGTAGCGAGCCGGTCGGTGTGGCTGTCGAGCTCGGCGAAGCTGAGCGTGCGGCCGTCTTCGAACGCAAGAAACTCGCGGTCGCCATGAGTGACCGCCGCGTGACGCACCAGCTCTGGCAGCGTCCAGCCGTCGGTGCTGACGCCGCCCGCCGCTGCCGCATCGGTGTTGGTCCCCTGGTCACGGGTGCCCATTGGCGGAATCGTAGACTTCGCCCGGGCTTCGTGGCCCGAACGGGGTGCGCCCCCTCAGCGGGCGCATGGGGAATTGGGCACCTGCTCGGGAGGTGACCGCATGCTGATCGGATTGCCTCGTGAGCTCAAGGCGGGCGAGCAACGCGTCGGGCTGACGCCGCACGCCGTGCGTGAGCTGGTGCTGCACGACCACCAGGTGCTGGTCGAGAGCGGTGCTGGTGCCGGCATCCGTGTGTCCGATGCCGAATACGAGGCTGCCGGCGCTCTCATCCGAAGTTGCAGCGAGGTCTGGGACAAGGCTGAGCTGGTTGTCAAGGTCAAGGAGCCGCAGGCGTCTGAGCGCAAGATGCTCGGCGCGGGCCAGATTCTCTTCGCGTACCTGCATCTTGCGCCCGATCCCGACCAGACGGCTGACCTGGTGGACTCGGGCGCCGCGTGTGTCGCATACGAGACGGTGACCGACTCGCGTGGCGGGCTGCCGTTGCTGGCGCCGATGTCCCGGGTTGCCGGGAGACTTGCCGTTCAGGCGGGGGCGTGGGCACTCGAGACGGCACATGGGGGCATTGGCCTGCTGATCGGCGGGGTGCCCGGCGTGCCGCCGGCCCGCGTGGCGATCATCGGCGGGGGAGTGGTCGGCGAGAACGCGGCCGAGATCGCCATCGGCATGGGTGCCGATGTGCGGGTGCTCGACATCGATCCGGCGGCGCTCGATCACCTCGAGCAGCGCTTCGGCGCATCGGTGGTCACGGTGACCTCAACCCGGGCGACCGTCGAGACCGAGGTGCAGAACGCCGACTTGGTGATCGGCGCGGTGCTGGTGACCGGTGCCCGGGCGCCGAAGCTCGTGACGGCCGACTTGATCAAGCAGATGCGTCCCGGATCGGTGGTGGTCGACGTGGCCATCGACCAAGGCGGCTGCTTCGAGACGTCCAAGCCCACGACCCATGCCGAGCCGACGTTCGTGGTCGACGGCGTGGTGCACTACTGCGTTGCGAACATGCCTGGAGCCGTGCCGGTTACCTCCACCCGGGCGCTCAGCGACGCCACGCTGCCCAGGGTGCTGGCCATCGCCGGGAACGGCCTCGACGCCCTGCGCACCGACCCCCACCTGCGAGCGGGCCTCAACGTCTACAAGGGCCACGTCACCGAGCCCCACGTCGCCGCCGCCCTAGACATCCCCTACACCGACCCCCTCACCGCCCTCGGCTTCTAACCCATCGGCGCCAGGACGAATCGGGGCAACGCCGATGCCTGTGCCTCCGTTCTGTGGCAGAGTCCTCGGGCCGTAGCGCTGTCACACCCCCTCGGCAAGCTGATGGTTCGACTAAGTCAGAGATAGCGGCTCATTACCGCGGTGTGCGGCAGTGAGTGGGGTACACAGTTCCTCATAACAGTGGGAGGCCGATCGAAAATGCACATAACTCGATCCTCTTCTCGCCACGGCCGGCTAGGGGTTGCTACGCCATGAGCGCTGTCCACACCATCGTCGATCTCTTTGCTGGCTGCGGAGGCCTCACTGCTGGATTCCTGCGAGCCAACTCCGATCTCGGTGAGTTTCGACCGGTCGCTGCCGTTGACTCTGACGTTGATGCGGCTGCTACCTACGCTGCGAACTTCGGCGCTGAACACGTCTTCCTCGGCACCATCGAAGACTGGCTCGAAGGTGGGCACCATCCAGACAGGGCAGACGTCGTGCTGGGTGGACCGCCATGTCAAGGGTTCTCATCGTTGGGCAAGCAGGAGGTGGCAGATCATCGAAACGCCTTGTGGGAGCAATACGTCGAAGCTGTCGCGGTGCTACGTCCCGAGTTCTTCGTGCTCGAGAACGTACGCGAGTTTCTGAAGTCCGAGCAATTCTCGGGCCTCGAGGGTGCCTGTCGCCCCTCTCAGCGCCTCGCTGACTATGAGATCGAGTCGTTCGTGCTGGATTCCTCCCTCTATGGGGCACCGCAGCGACGCCGGAGAGCGATCGTCATCGGAAGGCGCCGCGAGCATCGGCCTGTGGGAGAGCCCCCCCAATCCCCTCAACGTTCGAATGTTCGGAAGGCATTCCAGGGGCTCACAGAAGACGTATGTCAACGAGATCTCCCAGATCGTCACACTGAATTTGGCGGGCAGCAGGTGCCAGGACCCTTCCGTGGGGAAGAGCTGCACCTCACCCGCTACTTCACGCATCGATCCCTCATGCGCTACCGCTCGATCCCTGAAGGGGGCAACAGGTTCGATATTCCCTACAGCCTTCAAGCTCCCTGCTGGAGGTCACATCGGACGGGAGCCGGAGATGTTATGGGCCGGCTGCTGTGGGATCAGCCTGCCGTGACCATTCGAACTGAGTTCTTCAAGCCCGAGAAGGGTCGGTATCTGCATCCGACGGCTCACCGGCCCATCACTCACCACGAAGCTGCTCGCATCCAAGGGTTCCCTGACGACTACGCGTGGTGTGGCTCGAAGACTGCCATTGCCCGACAGATTGGCAACGCTGTGCCGCTCCCCTTGGGCGAGGCACTCGGGCACCACATTCTGTCGGCACTTTCCGACACGACCGCCGCGCGCGAAAGAATCGCGGCATGAGCGGACCGACTGCCGGACCGGAGCGGCGTTTGCGTTGTGTCCGCTAAGCCCGGATTCACCGGTTTGTTTGGGGTGTGGGGGTTGTCGCGTCCACCAG
>CAZAFV010000006.1:0-77048 GCA_964484385.1 uncultured Acidimicrobiales bacterium
CCGCCATCGCAGGCACACCCGCCAGCCGCGTCAACAACCTCGCTGGGCATTACAGTTAGATGTCGTATCGCGTAGGGATGTTTGCTCGCGATGCGCGTTGACCGTCCATCTCGGTGTGATATGGATAGCCTCCACCGCGGTCGCATGGGCCAACCAATCCCGACTATCGGTTCATCCCAGAGCAACACGGGCGCCACCCACAAGCGGGCCTGGCCACCTAGTGCGTGGCTCCGAGATTTCGGGTCTCTGCTGGTCGAGCATCACTACCGGCAGGGGCGCCTCTCGGCCTTGCTAGTGCTCCAATGCATGAAGGGATGCAGTCGGCTGGAAGCACTAGGAGCGCTGCCGAGTCATCAGTCCGCTAGCGAAGTCTCCACTCGTCCACGATCCTTCTCGACCGATACCGGTGACTGCTGCGATCGGTTACCTCATTAGCGAAGATTCGGCTGTCAGCAGCTAGGGTGGCAGAGATATCGTCGAACGCAAATTCGCCTTTTCTCGTAAGCTGCCGAGTAAGCCCCAGCACATGCCATAGCAAACGGCCTAGAATTCCAGCAATGACACAAGAGCTATTGACGCTTACTGACTATCTCCGTCAAATGGTTGATGGCGCTGGGGAGCCAGAAATACAACGGAGCTATGTTTACCGCGGCCAAGCGAACGCAAATTGGCACCTCCATTCGGCCGCTGCACGGCGTATCATAGCACCCGCGTCCACTCTACGTGAGGATGAAGTCGCCGAATTCGAGCAAGCACTCATCAATTGCCAGAACGACTTGATCGCCGACTTTCGTAATCGTAGATTTGACATGCGCGATGGCATGCCTCTTTCCGAATTGGAGATTCTGGCAGTGCTCCAGCACTTGGGAGCCGCAACTGCGTTGCTCGATTTCACTCGAAATCCGTTAGTTGCTTTGTGGTTCGCATGCGAGCACGAAGACCAGGACGGACGCGTGTACAAGGTCGACGCAGTATCGAATCCATATGTCGGAGTTGGTTCAGAACATAGACAGACCTTTGGAGAAATACTCGCCCAACTGGTTCCTCCGCTGCACCTACTGGCCTGGAACCCACCGGCGATGGCGGACGCTCAGGCCCGGACCGTTGCACAACAGAGTGTCCTGCTATTGGGAAAGCCAAGGACGGCGGCTGAATTGTCCGTTCCCAAAGAACGCATAGTAGGAACAGTGTTGATTCCGAAAGCCAGCAAGGCTCAGCTCCGAGCAGACCTCGCGTCCATCGGCGTTGATGAATCAGCGCTGTTTCCTGATGTTCATGGCTTTGCAGAGATCAACAGCGTCAAATATCCCTTACGCACTACTAATGTCTCGGATCTTCTGAATAACGCTTCGCGTGCGCATGTTGAGGGACGCCATGAATCTGCAATAGAACTATACACCCAGTATCTTCAGGCACGCCCCGGAGACACCTTTGCGAGGTTGTGTCTCGCTAACGCATATGTAGATCACAGTGCCTATCAACATGCCCTTGAGGTATTGGATGCGGTCGCGGAATCGCTTGAACACAGCTCAGCGTTCAATCGACATGTTTTCCATTACAATCGCGCGAATGTCAAGGCCGCATTGAACCGACATGATGAGGCCATCATTGATTATACGCATGCGCTAGCACAGGGAATCGAATCCAATACACAAGTAAGATTCAATCGTGCCAATTCCTATTTTGCAATAGGTAACTTTAGCGCTGCGCTCGCAGACTACGAGAACTGTGGCGAATATGCGAACGCCATTTACAACGCGGGCAATACCCACATTGCCATTGGGCAGATGGAGCGTGCCCTTGAGTCATTTGCCGCAGTCTCGAGCATGCCAAACGCGCCTAGGCGATGGCAGCACAATTATGAGGCAATTCAACAAGTAATCACGATCCTCGATGGTCGCGAGTACATCTGCCAATTGTCCGGGTCGACGCTGCAGCTCTCCATCAAGGCAGCTCAAGCTCCTACAGTACTTGCGATGCTCCCTTTGGTTGGTAATGTCGGCAACAATGGAAACACTGGTTGGATGAATTCTCCCGGTGGACAAGGATTCGACGGTTCGATAGGCATGGTAATTGTCGTCGGCACCAGCGATGTGTCGTAAATGTTGGAATGCTACTCCGACATCATCCCTCAGCCCGCATTCCAAGTGAATTCCTGACTCGAGTTACGAGGATGCCAAACAACACCACTTGACTGGAGTTCGTGATCAAACGTCCGAGGCGTTGCATCAAGCCCACTTCCAGATCTTTGCCGATGTAAGGCACGCCCAGCGCACGCGACTGCTGGCCGCGAAGAAACCGTCCGACTTGCGCAGGCGCTCCGTGGGATGCCACGGGATAGGAAACTACTCGCCGAGCGCGCAGAACATGCGGCCGGTCCTGTCTATACGTCGTCCTTTGGCGGCAGCATCAGCACCCGGTCGTCATTGGCTTTGGCGACGACGAGCCGGGGCATGCTTGGGTGTCTCCATCTGCGAATGTCGAGCGTGTTGCCCTTGTACTTGTTGCACCGGGGGTGGGCTGCTTGGAGGTTTTCCATGCCGTGCAGAACGCTCGTGTAGTAGGTGCCCTGCTGTGCCTTGCCCTCGGCGGTGAGTTCGAACACCGCGAACCGCTTTGGGACCACGTGTTCGACTTGGGCCCCTTTCAGCTTCATGGTGCCGCCGCACAGCCCGCAGCGCTCCCCGTCACGAATGTGCAGGTATTCGAGCAC
This sequence comes from uncultured Acidimicrobiales bacterium, assembly GCA_964484385.1. Lineage (GTDB taxonomy): Bacteria > Actinomycetota > Acidimicrobiia > Acidimicrobiales > Poriferisodalaceae > Poriferisodalis. The sequence continues at coordinate 2,714 of CAZAFV010000006.1, forward strand.
CTTGCGGCGATGCTTGGTCTCCCAGCGGTCCCTCGCATCGGGCTCGTCTGTCTCGAGACTCCAGCGCCAGATTCCGTCCATCGCTGCGACGGCTTTGCGCAGCAGTCCCTTCTGCGGTGCAGGAGGCGGGCTGCTGAACGGACAGATTTGGTCGCTTCGGTCAGCAGTCGGAGGCTCCTCTGGCGCTGATTCCTCGATCGGCACGATCGACCTGCACTTCGGGAACGTCGAACAGCCCCAGAATTGGCTCCCCGCGTTCTCGCCCCGCTTAGCGACCCGGCGCACCATCGCCGCACCGCACTTCGGGCACGACAGCTCGGCGGAATCCGCGGAGGCGGAGGGGTCGGCACGTTTCGACGTCATGCATGGCCTCTCGGCGCTGGTCAGGGGCCTGGTTCGAAGTACTCGATACGAATCTGTCCGCCATGCACAGGCCGAAGCCAGCGATCCGCCGCTGCCATGTCGTCTGCGATGTCGACCGCATCCTGGGCCGTGATGATGTCCTGCTCGACGGCGCTGCGGAGGATCTCGACGGTGTCGATCACCCTTGACGGCCCGAGTCCCGGACGGCGGGTCGCGAACTGGTAGGCCGCGTTGTCATCGGTCGCGAGCATCCCGTCGTGTTTCTCGGCGAGCACGATGCTCTGTGCTTCGCCTCGGTGGCCTTGAGGCGGTCGTCGGCCGTCGGAGAGAGCGATGCGCAGATTGTTGACGAGCTTTCGCTCGTCACGTGTGAGTTCCGGAGGATCGCCGAGCCACGATTCAGCCAAGATCTGCGTGCAATGCGCCTCGCCCTCATCAGCCGCGTCACTGATCTCATCAAGCACTGCCGGCGCCACTCTGGGCTCGGGCAGCGACCCATGGACGCCCTCGAGAACGTCGAGACAGTTCGCTGCCGAGAAATGACGCAACGTGACGGCGTCGTGCAGTACCGGTCTGTCGTCCACCACGCCGCCTCGGTTGTGTCGCCGCTATACGGCTACGGGGTCGGCGTCGTAGGCCTGCCTCACGACGTCGGGCGAGTCCTTGGGCGTCGAGTAGTCCTCGGTGATGGCGTCGGCCGTCTCCCACGCCTTGCTCAGTTTCTCGACGAGCTCGTCGGTCTCCACATCGAGCAGTCCTGCCAGCGGCGCTGCGCTGATGGTGCCGTCCCAGATTCCGCTGATGCAGCGGGTGGTGAGGTGATGCGGCGGCTTTCGAGGCGGCCGCTCGCGGGCCGCCAGCAGCATTGCCGATTCCTCGGTGTCACCGAGCGCTCGGAGCAGACTGTGAAGTCCGGCGTTCTTGAGCGCATCACGCCCGTCGGCGTTGATGACCTGCAAGTTGTGCAGCCGGTAAACCAGCGACTCGAAGCTCACCCCGAAGGACAGGATCATCATCGCCAAGCACTTGGCGTCGCGCCCGTGTTTCTCGATCAACGAGTTGATGCCCCGCTCAGGCATCAGCAACGCTGCGGCGAAGGCATTTGCCAGCCGTTCTTCGTCGTTGTTGCCCCTGAGATCCTCGTCGATTTTGATCTCAGAGCCATCTACTGCGAGCACATGGCCGAGTTCATGGGCCAACGTGAACATCGCTCGAGGTCGAATCACGTCTGCGTTGATGAGGATGAAGGGAAACTCGGGGTCTGTCAGCGACATTCCCAACGGCCCGTCTTCGCCCAACGACTCAACCATGACGTCTACGCCGAACTGGTACTCAATCGCCGCTGCGAGGGCTGCAAGTCTGTCCGCTTCTGACGGACCGCTTGTCAGATCACCGAGGCGCTGGCTGGCCCATTCGGCCAACTGATTCGCCCGATCCAACCACCGCCCGTCGTCGCCCTCCGGGACGCTCGCAACTGCCGGCTGAGCCTCGTGGCCGCCGTCGCGGAGCACGTGATGAATCTCGGCGAGCGCGATCAGCCTTCGGTGCGCCTCTCGTGCAGACACGGTCGCGTCCCCAACGCGAGGGGCAACAGCGAGTCGGCCGAGCAACGAATCCGGCTCCAGGATCGCCAGTTCTGAGACGCCGACAAGATCAGCGAATGTCGTGAGTTCGGCGTCACTGATGTCGCGATCACCTCGTTCGATGGCAGAGAATTCCTCGGCATTCAATCCGAGCGCGCCAGCCACATCGTCGAGAGCTGCCGCGGCTTCAATCCGCAGCTGCTGCACCCGACGGCCGATGTCGGCCGTTTCCCCCATCACCTTCAAGTATCGGATGCTTGGGCCTGCCCTGCAAGCGCCACGGTACGGGCGAGGGGTGCCGTCGTGCCATGAGTCATGCCACAGCAATACAGGCCAAGAAACGCCTTGGGGTTGAGTGCCCGAGCGAGAGCCGGTGCGGGGAACCTCATGGCGGGCGACTCTACGAGATCCGCTCGACCCCGACTTACGCCGTGCTCAATTCCGCGGCAGCCATCAGAGTCGGGGATCCCATAGGAGATTGCGGCGGACGTGCCACACTGCCTCGCCATCATGGAGGTCATGGCTGCGACGACTGGCGGTGCGCCTCCCGGCCCACGGGCACAGTGATGAATGAGCCAAGGCGTGCTGCCGGCATGAGACGCAGCGAGGCTCGGCCGCTTCCGGTCTTGGCGCCTCGGCCGCCCGCCAGACCGCTCGGCGAGCGCGCCTTCGCCGTGGTGGACCTGTTGGGCTGGTTGTTCGGATCGCTGTTCGTGATGTGGTTTGTCGGCCTGTGGGCCTTCGGAAGCGCGTTCTGCGGCTCCGACTGGGACAACGCATGCGCAGAGCGGCACGTGGCGGGATGGGCCGTGATCGCAGCGACGATTGCTGCGATTGTCGGGCTGGCGCTGCTGACCCGACGGCGCTTCGTCGTGGTGACCTCGGTGATCTCAGCGGTGGCACTGGTCTGGCTCTACGCCACTTGGGCGATGCCAACGATGGCCTCGCTGCCCATCCATCCCGGCTGAGGCCAGCACCGGGATCTTGGTTGAACAGCCAAACTTGGCCTACTTGGGACTCGGATCAGGAACCTTGGAGAACGGCAACCATGTCGAAGCGAGCAAATCGGCGGTCGAGGCCAACGGTCAAGCGACACGGTTACATTCCGAAGAACAGCACCGGCCCGAAGGACTTCCCGAAGGGCACGCTGCCACCGCCGCCGAAGAGCGGCGACAGGTCAAGCAGTTCTTCCAAGAACGACTGAACCCCGGAAGCCGCTCAAGAGCGACCCCTCGGGGTTGTCGCACGCCACGATAGGAGGTCCGTCGGTTTGATGGCAACGCACTTGGCGCGCAGAACGGGAGGCCGGTCCGCCTGAAGTCGGCTCTGGGCCGAGTGCTCAGGTTCCCCTGCCCAGGCGGTGGGCTCCGCGCCTCCGGTCGACCGTCACCATAGCGACGAGGGTGTGGGGCATCCCGCCGTCAGGTCAGTGCCCCGGAGCCGCCCTGATCCTGCACATGCACGTCGACCGGGCCCACGTCGGCGGGATCGACGTCGAGCATCAGGGCGATGGCCTCACGAGCGGCCGCCGGCACCTCGTCGAGGTGTCTCGCTTGGGAGAAGACACCTCGAAGCGACGGAACCGTGATCGCCCACCACTCGCCAGACCGCACGACTTCGACGCGATGACCCATGGAGCGGCTGAGCGTACGCTGACGGACGACAAGCACGCTCCTGCCAAGAAATCGCTTTGTGCGGTGGCGCAACCGGGGTTAGTCTTTGATCAGTTTGCTGACTCCTCCTTTGAGGAGTTGACGAGGGCCCGAATGGGCCCTCGTTTTGTATTGGAGGGTCTGTCAGCTGGACCGATGCGCTGCATTCGTGGATGCTGGCGATCTCTACGCGGAAGGCGGCAAGGAGCCCGGCTAGCGCAGGCGGTTACCGGCGGCGCAGTGACCGGATCGGCGTCAGCTGGCGGGCGTCGCTTGAGGGGTCGGGATCTCCACTTCGGCCATTTCGAACCGGGCCGACTGCGACGCCATGACGTCGCCACCCGCAGCCAGCCATTCCGCGTCCACGTCGGCGAGGGACTGGCTGTGGTAGGCGATGGCGTCTTCGATGGACATCGCAGGCGTCGGCACCGTAGTTGTTCGGGGCCTGCTCGATGACGACTGCGTAGGTCAGCTTCATCGCGAACTCCCGCGGAGGCCTGCTTGTCTCAAGATGTTGAGGCGTGTGCGCACTTCGTCTGGCAGCCGGAGCGATGCGGGATAGCTCATCGTGACCTTCTGAGTGTGGTGCGTTACAACGTAGCGGGCCAAGACTTTCCACAAATATTTCCATAACGGCTAAAGTTGTGCACAAAGTTTCCGCAATGTGCGCAAAGCCGGTAGCATGGGTGCTGTGAACGCCGAACAGGTCGACCTCAATTCTGCGTCGGCAGAACTCCAAGCGGAACTCGACGCGGCAGTGCCGCTGCTTCGGGCTGCAGCCACCGATCTCGAAACGATCGAGGTCAAGTCTGCGGCGGGCGGTTTCCCTGAGAGCGTGCTGAAGTCTATATCGGCGTTTTCCAACGGCCGAGGCGGCTTGGTCGTCTTCGGGTTGAGCGATGCGGACTTTCTGCCGGTGCCGATCGACCCTGCGAAGCTTGCTGCTGACCTTGCTTCGGCATGCTCGGATGACCTCGAGCCCAAGATCCGGCCCAACATCGGCATCTGCGAGGTCGAGAGCCAACCTGTCGTCGCAGCTCGCATCCCGCCTCTGGGGCACCGATATCGACCCTGTTATGTCCGAGGCGAGGGCATGAACCAGGGTTCCTACACGCGGGTTCACGACGGCAACCGACGCCTCACCGACTACGAGATACATGTGATGATCTCGGGCCGCGGCCAGCCGACCGACGATGCCGCGCCGGTCGAGGCTGCACGGCTGGAGCACCTGAACGATGCGCTGGTGAGCGACCTGCTGAGACGGCTTCGCCAGCGCCACGGCGAGATCTTCACCGAAGCCGCCGATCACGAAGTGCTGCACATGCTCGGCGTGCTGAGCGAAGCGCGACCCGACTCGCCAGTCACGCTCGCGGGCTTGCTGGCGCTCGGCCGCTATCCGCAGCAGTTCGTGCCTCAGCTGGCCGCTTCATTCGTCGTGCTGCCGACCGCTGACGGCTCGCCGCTCGCCGATGGAACACGGTTCATCGACAACCAGCCGCTCGATGGGCCGATACCAGCGATCGTGGCGCAGGCCGTCTCGGCGATGCAGCGCAATATGCGACGGCGCTCAGTGGTGGAAGGTGCCGGTCGGGCCGACATCTGGGACTACCCCACCGAGGCCATCCGCGAGATCGTCGCCAACGCGCTGATGCATCGCGACTACCACCCGACGGCGCATGGCACGCAGGTGCGCATCTCGCTGTATCCGGACCGATTCGAGGTTGCGAGCCCCGGCGGACTGCACGGCGTGCACGCTGGTCGCAGCGACGTGGCGCAGCTCATCGGATCACCCATCAACAGCACCCGCAATGCGCTGCTCGCACGACTGCTGGAAGATGTCGTCATCCCGGGGACCGGCAGGCCGGTGTGCGAGCACCGGGGTTCGGGGTTGCGTGCTGCGGTTCAAGCCCTCGACCGGATGGGAATGGGACCGCCGGAACTGGACGACCGGGTACGCGAGCTCGTCGTGACGGTACGGGATCAGTACTTCCGCCTCGGTGTGTCGGCTCTCGGCGGCTCCGACCGCTTTCCTGGCGCATTCGACCACGATCCATGGGAACGCACGTCGGGAATGGAGGCCGGGCGCCAGGCTCGGTCGAGCGGGCTGCACAAGGGCACTCCAGAACAGCTGATGCGCCTGCTCGAGGCCGGACCGCGCAGCAGCGCCGATCTCGCAGCGGCGCTCGGCACGTCGAAACAGACAGCGCTGAACTGGCTGCGCCACCTCAGAGCCGACGGCATGGTGCAGCCCACGCATGCAGAGCCCCGAACCCGCGGCAACAAGTGGATGCTCTCGCCGCCACAGCCGTAGAGCGGAGAGACGGTCAGCCAGCCTCGCTTGCAGGGTCGAGTTGTCGACTTTGCAAGGTTTACAGGGTTTTTGTTCTAAGACCAAAAACGCTATAAAATCAATAAAGCAACCGCGTCGAGGAGTCGGGTCGCAGCTATGGACCGCCGTCTCAATCCGTACACGCCCAATGCGGGCGCCAGGCCTCCGGTGCTCGTGGGCCGCGAGGACGAGCTGGAGGAGTTCGATGTGCTGCTGCATCGTCTCGAAGCCGGCCACACCGAGAAGTCGCTGATCGTTGTCGGGTTGCGCGGGGTGGGCAAGACCGTGCTGCTCGGCGAGTTCCGTCAGCTCGCGCTCGACCGCGAATGGCACGTCGTGGAGATCGAGGTCTCCAAGTGGGACGACGCGCAGTTCCGACGGAGCATTGCCCGGGAGCTGCGGCGCGTGCTGCACAGCATCAGCGCCCGCAGTCGGTCTCAAAAGCTCAGGGGCGCCATGGGCGCGCTGCGATCGTTCACGCTCAAGGTCGACCCCGAGGGGCATCTCACGATCGGGCTCGACGCCGACGCCTCGGTGGGCGTGGCCGACAGCGGCGATCTCGATGCCGACCTGAGCGATCTGCTGGTGGGCGTCGGCGAGGCCGCTCGTGAGCACGGCACCGGCGTGGTGCTGCTGCTCGACGAGTTGCACTTCTTGTCCCGGCCGCAGATGGAAGCGCTCATCGCAGCCGTCCACAAGACCGTCCAGCGCTCGCTGCCCATCACCGCGGCCGCCGCCGGGCTGCCCCAGATTCACGAGCTCGTCGGCGACGCCAAGACCTATGCGGAACGTCTCTTCAAGTTCCCCTCCCTCGGGAGGCTTGACGGGGCGGACGCCCGGGAAGTGCTGCGAGAACCTGCGCGACAGCTTGACGTGCGCTTCGGCGACGAAGCCCTCGCCGTGGGCTTGGAATTCTCCAAGGGCTACCCCTACTTCCTGCAGGAATTCGGCGAGGCAGCGTGGGACCTTGCCTCGGGGTCATCGATAGACGTCATGGACGGGTTGCGCGCCAAGCTGGTGGTGCAGGAGAAGCTGGATTCGGGGTTCTTCAAGGTTCGGCTGGAGCGCACGACCGAGCTGCAGAAGGCCTACCTGCGGGCCATGGCAGAACTCGGGCCAGATGCGCAGCTTGCGAGCCGGGTGGCCGACCTGCTCGAGCGCACCTCGTCTGAATGCGGTCCGACCCGCAAGCAGCTCATCGACAAGGGTTTGCTGTACGCGACCGAGCACGGCTACGCCGCCTTCACCGTTCCCGGATTCGACGAGTATCTCAAGCGAGCCATCCCTGAGCTGGCGCCGCCGCCGATACGGCGACGGCCGGGCCGCGGCGAGACGTGATGGCTGGACCAGGTGGTCGCGGCGGTGATGATGCTGCGGCGGCGCTGCGGCGTGGTCGGGGGGGCGCGACTGTGACACCCTGCTGAGGCGGGGTGGTGTGGCCGGTGCTTCTGAACTACTACTGCGTTGCGGCGGCTGTGCTGGTGGGGGCTGTTGCGGGCGTCTTGGCGGTGCGGTGGCTGCGTGGTGCGGGCGGTGGCGTGGGCGTGGGCGGCTGGCGGGTGGTGGGGCGTGCTGCGGGCGTGGGATTCGTGGGCACGGCGGTGCTGGCTGCCGGGGGGCTGCTCATCACCGGGGTGGACGGGTTCACGCTGATCCATGTGGCCTATGTAGTGGGGACCGTGGGGGTGCCGCTGGCCGGCGGGATCGTGCTGGTGGGGGCCCGGGGCAGGCCTCGGCCGCGGGTGGTCACTGTGGTGTGCGTGCTGGCGCTGGCTGCCGTTCCGGTCGGCGTCTATGCGACCTATGTGGAGCCGTTCTGGCTGAGGGTGGACCGGGTGGAGCTGGCGGTGCCGGCGATGCTGGCGGTCGGGGAGGCGGGGACGGCGGACGGCGTCGTTGGGGTCGGCGGTGTGGACGGTGTGGACGGCGTCGACGGTGCGGAGGGAGCGGACGGTGTGGGCGGTGACGATGGGCGGATCCGGATCGGCGTGCTGGCCGACCTTCAGACCACAGGCGTCGGCGACTACGAGCGGGATGCCGTGGAGCGTCTGCTGGGGTTCGGGCCCGATGTGGTGGTGCTGCCCGGCGATCTGTACCAGTTCGACGCTGCTGTGTTCGCCGAGCGGGCGCCGGGGTTTGCGGGGCTGATCGAGCGGATCGTCGGGGAGGTGCCGCACGTGTACCTGGTGAGCGGCAACACCGACACGGTGGCGGGGCTGCGGCGGATCGTCGGGGGGACGGGCGCACGAGTGCTCGACAACGAGATCGACACGTTCGAGGTGCGGGACGTGCCGGTGAGGGTGGGCGGCACGACGCTGTTCGGCGACGATGCGGCGGCTCGGCGGATGGCGGCGCGGCTGGTGGGGCCGGACAGGGATGATCGGGGCAGGGTGCGGATCCTGATCGGGCACAAGCCCGACGCCATCGAGCTGGTGCGAACGACGCCGGTCGATCTCGCCATTGCGGGCCACACGCACGGGGGGCAGGTGTCGCTGCCGTTCTTCGGCCCGCCGCTGACGCTGTCGAACGTGCCTCGGCACATTGCGGCCGGCGGGCTGCACGAGCTGCACGGCACGCCGATCTATGTGTCGACCGGCGTGGGGCGTGAGCGAGGCAACGCCCCGCAGCTGCGATTGGGCGTGCGCCCGTCGATCGGGATCATCGACCTGGTGCCCGCCAGCGGCGGCAGTGGGGCTGGGTGATGGCGGCCCCGGCCGAGCTTGGGTGAGCTGCGGCGATTGTCCGTCGGCGCACGGTCGCTGGCGATCGTCTGCGGTGCGCCTCAGCGCCTTTGGAGGTGGAGCGAGCGGCGCCTCCGGCGGGATTGGCCTGCTCGCACGGATAGCTGGCCTTCACGACACGATGCTGGCGGCGGCGAGCGGGAGGCGTCGAACCGGCCAGCGGCTCATGCCGACTCCGCTGCGGTTGCACGCTTGCCGATACGTGTAACACCCCGCTCGTACGGTTGTTCCCATGTTGAGGAACGGTTCTGAGGGGACAAGGCGCAGCGACGACGTCGGTGCTCTGGGGGGCGTCGCCGTTGACCTCGCCATTCCCAGCCCCACGTTCAACCCACCCCATCCCGACCACAGCGCTGCCGCCGGCTTTGCCACACCCAGCCCCGCCGACCACATCTCGGCCCACCCCGTCGGTCGCGCCCATCCCGGCCCGTGCGAAGCGCTGTCGCTGACCCGGTTGAGCGCTGCGGCGCTGGCGGGACTCGGGCGCGACGAGCTGTTGGGCGTGCTGGGCGACATCGAGCGGCTGGCGAATCGGTTGGCCGGGTATCGGGCCGAGGTGCTGGGCGCGCTTGACGTGCTGAACGAGTCGGGTGTGGCGCCCGATGCGAGCCCGCATCTGTCGCTGCGCGACGCGGCGGGGGTGTCCGAACGTGACGCCCGCCGGATGCTTCGTGCAGCGGAGAAGACTCGCGAGCACGAAACCGTGCTCGAGGCACTGTCGGACGGCGACATCAACGCCGCACAGGCCGAGACGCTGTGCGATGCACGTGTGCCCGACTCGGTGCGAGCCGAACTGGTCGCGGCCGCGGCCGGTGAGGACACCGACGCCACCCGCCGCCGGGTGCAGCGCGCTGAAGCCGAACACTCGGTCGAGACGCCGATGGAGCGATTCGAGCGCCAGCGGGCGGCCCGCGGCGCGGGCTGGCGGCGAGATCACGAGGGGATGCTGCGGCTGTGGGCCAAGTTCGACCCCAACACCGGCGCTCACGTCGAGGCCGCGCTCGAGGCGCTGTGCCGCGAGTACTGGATCGACGACAAGCAAGTACGCAACGGGCGGCGCACCCCTGCCCAGCGAGACGCCGACGTGCTCGCGTATGCGCTGGCAGGCCTCACCTACACCGACGCCGATGCAGCGGCCGTCCGCCGGCTGCACGCCCGCGCCAGTACCCGCAGCGACAACCTGCCGGACGAATCCCGTGACCCGTCGAGGCAGCTGCCGCCGGCGCAGATCAGCGTGCTGATCGGTCTCGATGCGCTTCGAGGGCAAACCGATGAGATGGGCCTGACCGATGCCGGGGTCGAACTGCCGCCTGACGTCGTGCGGCGCATGGCCTGCGACGCGGAGATCATCCCCATCATCCTGGGCACCCCAGGCGGCTCAGCCGACGCCGGTCGGTCCCGCCGCACGGTGTCACTGCGGCTGCGGCGCCTTCTCGTTGCACGCGACCGCCATTGCCGCTGGCCCGGCTGTCACGAACCGCCGTCACGCTGCGATGCGCACCACGTCTGGCACTGGATCGACGGAGGGCCCACCAACTTGGACAATCTCGTGCTGCTGTGCCACCGGCACCATCACTTCCTTCACCAGCACGGCTACCGGATGGTCCCCCAACCCGACGGCACCTGGACCACCGACCAAGAATCAGACCCCAAACTCACGCCCGGTTCCCGGCGAAGCCCACAACAACCCCGCGGCCCCTGAACCCGACGGGGCCAGCGGCGAGCCCGAGCCCCATGAACCGCGGCGGGGCCCGCCACCGCTGAAGCCGGCAGGGCGTGAGACCCCTTCGACCTGACTGGGCCCGAAACCCCTGAAGCCAGCCGGGCCGCGGCAGCGCCATGACGGGTGTGGCTCGAACGGCCTGGATTCTCGCTTGCATGTCGAGGGTGTTGGCACCTCCGCAGGGAACTGACCCCTCGCGGACTCGAGGCGGTTCTGGACGCACCGCACTATGAACGGCGAAGCTGGATCAAGATCGCCGGATCAAGAGGCTGTGTGACTTTACGCGACTTTGACCAGGGCATTCCCGTGCACTAGCCTTTCGTGATAGCCAAATTCTGAATGGTAATACCGAACAACAGTCGGGATGGGAAGCGGAGGCAACGTTGACGCAGGATTTCATGCCAGCGTCGCCCGATAACGCCTCGCCACCTGCGGACCATGCCGAGCCGGCAGCAGTCGAGCCTCAGCCTTCTGGAGGCAGAAGGCGGCGGATTCCCGGTGCACAGCACTTCGGCTTGCTCGGCGCGCTCCTCGGCGTCGGGCTGGTGGTGTCACAGCTCACACCATTCTTCCTGCGACCCCAGAACTTGCTCAACGTCGGCACGGCAGTGTCCTTCACCGGGATTGTTGCCGCCATTACGACTGCAGTGCTCATCGGCGGAGGGCTCGATCTCTCCATCGCTGCAGTCATGGCATTCAGCGGCACCATCATCGCCGTCACACTTGACCACGGGCTCAGTACCCCGGTCGCCATCGTGCTCGCACTCGGGGCGTCGGCACTGATCGGCCTCGTCAACGGAGGTCTCATCAGCTACGGGGGGATCAACCCGTTCGTCATCACGGTCGGCATGCAGTTCCTGGTACGGGGCTTCGCGTACCAAGTCACCGGCGGCAGGGTGGTACGCGTGCCCAGCGGCGACATCAGGTACCTAGGTCAGGGCGACCTCATCGGCGTGCCGGTGCCGCTGTGGATCATGCTGGCCGTCTTCGGCATTGTCGGCTGGCTGCTGCACACAACCGTGTGGGGCAGACACTGGTACGCGATCGGCGGCACGCCGGGCGGAGCCATGGCTCGCCTCGCCGGCATTCCCGTCAAGCGGCGCAGGCTGCAGCTCTACCTGCTCAGCTCCATTGCGGCCGGCTTGAGCGGCATTCTCGTCGCAGGGTTCACGACGGTCGGCGACGCCAACGGGCTCGCCGGCCTGGAACTGTCGATTCTGGCGGGAGTGATTGTGGGCGGAACCGCGCTCATCGGAGGCCGAGGAACGGTCATCGGCACGTTCCTGGGAGTGGTCCTCATCGGGATCATCGACAACGCCATCCAACTGCTCAACTACGGCGTCTCTGCACAGTTCCTGTTCCTGGGAACGGCACTGCTGCTCGCCGTCATCTACGACCATCTGCGCACCCAAGGCTGGGGCAAGCAGTGACCGCCGACCGCCGACCCGTCTTCGAAGCGCGAGGCCTCAGCAAGCACTTCGGCCACATCGAAGCCGTCGTCGATGTCAGCGTCGCGTTCCACCGGGGCGAGATCACCGCAATCGTGGGCGACAACGGAGCAGGCAAGTCGACGCTCGTCAAGATGCTGACCGGCGCCCTCCGGCCAGACGAGGGCGAGATCGTGCTCAACGGCGACACCGTCGTGCTTCACGACCCCCTCGATGCCCGCAAGAAAGGCGTCGAGGTGGTGTACCAGGAACTCGCCCTCGCACCGAACCTCGACGTGACCGCAAACGTATTCCTGGGGAGAGAACTGCGCCGGCGTGGTTTGTTCGGGTTCAACAGACTCGCCAAGAAGCAGATGGTCGAGAGTGCCCGCCAGGAACTCTCGGGGCTCAGCATCAACCTGCCCAGCCTCACCGGTGACGAGTTGGGTTCGATGTCGGGAGGCCAGCGGCAATGCGTGGCGGTCGCACGTGCCGCCTACTGGGCCAGCAACGTCGTCTTGATGGACGAACCGACCTCCGCGCTCGGGCTCCGGGAATCTCGAGCAGTGCTCGACCTGGTGAAGCGAATTCGAGACCTCGGCCTCGCCGTCGGCATCATCAGCCACGCCCTCCCACATGTGGCCGAGCTCGCCGACCACCTCGTCGTGCTCCGGCACGGACAGAAGGTGTCGGACCTGCGAGACCAAGAGTTCTCGGTGCCGCAGATCATGCAGCTGATCCTCGAGGGCAATCCCGCCGCAACCGTCGGCGCAGCGTCATGAACGAAGGAGGCCTCGATGAGTGAGACATGGCTGGACGGGGCGACAGTGCTCGTCACCGGCGCAACGGGCCGGATCGGCGGCCGGCTGGCCCCGCAGCTGCTCGCCCGAGGGGCCCGAGTGCGCACTGTCGTGCTGCCCGATGACCCTGGTGCCAGTGCGCTGCCCGCCGACATCGACGCGATCGAGGGCAGCCTCTCCGACGCTGCGGTCGTAGCCCAGGCCATCAACGGCGTCGATGCCGTCGTCCACCTCGCTGCAGTGATGGACTGGGACCCCACCGCCAACCCAGCGCTGTTCGAAGCCAACGTTCGAGCGACGTACCTGCTCCTCGATCAGCTCGCCCAGCACGCCCCTGGGCTGCAGCGCTTCGTGCTGGCGAGCAGCGACGAGGTGTACTCGTCTCTCGAAGTCGTGGGACAGATCGTCGAAGACCTGCCGATCGTGCCGTACAGCTTCTACGGGCTGACCAAACAGCTCGACGAGGTGATGGCCGGCTTCTACCACCGGGTTCACAACCTCCCCACTTGCGTTGCCCGCTTCTCGCTCACTGCCGAAGCCGAGGAGATCACCCGCCACGACGGCTGGTCGGGTCGGCTGTTCTTTGCGAGCGGCCTCCGAGCAATCCTCGATGCGATCGGCCGGCCGCAGGCTGTCGCTGCCATCGATGCTGCTGTCGACGATGCAGAGCACACACTGATCCTGGCCCGCGACACCGACGGCAATCCGTACCGGTTCCAGTTCTGCGACGCCCGCGATCTGGTGAGCGGATTGCTCTGCCTGCTGACTGCCCCGGGCGCTGTCGGCGAGACATGCAACCTGTCGGGCCCTGAGCCGTTCTCCTACGCCGACGTCGTGCCCCCCCTGTCCGAGACGATCGGCGTCCCCTACGTCGACCTCCGCTTGGAAGGGGCGCGCATCGACCTCACCACCAGCACAGAACGAGCGCGCCAAGTTGCAGGGTTCGCACCCCAAATCGGGATTAGCGAGATCCTCGAACAGATTGCCGGCGGCAACGAGCAGACGAAGATCTAGGCAGAGAGCGGACAAGAACAAGCGATGGACCGAACCAGCCAGCTATTCGGGGTGCTTCCCGTAGTGCAGACACCCTTTGCCGACGACGGAACAATCGACGTCGGCGCTCTCGACCACGAGCTCCACTGGGTACTCGACCAGCACGCCGACGGGCTCACGACCGGCATGGTTAGCGAGATCCCGCGCCTCACATCAGAAGAGCGACGCCTCCTGGCCGAGCGCGTCTGCCTCGCCGCCAACTCCAGAGATCGGATGGCGATCATCGGCTGCGGCGCGGAGTCGCTTCGCAGTGCCATTGCCCACGCACGCCATGCCGAAGAGCACGGGGCAACCGGTGTGATGGTCAACTCGCCGCTCACCGTGGCGCTCGGTGATGATGAGCTCTACGGCTACTTCTCGAGGATCATCGAGGCCACGCAGTTGACAGTGGTAGTCCAGGACGCCAGCGGATACATCGGCCGCCCGCTGAGCATCGACCTGCAGGCGAAGCTGTTCTCCGAGTACGGCGAACGCGTCGCCTTCAAGCCGGAGGCGCAACCCATCGGCCCAACGCTGTCGATGCTGCGTGACGCCACCGGCACCAGAGCAGCGATTCTCGAAGGATCAGGCGGCGCGGCCATCGTCGACAGCTACCGGCGCGGCATCGTCGGCACGATGCCCGGAGCGGAGGTCTGCTGGGCAATCCGAGCACTTTGGGATGCTGTGTGCGTCGGCGACTGGACGCTGGCGTACCGCCTCAGCGGCCCGCTCAACACCTTGGTCGCCATGCAGACGACCGTCGATGGCTACGTCGCCCTGGAGAAGTACATCCTATGGCGTCAGGGCGTCTTGCCGAAGAACACCCATCGTCCCCCGACCGGCTACTCGGTTGATCCCGAAACCGCCGCGGAGGTAGATCGGCTGGTGAATCAGTTCGCCGACGCCCTCGGGCGAGACACGCTCAGTCAGCCCACATCGAGCTGAACGACTGGAGAGCCAGCGTCAATGAACGACCAGATGCAGGCACTGGTGTACGAGGCACCCCGTGTCATGAACATGCGCACGCTCGACACGCCGGCCCCGGGGCCGCACGATGTGCTGATCGAGGTGGAGTACTCGGGCATCTGCGGGTCCGAGCTCAGCGGATTTGTGGGTGAGAGCAGCATTCGACGCCCGCCGCTCGTCTTCGGCCACGAGGTTTCGGGCACTGTCGTCGCGCTCGGCACGGCCGTCGCGGCAGGCGAGCTGCGAGAGGGCCAGTCGGTCACAGCAAATCCCCTGGTGAGTTGCGGCCACTGCGACTACTGCGCGCGCGGTCGGCACCAGCTCTGCGCAGAACGGCTGCTGCTAGGGGCCAGTCTCCCGGGCTCGAACGCTGAGTTCGTCCGGGTTCCCGCTCGCTCGGTCCACGTG
Organism: uncultured Acidimicrobiales bacterium; assembly: GCA_964484385.1. Taxonomy (GTDB): domain Bacteria; phylum Actinomycetota; class Acidimicrobiia; order Acidimicrobiales; family Poriferisodalaceae; genus Poriferisodalis. Next base: position 17,738 of record CAZAFV010000006.1, read on the forward strand.
CTGCCCGAAGGCATGGACATCGCTCGAGCAGCCACGGTGGAGCCCGTCGCGTTCGCGCTGCGCGCCGTCGAAGTAAGCGGGATTACTGCTGCGATGTCGGCTCTCGTCGTCGGCGCCGGGGCCATCGGGCTGTTCATTCTCCAGGTGCTCGCCGAATGCGGCGTAGAAACGCGGTTCGTCGTGGAGCGCAACGCCGACCGTCGGGCGCTGGCTGAAGCGATGGGGTGCACCGCAGTCGAGCCAAGCGACGCCGGGCTTGTCGAGGCCGTCCATGCCGTGACTGAAGGGACGGGCGTGAATGTGGCGTTCGACGCCGTCGGAGCGCCGAGCACCAGGCGTGACTGCCTGCTGGCGTTACGTCCGGGCGGCACCATGGTGCTCGCCGGCCTGCATTCTGACGAGACGTCGCTTCCGCTCAACGTCGCCGTCCGGTCGGAGCTGACCATCGCCGGAGCGTTCGCATACTCGCCAGCCCACTTTCGCCAAGGTCTTCGATGGCTGGCGGCCGAGCGCGTCGGCCTGCGCGAGGGCGTCGTGGTGGATGCGCTCTCCAGCGGGCAGTCGTGGTTCGAGAGACTGGTGAGCGGCGACCCCGCAGCGAAGGTGCTCTTGCGACCCGCGCTCAGCTGAACTCGGACTCATCCGCGAGCAGCACCGCCGTCCAGCCACCGTCGACCAACAGCGTCGTCCCGGTGATGAACGACGCTCGCTCCGATGTGACAAAGGCAACCGCATCGGCGATCTCGTCTGGGTCGCCGATCCGGCGCAGCGGGCTGGATTCGGACAACCGGGCCAAGGAGGCCTGTGGGTCAGGAGAGGCTTCGAGCGACGAGATGAGGGCTGGAGTGCGGATGGCACCCGGCGCAATGGCAACCGCACGGATGCCGTGCGCTCCGTAGGAGACGGCAATGCTCCGTGTCAACGCCTCGGCTGCCGCTTTGGTCATCTCGTACACCGGGTAGTGCACCGCCGAGTGCGATGCGTGAACAGAGGAGATCTGCACCACGACGCCCGGTATCCCGTCGGCACGGAACCTGGCGACGGCCTCGGCCGCGCCGAGCAGCGCTCCGACCTGGTTGACCTCGATCGTCCTGCGAGCCGACCGTTCGTCGAAGGCGTGAAGCTCGTGCTGCGTCGTGATCCCGGCGACCGACACCCACGCCTGCAGTGCGCCGATCTCGGCTGCCGCGCTGCCAGCACGGACATGGGTGGAGCGATCGACGACGTCGCCGAGAACCGTGGCACATCTCGGCTCGTTGTCGAACTTCGTCAGGCCGTCGGCCTCATGGTCCACCGCGACCACTGCCCACCCGTCGGCCAGCAGCCGCAGGGCGACTGCCTCGCCGATACCCGACCCGGCGCCGGTGACGACCGCACAGTTCATCGGCGCACAAGCTCGCCGATGGCAACGTCGACCGCATCGATCACCGTCTCGAGCGCGTCGACGTCGAGCAAGGTCTGCCAGACCTGGTACGGCAGTCGGTCGTACGCCGATCGTTCCGGCAGGTACATGAACCCAGGGCCGTTCGTGCAGTTGGCCACCAAGATGCAGCGATCAGGGTGCCGGCGGCGCAACTCGGTCTGCATGACCGAATACGCCTCACCGGGATGGGCGACGATGACCGCATCACCGATCTCGAGGATCCACACCGGATGCCGTGCCTCGCCGCCTTCGATGTAGCCCTTCCGGAGCTCCATAGCGCGCTCGACGCGTTCTCGCGCAGGAGTCTCGCCGAGGTGCTTCCAGCGATCCGCCAATTCCTGCGGCGACAGCAGCGGCTGCAGCGGCACGGGCACCCAGATGACATGTGCGCTGAGCGCTCTGGACGCATCGGTCGGCACCTGTTCCCAGATCCCGAGGCTGGCGCCAGACTCGACGACGCCGGCAAAACGCAGGGCCCGGCCGGGGCGGGGCATCGCCTCCAGCGTCGACAAGGTCGCGTGGCCCAGAACCCGCCCGTTGCGTTCGACCACCTCAATGTCGCCCGTGTACTGGTCGCGCGGCGCGAGATCACCCGATGCGCCTTGAAGAAAGAGACACGGAGACGAAGTCGCAGCTTCCACGAGCTCGCGTGCTGGCCCGACATAGTCGGGCGACAACAGCGGGTTCTGCCAAGCGAGCGTGGTCGGGTGGCAGGCGTAGTTGACGACCGTGGCGACCGTTGACTCAGAGTCGCTGATGCGCCCCACCACGAGAGTGTCGTCGGCGGTCACGTCGGGGTTGAAGCCGACTACATCGGCGTCGCCGCAAGGCAGATCGCGCACGGTGGCAAGGGCGCATGCCCCCGTTGCCCAGGTGATGTGGCAGGGCCGGGCAGCATCCCGGGCGTCGAGGCACGCAGCGGCGATGGTGTCGGACACGCTACGCAGGTAGCGGTCTACGAGCGCGCCCCCGGGCTCCAGATGCTGCGATCGGGTGGTGCACGGACCCGCGTGGGTGTGAACAAGGTGCAACAGGAGCCGCGACTCCCCGATGCCCAAGGCGTCGAGGACCGGCGCCCGCACTGACTGCTCGTCGTCGACATTGCGCCACCAGCCGAGGTCGGCACTGACCACGTAGTGCATCAGGCCCGAGTCGTCCCCCAGCGCCAGAGCCGTGACCGTGAGCGGCTGATGGATGCCGGCGGCTACCTCGTGCCGTCCGTGAGCCCCCCAATTGGCGGTGCGAATGCCCACCGGGGGCGTGATGTCATGCTGGCTGGCCCCGGCGATCAGGTCTGCGGAGAGGGGCTGCCACTCAGGCGTCGCCGGAGTCATGAGTCGCATGCTCGCTGCCATCTTCGATTCGGAGATGCCAAACAGTACTTGCCTGATGCGAACATCGACAGCCGCACCCGGGGGCGATCATCCCAATGCTCTTCCCCGGGCCATCTCGGCGATGTCCGCCGCGGCCGCTCGCACCTCACGCCCGACGCGGCGCGGCTGGCGCAACAACGGATCCGCCTTGAGCCCGGTGACGCTCACCGCAGCCACGGCACCTCCCGGAAGGTCGGTGAGGGGCGCGGCGACGCAGAGCACACCCTCGACATCCTCTTCGTCGTCGAGACAGAATCCCTCGGCTCTCGCGCGCTCGAGTGCCGTCAGCAACGCGCCGACTTCGGTGATCGTGTTCGGCGTCTTGCGGGGCATGCCGATGCGGTCGACGATCGAGCGGACTTCCGCCTCAGGCATGGTCGAGAGCATTGCCTTGCCCACCCCGCTGCTGTGGGGCCACTCCTGCCGGCCCATTCCCAGGTCGAGTCGAACCGCAGTACGGGCGTCAACGCGCCCCACCACTACCGCCCAGCCGTCGTCGAGCACCGCCACCCGCGACGTCAAGCCCGTTTTGCCGGTGAGCTCTCGCAGCCTCGGTCGTGCGAGATCTGCGATGGAGTTCTGCGCAGAGGCTCGCTGACCGAGCCGGATGAGCGCCAGTCCCAAGGAATACTTGCGAGTCTGACCTTCGCCCTGATCGCTCACCAGACCGAAGCTTCTCAGCGTGTACAGCGTGGCGAATGCGGCGCTCTTGGAGATGCCGATGAGCTGGGAGACCTCGGTGACGGTCAGGCCGTCCTCGTGTGCGTCTTCGAGCGCTTCCAGTATCGCGATAGCGCGCACGACGCTCTTGACTTCGTACCGGCTGTCGAGTTCGACCATCCGTTGCCACCCCGATCACTCAACAGTTCGGCATTGCCGAACACGCTATCCCCCGTGTACACGCAGCAGCGCTCGCGCAGCGCGGACTATAGTGAGTTCTGTATCAGAAATCACTGTTCGTGATTACCGAACAGGGAGGGAGAGATCGATGTTCAACAAACGATGGACGCGGATATGTCTGTCGCTTCTCGCCGTCATGCTGCTCGCCGCCGCGTGCGGATCTGACGACGGCGACGACGCACAGCCGGAGCCCACAGCTGCGACCGAACCTGCAGCAGCAGATCAAGAGCCATCGGACGATGGCGACATGAACGACGACATGGGCGACGACATGGCCGAGCCCGAGATCCTGTGGACGGTGCCGGCCAACGGCAACAGCGACGAGTGGGTGATCTGGGACTCGAACGACTGCGCCTACGTGACGGTCGACGAACACCCCGACATCTGGGAGCCCGAGGCGATCTCGTCGCACGGCGAACTCGTGGTCGGCTGGGGCGCGCAGGACACCATTAACGAAGTCAACATCTCAATGAACGCGAGCATGGACGAAGCTGCTGCACGAGCTGAAGTGGAGCTGGCCTCGGTCGACTACCAGTTCCCGAGCACCGCTGAACCCATCTCTGCAGCGCAGTCGATCGTCGTGCGCGAGCCCAGCGTGGTGGTCAGCAACAACCAGCTCGACGACGTGCTCGAGAGCGTCAACGAGATCTTCTTTGAAGCGTGCATTCCGGTCGTGCAGGTGGTGACCCAGTCTCCTGGCACCGTGCTGTTCGGCCCGAGCAACGCCGGCATGGGCGATCTGCAGGGTGAGCGCCTGGTGGCCTTCGCCAACGCACAGGGCTGGACGGCCGACAACACGATGCTGTTCGTCACGTTCTTCTCCCCCGCGGGCCCCGAAGTGGCGCTCCGGGCCTCGGTGTGCGCGGATGTCGTGCGTGAGGCCTTCCCGGGCATCTCCGAGGTCGAGCACGACACCACCAGCACAACGTCGCTCGAGCTCCAGAACGCCTTCACCGACATGCTGACTGCGAATCCCGATGCTGAGAACATCCTCAGTTGCACTGTCGCCGATCTGTGGGCACTTGCGAACGCCGAGGCGCTGAAGGTTGCCGACCGTCATACGAACGCTGCGGTGACTGGCGTGAATGGCGGCTCTGCGGTGCTCGACGCGATCATCGAGGGCGACACTGCCCTGGTCGGCTCGGTCGACCTCGGGGCGGCGCAATGGGGCGAGTACTGGATTCCGCTGGCGCAGGACATTGCGGCCGGCATTCCGGTGCCGACCGAAGTGTTCGCTCCGATCGTGATGCTGCCAGTCGAGCTGCCAGCGTCGTAACCGCTCCCTCCGAGAGAGGATCGGACCCGTCTCGCCTTCCTCCCGCGAGACGGGTCCGATCTTCATTTCTGCTGCAGGCTGTCGCCCGTGGCCGGGCCGGGGCAAGCACCGAGCCCGTGGTTCCCTGAACCTTGTCAGGGTCCGCAACCGCTGGGCGCAGTGACACCCCGGGTCCGGCAACTCAGGGCCAGCAGTACATTTCGAGGGAGTCCCCGCCCTCGTAGCTCAGGGGATAGAGCGTCGGTTTCCTAAACCGTGCGTCGCAGGTTCGAATCCTGCCGAGGGCGCATGGACGGCCGGTTCAGGCGAGAAGCGTGTTCAGGGTCGAGGTGAGCACAGCCTTGGTCTCGGCGGCGGACAGGCCGCGGTGGCGGCGGAGGTAGTCGATCGAGTCCAGCTGGGTCAGCAGGTCGCCTGCGGTGAGCATTGTGTCGCCGTCTGCGGCCGTGCCTGACGTCGGCGTATCGGTCTCAGGCCGAGGCGAGCGCGATGCCGACTCGGGGGCGTCGGTCCCCGAGTCAGGCGTGCGGGCTTCGAGTTCGGGGGCGAACTGGAGCTTGAACTGCTGACGCATTTCGTGGCGGGTCGTGGCGAGCTGCTCGCTGATGCGGGGCAGCCGGTGGGCATGCGCCAGGGTCGCCCGGTATTCCGGGCCGACCGAGTCGTACAAGCGCAGGCGCATCGCCACGAAGTCATCGATGCGGCCCTCCAGCGGGCCCTGGCCGATGGCGTGCAGGCGTGTGAGGGGAGCGGTGCGCTCACGGTTGCGCCTGATCGTGGATTCGAGCAGCTCGCCCGGATCGGCGAAGTACCGGTACAGCGAGCGCAACGACAGTCCTGATCGGGCCGCCGCTTGCTCCATGGTCGGGAACAGCGACTCCTCGGCGAACATCTCGAGCACCACGTCGAGCACCGCATTGATGTTCCGCTCCCGCCGAGCCACCCGTCCGTCGGCCGGCGTCGCATCATCAGGCGGAGGGCCAGCCTCCACACCCGGTGGCACCCGGTGAGTCATGACATGAGTCTCAGCATCTCGCGGGCCACCATCGGGGCGGCGTTCTGGTTCTGACCGGTCACGAGGTTGCCGTCGACGACCCAGTGGTTGGCCAAAGCGTCGCGGAACCGGGTCGTGCTCTCGAACTGGGCGCCGGCCTTGCGCAGCTCGGTCTCGGGATGCTGGGGCGTGGCGGTGATGCCCAGCTCCCGGACTTGCTTGTCGGTCACCCCTGTCACCCTGCGGCCCGCCACCAGCAAGCTGCCGTCGGCGGCCTTCGCCTGGAGCAGTCCGAGCGGGCCGTGGCACACGCCACCGATGACTTTGCCGCGCTGGTTGGCCTCGGTGAGTTTGCGGCCGAGCTCCTCGGAGAACCCCAGGTCGAATGCGGCGCCCCAGCCGCCCGCCAGGAAGATGATCGAGTAGGCGGCGATGTCGACCTCGCCGATGGCGAGCGAGTCGTTCACCTTGGCCTTGAACTCGTCGTCGGCCAGGAATCGGTCGCAGGCCTCGGTGCGCAGCGGGGCACGCACCGACTGGGGATCCACCGGGACGACTCCCCCTGCGGGGCTGGCGACATCGACCGTCATGCCGGCATCGGCGAAGGCGTAGTACGGCACGGTCATCTCGCTGGCGAACACGCCGGTCGGCTTGCCGATGTCGAGCACGCCATGGTTCGTCGCCACAACCAGCGCCCGCCGCCCGGCGCCGTCGGCGTCAGTCGTCTCGGTGTCGTCGGGGTGCATGCCGAGCCGCTGCAGCACCTTGCGCAGCGCACGAGCCGGCGGCGGCACTCTCTTCAAAGCGGAACCCGTCTTGGCCGGGATGGGGCTGGGCGTTCGGGTGGCGTACGGCCATGGCTGGTTGCGTCCGGGCACGGCGCGGGCCCGCTGGTCGGCCAGACGCTCGGTCATCTCTGCGAACACCTCCTGCGCGCTGGGGTCCGCCCAGCGGTTGTGCATCTCGATCGGGTCAGCGTCGAGGTCGTACAGCTCCCACTGATCGGGCAGCGGCTCGGTGCGGTACACCTCTCCCACAGGGCCGTCGGCCGCCAGATGCCGCACGCCTGGCTCGGTCCACGTCGCCGGATCGTCGAACGTGCGCACGATCTTCCACAGATGGCCCGCGTCGTCGTCCCCGGCCCCGTCCGTATCTCTGCCCCCGCCCGCGCCGCCGGCCCCACTCCCGGCCGTGCCTCCGGCCCCGGCCACCCGGCAGACCAGGCTCTCGAAGTTGGCACCCACATGGGCGGGCACCTGGATGCGCAGCGGCGGCGGCGTCCTGCCCATCCGGCGAGCCATCCCGCTGGCCCCCGAGTCGCCCTCGGGCATGTTGTCGCGGGCGAGCAGATAGACGGCGCGGTCCCGGTCGGGCTCGGCGTCGCCATCGACCACATCCATCAAGTCGCGCCCGGGCAGCGGGTGCACCTCGGTGTGGCTGGCGCGCAGCTCCTCGGCCGCCGACGCCGCATCGATCCCCGCCGCCGACAGCAGCGTCGGCACCAGATCGACGTGCGACGTGGGCGCATCGACAGCCCGTCCAGCCGTCGCCTTCGAGCCCACCCGGACGATCACGAACGGCACCCGCGTCGCCTCGTCGTACAGGTTGAACCACTTCTGATGCAGCCCGCCGTGGGCGCCCAACAGCTCGCCATGATCCGACGTGCGCACGAGCACCGCGTCAGACGAGCCGCCCTCTGTCACTGCACGGCGCACCCGGTCGAGCGGGCCGTCGACCTCGGCATGGAGCCGGTAGTACAGGCTGCGGTACTCGGCTGCGTGGTTCCGATACACCCGCTCGACCACCGGCGTCAGCCCGTAGGTGGTCGGGTACGACGCCCGGTAGGCAATCTGCGCTGCGGGCTTGGTCGACAGATCCTCGTCGTCGGTCGGCGACGCCGGGATCGGCGGCGGCTCGGCAGCAGTCAACGAGATCTCGCTGCGACGCAGCCACGCCGGGCCGAGCCACACCGGCGCGAACACGATGTCATGGGGGTTGACGAAGCTGGCCACCAGCAGGAACGGCCGAAGCGCCGCCGCCTCACCGGCCCGCCGGCGTGCGTACCGGTCTTCCAGCCACGCCACCACCCGGTCAGCGAACAGGCGGTCGCGCACGAGGCCGCTGTTGGCCAGCGCGGCGCCATGTGGTTCAGGCCCGATCCAGCCGGAGAATCCGAACTCGTCGAGCGGGTCAGCGTCGAGATACGCCTGCACGGCGTCGCCGTCGACGGCGCCCTCGTCGTCGTTGGTTGCCAGCGGGGCACCCGCAGCGTCGGCCAGGTCGGCATGGCTCATGTGCCACTTGCCCTGGTAGTGCGTGTCGTAGCCGCCGGCCCGGAACCAGTGGCCCAGCGTGGGCACCTCGCCCGGCCGCAGCCAGCGCATCCGGCTGTCGTCGGCCATCTTGCCGAGACCATTCGTCTGGGTGACGCCGTGCACATCGGGGTACTGGCCGGTGAACAGCGTGGGCCGGCTCGGCACGCAGGCCAGCGAGCCGGTGTAGTGGCGGCCGAACGACACGCCATGCTCTGTAAACCAGGCAGCGCCCAGACTCTGGCGCCAAGCACTGACCTCGGCCGGCTCGTAGGGAGGCGCGGCCCGCTCCTGGTCGGTCATCAAGATCACGACGTCGGGCCGAGCGTTCATCGAGCGGCCTTTCGCAGGTGATCGTCGAGTCCGTGCAGCATCTGGTTCGACACCTTCGAGAGTGGACGGGTCAGCGCCTGCGCCACCAGCTTCTGCGGCGGGCGCGACCCGACGTCCACCGAACTGGTCAGCGTGACCTCAGTCGAGCCATCCCCGCTGTCGAGCTGCCAGCTGTTGCGCAGCGTCCGGATGGCCGGCGGCAGTCCTTCCACGATGTAGCTGAGCCGTTCGCCGTCGACCCACTCGACCACCTCTTCGAGCAAGGTCCTGCGGCCAGACTGGATCCGGCGCACGGCGCCCACGCCGTCCCGCTGGGTGCTCAGCAGGCACGAGTGGTCGACGTTCGGCGCCCAGCGTGCGATCTCGCCGAAGTCCGCCAGCACCGCCCACACCTCGGCCGCAGATGCCGGAATGGCCAGCGTGGCCGAGGTCTCGCTCACGCCGCCCACCCTAGCCCCGGCCGCATCAATTGTCGTACAGACTGGCACTTGTTTCGCCCGTTCACATCTGCGGCTGGTCGCCACTCGGGGCAACATTGGGCCCCAGCGAATCGGAGAACCCCATGCACGTCAGCGCCACCCTGCCCCAGCACAACCTGCGAGCCGTGCCCGATGAGGTGCGGCGCATCGAGGCCGACGGCTACGACGGCGTCGTCACCTTCGAAAACCGGCACGAGCCGTTCATCCCGCTGGGCATCGCAGCCGTGCACAGCGAGCGGGTACGGCTCGCCACCAGCGTGGCCATCAGCTTCCCCCGCAGCCCCATGGTGACGGCGTCGACCGCGTGGGACCTGCAGGCGGCCTCGGACGGGCGGTTCGTGCTCGGCATCGGCAGCCAGGTCAAGGGGCACAACGAGCGGCGCTTCAGCGTGCCGTGGTCGGCGCCGGCGCCCCGCATGGCCGAGTACGTGCAGGCGATCCGGGCCATCTGGCATACATGGTCCACCGGCGAGAAGCTGAGCTACGAGGGCGAGCACTACCAGTTCTCGCTGATGACGCCGAACTTCACGCCCGAGCCGATCGACGCAACGCCGCCGATCATGATCGCCGCGGTGGGGCCGGCCATGCTGCGGGTGGCCGGCCAGCACTGCGACGGCGTGCGCCTGCACGGCTTCTGCACGCCGGATTACTTGAGACGCGAGGTGATGCCCGAGCTGCAGACCGGCCTCGACCGAGCCGGGCGCAGTCGCAGCGACTTCTGGATCACCGGCGGCGGGTTCATCTGCACCGGCCCCGACGACGAGACCGTGGACCGCATGGTCGAGTGGGTGCGCTACCGGATCGGCTTCTATGGCAGCACCCGGGCGTACTGGCCGGTGCTCGAGCAGCACGATTTGGGCGACCTTGGCGAGAAGCTGAATCATCTCTCCCGCAACGACGGCTGGGGCGAGATGGCCGGCTGCGTCGACGACGATGTGGTGCGGCTGTTCGCCGCCGTGGGGCGTCATGACCAGATCGCCGGCGCCATTGCGGATCATTTCGACGGGCTGGTCGACGAGGTCAACGCCAGCGTCGCGATGGACATCGGCGCCGACCTGCCGCCCGACGTGATCCAGGACATCCAGGCCATCGCCACCGACGGCAGCTGAGCTTCATGTCACAGGCCCCTGCAAGACTGCGTCTCGCAGGCAACGAAAGGAACTGCCATGTCAGAAGCAATCGTGGAAGTCCGCGACTACACCATCGATCCGGAGTGGTTCGAGGCGTACAAGCAGTGGGCCGCCGAGCACGCAGCGCCGTGGCTGCGAGAGAACCTCGACGTCATCGACTTCTGGGTCGACGATGGTCACGAGCCCGAGGTCGCCGGGTCGGATCCGCAGGTGTCACCGCACGGCCAGCCGAACGTGTGCTGGATCATCCGATGGCCCAGCCGTGAAGCCCGCGAGGAGGGCTTCAGGTCACAGCTCAGCGGCCCCGAGTGGCAGGCGATCTGGGCGAAGCACCCCAACCCGAACGCCTACCTCCACCTCAACGTGCGCTTCATGACCGCCGCCTAGCCGAGCCGACAGCATGACCTAACCGCGTGACGGCAGCGGGAAGCCACCTGCTCGGTGACGGCGGCTTGAGAGCTGTCTGAGGTCAGTATTCGCGCAGCACATTGGAGCGAGCTACTTGCACTGCACGGGTGGTGGGCGGCGTGTTGCGGCTGCGGCCGACGAATCGGGGCACACCGTCGGTGATCACGGCGCCGACCGCGACCATGTCGCCGTTCTTCATGGCGTCGAGCGCGGTGTCTTTGGTGCCGCCGAGCGGGGCGTCGATCACGATCAGGTCGGCATCGCGGCCCGGGGCGATCAAGCCGTTGTTCAGCCCGAACATCTGAGCCACGTTGCCGGTGGCGGCGCCGATCAGGTGAGTCACGTCTAGGTCGCTCACTGCCGCCATGTGGATGATCGTATAGAGCATCCCGAGCGGCATGATCCCGCTGCCGGTGGGGGTGTCGGTGCCGATGAGCAGGCGGTCGAAGGCGTCGTGGCGGTGGGCTGCTTCGGCGGCGAGGATGCCGGTGCGCAGGTTGCCCGCAGCGCACACCTGCATGCCCATCCCGGTCGGGGCGATCATGTCGTAGTAGCGGTCTTCGATGGCGACCGGGCCGCCGTTGATGTGGAACGAGATGTCGGGATTGATGTCGAGCACGTCCTCGCCGGTCACCGGGAACGTGCCGGGGATCGAGCAGCCGCCGGTGTGCAGCGTCGTCATCAGCCCTGCTGCCTTGGCCATAGCGACGAGCTCGACGTAGTCCTTGGCGCTGTCGACGGCACCGAAGCCAGCTTTGGAAAGCCACACGCCGTCGGCTCGCACGGCCGCGAAGTCGTCCGGCCCGAGCCCCGGCTCGAGCAGCAGTGATCCGGCATGGACCCGCATGCCACCCGGTCGGAAGTTCTCGTAGCACTTGTGCGCGGCGACTGCGAGCGCCTTCACGCCGGCAAGGTCGTGGGGGCGGCCGGGGATGTGCACTTCGCCGGCTGACAGCACGGTGGTGGTGCCCCCGTGGAGGTAGCTCTCGAGGTAGCCGATCGTGTTCTGGCGGGGCGTGAAATCGCCGAACGCCACGTGCACATGCGAGTCGATCAGGCCCGGCGCCACCGTCGCGCCGGCCGCATCGATCACCACATCGCATGACCCGAGATCTGCGTCAACGGCGGCACCCACACCGACGATCAGCCCGCCGTCGCTCACGACCGTGTCGGCATCGACAAACGGCTCACGCCAGTCCCCCGAGAGCACCACGCCGATATTGGTGATTGCCGTCCGCATCAGGTCAGACCGTCCTCGCCGGTGGCGTCGTCGATGCTGAGGCCGCCGACCCGATGATGCGGCCGACCTCGGTTGGCGAAGCAGCAGATCACCGCGATCTCGTCGGGCAGCGGGGCGTCGTGCAGGGTGATGCTCATGGCGTCGTAGTGCGAGCGCACATACAACGCATCCTTGTACGCGAGCGGGATGTCGATGGACGCCCCAGGCTGCGCGCGCTTGGTCGTCGACGAGATCCAGGCCGCGCCGCCGCCGGCTGCCTTTCGCAGCACGTTGCCGTAGGGCGTGGTTAGCAGCGCCACGCCGTGCTCCTGCTCGCCGTCGAGGCCCACGATGGCCGCCTTGCCGTAGCTCTCGATCGAGTACGGCTTCATCTGCTCCACCGCCAACCCGGCGATCTCTTTGCCGAGCTCGACGCTCGCCTCGTAGTACGGCGACAGGTCATGAATCCGCTTCCCGGCGTACTCGTTGCGGACCACCGCCACCACGGCCACCTTGCGCAGCACCGGATCGACCTCGGCACCGGCCTCCAGGCGGGTGTCCTCGACATAGGTCAGCATCTTGCGAATCTCCATCAGCGCCCCTTCCAGTCGGCGTCGTTGCCTTCGAGCATCGCTTCGAGAAGCCGGTCGGCACCCTCCCAGTCGTAGGTGCGGAAGCTGTGGCCCTGGGTGACGAACTGGGCACCGGCGTAGAACATCTCGTACTGGGTGTGGCGGCTGGCGAACTCCGAGCCGACAGCGTCCCAGGCCAGCTTCAGGAACTTCATCCGCTCGTAGGCCCCCTCGCCGTCACGAGCCGACACCAGCGTGCTGTCGAGCACCGACGCCACCTCATCGCTGGACAGGTCGGACGACGACGACGGCAGCATGATCAGCCCGCCGCCGGCCAGCTCCCGGATCTCGGTGATCAACTGCGGGTACAGCGCCTGCGTGGTGACCTGCGCCGAATACAGCAGGTGCCGGTTGGGCACGTAGTACTCGCCGACACGGTGCCCGCCGGCCTCCATGCCGAATAGCAGGCCCTCGACTGCGGCCACCCGGGCGGCCAGCTCGCCGAGCTTCGCCTGCACGATGTTCACCGTGCCGATCGTCTCGGTGAGCCGCCGGGCCACCGCCAGCAGGAACCGGAGCTTCACCACCAGACGAACTTGCGCTTGATAGTTCTGGTACACGTGCCCCGGCGTGTCATGGAACTGCCGCCGGCACATGTCGACGTCGCGGTACACGAAGACCCGCTCCCACGGCACCGTCACGTCGTCGAAGTAGATGATGGCGTCGTTCTCGTCGAACCGGTGTGAGAGCGGGTTGTCGAACGGGCTGACGGCATGCTGCTCGAAGCTCTTGCGCGACACGATCTTGATGCCCGGCGTGTCGAGCGGCAGGGCGAACGAGATGGCCAGATCCTCCTCGCCCTCCTGCAGCGGCTGGAGGTTCGCGACGAAGACCTCCTCGGCCATGATCGAGCCGGTTCCCAGCATCTTGGCTCCACGCACCGTCGGCCCGTCCGGCCCCTCGTCGACGATGTGGGTGCTGATCTGCTTGGGCTGATCGCCCCACGCCCGCGACCGGTCGCCCTGGGGGTTGATGATCACGTAGGTGAGGAAGATGTCGTTGGCCCGGGCCCACTCGTAGTAGTCCCAGTAGGCCTTGGCGCAGCGCGGGTTGTGTTCTTCGAACAGCTCAAGCGCCATGAGCTGCCCCGACACGGCGCACGCCAGATGATCGGGCGAGCGGCCCATGTAGCCCGCATGCAGCTCGGCCCACGCCGTCATGGCCTGGCGCTTGGCCACCAGATCGCCATACGAGCGAGGCATCTGCCACGCCCGGTTGGCCCGCCGGCCGTCGCCGATGTCGAACGTCATCAGTTCAAGATGGCTTGCCTGGAAGTCGTACAGGCCCGCGATCGCCCGGCAGCTCTCGGCAAATGCCGGATGCTCTGCGACCCGGGTGATCAGCTCGCCATCTAGAAAGACCGCTCGGTCAGTGTCGAGCGCAGCCAGATGGGCCTGCCCGTCCTTGACCGCCCCCGCCGCCGTTCCCACACCCGGACCTTAGAAGCCGCACGAACAAGTGCGCCCGCTGCGGGGCAGCAGAATCCTCTGCGACCAGCGATCGAGCAGGTTGCAGGGTCTCCTGCCGCATCCGTAGCCATGGCCCGTGGATCTAGCGGCCGGAATGCCGGTGGCTCGCTAGTTCATCGGTGCCAGCTCGGCGGTGCCGAAGACCACGCGAAAGCGGACGCACCAGACCGACACCGTGCTGTAGCGGTCCAGATCGACGTCGCCGGGAATCACGAAGTTCTGCGCCCCGATGTTGCCCTTCAGGTCGCCCAGGTCGATGAAGTCGCCCACAAGATCATCGACCGATGCGTCGGGGCCCGCCGTGTGCAGGTACACGTTGAGGTCCGGTCCGTTGTCGGTAGCGAAGTCGTCGTCGAATCGCAGGAACGTCTGCGTGCCGTCGGTGAGCACCACCGCCGTCCCCTCAGCAGGGTGCGACCGCGGCCCGAAGCTGCCCACGTAGGCCACCCGCACGCCCTGATCCTCCGTTTCGGTCTCCCCTGATTCCCCAGTTTCGCTGGACTCAGTGGACCCGTCGGAACCGGCGGACCCGCTTGACTCAGCGGACTCGCTGGACTCACTGGATGCGTCAGACTCGGCGGACTCGCTGGTCCCAGCAGACCCTGCCGAACCGTCAGTCTCCGCCGAACCGGCGGACCCGTCCGGCGCGTCATGCTCACCCACCGACATTGATTGGTCGCTGGGCTGGTCATCGCTGCCGGATGCGGCCACGGCCGCTGTCGTTGCGACGGGACCGGCGTCGAGCGCGTCGCTGATCAGCTCGTCGATGTCGACCTCGACGGCGAATTCGGGGCCCGCCTCGTCGACCACCTCGTCCACGAAGATCAGGTGGAAGGCGAACACGAAGAACACCAAGTAGATGCCGACGCCGATCACCGCAGCAGCGCCGACGCCGAGGAACCAGCGCCCGCCGGTGGACCGGGGGATCAGCTTGCCGAGCAGCCGTCTCATCGCTCGGTCGCATTCTTGTTCATGCTGCACACCGTAGGAGCACAGCGGACCGACTCATGTTCACGAGCTCTGAACATCAGGCTCGGTGGCGCGACAGGTTCAGCAGCACACCGACGAGCACGAACACGCTGCCGGCCATGTAGGGGATCGACACGAACCCGAACTCCCACGCGTACCGCACGGCGCACGGGCTCGTGATGCTGCACGTCGTGGCACCTTCCAGATCCGGGAAATGCTGCAGCAGGTAGTGCCACGTCGACATCGCAGCGCCCGCCAGGCACATCGGCAGCCCGTACAGGTGAACCCCACGGTCTCGCCGCAACCAGCCCACCACCAGCACCAGCGCCAGCGGATACATGGCGATGCGCTGGAACCAGCACCAGCGGCACGGCTCCAGATGCGCGATCTCCGACAGGTACAGCGAACCGAGCGTGGCACCCACAGCCAACAGTGCCGCAACCCCCACCACCGCCCGGGCACCGACAACCGCCGCCCCGCGGGCGTCCGAGCCGCGCCCACGTCGCCGCACGGCCGCCGCCACGAGGCCCAGCGAGGCGACATTGCACGCCAGCGCGGCCACCGCGAACAGCCGGAGCATCTGATCCAACGACACCGTCGCTCAGCGTGCCAGACGAACTCCCCGGCCAGCAACGCCAAACGTCACCCAGCGACGGAGGCGGCCCGGAACCGATGCTCAGATGCAATCCGAACGCAAGCAGGCGTGACTCAACGATCCGACTGGCCCGCCCGGCTCATCGGAATCCACAGCGACATGAACCCCACGCTGGCGGCAATCAAGAAGAACACGAGCGCCCGCTGGTAGTAGATCAGCGAAGCCGCACCGGAGTCTTCAGTGAGCACCGCAAAGAGCGCCGCTATGCCGATCGCCGCGGACGCATAGCGCAGCGTGTTGAACAGCCCGCTGACTTCCCCGAAGTACTTCTCGGGCACCGCCTTGAGCGCCACGCTGTTGAGCAGCGGCACGCACATGCCCCAGCCCAAGCCAAACAGGGCGATGCTGGGCGCCATGACGAACCAGTAATTCGGCGTGGTCCCCAACGTCAGCACCATCCAGCCGACGGAGGCGATCTGCATTGCCGAGCCGGTCCGGCAGAAGCCGACCGCGTTCCAGCGTTCGCCCAAGCGGCTGAACGTGATGGTGGAGAAGCCCGCAGCGATCGGCCCGAGCGTCAGCGCCAGCCCGACCTTTGCCACGCCGTAGCTCCACACGTTGAGCAGGAACAACGGCCACAGCAGCCACAGCGACTGCGACGAGAGGCCGACGAGGAAGTTGGCCAGCTGCGTCACCCACACGTTGCGCCGACGGAACAGGTGCAGGTTCAGCAACGGTTCCTGATGGCGCAGTGAATTGAAGACGAAGATCGCGAGCGCCACCACACCGATGCCCCCGAGGGCCAGTGCGACAGGTGAGAGCAAGCCCCAGTCTTTGCCCTGCATGAGCGGCGTCACGATTGCCAGCAGTGCCACCGTGCCGGCGGTCGCGCCCACGATGTCGAGCCGCTGATGCTTCGGCGGTGTCGGCTGTTCTCGCAGTACGCGCCAGCCCACGACGAACAGCAGCGCAGCAATCGGAGCGCTCACGAAATACAGCACGCGCCAACCCGCTGCGGCCAGCATCAGCGTGGATACCTGGGGTGCAATCGCGGCGGCCAGCGGCCCTGATGCCGACCAGAGGCCCACCGCGGTTGTTCGTCTCGACTCGGGGAACAACGGCAGCACAAGACTCAGCGACGCCGGAAGGATCGCTGCACCGCTGATTGCCTGCAGCACTCGGGCCATGTTCAGCGTCCACACCGTGGGCGCGATGGCGGAGAACACCGCAGACAGCGCGAACAGCGCCAGCCCGATCTGGAAGATGCGCTTGCGGCCGATCCTGTCGGCGAGACGTCCGGCCAGCGGCAGGAACGCAGCCGTGCCGATCATGAACCCGGCGATGCCCCAGCCCACGTCGGAGGCCGTTGCGCCGGAGAAGCTGTCTCGGATCGAGTCGAGCGCCAAGTTGGAAGCCGTGCTGTTGAAACCGACCAGCACCGTTCCCAGCGACGCCACAGTGAGCGCCCGCCAAGCTCGGCCCGACACCGCTTCGCGAACTCGTGGAGACGCCGGCGGCACCTGTCGATCAGCAGCGGCGATGGGGCGAGCTGCCGTGGCCGACCGAACTGCAGAGGCCGGACGGGGTGCCGCGGCGGGACGGGGTGCCGTGGACAGGCCGTTTTGCTGACCCGTCTCGACATCGCGACGCTCGATGACCGGGGTATCCGCCGACCTGACTCGGGAACCCACCGGCTCACCCGACTCGGCCGGAGCGCCTGACCCAGCTCGTCCGACCTGCGGGACGCGCGCCAGATCAACCTGACCTGGTTCGACCTCGTTCCGCACCCGTACCAGCGTACGGCTCGGCCAGCGCCGCCAATCGCAGAAATCGAATGGTTGTTAGAGGATCAACGACCGTGGAACACGGGCTCGCGCTTCTCCACGAAGGCCTGCGCCGCTTCCTTGTGGTCGTCGGTCTGACCGGTGTGGATGTGGTGCGCGGCCTCCATGTCCAAGCACTCGCCCATGTCGCCATGAACTGCCCGGTTCAGGTTCTCCTTCATGTACCGGTACGCCACGGTCGGGCCGCTGGCCAGACGCCTTGCGATCGCTCCCACCTCGTCCATCAGGCTCTCCGCGGGGAACACGCCGTTCACCAAGCCCAGCGACATCGCCTGATCCATATCGACCCGGTCGGACAGGAAGTACAGCTCGCGCGCCTTGGCCGAGCCGATCAGCCGCGACATGAACCACGTGCCGCCATAGTCGCCGCTGAACCCCACCCGGGCAAACGCCGTGGTCATGATCGCGTTGGGCGCCGCATACCGCAGGTCACACGCCAGCGCCATCGACAGGCCCGCACCGGCAGCCGCCCCAGGCAGCGCCGCAATAGTCGGCTTGGGCATCTCGTACAGCTTCCCCGAGGTATCGCGCTGGTTGCGGCGCTGGTTGTGCACCCGGGCGTCGTACTGCAGCGGGCTGCCGCCGCCCTCGCCGCCTGCCGCCGCCATGCCCTTCACATCGCCGCCGGCACAGAACGCACCGCCGGCGCCGGTGAGCACCAGCGCCCCCACGTCGGAAGCCGTCTCGGCGTCGGCAAGCGCCGCGACCAAGCCGTCCAGCATCGGCGTCGACATCGCATTGCGACGGTCAGGACGGTTCAGCGTGATCGTCATCACACCGTCGGTCACCTCGACAGCGATGTCGTCGGTTCCGGTGTCGAAGATTCGGTCAGCCATCATGTTCTCCTTGCGGATGTGTTGAGTCGGCAGCCAGCCCCCGCAGTATCGCGAACCGCTGTGACACGCGCCGGATCACCCCTCGGCGTCGTCGGGCACGAACGAACCCAGCTCCACCTGGACCTGCCTGAGTTTGCCGTCGTTGCCGATCACACCGATCTCGACCTGATCCCCCGGCAGCCTCGCCAGAATCTCCACCACGAGGTCGTTGCTCGTGCGAATCTCCACGCCCTCGAACCCGACGATCACATCACCGGGCTCGATGCCTGCCCGATCGGCGGCCCCGCCGGCCTCGACGCCCACCACCAGCGCTCCAAAGGTGACCTGCGGCAGCAGCTCGATGCCGGCGAACTCATCGTCGGGATCCGGCCCCGGCTCCACGGTCTCCGGGCCGCCGTCGTCAAGCTCTCCGCCCGGATCATCGGGTTCTTCCGGTGCCTCGTTGGCGGCAATGAAGTCCTCGACCGACGTGATGCGCACACCAAGATACGCCTTCGCCTGCACCACACCCTCGAGCAGTTGATCGATGATCGGGCGGGCGTGGTCAATCGAGATGGCGTAGCCGATGCCTTCGGCGAAACCGGCGCGGATCGCAGTGTTGACACCGATGACCTCGCCCGCGGCGTTCACCAGCGGCCCGCCGGAGTTGCCTGGGTTGATGGCCGCATCCGTCTGGATGAGCCGTACCAGCCTCGTGTTGTCCGACAGCGTGATGTCGCGGTTGAGTCCGGACACGATGCCTGCGGTGACGGTGGGTTCGCCGACGATGCCGAAGGCGTTGCCAATGGCGATCACCTCGTCGCCGACCTCCACGCCTTCGGTGGAACCGAGACGAACCGCCGACAACCCGTCGCGGTCAACCTTCAGCACCGCGAGGTCGCGCGTTGGGTCGCTGGCTACGACCTCGGCAGGCACGAGCTCGCCGCCAAACAGGCGCACCGCCACCGTTTCGGCATCTCGGACCACGTGCTCGTTGGTGACGATATGGCCATCGGCCGCCACGACGAAGCCCGAGCCGCCGCCGTCCGGGTTCTCCTCGGTCGGGGTCTTCACGATGACGACGGACTCCTGTACCGCATCGAGAACCGCCTTGACATTGATGCCTTCGATGCGGCTTCCGAGCGGCGAGCCCGGCTGGTCCGACTCGCCGGCCAGCATGCGCGCCCACGCCTCAGCGAGCGTGTCGGGGTCGAGATCGATCGCCCCAGAGCTTGAGTCAGAATTACCGGATCCGGCACCGCCGAAGAGGTTGGAGTTGGCGAGCACCTGGCTCCAGAAGTCGGCATCGCCCGTGGACCCTTCGGGGGGCTGTATGCCGCTCGCCTCGACCTCGTCGCTCAGTGGTGGCGCCACCGTCGGTGCCGACGAATCCGGCTGCGAGGGAGACTGCTGCGTGTCGTCGTCGGGCTTCGGAGCCTCCGGGGAGACCTCCGCCGTCGGCGCGGCAGTGTCAGGGCCGTCGTCGCCGGCCAGCACGATGATCAACAGCAACCCGGCCACCAGCGCCCCGATGAGCGCACCCACCGCACCCGCTATACCGACCAGCAGGCACCCCGGCCGCCTTGATTCAGGCGACTCGGCCGCGATTTCCTGACCTGCCTCCTCCGCGGGGAAAGCTGTCGCCTCGTCTGCTGGTTCGACGGGCAGATCCGGTTCAGCCATCAGCGAACGGCGAGGCGTTCGGCTGCGCTGGTCGACAAGAAATCGACGTTCTCACGGAACTGATCGGTGTCGGCTTCCTCGGTGTCAGCCATCACGCCACGCAGGTACCGGTTGAGCACGCCCTCCGATATAGCAGCCAGACGCCAGTACGAGAACGCGCGGTAGTAGTCGACCTGCGACAGGTCGCGCCCCGACGCATCGGCGTACCAATCCAGCATCTGGCTGCGGGAAGCGAATCCGCCCGCCTGCGTGGGCGCCGAGGAGCCCGCCGACACCTCATCGGGCGACACCCAGTTGTTCATCAGGTAGCCCACATCGGCCATGGGGTCGCCGAGCGTGCACAGCTCCCAGTCGAGCACCGCAACGATGTCGCCGGAACCCGACAACATGTTCCCCAGCCGGTAATCGCCATGGACGATCGCCGAGCCGACCTGCTCAGGCTTGCGAGCCTCCAGCTCCGCAGCGACCTCGTCCATGATCGGCAGCTCACGGGTCTTCGACTGCTCCCACTGGCGCTTCCAGCGACGCAGCTGCCGCCCCAGGTAGTCCTCCCGCCGCCCGAGATCGCCGAGCCCCACATCGTCGGGCTCAATCGCATGCAGCAGGGCCAGCACATCAGCAACTCGGCGGCTCAGCGGCACCCGCTCGCCGTCAGGCACCAGCGCCGACTCATCCGCCGAATGCAGCACCGCTCCCTCCTCGTAGCTCATGACATAGAACGGCGCCTCGTTCACGGTCTCATCCGCGCACAGCGCGATCGCCCGGGGCACCGGCACCTCGGTCTGCCCCACACCCGAGATGATCTTGTGCTCCCGACCCATGTCGTGCGCCGTGGCCAGCACATGGCCCAGCGGCGGCCGCCGCAGCACCACCGACGAGCCGTCGCCGCAGTGCACCCGGTACGTCAGGTTCGAATGCCCGCCGGCAATCAGCTCGAAGCGCAGCGGTTGAGCAGCCTGCGGCACATGGGCGGCGAACCACTCGCTGACCGCAGGGGCATCGATGCCCGTCGGCACCTCACCGTCAGCCGACATGTCAGCCGTAGGTGTAGAAGCCCCGGCCGGTCTTGCGCCCGAGCAGCCCGGCGTCGCACATGCGGCTGAGCATCGGCGGCGGGGCGTAGAGCTGCTCGCGGAACTCCTCATACAGCGACTCGGCCACCGCCAGCGTCGTGTCGAGGCCGATCAGGTCGCACAGGGCCAGCGGGCCCATCGGGTGGTTGCAGCCCAGCACCATGCCGGCGTCGATGTCTTCGGTCGAAGCGAAGCCCGATTCGAGCATCCGGATGGCCGACAGGATGTAGGGGATCAGCAGGGCATTCACCACGAACCCCGCCCGGTCCTGGCTGTCCACCACCCGCTTGCCGAGCCGTTCAGAAGCGAACGACCGGCAGCGCTCTGCCGTCTCCTCAGCGGTCAGCAACGACGAGATGACCTCCACCAGTCCCATCACCGGCACCGGGTTGAAGAAGTGCATGCCGATGACCTGCGACGGTCGATCGGTGGCCATGGCCAGCTTCATGATCGGGATGGCCGACGTGTTCGACGCCATCACCGCACCGGGATCGTCGAGCACCTTCGACAGCCGCCCGAACACCTCCAGCTTGGCCGGCTCAGATTCGACCACCGCTTCGATCACGAACTCACGATCCGCCAGCTCGTCAAGATCCACGCCGAACGACATGGCGCCCAGCGCCGATTCCCGCCCGCTCTCGTCGAGCTTGCCGGCGTTGACGGCCCGGTTCAGGCTCTTCTCGATGCGGGCCATGCCGGCGGCCAGCGCATCCTCGCTGACCTCCACGATCCTCACGTCGCACCCGTTGCGGGCCGCAACCTCGGCGATGCCCGACCCCATCAGGCCGCAGCCCACCACACCGATCTTGTCCATGAGCCCCTGCCCTCACTCGACGCCGTGGGCAATCTACCCGTCGAGGCCCGCTGACTCCGTGGCCGGGGCCCAGTCTCAGGATTCGGCCGGCGTGCTCCGGGATCGGCCAATGGCGCCCTGCACAGCAGCCACCACCTCGTCGGCGGTGGCACCGGGGGTGAGCACTGCCGCCACGCCCGCCTGCTCCATGGCTTCGAGGTCGCCGTCGGGCACGATGCCGCCCAGGATGACCGGGATGCTCTCGGCGCCGGCCTCACGCAGGCGCTGCACCACCAGCGGCATCAGCGCCTCGTGCGCACCCGACAGCATCGACACCCCGATGGCGTCGACGTCTTCGTCGATGGCAGCGGCCACCACGCTCTCGGGCGTCTGGAACAGCCCGGTGTAGATCACCTCGAAGCCGGCGTCGCGCAACATCCGGGCCACCACCTTGACGCCGCGGTCATGTCCGTCAAGACCGAGCTTGGCAATCAGCACCCGTGACACGGGCCGAGATTACCGGCCTGCCCTGCTGATCTGCCGTGCCGATCTGCCTTGCCGGTCAACTGTCCATCAGTCCGGGGAACGGAATGGCCTCGGGCAGCGGACCGGTGATCACGGGCGCCGCGGCCTCCAAGCCGGCGGCAAGCCGGAACGCCGTCTCCCAGCCAGTCGGGCGCGCCCCCAGCTGCGCGATCCCCACCTCCGCCTCCGAGCGCAGCGCAGCAGTGTCGGGCGCATCGAAGCACTCATGACCGATGGCACGGGCCAGCCGCACCACGGTCTGGCTGAGCCGGCTGTCGGTGGCCTCGGTCAGGATCATCACCTGCTCGAACGCCGCCTCCATCGCCGGCAGGTCGGCATCACGGGCGTGCGCCAGCGCCCGTGCCACCAGGGCATTGCGCACGTCGACGTAGGTGCCGGTGCCGCTGGCCATGGCGAAGCGCGACTGCTCGAGTGCGTCCACCGTGCGCCCGGCGGCGGCATAGGCGATGGCGAGACACGAGTGCAGGTAGGTCGACGGCAAATCCGCAGTGGGAACGGCCTCGAGCGCAGCAATGGCGTCCTCCGCCTGACCGAGCTGCGCCAGCGCAAGCCCCAGCGAGACGTCGAGATCACGCTGGCCGATCACTGCGGTCTGGTCGGGCCCCCGTCCCGGCTCGCGCGGCCGCTGATCAGCCGACTGCTCCCAGCCGGCACGGGCCAGATCCTCGCTGACCATCTCGGGCTGGCCCATCTGCACCGCGGCGCCTGCCCGCACCGCCCGGGCGAATCCCTCCAGCGGCTGGCCCGGCATGTCATTGGCCCGCTGCAGGCATTCGGCCAGCATCGCCCGGCTGCGCTGCAGCTCGCCGACGGCCGCGTAGGCCCGGCCCAGCAGCCCCATCGCCTGCACCTCGCCGAAATCGCTGTGCACGTCGCGGAACACCTGCTCGGCAGCCTTGGCCCGCTCGACGGCGTCTGCGGCCCGGCCCGACCACAGGCTGAGCGACCCCAGCAGCAGGTCCATCATGGCCTCGGTGAAACGCTCGCCCCGCTCGTGGGCGATGGCATGCACCGACGTGGCCAGCTCCTCGGCCTCGTCACGGTCGCCGGCATGGAAGCGCAGGAACGCGAGCAGCCCTTCGGCCGTCGCCAAGCCGACCGTGTCA
This sequence comes from uncultured Acidimicrobiales bacterium, assembly GCA_964484385.1. Classification (GTDB taxonomy): domain Bacteria; phylum Actinomycetota; class Acidimicrobiia; order Acidimicrobiales; family Poriferisodalaceae; genus Poriferisodalis. Next base: position 41,110 of record CAZAFV010000006.1, read on the forward strand.
CCCAGATCGCCGAACCGTTCGATGGCGGTGGTGATGCGATCGCCGGCCTCTTCGATCAAGCCCTGCTCGAACGACAGCCACGCAAGATTCTGCAAGCACCACGCCACGCCGCTCTCGTCGCCCAAGTGCCCGAACGTTCCGTTGGCCTCGTTGATGTAGCGGTCGGCCCGGGCGTACTCGCCGGCTCGCAGCGAGGCCAGCCCCCGCAGCCGCAGCGACTCGGCCGCCTCGCGCACCTCGCCCAGCGTGCGGAACTGGTCGAGCGCGTCGGCCAGCAGCTTGTCGGCCGCCGTGTGCTCGTCGCCGGCCAGCGCCACCTCGCCCAGCACCCGCAGCCCATGAGCCGCCGCGAGCCGGTTGCCGTTCAGCGTTGCGAGGGCTCGGGCCAGCTCGGCGTCGGCATGGGCGCCGTGCAGCTCCCCCAGCCGCAGGCGTGCCGCCGCCCGGCCCAGCGCCATGTCGATGAGGCGCGGGTCGGCATCGCCGAGCATCTCGATGGCGCGCCGGTAGAACTGCGCCGCGGCGTAGTGGCTGTCTCGGGCCGCGGCCCACTTGCCGGCACGGCCCAGCCACTCGATGGCCACCTCGGTCATGCCGCCCTCGAACGACTCAGGATCTGCAGCGGTCTTGCTGGCTCCGGGCTGACCGGCGTCGGCCCCCATCTCCACCGCCGAGGCGAAGTGATCCGCGATCACGCCCACCGAGTCGCTGGCAGGGTCGTCGCGGTTCTGCGCCAGCCACAGCGCGACGTCGAGATGCCGTTCAGCCCGGTCGGTCTTGGTCAGCATGCTGTAGGCCACGTCGCGCACCACGTCGCTGCGGAACGTCCAGACATCTGCCTCGCTGGTGAAGATGTCCTTGTCGACCAGCCGCTGGAAGGTGGCGGAGTCGCTCTCGGCACTGGTGTCGGGATTGGTGGCCGCCGTCATCTCGAGCAGCTCGCTGGTCGAGCCGCCGCCGCCGAGCACCGATGCGGCGTCCACCAGCCGCCGCTCGGGCGAGCTCAGCGTGTCGAGACGGGCCGCAACCAGTCCGCGCAGCGTGTCGGGCATCTCGGCCAGCGATCGTTCCTCGTGATCCGGGCGAGCACCAGGACCCACCACGCCCGACTCACGCAGCAGCACGCACATCTCCTCCAGGAAGAACGGGTTGCCGCCGCTGCGCTCGTAGAGCTGATCGGCCAGGTAGGCGGGGGCGCTGCCGCCCAGCAGCTCGGCGGCCAGCTCGGCGGTGGCCTCGCGGCTCAGCGGATCCAGGTTCAGCACCACCGTGCTGTGGCGACCCGGCGGCACCGTCCAGCGCTGCTCGTCGACGTTCCAGCGGGCCGTGGTGATGACCACGAACGGCTGGTTGGCCAGTGCTGCCAGCAGCTGCTCGAGCACGCTGAGCAGCCGCTCTTCGGCCCAATGCACGTCGCTCAGCAGCAGCACGACGGGCTGGCGACGCGTCATCGCTCCCAGGAAGCGGCGCAGGGAGCGGAAGGTGGCCTCGGCGCGCCATTCGATCTCGGCGGGGTCGCCGCTGCCCACCCGGCCCAGCACGGCGAGCACCACGTCGGTGATCTCGTCGATCTCCTCGTAGTTGACGATCTGGCTCTCGCCGCTGTTGTTCGTGGGCCGCAGCACGTCGGCCACCAGCGACGAGATGCGCCGGGTGGCCTGCACGGTCGAGTCGCCGGCGTTCACCCCTGCTGCGGTCGCGATGGCATCGCCCAGGCAGCGCAGCGGGTTGGTCTCGTCGTAGGGCAGCGCCATGCTCTCGAGCACCATCGCTTCATGGCGTTCGGTGGCGCCGTGCGCGGCTTCACGGGCGAGGCGCGTCTTGCCCATGCCGGCCTCGCCCACGATCTGGCACAGCCCCGCGCGGCGGCGGGCCACTGCGGTGTCGATCGCAGTTTCCAGCAGGGCATGTTCGAGATCGCGCCCCACCAGCGGCGAGATCGTGGCGCTGCGGTGGCGACCGGGCGGCGCCAGCTCGCCGCTGGCCAGGAAGACGGGCACGGGCTCGTCACGCCCGCGCAGGCCGATCTCGCCCCGGGGCGTGTAGTCGACGATGCCGACCGTGGCCGCCTGCGTCGTCGGGCCCACCAGCACCTCGTCGGCCTCGGCCAGCGTCTCCAACCGGCTCGCGATGTTGACCGTGTCGCCCATGGCGGTGTAGTCGCCGCCGGCTCGCAGCGCCCCCACCAGCACCTCGCCGGTGTTGATGCCGATGCGGATCCGCAGGTCGAGATTGCGCTCGGCGTTGAAGGCCTCCAGTGAGCGCTGCATGCGGAAGGCGGCCCGCAGCGCCCGCTCAGGGTCGTCTTCATGCGCCGTCGGCGCGCCGAACAGCGCCAGGATCGCGTCGCCGATGATCTTGTCGACCGTGCCCCCGAAGGCGGTCACGTCGGCCACGAGCCGCTGGAAGCACTGGTCGATCAGATGCTTGATCTCTTCGGGGTCGGCGGCCTCGCTCATCGAGGTGAACCCGACCAGGTCGGCGAACAGCACCGTGACGACGCGGCGCTCCTCGGTGGAGACGAGCAGGTTGCCGCAGGTATGGCAGAAGCGTGCGCCCTGCGGGACCTCGGTGGCGCACGCAGGACACTTCATCGCGGCATTCTAGAAACGACGCCTCAATCAGGCTGAAACCCGCTATTCGTGGGCGATCGCGTCCAGGATCTCCATGCGCCCGGCGCGGCGGGCCGGCAGCACTGCTGCCAGCAGACCGGCCAGCCCCGCCACCGCGATGTAGACGGCCAGCGTTGCGTAGGGCACATCGACGGTGGTGATGAAGGAGTCGGGCGTGGCCAGCGAACCGGCCACACCCAGCACGGTGCCGACTACCACGCCCATCAGGCCGCCGAACGTGGCGACGATCGCCGCTTCCCAGCGCACGGCCCGCCGCAGCTGCCGCCGGGTCATGCCCACGGCTCGCAGGAGGCCGATCTCACGGGTGCGCTCGAACACCGACAGCGCCAGCGTGTTGGCGATGCCGATCAGCGCGATCACGAACGACAGGCCCAGCAGAACCGTGATCACCGCGAAGATCGAGTTGACCAGGCTCTGGTTGGCTTCGCGGAACTCGACCCGGTTCTCGCCGATCACGCCGGGATAGCGGTTGACCACCTCGGCGAGCGCGACCTGGCTGCTCTCGGCGTGGCCAGCTTGAGCCACCGCAGTGCCGAAGCGGTAGTCACGGCGGCCGAAATGCTGCTCCCACAAGGCGTTGTCGATGAGCCAGTTCCCGTAGATGGCCGCGTCGGCGAAGATCGCCGTCACGGTCAACGTGACCGTCTGGTTGTCGGGGAACGTCGCCTCGAGCGTGTCGCCGACGGCGACGCCGAGATCTCCGGCGGGGTCGACGTGCAGCGCGATGCCGGTGAGAGGATCACCGCTCGTCATCGACCCGGAGATCACATCGCCGTCCATGTGGCGCTCCACCGTGTCGAAATCGGCAGTGACGACATCACGGCTGTCACCGCCCACGACCATCCCGCCGAACGCCACCCGGTAGCCGACGACACTCTCGATCTCGTCGCGATCTTCGAGGTCGCCGAGCAGCTGCGCCGGAAAGCCAGTCGCAGGATCGAACGGCGATGCTTCGCTGCGGACGAAGTAGTCGGCCCGCACGGCGTCGCCGAGGACGTCGGCGATCGTGTTGCTCACCGAGGCGCCGACGACCGACGTCGTTGCCATCAGCGTCACGCCGATCATCAGGGCGCCGGCGGTGGACGCCGTGCGCCGAGGGTTGCGGGCGGCGTTCTCGCGCGCCAGCCGGCCCGGCATTCCGAACAGGGCCTGGATGGGCCGTCCCAGCACGCGCACCACCGGCCGCGCAATCGCCGGACTGGCCACGTTGAGGCCCACGAAGGTGACGAGCGCGCCGATGCCCGTCAGCGCGAGCACCGCGGCGGTGCTGCCGACCCCGGCCATGCCCAGCGCCAGGCACACCACGCCCGCAGCGGTGACGGCTCCGCCCACGGCGACCCGTCGGCGCCACCCGCTGCGCTCGATGCGGTAGTCATGCGCCAGTGCGGCAATCGGCGTGATGCGGCGCGCCCGCATGGCAGGCACGATCGAGGCGATCATCGTGACGCCCAGACCGATCACCAATGCCAACACGACGGTGCGCGGCCGCAGCACCAGCGGCCCCGACGGCAGGCCGAAGCCGCTCGCACGGATGGCCGCCCGCATGACGAGGCTGACCAGCATGCCGACGGCGATGCCGATCGCGGTGCTGAGCAACCCCACGATCGCCGACTCGACCACGATCGAGCGCGACACCTGCTTGGGCGTCACGCCGATGGCCCGCCACAGCCCGATCTCGCGCACCCGTTGAGTGACGACAATCTGGAACGTGTTGTTGATGATGAACGCCGACACGAACACCGCGATGAATGCGAACACCAGCAGGATCGTGGTGAAGATGTTGAGGACGTTCTGGAACTGCTCGGTCTGCTCCTCGGCGGCAACCTCCTGGGTGATCACCTCGTAGTCAGCACCCACCGCCTCGCCGATTGCCGCGCGGACCTCGGCGACATCGGCGTTGACGAGCACGCGTATCTCGGCCAGCCGGTCGCCGAAGCCCAGGAACTGCTGGGCGGTGTCGGTGTCGAACACCGACATCGTCTGGCCGAGGCTGGTGTTGGTGTCGGGCGAGCCGAAGTTGAAGATGCCGACCAGCTCGAACGGCTGCGAGCGAACCGGCCCGTTGATGTCGTAGGTCTCGCCGACCCGCAGGTCGTTGTTCGTCGCCGTCGTCGCGTCGACGACGAATTCATGACCCCGCGGTTCGGTTCCCTCGATGAGGAAGAAGACCCGCGACGAGAAGTTCATACCCAGCGTGGGCGGTCCCTGTGGCCTGATGGCATTGCCCTCGCCGTCCACGATGACGACGTTGCGCGCCTGCACGGTGCCCGACGCCTCGACCACGCCGTCAATCGCCGCGACCTCGTCGAGCAGCGAATCCGGGATGGTCGGGCGGTCGGCTTCGTTGCCGATCTCCTGCGCGGCCCGCACCGTCAGGTCGGTCTCGCCGGCAATGTCCTGCGCCAGGTCGCCGAAGGTCGAGCGCAGGCTGTCGGTGAGCGCGAACGTGCCCACCACGAACGTCACGCCGGTCACCACAGACAGCGTGGTGAGCGCGAAGCGGATCTTCTTGTCGAGCAGATTCCGCAGGGCGAGCTTCAGCACTGCTTCACCTGACTCGCGCTACTCGTCTGCGATGGCGTCGAGCACGTTCATCCGGCTCGCCCGGAATGCCGGGAACAGCGCAGCGATCAGCCCGAACGCCACCGAGATGACCAGGAAGAACACCAGCTGCGCGGCCGGAATCGAAACAGTGTCGATGATGTCGTCGGGGATCGCCGCCGAGGTGGCCAGGCCGAACGCCCCACCCAGCACCACGCCCACCACGGCGCCGTACAGCGACACGGCGGCAGCCTCCCAGCGGATCATGCGCCGCATCTGCCGACGGGTCATGCCGACCGCTCGCAGCAACCCGATCTCGCGGATGCGCTCGAACACCGACAGCGTGAGCGTGCTCACGATGCCGATCAGCGCGATCAGCAGGGCGAAGCCCAGGAACACATTCACCAGCACGAGCACGGTGTTCAGGTTCGATTCGATGCTCTCCTGGAACTCCTGACGGTCTTCGAGCACGGCCTGTGGGTAGCCGGTCATCACCTCGTCGATGGCGGCGCGAGCGGCCTCGGGGTCGTCGATGTCGGAGCGCACCAGCACGATGTCGTCGAAGGCAGTGGTTGCCACCTGCTCATACAGGGCGCTGTCGATGATCCAGTTGCTCCAGAAGGCGCTGCCGTCGAAGATGGCCGTGACCGTGACCGTACGGCGGTCTCCGCTGACGAAGGTCAGGTCGACCTCATCACCGAGCGCGAGACCTTCGTCTCCGGCGACGTCGCTGTGTATCAGCAGCCCGGTCTGGGGGTCGAAGCCGTCCAGCGTGCCTTCGGTCACGTCGATATTGACCACCGCGCCGAGGTCGCTGACCCTGGCGGCGGTCAGCGTGGACTGCACCACCGTGGCCCGCACTTCAGTGCTGCTGGATTCGATCTGCACGAGATCGAAATCGAATCCCACTGGTGTGCCGATGCCGGCGGCGCGGATGTCGGAGCTGAGCGTCTTCGGCAATCCGGCCTGCGTGTTCACGCTCACGATGAAATCGGCATTCACTGCGCTGGCCAGGCGGTCGCCGAAGGACACCTTGAGGGACTGCCCCACGATCGACACCATGGTCACTAAGGCCAAGCCGATCGTGAGCGCCACCGCAGTGGCGGAGGTGCGCCGCGGGTTGCGAGCGGCGTTGGCACGGGCCAGCCGACCCGAGATCGGCATGATCCACTCCAGCGGTCGCGCCAGCAGCGACACCACCGACCTGGCCACCAGCGGGCTGAGCACCGACACTGCCACGAAGGTGATCGCGGCGCCGGCGCCGAGCGTGCTGAGCTGCGGCGTCGCACCGTCGAAGTCGCCGAACAGGCCGAGACCCGTCAGCACCAGACCGATGGCCAGCAGCACACCGCCGCTGGCCAGCCGCTTCCAGCCGAGGCTGGCACGCTCTTCGCTGGTTGTGCCCTCCGACAGACCCGCCACCGGCGAGATGCGCGAGGCCTTGATGGCGGGCACCAGAGATGCCAACACCGTGAAGCCCACACCCACCGCCACCGCCCACAGCACGGTGCGCAGCGTCAGCGGCAGCGAGCCTTCGGGCAGCGAGGCCCCGAGCGCGTTGAACAGGCTCTTGATCCCGAGCGCGCCCAGTATTCCCAGGCCGAGCCCGGCCACCGAGGCGATGACGCCGATGATCGCCGATTCGGTCAGCACCGACATGCGCACTTGCAGGGGTGTGGCACCGACAGCCCTCAGCAGCGAGAGCTCCCGCACCCGCTGGCCCAGCACAATGTTGAACGTGTTGGAGATGATGAACATGCTGACGAACAGCACGATGAATGCGAAGACCAGCAGGATGGTCTGGAACGGCCCGATGAAGGTCTCGGTGGCGTCGCTGAATTCCTCTTCGGAGTCGGCGGCGGTGATCACCTCGACGCCGTCGGGCAGTACGGCTTCGATGCGGGTCTGCAGCTCGGCGATGTCGGCGCCTGCTTCGGCCCGCACGCTGATCACGGTGAACTCGCCGGGGTAACCCAGCACTTCCTGGGCTGTCGCCGTGTCGAACAGCGAGAAGATGGCGCCGATGCCGGCATTCTCGGGAAAGCCGAACTGCGCTGCGCCCGTCAGTGTGAACTCGCGCGGACCGGTGGGTGTCACCACCTGGTAGGTGCCGCCGAGCTCGAAGTCGTAGCCGTCGTCTTCGAACGTGGTGATGTCGATGGCGAACTCGCTGCCGCCGACGGGCCAGCGGCCCTCCATCAGGTAGAACTGGCTCAGCGACTCGTCTTCGAGCCAGTTCGTGCCGGCCACCGGCGGCCCGAAGGTGGTGACGGCTTCGCCGCTGCCGTCCACCGGGATCACGCCGTCGACGAACAGTCCGCCCTTGGCGATCTCCACGCCGTCCACCGCGGCGATGTCGTCGACGAGGTCGGCGGGCACGGCGGGTGCCACGGCTTCGGTGATCTCGCCGAACGGCAGCTCGCCGCGCACCGTGTAGTCGGTGCCGGTGTTGATGTCCTCAGCGAGCTGGTCGAAGCCCGAGCGCAGCGAGTCGGCCGTCACGAACGACGCCACCACGAAGGCCACGCCGATGACGATGGTGCTCGCGGTCAGCGCAAAGCGGACCTTGTGCGCGAGCAGCGATTTGATGCCGAGTCGCAGCATGTATCAAGCGCCGAGCTGGTTCATGTGTGCGCGGATGCGCTCGGGTGTGGGGTCTTCGAGCTCGTCGACGATCTTGCCGTCCACCAGGAACACCACCCGGTCGGCGTATGAGGCCGCGACGGCGTCGTGCGTCACCATCACGATGGTTTGGCCCATCTCGTCCACGGCGTTGCGCATGAAGCCCAGGATCTCGGCGCCCGTGTTGAGATCGACATTGCCGGTGGGCTCGTCGGCGAAGATCACCTGCGGCTGGCCGGCCAGCGCCCGTGCCACCGCCACGCGCTGCTGCTGGCCGCCCGACAGCTCGCTGGGCCGGTGCTTGAGGCGGTCGGCCAGGCCGGTGGCGCTGACCACCTCGTCGACCCAGTCGGTGTCGCCTTGGCTGCCAGCGAGGTCCATCGGCAGCATGATGTTCTCGATCGCGGTCAGCGTCGGGACGAGGTTGAACGCCTGGAACACAAACCCCACGTTGTCGCGGCGCAGCAGCGTGAGGTCGCGTTCGGACAGCGTCGACAGGTCGATCTCGCCGATCAGCACCTGCCCTTCGGTCACCCGGTCGAGCCCTGCCATGCAGTGCATCAGCGTCGATTTGCCCGAGCCCGATGGTCCCATGATGGCGGTGAACTGGCCTTGCTCGAACGTGACGTTGATGGCGTCGAGCGCGCGCACCGCAGTGTCGCCCGAGCCGTAGATCTTCGTCGCTGCGACGGATCTCGCCGCTGCACGCGTGGGTGGAGCCGCGACAGACATGAAGCCTCCCGGAGAGGTTGCAGACCAGCGCGCAACTCTACGCACGCCGACCTGCCGCCCATGTTCAGGTTTTTCTCAGATTCGCAGCGTGGGACCCCGGTATCCGGCGGTGAAGCCGTGCTCGATCAGGGTGTCGTGGATGGGATGCTCGGCTGCGGGGCCGGCGTCGATGCGGGCGAGCTCGACCTTGGCGAGCCGGCCGTCGGCGAGTGCCTGACGCAGGGCGCCGATCCAGCGCAGATCGTCTGCTGCGTGCACGAAGGTGTGCAGGGTGCGCCCGCCGCGGTCCAGCGCCACGAGCGGCGCGCCGTCGGCCAGCACCACGTGCGCGCCGGCCGTGCGGCTGGGCCGGCCCTCGCTGGGCGGCCAGCCGAGCGCGGCGCCGTACGGCTGGGCCGGATCAGCCGCGGCCAGCACCACGACATCGGCCGAGCGTTCGCTGCGGTCGTGCGGGAGCTCGGGTGTCGCGTGGCGGTCGGTGTGTAGGGGTTGCTGCCCGCGGTAGTCGCGCAGGCGCTCGACTGCTGCGGCGGTGGCGAACTGTGCCGCGCCGAGACCCTCCACGAAATGGCCGCGCCGCACGCTGCCGCGTTCTTCGAGCGCCCGCAGGATGCCGTAGGCCGCCGCGAAACCTCCCGTGTGGCCTTCGGCCAGCACGCCGGGGCGCGTGACGATGCCGTGCCGCTCCAGCAGCGCTTGCGCGCCGCCGTGCGCACGCTCGGTGGGCGACGGCGCCGGCTCGCGCAGCAGCGAGGTCAGCGACCAGCGGCCCGCCGCACTCGGCGGCCCGCCGCTGCGCAAGCGACCGGGGCGTCGACGGGCCGGGCCCGAACGCGTGAGCACGCCCGACCGACCGCGGCGCGCGCCCTGTCGAGCGCCTGCGGCTCGGCCAGCGCCGGAAGATCGGGCGCTTGACTTGCGGCTGCGGCGGGGACCGAGTGCTCGCAGCGGGGCAAGCGTGTCGTTGGTGACCAGCCCTGCCCATACCAAATCCCACAACGCAGCCAGCACCCGCTCAGACAGGCTCGCCAAGTCTGCGGGCCGTGCCGGGGCGGCGGACTGCTGTGCGAGCGCTCGCCCATCGGGTGCACTATCCGCCGACTCAGCGGGAGATGCCGCTCTGTCGCCTGGCCCATCGCTGTGAGCGGTCGCGGCGTGGGCGGCGCTGAGGAGGTCAGGCCAGAAGGCGGCGCCGTACTCGGCAAGGTGGGCGAGCACTGCTGCGGCGACGGGATCGTCGGGCCCGTCTTCGGTCGGCGGTGCCAGGGTGGCGATCTCGTCGCGCCAGTAGAGACGGATGCGGCCGTCGTTGGGGCCGAGCGAGCCTGCACCGATCCACACCAGCTCGCCGCTCGCCAGCAACGCGTCCAGATCGGCACCGCTGTAGCGGGCGACACGTGCGGGCAGCACATCGGTCTCCAGGATCGAGGCGGCCACCGGTGCGCCCGCGAGCTGCGTGATGGCGTCGGCCAGCGCATCGGCACCACGCCGCGGCCGGTCGATGCTGTGCCACGCCGCCAGGAAGCGGGCATACGCCTCGGGCGGCACCGGCTCCACCTCGCGGCGCAGCCGTGCCAGCGAGCGCCGCCGCACTGTTCGCAGCACCGACGTGTCGCACCATTCGGTGCTGGTGCCGTCGGGCCGGAACGCTCCCCGGGTGGCCCGCTTGGCGGTTTCCAGCCGGTTGAGCGCCGCAGTCACGCGCACGATTGCGATGCCCAGCCGCTCGGCAACGGCGTCGGCCTCGAATGGCACATGCGTGGATGCGAAGCGGGCCACCAGCTCGTCGAGCGGATCGGTACCCGGCGTCAGCACGTCGACGGTCAGCGCAGCGGGCAGACCCACGGGCAAAGCACACCCCAGCGCATCCCGGTACCGGGCGGCGTCCTCCACTGCCACATACCGGGTCTCGCCCGCCACCCGCAGCTCAACAGCACGACGCTCGGCCACCAGCTCAGCCAGCCAGCCTTCGCCCGGCGCACTCGGCTCGCAGCGGTGCATGACCTCCAGCGCGGTGAGGTCGCCGACTCGGCTCAGGACGTCGGCGAGCTCGTCTGCGCTGCGAGCCCGGCGTCCGTCGGCCAACCGCTGCAGCTCCAGCTCGAGCGTGGCGAGCACCTCCGCATCGAGCAGCTCCCGCAGCTCCTCGGCGCCGAGCAGATCGGCCAGCAGGTCGCGGTCGAGCGCCAGCGCAGCGGCACGCCGTTCGGCCAGCGGCGCGTCGCCGCCGTACATGAACACCGAGATCCAGTCGAACAGCAGGCTCTGCGCCATCGGCGAGGCACCGTCGGTGTCGACGGTGACCATGCGGATCTTGCGCGACCGGATGTCGGACAGCACCTCGGCCAGTGCCGGCACGTCGAACACTTCCTGCAGGCATTCCCGCGACGTCTCGAGCAGCATCGGGAAGCTCGGGTACTTGGCCGCCACCTCCAGCAGGCCGGCCGAGCGCTGGCGCTGCTGCCACAGCGGCACCCGCTCGCCGGGCCGACGGCGAGGCAGCAGCAGCGCCCGGCCCGCGACTTCCCGGAAGCGCGAGGCAAACAGGGCCGTCGAGGGCAGGTGACTCACGATGGCGTCGCGCACCTCGTCGGGATCGAGCGCCAAGTCCGTCGCATCCAGCACGGGCGCGCCGCTGGTGCCCGGCGAGTCCCACGCAGACCCGTTGCCAGCCGCGCCTGCTCCGTCGTGGCCGGGCGACCAGACATCGGGCAGCCGCAGCACGATCCCGTCGTCGCTCCACAGCAGCTCGACGCCGCCCATGCCGTTGACGTCCCCGCTGCCAGCGGCCTGCTCGGCGAGCTTGGCCTGCAGCGCGATCCCCCAAGGGGCATGCACCCGGGCGCCGAATGGCGTGAGGATGCAGATGCGCCAGTCGCCGATCTCGTCGCGGAAGCGCTCCACCACGATCGTGCGGTCGTCGGGCACCGCACCGGTCGCCGCCCGCTGCGCGTCCAAGTAGCGCAGCACGTTGACCGCGGCCGAGCGATCGAGGCAGTTCTCACGCTGCAGCTGTTCCACGAGCCGAGCGGTCGGCTCCGCTGCCTTCGAGGCCCGACGCGGCGGCGCTGCTGCGCCGCCCGTCTCCGATGACGGCTGGCCTGCCGGATCCACGTCGCCGCGCCGTGCCATGACCGCAGCGCGCTCGGCCTCGGCGTCGAGCTGCATCAGGTGGGACTCAAGATCTGCCGGCAGCGCGTCGCCGATCGTGCGGATGAACGCCCCGACTGCCCGGCCCAGCTCCAGCGGACGGCCGGGCCCGTCGCCGTGCCAGAACGGCATCTTGCCCGGCTCGCCCGGCGCGGGCGTCACCACGACCCGGTCGAAGGTGATCTCGGCGATCCGCCACGTCGACGCTCCCAGCAGGAACGTCTCGCCCACCCGGGCCTCGTACACCATCTCCTCGTCGAGCTCGCCCACACGCGACCCGTCGGTGGTGAACACCGCGTAGAGACCCCGGTCGGGAATCGTCCCGGCGTTGGTCACGGCCAAGCGGCCCGCACCCTGGCGAGCCCGCAGCATCCCGGTGGTGCGGTCCCACACGATGCGCGGCCGCAGCTCGCGGAATTCCTCGGACGGGTAGCGGCCCGCCAGCAGGTCGAGCACCGAGCTGAACACCTCCTCGCTGAGCTGCTCGTAGGGCGCGGCCCGCCGGATGACAGCCAGCAAGTCGGCCACCGACCAGTCGTCGACCGCCACCATGGCCACGACCTGCTGGGCCAGCACGTCGAGCGGCTGGCGCGGGAAGCGGATCGACTCGATCTCGCCGGTGCCCATGCGCTGCGCCACCACCGCTGCCTCGACCAGGTCGCCCCGGTGGCGGGGGAAGATCTTGCCGACGCTCGGCTCGCCCACCTGGTGCCCGGCCCGCCCGATGCGCTGCATGCCTGCGGCCACCGACGGGGGCGAGGCCACCTGCACCACCAGGTCGACCGCGCCCATGTCGATGCCCAGCTCCAACGACGAGGTGGCCACGATGGCGCGCACCCGGCCCGCCTTGAGATCGTCCTCGATCGCCAGCCGCTGCTCGCGGCTGAGCGAGCCATGATGCGCCCGCACCAGCTCAGCGCCCTCCGGTGGCGAGGTGCCCTCGGCCTCAGCGGCCCGGTTGAGCCCCTCCAGGTGCAGCTCGTTCAGCCGGGTAGCGAGCCGCTCGGCCAGCCGCCGGGCGTTGGTGAAGATGATGGTGGAGCGGTGCGCGTAGACCAACTGCAGCAGCCGGGGATGAATCGCCGGCCAGATGCTGTTGGAGTGCGTCTGCGGCGCCGTCGCGTCCGGCTGGGTCAGCGTCTCTGGGGGCACAGTCTCAGGAGGCACCGCTTCGTTCGGCGCCGGGTCGGCCTGAGCTGCCGGCACGACCGTGTCTGATGGCGCCACCGCCACCGCCACCGGCGCGGCGAAGTCGTCGTCATGATCCACACGCACGGCGCCGTTGGGCGCAGCGCCAGCACTGGCCGCCGCCAGATCGCCCATGTCGGACACGCCGACGATGACCTCCACATCAAGCTGCTTGGTCATCCCGGCATCGGTGATCTCGACATGGCGAGACGCCGGCTGGTCGGGATCGCTGCCGCCGAGAAACCGGGCCACCTCCGACAGCGGGCGCTGCGTGGCCGACAACCCGATCCGCTGCGGAGACTCAGCGGTCAGCTCGCACAGCCGCTCCAGCGACAGCGCCAAGTGCGTGCCCCGCTTGGTGGCCGCCACCGAGTGGATCTCGTCGACGATCACCCACCGCACCCACCGCAGCGTCTCGCGCGCCTGCGACGTCAGCATCAGGTACAGCGATTCCGGCGTGGTGATCGCGATGTCGGGCGGCCGGGTGACCAGCCGCCGGCGTTCAGCAGCGCTGGTGTCGCCCGTGCGCACCCCCACCGTCGGCATATGCACGTCGACGCCCAGCCGCTCGGCGGCCAGGCTGATGCCGGCCAGCGGCGCCCGCAGGTTCTTGTCGACGTCGACAGCCAGTGCCCGCAGCGGCGACAGGTAAAGCACCCGGGTGCGCTCCGCACGCGCCGGCTCGGGCTCGCTCATCACCCGGTCGATCGCCCAAAGAAACGCGGCAAGCGTCTTGCCCGACCCAGTAGGAGCAGCAATCAAACAATGCCGTCCCTCAGAAATGCTCTCCCACCCAGAAACCTGACAATCAGTAGGAGCAGCAAAAGTAGAAGCAAACCACTCCCCCGTAGGCGCGCTAAACGACCCCAGCGCCGGATGCATCCGACCCGAAGCACCGTTATCAGCAATAGCGCCAGCCATCCAGCGCCATTACTACCGCCCCGGTGTCACACCCACCGCCCGAAAGGCACAGATGTCATAGCTGCGGAGGCGGCAGGAGAATCGGCGACGTTGCGACCTGCTGGATCGCTGGTCGCCGAGGGTTCTGCCGCCTCCGTAGCGGTCGCGCGGTCTTGCGGACCCGCGCCCGCTAGCTAGGCGGGTTCAAAGTCCCGTCGAACCCCTGGTTATGACTGCCATCACACATCGGCTTGGTATTCGACTCACCACACCGACAAAGCGCAACAACCGCATCGCCCTCAGACAGCGTGTTCCCCTCGTGGTCCGATACCTGGCAAGGACCACGCACCAGCAGCGGTCCATTGTCCAGCACTGTCACCGTGACATCAGCCATGCGAATCTCCCGAGCTCGCCTCTGCCGCAGCGGCGTGAGCGGCAGTGCGGCCAGTGTTGCACGCCCCAGCGCCGCATGACGCAGCAGCCGAATGGAGCGGTTCGGGCAGCGGCCGTGACGACACCACCGCAACCCGCTTGGTGGCGCGGGTCAGCGCCACGTACAGCGCCCGCAGGCCCTGCGGTTCCTCGTCGACCATCACCGCCGGCTCCACCACCACCACACCGTCGGTTTCCAGCCCCTTGCACAGCCGCACCGGCGCCAGGGTCACATGCGGATGCAGCGCGCCGGTGGCGTTGCGGCTCGCTGCAGTGGCACGGCCGAAGTCCACACCGGCGCCGGCAAGCAGCTCGGCAATGTCGTCCATGTGCTCCGCTGGTGACACCACCAGCATGCTCCCGCCGTCCAGCTCGGCCGCCTCAAACACCACCGTGTCCAGCACCGCCTGAGCCAACAGGGAACGCTCAGATATGAACTCTCCCGTTGGCGAACCTGTCATCTCCCGCTCTTGTTCGCTGCGCTCACGGGCCGCTCGGGCCACGGCTTCGCCTGAAGGCTCAGCCTCTGGACCTTCGGGCGCCTTCACGAAGCGGGGCGGCGCGCCGTCGATGCGCACCGCGGCGGGCGGGGCCAGGCCGGGCGCAGCCGCGGCGAGCACCTGGATGGCCAGCTCGAGGCTGGGCTGAGGGATCCGGTAGCTCAGCGTGAGCTCGGACAGCCGTGGCGCAACAGGCCCCGACGGCAGGTGAGCCAGAATCTCGTGCCAGCTCGACGGCGCATGCGCGGAGGTGGCCTGGGCGATGTCGCCGACCAGCGTCATCGAGCCGTTCAGCGACCGCCGGGCGATCATCCGCAGCGCCATCGGCGGCTGGTCCTGGCATTCGTCCACCACGATGTGGCCATAGGTGCGCATCTCGGTGTCGCTGCGGCGCTTGCGCGAGCGCGACCGGGGCCCCAGCACCGAGTAGGCCTCGTCGAGCACGGGCACGTCGGCATCGCTCCACTCGTAGTCGGCCTCGCTGTCGCCCCGGGTGCGGTACAGCTGCTCGGTCTCGGCATCTGCCAGCACGCCGTCGGCCGCCGACCGCAACAGCGCACGCGAGCCGTAGAGGTCGCGCAGCAGCTGTGCGGGCGTCAGCAGCGGCCACATGCGCTCGAACGCCTCCATCACATCGGGATGACGCGAGAACCGTTCGCGCAGCTTGGACGGCTCGGGGCGGCGGCGGTGCGAGGCCGACATGGCCGAATAGACCGCCTGCTCCACGTAGGCCCGGCCCGCGTTGTGATGGCGGAAACGGCGGCGGGCCTCGGCCACGATGGCCCGCGACGTGCTCGCCGCCAGCGTGACGTACCCCAAGCCGAACTCGAGACGCAGATCGCTGCGGATCGGGCGCTGCCGGTCGCGCACAGCGTTCTTCACCAATTGCGACATGCGGACATCGCCCTTGATGCGCGCCACGTCGGGCGCGTCGGCCAGGCGCACCCGCACGTCGGGGAAGATCTCGTTGAACAGGTCGGCCAGCACGAACAGGTGAACACCGGCTTCGCCCAGGCTGGGCAGCACCCGTTCCACGTAGCGCAGGAAGAGCCGGTTGGGACCCACCACGAGCACGCCCTGCCCGGCCAGCGGGAACCGGTAGGTGTACAGCAGGTAGGCGGCGCGATGCAGCGCCACGATGGTCTTGCCGGTTCCGGGACCGCCTTGTGTGACCAGGATCCCCTTGCGCGGGCTGCGGATGATCTCGTCCTGCTCGGCCTGGATCGTGGCCACCACCTGGCGCAGCTGGCCGTCGCGGCGCTGTTCGAGCGCTGCGTACAGCGCCCCGTGGGCGTTCAGCCGGGAGCGAAGGCCGTCGCCCCTCTCGCCATCGAGCGCATCGAGGTCGAAGAACTCGTCTTCGAGGTCAGCAAGCACGCGGCCGCGGCACACGAAGTGCCGCCGTCGCAGCAGGCCGAGCGGGTCGCCACCGGTGGCCCGGAAGAACGGCTCGGCGATCGGGGCCCGCCAGTCCACCACCACCGGTTCCTGGCGCTCGTCGGCCACCGCAAGCCTGCCGATGTAGAAGGTCTCGCTTGCGCCATTGCCGTCAGGACTGCCGTCGGACTTGTCAGCGTCGCCGTTCGGCAGCGCGGACCGGTCGATGCGGCCGAACACCAGCGACGACGAGCCGAGCTCCAGCTGGCTCAGGCGCCCTGCAACGGCGTCTTCGATGACGTCGCGTTCGAAGCGGGCCTGCCGTGTGCCGCCTCGACCCACCTCGACCATGTCGCGCAGCCGCGTCGCCCGCTGCCGGGACGACTCCAGCAGCGCGTACGCACGGTCGATATGAGCTTGTTCTGCCTGGATTTCCGGATGGCTCACGCTTGGCTCGTCACCGCTTTTGAGGCTGATCAAGGCTACTCGCGGCTCGTCACCCCGCCGCACGGTTTCTGCCGAGGCCGGCTGGCAAAACAGACCAGGCGAGCACCACGGCGGCTGCCACGATCAGCGGCCAGGAGCCCAGCGCCAGCGCCGGAGTGCTGCCTGAGCGAAGCTCGACTTCGCCGGCCAGCACGATGGATTCGCGCAGCTCGCTGCGGTGAGTGACCTCGCCGTCGGGCGACACGACGGCGCTGTAGCCGGTGGTGGACGCCTGCAGAACCCAGCGCCCGGTTTCGACCGCCCGCAGCCGGGCACTGGCGAGCGATTGAGAAGGCACCACCGAGGTGCTGTACGACGACGCCAGCGTGGGATTCGCGACGATGCGGCCTCCCGCCCGGACCCCGTCGCGCACGAGGTCGCTGAAGTACACCTCGAACGACGTGACGACGGCGATGTCGCCCAGCGAGGTCGAAAGCACGCCGGGGCCCTCGCCGGCGATGGCTTCGCGGGAGATCAGCGACAGGTCGGCGAACGGTTCCACCACGCTGCGCAGCGGCACGTATTCGCCGAAGGGCACCAGGTGCGCCTTGTCGTAGCGGTCGGCGAGACCCGTGGCGGGATTGATGGCGACCGTGGCGTTGCGAAAGCGCTCGGCGTCAACTGCCCGCTCGTAGAAGTTGACGATCAGGACCGTGTCGCGCCACCCGGCCAGCGCCTCCAGCTCAGCCAGGTTGTCGGAGGCCTCCAACGGGCCGTCGGCAGACGTGCTGCTCTCGCTCCACACCATGAGATCGGCGCTGCCTTGCCAGACATTGGTGGCGTCGAGGTGCCGCAGCCGCACGCTGCGCTGGGGCGTGTCGACGTTGGTGCCGAGCTCGCCGCCGGCCTGCACCACTGCTGCGGCGACGGTGGCATCGACGGTCGTGTCCGGCACGGCCAGCGCCGCGATCGGAATGCCGATGGCAGCCACTGCCGGCCAGGAGACGGCCAACCATTGGCGCGCGCAGAGGCGTTCGATGATGACAGCCCCGACGCCGACGAGTGCGACTATTCCGAGCGGACCGGCAAGCACGGCCGCGCCCAGCCAGGGACCGTCGACCTGCCCGAGTGCGAGGTTCGACATAGGCACGCCGCCGAAGGGCAGCTGCCAGCGCACCGCCTCGCCCAGCACCAGCGCGGCGGGCACGCCCAGGGCACGCCATCGGCCGCTGGCGGGAACCAGCGACAGCGGCAGCGCCATGATCAGCGTCTCGACGGGCACCGCCGCGATCCATCCCGGCAAGGTCAGCTCGGTCATCCAGAACAGCCCGAGCAGGTAGGCACCCAGCCAGAATGCGGCGGCCACCTCAAGCCGGTCACGCCAGCGCTCGGCGCCGCGGTTGCAGAAACGCAGCCACAGGCCGAGCCCGACCGGGCCGAGCGGCCACAGCCCCCACGGCGGCAGAGACAGCATGGTGAGCGCGCCCAGCACCAGCGCAAGGCCGTCGCGAAGCAACCGGTTCACGGCGAAGCGGTGGCGCTTGCTGAGGAGAGGTGCGCTCTGGCCTTCTCGGCCGCCTCATTGCCCTGCCGGATGCACGCGGGGATGCCGAGGCCCCGGTAGGCCGCGCCGGTCACGAACACACCGGGCATCTCGCGAGCCAGTGCCTCTTCGATCCGGTCGACGAGATGACCGTGTCCGGGCCGGTACTGCGGCAGCGACTGCGGCCAGCGCGAAAGCCGCCACTCGATGACGGCATCGGGTCCGCTCAAGCCCCGCAGCGGCGGCAGGCTCGACAGCTCGGCGAGAACGGTGTCGCGCAACTCGGCATCGTCGAGGCGCGTGTGGCGGTCATCGTCGTCCCGGCCCACCGACACCCGCAGCACGATGTTCGGATTGCTGCCGACGCCGCACCAGTTGGGCCATTTCGCGGACCCGTAGCTGCAGGCCGTCGTGAGCCAGCCGGTATCCCTCGTGACCAGGAAACCTGCCTCGGCGGGCGTCTCGATGGCGTCAGCGCGCACGCTGAGCGTCAGCACCGCGACCGACGCGTACTTGATGAGCCCGAGCGCCGCCGCAGCGTGCGGTGCGGCCGGCAGCATCTGCGCCGCCGCATGGGCGGGTGCCGCGATGACGACGGCATCTGCGTCATGCACCTCGGAACCGGTGTCCACGGCGAATCGTGTGGCGGGATGGCGGATGGCCTCCACCGGGGTGCCCAGCCGCAAGATGCATCCGTCCAGGCGTTCCATCAGTGCCTGGATCAGCCGGCCCATCCCGCCCTCGAAGCTGCCGAAGATCGGTGGGGGGCCGGAATCGTCTGCGGCAGGCGCTGGCTGCATCTGGCGCAGTCCCCGCATGAGCGAACGGTTGCGCTCCAGCGCTTGGCCAAGGATCGGCGCCGAGGTCGCGGCGTCGATCCGGTTGATGTCACCCGCGCTGATGCTGCCGAGCAGCGGATCGACCACCTGCGACGCCACCGCCGCTCCGAGCCGAGCGCGCACGATGTCGCCCACGCTGGCGGCGCCGGGCCGCACGCGCACGGCATCACCGTCGCCGGATGTCACGGTGTCACCAGAGCCGGATTCGCTGAACGTTGCAGCTGCCGCGTCCAGCTGGTCAATCCCATCTCGGTGCAATCGACGTGCGGTGGACCGACGCGGCAGCAAGTAGTCGGCCGCAGCGCGCAGCGTGCCCAGAGGGCCGAGCAGCGGCGACCGCAACAACGGTCCGAGCCGGGTTGGCACCCCGCCCACGAGGCCATCAGGCAGGGGCGTGAGCTGGGGGCCGTCGCCGCCCCCATGCGCCACCGAGGCGCCGCCGGTCGCTGGCGAGATGCGCTCGGCCGAGATGCCCAGCTCCTCGCACAGCTCGATCGCCCAGGGCACCCGCAGCAGGAACGCATCGGCGCCTTCGTCCACGAACCGCCCTTCGAACGGCGTCGAGAGGATCTTGCCGCCGAGACGCTCGGCGCTGTCGATCAGCACCACACGGGGCACCTCGGCCCCCGCGTCGGCAGGGTGCAGCAGGCGGTATGCAGCAGTCAGCCCGGCGATGCCGCCGCCGATCACAACAACCCGCTGAGTTGTCATGCCGACAGGTCACCACGGCTACGGGGTGCCACGACGCAGGCCACCGCTCGCTCAGTCGGGTTGCTTGGGCAGCGGGCGCCGGTACGCGTGCACATGGTCGGTCAGCCGTTCAAGCACGGTGGGGTCGGTCTCGGGCAGCACGCCGTGGCCCAGGTTGAAGATGTAGCCGTGCTCCTGCGTGCCGGCGGCCAAGATGCGGTCGGCGGCGGGGCGCACGGCATCCCATCCCGCCACGCACAGGGCCGGGTCGAGGTTGCCCTGCAGCGCGACGCCCGGCCCGACCCGCTGGCGAGCCACCTCGAGCGGCACCCGCCAGTCCACGCCCACCACGTCGGCGCCCACCCCGGCCATCTGATCGAGCAGCTCCCCGGTGCCGACGCCGAAGTGCGCCCGGGGCACGCCCAGGTCGGCCAGCTCGTCGAAGACCCGCTTGCTGTGAGGCGCCACGAACGCCGCATAGTCGGCGGGCGACAGCGTGCCCGCCCACGAGTCGAACAGCTGCACGGCGCTGGCGCCGGCCAGCACCTGTGATCGCATCGAGGCCACGGCAATGGACGCCAGCCGCTCCATGAGGTCGTGCCACAGCGCCGTGTCGGTGTACATGAGCGACTTGGTCCGCAGGTGCTGGCGGGAAGGTGCGCCTTCGACCAGGTAGCTCGCCACCGTGAACGGCGCCCCTGCGAACCCGACGAGCGGCACGTCGAGCTCGGCCGCCAGCAGCCGGACGGTGTCGAGCACGTAGGGGGTGTGCGCCTCGGCGTCAAGCTCCGGCAGCCGATCCAGATCAGCGCGGCTGCGCAGCGGCTGGCCTGCCACCGGCCCCACGCCGGGTACCACGTCGATCCCGAAGCCGACTGCGGCGGCCGGCACCACGATGTCGGAGAACAGCACGGCCGCATCGACCCCGTAGCGGCGCACCGGCTGCAAGGTGATCTCGGCGGCGGTGGCCGGATCGGCGATGGCGTCGAGAATGCTGCCCTGCCCTCGCAGCGCCCGGTATTCGGGCAGCGAGCGCCCGGCTTGCCGCTGGAACCACACCGGCACCTGCTCGGTCCGCCGGCAGCGGGCCGCCCGCAGGTACAGGCTGTCGCCCAACCGGTGGATCGGGTGATCCGCCGGCAGCGCTGCTCCCGGCGCCGCGGCAGTTGACTCAGCCATGCGCTGCGAACGGTACCGGCACCGGGTCGGGATGCTCCGCTCCCGAGCGGGTGTCCGGGTCGGCGTTGGCAGGCTGGCAAGTAGCCTCACGCGACCTTGACGAGCCCGCCCGCTCGATCCGGCTCTGCCGGGCCGGAGCCCGCCGGGTTCTCGCTTTCCGACGGAGGCTGCGATGGGTCCCGACACCGGGCCGGCAGACATGCAGTCCGGCGACGAGCCGTCTGGCAGCGGGCCGCCGTTGCGCATCGCACTGCTGACCTACCGCGGCCATCCCTGGGTCGGCGGCCAGGGCATCTACGTACGCCACCTGGCACGTGAGCTGTCAGCCCTCGGCCACAGCGTCGAGGTGTTCAGCGGGCCGCCCTACCCACACCTCGACCCGGGCATCAAGCTGACCGAACTGCCCAGCCTCGACCTGTACCGCATGCCCGACCCGTTCCGGGTGCCCAAGCTGGCCGAGTTCCGCTCGCCCATCGACGTGCTGGAGTGGCTCATCACCTGCACGGCCTCGTTCGCCGAGCCGCTGACGTTCAGCCTGCGAGCGTTCCGGGCACTGCGCAGCCGGCTCGACGACTTCGACCTGGTGCATGACAACCAGTGCCTCGGCTATGGCATCGACTGGCTGCGGCGGGCCGGCGTGCCCACGCTCGGCACGATCCATCACCCGATCACGGTCGACCGGCGGCTCGAGATCGCCCATGCGCCGAACCGCGGCAAGCGGCTCGCCATGCGGCGCTTCTACGCCTTCACCCGCATGCAGAACCGGGTGGCGCGGCGCCTCGACCGGATCGTGACCGTGTCCACCAACAGCTTCGACGACATCGTGACCGACCTCGGCGTCGATCCCGCCCGCCTGAGGGTCGTGACGGTGGGCGTCGATCCGGCCCAGTTCCGACCCCTGCCCGACGTGGTGCCGGTGCCGGGCCGGCTCATGACCACTGCCAGCGCCGACGTGGCCATGAAGGGCCTCGCGTACCTGCTCGAAGCGCTGGCCAAGCTGCGCACCGAAGACCCCTCGCTGCACCTCGTGGTGATCGGGCGGCCCAAGGACGACTCGGCAGCGAGCCGGCTCATCGATCGGCTTGACCTGGCCGGCAGCGTCGAGTTCGTGAGCGGCGTGCCCGACGAGCGCATCGTGGAGCTCTACAACGAGGCGCAGCTGGCGGTGGTGCCGTCGCTGTACGAGGGCTTCTCGCTGCCCGCCGTCGAGGCGATGATGTGCGGGGTGCCGCTGGTGGCGACCACAGGGGGGGCGCTGCCGGTGGTCAACGGCGCTGACGGCGTGACCTGACTGCAGGTGCCGCCTGGCGACTCGGAGGCGCTCGCGGCCCGCATGCGCTGGGCGCTCGCTCAGCCCGATCTGCGTGCCACCGTGGGATCGGCAGGACGGGCGCGGGTGGCAGCGAACTACTCGTGGGCCGCTACGGCCCGCAACACCGTCGAGCAATACCGTGCGCTGCTGGCCGGCGCCCCGGTGCCGCCGCCGCGCAGGTCGCCGATCCGGAGGCTGAGTCGGCGCTGATGCTCACTGTCAACTACGAGCGTCTCGGCGCCGTCCGCGGCGACCGGGTGCTGGACCTGGGCTGCGGCGCGGGCCGTCACGCCTTCGAGAGCGCCCGGCGTGGCTGCGTCACCGTGGCGTCTGACCGTGACGCCGACGAGCTGCGCGCCGTTACCGGCATGTTCGCGGCCATGGACGATGCCGGCGAGATCGACTCGCCGGGCGACCAGCAGCTCGGCCACGCGGTCGTGGCCGATGCCACCGCCTTGCCGTACCCCGACGCCAGCTTCGACCGGATCATCGCTGCGGAGGTGCTCGAGCACATCGTCGACGACGAGCGGGCCATCGCCGAGCTGGCACGGGTGCTGCGGCCCGGCGGCACCATTGCGGTGACGGTTCCGGCGCGAGCCCCCGAGCGGGTCTGCTGGGCGCTGTCGGCCGACTACCACGCACCCGCGGTGCCCGACGGACACGTGCGCATCTACAGCTCTCGCGAACTGCGGGCGAAGATGGCGGCGGCCGGCCTGTACGTCTCCGACAGTCACGGCGCGCATGGCCTGCACACGCCCTACTGGTGGCTGCGCTGCCTGGTCGGGCCGCGCAATGACCAGCATCCGCTGGTGCGGGCCTACCACCGGCTGCTGGTGTGGGACATGACGGCGGCGGCGCCCGTGACGCGCACGCTCGACCGCTTGCTCAACGCGGTGCTGCCGAAGTCGACAGTGCTGTATGCCTACAAAGCCCGGGCTAGTCGGGCGGCCGAGCCGGTCGCCCAACCAGTGGGAGCCGCACATGCAGCCTGAGTTCGCGCCCTCGGAATTCGCCGCGGAACCCGACGTCGGACCGAACGGTCACTCAGGGCTCGCCACGGCACCCGACCGCGGACGTGTCCGCCAAACGCAAACCGTTGAACAGACCACGCCGCTGCTGACAGGCGCAGAGGTCGCTGCCACCGCCGATGCCATCGAGGCGTGTCAGCAGCCCGACGGTCTCATCCTCTGGTTCGACGGCGGGCACGCCGATCCGTGGAATCACGTCGAGGCGGCCATGGCGCTCGCGTCGGCGGGGCGCCACCGAGCAGCCGAAAACGCATACGAGTGGCTGCAGGCGAACCAGCACGACGCGGGCAGCTGGCACAACTACTACACCGCGCTCGGCATCAAGGACTTCAAGGTCGACACGAACTGCTGTGCCTACGTGTCCGTGGGCGTCTGGCACCACTGGCTCGCCACCGGCGACCGGGGCTTCGTCGAGGCGATGTGGCCGACGGTGGCACGGGCGCTCGACTTCGTGGTGAGCCTGCGCACTGCCAGCGGGCACATCCCCTGGGCGGTGCACGCCAGCGGCACGCCGTGGCCGTACGCGCTGCTGACGGGTTCGTCGTCGATCGTCCAGTCCCTGCGTTGCGGTCTCGCGCTGGCCGAACTGACCGGTCACGAGCGCCCCGCATGGGCGCGCACCCTGGCCCGCACCGAACACCAGATCCGCCACCGGCCCGACGGCTTTGAGCCCAAGGACCGCTGGGCGATGGACTGGTACTACCCGGTGCTGTGCGGCGCGCTGACGGGCGCGCAGGCCCGGTCTCACCTCGCTGCAGGCGCACCCAAGTTTCTGTTGAGTCAAGGCGTGCGCTGCGTGGCCGACCAGTCCTGGGTGACCGCGGCGGAGACCTGTGAGTGCGCGCTCGCCTACCTGCGGTCCGGCAGCGCCGCCACTGCCCGCCGGCTCGTCGAGGCCACATCTGCGATGCGCAATGACGACGGCAGCTACTACACCGGCTGGGTCGTGCCCAAGTCCCGGACCTTTCCCGACGGCGAGCGCTCCAGCTACACCGCCGCGGCTGTGCTGCTGGCCGTCGACGCGCTCGACCGCCGCAGCAGCGCCGCGGGCACACTCATCACGACGCCGAGCGGCTGACCGGTCTGGCCAGAGGCCGGATGCCGTGGCCCGACCGGCCCCAACAAAACGCACACAACCGGCGTCGCGCCGGCCAGTGTCACCGGCTGACCGGTCTGCGCAGCACGCGCAGGCTGCCGGCGGCTGCATATTCAGCGAAGCCGTCGTCGAGGGCTCGCAGCCAGATCTCGTAGGGAGGCCGGCCGCCGTCGGCGGGATCCGGGAACACGTCGTGGATGGCCAGCAGCCCACCCGGCATCACTTTCGGCGACCACGCCTCGTAATCGGCGTGGGCCGGCGCCTGCCCGTGGCCGCCGTCGATGAACACGAGTGCCGCACTCGACCAGTGCGCCGCGACCGTGACCGAGTCGCCCACGATGGCCACGACGGTGTCTTCGAGGCCCGCGTCGATGAGGGTCTGGCGCAGGATCGGCAGCGAGTCCATACGACCGGTCCGGGCGTCCAGCAGCCCAGGGTCGTGATGCTCCCAGCCGGCCTGCATCTCTTCTGAGCCACGGTGATGGTCGATGGTGAACAGCACGCCGCCAGCGGTTGCGGCAGCAGCACCCAGGTACACCGCCGACTTGCCGCAGTACGAGCCGATCTCCACCAGCGGTCCCAGCGAGGCGACCTCGGCGGCGGCGCGGTACAGCGCCAGGCCTTCGTCGTGGGGCATGAAGCCCTTCACCTGCCGGGCCAGCACCGCCAGCTCGGGGTTCATCACGCTTCCGGGGTGTCCGCTGCGCGGCGGGCGTCGGGACGGCCGCCGAAGGGGGCCTCGGGCCGAGCGAACAGCACCCGATCCAGCAGGATGAACTTCCCAGCCCACAAGACGCCGAAGCCGATGAGGTTTGCCGCCGAGACGGCCACGGTCGACTGCCACCACCGGTCGGCCAGCGCCACCAGCAGCGACGATATGCCGAGCCCGGCGAGGCTGTAGGCCCAGAAGGGCAGGATCTCGCCAGTGAGCGAGTGGCGGTCGGTGCGAGACCACACCCAGCGCCGGTTGGCGTGGTAGGCCGGCCCGGCGGCGACGCACACCGCCACCACGTTGGCCGCGACTGCCGGCCACCCCAGCACCGCATAGGCCACCACCAGCACGGCCTGGGTCACCACCACCGTGCCAGCCGACACCGTGCTGTAGCCGACCAGCCGCCCGAAGAACCCCCACCTCATCGCTCGCGCCTCACGACGACGATCTCACTGCGGGGATCTCGGCTGCGCGGATCTCTGGGCGCGAGAGGATCCGGCGAAGCGTTGCAAGCGGAACGAGGCGGTCACTGCTCCGCTGGAGCGTTCGGCCGGTAGAACGCGGCCAGCAGCGACAGCGTGGAGACCAGCCCGCCGGCGATGGCGATCACGAACCAGACCGGCCCGCTCCAGTCGAGGCCAAGCGCGTTGTCAACCGACCAGTCGCCCGGACCGGTCGCCGCCACGGCCGCGGCGGCCACGGCCAGCACGAACACGTACTCCCAGCCCTCACGGATGATGAAGAAGCCATTCTTGCGGTGGCCGACCCACCCGGCGGTGGTCATCACGCCGATGAAGGCCATCGCGGACAGGGGCGTCAGCAGCCCGAGCGCCAAGCCGATGCCAGCACCAATCTCGGTGAGGGCAGCCAGGTAGGCGTGGAGCAGTCCCGGGCGCAGCCCTTCGGCGGCGAACCAGTTGCCGACGCCGCGGATGCCGCCGCGGAACTTGGCGATGCCGTGGAGCGCCAGGGTGACGCCCACGATCACTCGCAACACGAACAGACCCAAGTTGATGCTGTCGGGATCCATGGTTCTGGGGCCTCCTCAAGATGGTGCGGCGCGACGCTCGCGCTCAAACCGTACTTACAGGTCGAGTCGGTAGACGTTGGTGCTCCGCTGGTTGAAGCCGAGCCGGGCGTACAGGCGGTTGGCGGCCTCCCGGTCGGGTCGCGAGGTCAGATCCACCGTGCGGGCGCCTGCCTGCCGGGCGATCTCGATGGCCCGCCGGTTGAGCGCAGCACCAATGCCGCGGCCCCGCGCCGACTCGTCCACCACAACGTCCTCGATCCAAGCCCGCAAACCGCTGGCCAGCGGGAAGAGCACGAGGATCATCGCGCCCAAAATCTCCCCGGCGCCGTCTCGCGCGATGAGCACCGTGTTCGCCGGATGACCGACGATGCGCTCCAGCGCCGCGGCATCAGGCGGCGGCGAGCTGGACAGCTGCGGGTGCAACCGCGCGAACGCCCCCACCAACGCATCGTCAACAACGTCGCACACCTCGATGCGAACACCAGCGTCCGAGCCAGCCGCCGACGTGCCAGGTTCCGCCACGATGAGCATCGTACGACTACGGAACTTGCCGAAGGCATGGGCCTCGGGGCACAGACGTCATAGCTGTGGAGGCGGCAGGAGACTCTGCGACGTTGCGACCAGCCGGATCGCTGGTCGCTGAGGCTGCTGCCGCCTCCGCAGCGGGCGCGCCGCACAGGGTCGGCTCACAACAGGGTGCCGCTAGCCTCGCCGACGTGGGCCATCTTGAGTGGTTGGAGCGACCCGAACCCGGCAAGGACACCATCCTCATTGCAGCGTTCTCGGGCTGGAACGACGCCGGCGATGCAGCCACCGAATCCGCCAAGTACCTGCGCCGGCGCTTCCGCTGCCATCCGGTAGCCCACATCGACCCCGAGTACTTCTACGACTTCGCCTCGGTGCGGCCCAGCGTGCAGGTTGTCGAGGGCGAGCGGAAGATCGACTGGCCCACGCCCGATGTGCGCATCGGCGAGGTCGACAACGGCCGGCCGGTAGTCACCGTGCTCGGCGTGGAGCCCCGCCTGCGCTGGCGCACGTTCTGCGACGTGATCATCGAGATGGCCGAATCGCTGGGCGTCTCCACGGTGGTCACGCTGGGCGAGTCGGAGCTGCACAGCGCCGCCGCCAACTACGGCCGCCAGATCGACGAGCTGGTCGCCGGCGACGACACGCTCGCCCAGTACGCGCAGCAGATCCTCGAAGAGTCGGCCGCTGAAGCCGTGGAGGACTTCAGCGAGATGGTCGAGAACCCCGACGGCCTCATCGACGAGCTGGAGCAGTTCCTGCGCCAGCAGGAACCCGACTGATCAGTTTGCGTCAGCAGGAACCAGACTGATCAGCTGCGCTAGGCGAGGGCGTGGCGGAGGGCCAGCTCTACCTCTCGCTGGTGCGCCTCGTCGATGACGGGCCCGTCGGGGCCGACCACGTAGAACGAGTCGACCACTTCGTTCGCCAGCGTCTGGATCTTGGCTGAGCGGATGTCGAGGCCCATCTCGGCCAGCACCCTCGTCACCTTGTAGAGCACGCCGATGTGATCCTCGGTGCGGATCTCCACGATTGTGGCGCCGGTGGCCGACTCGGCATCGAAGGTGACCCTCGTGGCGGCCCGCGTCGCCGACAGCGCCCGGCGGCGCCGGTACACGCGCGCCCGCTCGGCAATACGCGCCTCCAGCGCGAGGTGCCCCCGCAGCGATCGACGCACATCGAAGACGACCCGGTCCCAGTCCACTGGCGTGTCGGGCGGCACGATGCGGAACGACGACACCGCCATGCCCGCCGGGCTCGAATAGGCGTCGGCCTGCAGCACGTCGAGCCCCCGCAGCGCCAGCACGCCCGCGGCTCGGCTGAACAGGCCCCGCTCGTCGGGCGCCACCACGGTCAGCACGTCGTCGTCCACGCGTAGCGCCGTCTCGCCCGCTGCCATCAGCTCCACCACCTCTTCGGTGAGCAGGCGGCGGTGGCCCGGCGATGCTTGATCCGCGCCGCTCATGTGCTCGGTGGTCATCTCGACCAGGGCGGTCACCAGGTTCGACGTCCACTCGCCCCACGCCATGGGACCGGTCGCCAGGCAGTCGGCTTCGGTCATCACGGCCAGCAGTTCCAGGAACTCGGGAGTCTCGGCGGCCCGCGCGACGGTGGCCACGGTCAGCGGGTCGTCGAGGTCGCGGCGGGTCGCCACATCGGTCAGCAGCAGGTGGTGCTGCACGAGGCGCACCAGCGTGTCGGCATCGTCGGAACTCCAGCCGCAGCGCCGGGCGATGGGACCGGCCAGTCGCATGCCGGCCTGCGTGTGATCGCCCGGGTAGCCCTTGCCGATGTCATGCAGCAGCGCACCCATCACCAGCAGGTCGGGGCGTGCCACCCGGTGGGTGAAGCGGGCCGCCTCGGCGACGGCTTCGAGCAGGTGCCGGTCGACCGTGAAGCGGTGGTAGCGGGAGCGCTGGGGGCGATTGCGGTTGGGTGCCCACTCGGGCAGCACCCGCGTCCACACGTCGAAGTAGTCGAGCGTCTCGATGACGTCGATGGCCTTGTGCCCGCAGCTCAGCAGTTCCACGAAGAGCGCCCGTGCGCCGTGAGGCCACGGGTCGGGGAAGCTCGCCTGGCGCTCGGCCAGCTTGTCGAGGCTGGCTCGGCTGATCGGCACGCCGCTGCGGGCCGACTGCACCGCCGCATGCAGCACCAGCACGACGTCGGTTGCGGGGTCGCCGTCGATCGCCAGCTCGCCGTCGCGCACCGACAGCCCGGCGATGTCGACCTCGGGGGCAGCGAGCTCGGTGTGCTGGCGGGCGACGCTCGACCACAGCTGGTCCGACAGGAAGGCGATGACGCGCCCGGCCTGCGCAATCTCGGCCACGAACGCGTCGGCGTCGATGGCGCCTGATCGCTCGGCCACGGCGTCCTGGTCGTCGGCCGACAGCACGTCGCTGCGCAGGCCGGTGGTGCGATGCAGTTCCACCCGTGCCCGCAGCAGCGTCTGGTAGGCCTCCGCGAGGCGTTCGGTGTCTGCGGCGGGAAGCTGGGCACCCGCCAGCCGCGCCCAGCGGATCGCGTGCGCATCACGCAGCCCGCCACGGCCGGTCTTCAGATCGGGCTCCAGCAGGAATGCCACCTCGCCGCTCTGGTTGTGCCGACGGCTCACGGCGCGCTGCAGCTCGTCGAGCCGTCCCGGTGCATTGTCGTGCCAGTCCGCCGTCACTCCTTCGATAAGCCGTGCAGTGAGGCCGCCGTCGCCGGCGAGGTGGCGGGCATCTGCCAGCGCCGTTGCCGTGTCGATGTCCGACGCTGCCAATTCGAGCGTGTCGGACAGCGAGCGCACTGCGTGGCCCAGCTTCAGCTTCTCGTCCCAGATCGGGTACCACAGGCGGTCGGCCAGGTTGCCGCCATGCGAGCTGTCCCCGAGTGCGCCGCGGCTCTCCAGCAGCGACTCACGGCCGTCGTGCAGCAGGAGCAGGTCGATGTCGCTGCCGGGGCACAGCTCGCCGCGGCCGTAGCCGCCGACGGCCACGAGCGCCACGCCCGTGCCGGCCCCGTTCGCGCTGTCCCCCGGCGCACTCGAAAGCCCGCACTCGGCAGCTTCGGTCTCGAAGCGCTCGGCCAGCCACGAGTCGGTCAGCGCAGACAGCGCCGCCGGCAGCTCGGCTGCATCAGCGATCCGGATCAGGGCAGCCCGCCGCTCGCCGAACGACGTCATCGTTGCCCCTCTGCTGTGTCATCGCGCCTCGCAGGCTCGGCCGTGTCATCGCGCCTCGCAGGCTCGGCCGTGCGCCGACGCTGCAGCACTTCGAATGCCTTCGCTGCGCCCCAGGCGATACCGATCGGGCCGAGATCGGGGTCGATGTCGGCGAACGAAGCCGGGGTGAGTCCGTAGGGATCGTTGGGGAAACGGGAAGCGTCGAAGTCGTCGCGGTCGGGTGCAGGCACGCCGCCGTCGGCCAGCACCTGGGTCGGGAATCGCACAGCGCTGCGCAGCACGGTCAGAGGGGTGGTCTGCTGCTCGTCGACATCGGTGGCCAGCAGGTCGCGCAGCGGCGGACCGATCTCAGCGACGCACTGCACGCCTGCCGCTCGTGCCAGCTCGCCGAGTTCCTGTGCGGTCACGCCAGCACGTTCGCACGCCCAATCCACGCAGCGCGCCACCCACCCGGGCAGCGCAGCGATCGCGCCGTCGGCCAGCAACTCCGCTGCCTCCTCCACCGATGCCGGCACCGGCGCTGCAGCCCCTTCACCGCACTGCCTGCTGGCTTCGCCCGCCGAACCAGGCACCGGAGCGACGGGCGACTGCGGTGCGTCGGCGTCGGTCGCGATCATCGATCGGTCCCGGGGAGGCCGGCGCTCATCGGCCGGCCTCTTGGGCCTTGGCGGGAGCAACGCAGTTGCCGTCGGCGAGGGCGCCGTTGAGATTGCCTGAGCGGAAGCCTTCTAGGTCGAGCGTGACATAGCGGTAGCCGACACCGCTGATCGCCTCCACGATCGCTTCTCGCTGCCGGACTGCTTCGCCCAGATCGTCGAGCGGCAGCTCGATGCGCGCTATGTCGCCGTAGTCGCGCACCCGCAATTGGCCGAAACCCAGCCGGCGCAGTGCCGCTTCGGCCCGATCGAGCCGCGCCAGCAGCGGCACCGTCACCTGCGTTCCGTAGGGCACCCGCGAGGCCAGGCACGCAGCCGCCGGCTTGTCCCACGTGCGCAAGCCGAGATCCGCGCTGACGCGCCGCACGTCGGCCTTGGTGAAACCGGCTTCAACCAGCGGGAAGCGGGCGCCGCGCTCGCTCGCAGCGTGCTGGCCCGGCCGGTGGTCGCCCAGGTCGTCGAGGTTGACGCCGAGCACCACCATCGAGCTATGTGCCGCCGCGAGCGGTTCAAGCTGATCCATGAGCGCTGATTTGCAGTGGAAGCAGCGGTCGGCGTCGTTCACCCGGTACGCAGCGCGTGACATCTCGTCGGTCTCGACCGTCTGCCAGGCCAGTCCCCACTCGGCCGCCAGGGCCGCGCAGTCGGCCGCTTCGTCGGTCGCGAGGCTGGGCGAGACAGCCGTCACGCAGAGGGCATCGTCACCGAGCACGTCGTTGGCCGCCCACGCCACCAGCGACGAATCGACACCGCCGCTGAACGCCACCACCACCGGCCCCGACTGCGAGAAGAACCCGCGCAGCCGGTCAAGCTTCCCGTCGGCGGCCACCGACGCATCCGGCACGCTCAACCCTTCCGCTCCGAGCGAGGCTGACGCCGTCGATGTGGCACCCGAGCGCTCGGGGCCGGGCATCTCGCCGCTCCCGTTCTTGCCCTCGCCCAACGTCATCAGTGCGGCGCCGGGCGGCTCAGAGCCGGTCGGCCGGGATGGCGTAGAACAGCTCGGCGCCGCCGGTGACCGCAGGCACCAGCCCGCGAGCCGACGGCAGGATCTGGTCGGCATAGAAGCGAGCGGTGGTGACCTTGTCGGCCAGGAACTGGGGCGACGCGGCACCGTCGGCCGTCGCTGCGCCCCCGTCGCGGGCTTCCGCAACGGTCAGGCCCTGCTGCGCCAGCAACCCGGCAGCCGCCTCCGCACTGCGGCCCAGCAGCCAACCGCCGACCACAACGCCAGCGAGCCGCATGAACGGCGACGAACCAGCGGCCACGTCGTTCGGTGCCGTCGAGAGCTGACCGCCCAGCCACATCGCCGCGTCGCCCATTGCTGCGACGCCGTCGGCCAGCGCAGCCCCGATCGCCGCCAGATCGGCATCGTCACTGGCGGCCAAAGCCCCCGCCGTCGCGCCCATCTCGCCGATGAGGCGGGCCATGGCCTCGCCGCCGCCGAGCGGCAGCTTGCGGAAGGCCAGGTCGGCCGCCTGGATGCCGTTGGTGCCCTCGTAGATCGGGGCGATCCGGCTGTCGCGCCAGTGCTGTGCGGCACCGGTTTCCTCCACGTAACCCATGCCGCCGTGCACCTGCACACCGAGCGAGGTCATCTCGACGCCGAGATCGGTGCCCCAGCCCTTGCTGATCGGCGTCAGGATCGCGGTGAGCTCGTCGGCCCGCTCGCGCTCGTCGGGATCGGTTGCCACGATGGAGCGGTCGATGGCCGCCGCATTCAGGTACATCACGCAGCGCATGGCCTCGGCGTTCGCACGCATCGTCAGCAGCATCCGCCGCACGTCGGCGTGATCCACGATCGGCGACGACTCGCCCGGCGGCAGCTCGGCGCCGATCGCCCGCCCCTGCTTGCGAGTGAGCGCATACTCCCGCGCCTGCTGGTAGGCCCGCTCGGTGAGCGACAGCCCCTGCAGGCCCACTGACAGCCGGGCGTTGTTCATCATGGTGAACATGGCGCGCATGCCGCCGTGCTCCGGGCCCACGAGATAGCCGACCGCGCCGCCCTCGTCGCCGTAGGACATCACGCAGGTCGGGCTGGCGTGGATGCCGATCTTGTGCTCGGTGGACACCGCCCGCAGGTCGTTGCGTTTCCCCAGCGATCCGTCGGCATTGACCAGGTACTTGGGCACCAGGAACAGGCTGATGCCGCGGGTGCCCGGGGGCGAGTCGGGCGTGCGTGCCAGCACGAGGTGCACGATGTTGTCGGCCAGCTCGTGCTCGCCGTAGGTGATGAAGATCTTCGTGCCGGTGATGAGGTAGCTGCCGTCGTCCTGCGGGATCGCACGGCTGGTGAGGGCGCCCACGTCGGAGCCGGCGTGCGGCTCGGTCAGGTTCATCGTGCCCGACCACTCGCCGCTGATCATCTTGGGCAGGAACGTCTGCTGCAGCGTCTCGTCGGCGTGGTGGGTGAGGGCGTCGATGGCGCCTTGGGTCAGCAGCGGGCACAGGCTGAACGCCATGCTGGCCGACGTCAGCATCTCCTGGACGGCCAGGCCGACGCACCACGGCATCCCGCCGCCGCCGAAGTCGTCGTCGAAGGCCATGCCGTTCCAGCCGGCGTCGACGAACTTGCGGTAGGCATCTGCGAAGCCGTCGGGGTGGGTGATCACGCCGTCGTCGAAGTCGAGCCCCTGCTGGTCGCCGGGCACGTTCAGCGGGGCAACCTCGGCAGACATGAAGCGGCCGGCTTCGTCCAGAAGCGCGCTCGCGGTCTCCAGATCGGCGTGCGCGAACCGTTCGTGCCCGGCCAGATCCTCCAGATCGGCCACATGCTCGAGCACGAACAGCATGTCGTCGACGGGGGCGGAGTACTCAGACATCGCAACCTCGATGAGCGGTTGGTTCAGCGCCGGGACGACCCAGCTTGCGAACAGACTAAGACGCTCAGCGGGCTCAGGTACCCGCCTTGCTCAACTAGAGGCCGATGCGATCGAGAACCGTGGGGGTGTCGGCCAGCAGTCCCGTGTAGAAGGTGCCGAACTCGCCGTAGACGGCGCTCGCCTCGTCAAAGCGCATCGTGTACACGACCTCCTTGAGGTCGTCGAGGTGCTCGCCGAACAGCGTCACGCCCCACTCGAAGTCGTCGACGCCAGTGGAACCGGTGACGACCTGCAGGATGCGGCCCCGGAACTTGCGGCCTGACGTGCCGTGTTCGTACATCAGCTCGCGGCGGGTGTCGTACGGCAGTGTGAACCAGTTGCCGCTGCCTTCGGCCACGGCTCCACGGCGCTTCGACATGGGGTAGAAGCAGAAGGCCCGCTTGCCCTCGGGCGGCAGCTGCGGGTAGAGCCGAGGCGTCTTCATCTCGGGTGGCAGGTCGGGCGCGTACTCGCTCACCTCGGTCATCGAGACGTAGCTGTCGGCGACCTCGAGGCCGGCCTGCTGGAGTTGCGTCTGCAGGTTGCGCAGCCGCCACAGGTCGGGCCCCAGCGCCATGAAGCCGACATCGGCCTTGTGTCCCAGCACGGCCACGGTCAGCACCTGGTGGTCACTGTCGGCAGTGGCCTCGACAGCGGCGAGCAGGCCCGAGCGGTCGGCTGCGGGGGTCAGCTTGCAGAACAGGTGCAGCACCCCCCACCCGACCGACGTCGTCACCTCCGGCATCTGTGACACCCGCGCAGCCTATGAGGCTGAGCCCCCGGGCCCGAGCGGCCCGTGAGCCCAATCGCATCAGGATGGGAACAAGAGCGGGAAGCTCAGGGCGAAGCGAGTTCCCCGAGACGCTCGGGAACCCCTGCCAGGCTGCCGCTGTACACGTTCAGCTCGTCGCCGCGTGCGAAGCCTGCGAGCGTGATGGCCGCGGCCCGCGCCGACTCGATGGCCAGCGAGCTGGGCGCGCTGACAGCGATGAGCGTGCCGATCCCAGCCGCCCACGCCTTCTGCACCATCTCGAAACTGGCCCGACCGCTCACGAACAGGGCCATTGCGCCGGCATCGTCACGCCCGTCGAGGAGTCGCCTCCCGATCACCTTGTCGACTGCGTTATGGCGCCCGATGTCCTCGCGCAGCACATCGATACGGCCCTCGGCGTCGAAGGTGGCGGCGGCATGCAGCCCACCGGTGCGGCCGAACATCTCCTGCGCATTGGGCACTGCAGCCATGGCAGCGTGCACGGCGTCGACACTGAATTGACGGGTGCCCACCAGCGGTCCCAGGCGGGCGGCCATGTCGGTGATGGTGGTGCTGCCGCAGATCCCGCAGGCGGCGCTGACGTTGCCGAGACGGGGCGTCGGCACCGGCGCCTTGCCGCCGGTCTCCACCGTGACGACGTTGTATTCGAACTCGGCCGCAGGACCCTCGCCGCAGTAACGCACCCCCGTCACTGCCGCATCACCGAGCAGCCCGTCGCCTGCGCAGAACCCCGCCGCCAACTCGTAGTCGTGGCCGGGGGTGCGCATGGTGGTGGCCACCATGTGCCCGTCGAGGCGGATCTCGAGCGGCTCCTCCACCACGACCTCATCGGGCGACCGCCGCCACTCGCCCTGCCGCAGCCGGTCCACCAGCACCCGCATCGTGCGCCCCCGCCGCATCCGGTCAGGGTACCGGCACCCCCCGCACGGCTCAGTCAGACATCGGGTGCGGGCGCGAAACGGCCCGGGTGGGGGACCCGGGCCGGTTCGATTGGGTTGGGCTGTTCTTTGGGGGTTTGGGGAGGCTTCCGCTAGAAGTCCATGTCCGGCATGCCGGGAGCACCGCCGCCCGAGTCGGGCTCGTCGCAGATCACAGCCTCGGTGGTGAGGAACAGCGCAGCAATCGACGAGGCGTTCTGCAGCGCCGACAGCGTCACCTTGGCAGCGTCGATCACGCCCGCCGCAACCAGGTCCTCGTACTCGCCGGAGGCAGCGTTGAGGCCCATGGAACCGTCGAGCTCGCGCACCCGGCTGACCACCACGCCGCCTTCGAGGCCGGCATTCTCGGCGATCTGCTTCAGCGGTCCGGCCAGCGCGCGCTCCACGAGCCGCGCACCGGTGGACTCGTCGCCGTCGAGGCCGTTTGCAACAGAGCGCACCGCTTCTTCGGCACGCACCAGCGTGACACCGCCGCCGGCCACCACACCAGCCTCAATGGCCGCCTTGGTGGTGCTGACCGCGTCCTCGATGCGGTGCTTCTTCTCCTTCAGCTCGACCTCGGTGGCCGCGCCGACACGCAGCACCGCCACGCCGCCGGCCAGCTTCGCCAGCCGTTCCTGCAGCTTCTCGCGGTCGTAGTCGGAGTCGGTGTTCTCGATCTCGTTCTTGATCTGCTCGATCCGGCCGCGCACCTCGGACTCGTCGCCGGAGCCCTCGATGATGGTCGTCTCGTCCTTGGTGACGACCACGCGCCGGGCTGTGCCCAGCAGGTCGAGCGTGGTGTTCTCCAGCTTGAGGCCGACGTCCTCGCTGATGACCTGGCCGCCGGTCAGGATGGCCATGTCGGCCAGCATCGCCTTGCGACGATCGCCGAACCCAGGGGCCTTCACGGCCGCCGAGCGGATCGTGCCGCGGATCTTGTTGACCACCAGCGTGGCGAGGGCCTCGCCCTCGACGTCCTCGGCGATGATCAGGAGCGGCTTGCCCATCTGGGTGACCTTCTCGAGCACCGGCAGCACGTCGCGGACCGCGGAGATCTTGCCCTGCATGAACAGCAGGTAGGCGTCGTCGAGCACGGCTTCCTGCGAGTC